>NZ_FXZM01000008.1 GCF_900169175.1 Brevibacterium jeotgali | reverse complement strand
TGTTGCTGTCCTCGAGATTCTTCAGGGTGTCGAGGAAGCCGGCTTCGCCCATGTCCATCACGTGGTTGTTGGCGTAGGTGACAGCGGTGATGCCGTGCTTGCGCAGATGGGCTGTGCCGAGGGTCGGATCGTCGTAGTGGAGGTAGGGCCGCTTGCCCTGGAGGGGGGAGTCCCTGCGGTCGGTCAGGACTGTCTCGAGATTCGCGACGACGAGGTCTGAGCTGTCGAGGAGTCCTCGGAGCCGTCCGAACGGCGCCTCATAGAGATCCTCTGCCTGCACGCCGTGATGGTCGACGTAACTCTGCCCGAACCCGGTGTCGCCTACAAGGAGGATGTTCGCTTCGTCTGCCGGTTCGGACGGCTGCCAAGAGGGGACCTGGGGACCCGGGATTGCTGCGTTCGTGGTCATCCACCGCTCCTGTCGCACCGCATAGACTCACGTGAGCTTACCGCTGTCTAGTCGACCATGTGTCGGAGCGGGCATGAATCGCACGTGCCCGCTGCGCGCACGCGGTCCTCGTGATGGGGGTAGGACCTCCAGTAGTCCGACGACAGCAACGAGGAACTGAGCTGAATGTCCAGCAGTCAGAACAGCCACGACCAGAGCACACCGGTGGATTCGACCGCGCACACGGAGACGAGTTCCGACGTCGTCCGCCTCGGCAAGCACCTCAAGCCCCACTGGGTCTGGGCGATCGCACTGGGCTCAGCGATCGGATGGGGTGCTTTCATCCTGCCGGCCGACTGGATGCGTGACGGTGGCGGCCCCCTCGCGGCGATGCTGGGGCTGGCGATCGGGGGCGTTCTCATGATCGTCATCGGCGCCTCCTACGGGTACCTGGCCCGCGTCTTCCCCGTGTCTGGCGGCGCCTTCGCCTACACGCTCGTCGGATTCGGTCGCACCCACGCATTCGTCTGCGCGTGGTTCATGACGCTGGGCTACACCTCGATCGTCGCCCTCAACGCGTCGGCGCTCGCTCTGCTCGGCAAGCACACGGTGCCGCAGATCATCGAGGTCGGCCACCTCTACACCGTCGCCGGGTGGGACGTCTATCTGGGCGAGATCGCGGTGGCGACCCTCGCACTCGTGCTCTTCGCCGTCGTGAACGCGCGAGGAGCGAGCCTGTCCGGGGGCGTCCAGTTCATCTTCTGCCTGGTCATGATCCTTGCGGTCCTCGCGCTGGTCATCGGAGTGATCGCGTCGCCCGCCGGCAGCTTCTCGAACGTCACGCCGCTCACCGATGGACGCGTCAATCCCGTCGTGGGCGTCACGGTGATCGTCGCGATCGCGCCGTGGGCGTACATCGGCTTCGACAATATCCCGCAGGCTGCGGAGGAGTTCGCCTTCCCCGCGCGGAAGGCGTTCCGTCTCATCGTGTGGTCGCTCATCGCCGCGGCCGCCCTGTACTGCGTGATGATCCTCGTCACAGCCTCCGCAGCGCCGTGGCAGGACATGATGGGAGAGGATCGCGTCTGGGCCACTGCGGACGCGGTCACGTCCTCGATGGGCGGGGTGGGCCTCGCCCTCCTCGTGATCGCGGCCGTCATGGGGATCGTGACCGGGCTCAACGGCTTCTACGTCGCCGGGTCGCGGGTGCTCCTCGCGCTGGGGCGGGCGCAGATGATCCCCCGGGTCTTCCAGCGCGTGCACCCGCGCTTCGGCACGCCGCACGCCGGCCTGCTGTTCGTCATGGTGGCTGCACTGGCCGCGCCCTGGTTCGGACGGACCGCGCTGAGTTGGATCGTCGACATGGCATCGATCGGCTTCACGTTCGCGTTCCTCTACACCAGTGCGTGTGCCTTCCGGTTGCTGCGCTGGAGTGGTTCGGCGGATCGATCGGCACTTCCCGGATCCGCGTCGACGTGGCGGAAGCTGGCGTCCGCCGCGGGCGTCCTCATCGCGGTCGCGTTCATCCTTCTCCTCCTGGTACCGGGGTCGCCCGCGCAGCTGTCGGTCCCGTCGTTCATGGCGATGGGCGTCTGGATCGTCATCGGCGCGGTCTTCTTCGCCGTGAGGAGGAGCCACAGCCGCACGCTGACGGATGAACAGGTGGACCAAGCGGTCCTGGGCGGTCCTCGTCCCGACTTCCTCGTCAGGAACGGGGCCGGCGCGCGGATGTGAGCGCCCAAGCCGCTCAGGGCCGTCAGGAGCTCGTGCGCAGGTGGAGCGCCACGACCCGGTCTGCGAGGTCCTCGCGCGCACCGCTCGTCTCGTCGCTGAAGTCCAGGAGGTCCGGATCCGCGCGGATGTGCAGGACGGCGTCCCCTTCGTCGGTCGAGGCAAGCACGACCTCGGCGAGGTCGAGGCCGGGCAGCGCCTCGACGGCTGCGCGGGCGATCCCGAGGACGTGCTCATCGGCGGTGACGCCTCCGTTCTCCTCCACGACCGCGAGCACTTCTCCGTGAGCGAGGAGGATGCGTCGTATGCGACCTGCGGGACCACGGGTCACCCGCATGCCGGGGAACGTCGCGGACGAGGTGGCCGCGTCCCAGGCCGCAGCGAACGCAGCGGGAGATGCGGGGTCGACGAGGAGCGGCCGGAGCGATCCGCCGTGCACCGCGACCTGCCCCCAGCGGGCGGCGTACGTGTGCGCACTCCCGCGGTCGGCGCGGGTGAAGCCGCGACCCGGGAAGACGGGGACGCCGACGCGGGTGAGCAGCTCATGTGCCGCGTTGGGATTCCGCAGGGCGAAGACGGCCGCGGGGGAGCTGCGATCGGTCAGTGCATTCCAGACCCCGTGGGTGCGGCTCCCTCGGTAGGCGAAGAACGCGTCCTCAGCGATCGGGTCGATGGTGAAGCCCCGCGAAGCGAAGGATCGTGCGAGCAGCGTGTGGCTCGTCGCATCGATGGCGGGGACCTGCGGGCCGGCCGGTCGTCGGGTCTCCGCGGAGGCGATGCGGGGGTGTGGAGGAGGCGATGCCAGTGCAGGACGATGGACGTCGAGGACAGCGTCTGCGATCGCGCCGGCGACATCGCGAGGGCGTCCGGCCTGCGCCCCTGCGTGGATGCCGAGCCCCGGGTTGGGATTGAGTTCGATCACGACGTGATCGCCTGCCGCGGCTGGCGACGCCAGATCCGTGCCGATGAGGTCGACACCGGCGACTCTCAGCCCTGGGACGGCCGCCACCGCACGTTCGGCGATGCGCAGATATGACGGGTCGATCGTGTCCGTCGCGTCGACGGCTTCCGCTCCGGTGCGCACGTTGCCGGTCACGTCGAGCTCGTACCGCCGGCCGCGCTCGAGGACGGACAGGGGAGTGAGACCGGCATCCGCCAGCAGACGCAGACGGTGCCGCGTCAATGCGATCGACTTCCCGTGCAGGAAGAAGCTCTCCTGTCGCCGCGCGTTCTTCGCGTTGACCAGTTCACGGATCGTGCGCTCGCCGTCGCCCGTCACGTGGGGCGGGATCCGGCGGGCCGCTGCGCGGGCACGCCCGTCGATGACGAGCACGCGAACCTCCTCGCCGGACCGGATCTCCTCGACGAGGACACCCGCGCGCGTCTCGTGCAGTGCGAGGTCCCACGCCTCCCGCAGACCGCCTGGGTCCGTGACCCCGACGGTCACTCCTCGGCCCTTGTCCCCGTCGACGGGCTTGACCACCACCGCGCCCAGTCGCTCGAGCAGCTCGAAGGCCTCCGTGGGATCAGCGGTGCGGTCGAAGGCCGTGCCCGCAGGAACGGCGACGTCCGTGCGCGCGAGCAGTGCGCGGGCGATGTCCTTCCGCTCCGCCGCGTGCACCGCGGGCATCCCGTTGAGGTGCGACCGCGCATCCTTCACCAGCAGCGGAGTGCCGTCCGGTGCCGACCCCACGAGGAAGTTCCGGTCTGTCCGCGTGACCAGTGCGCCGCGTATCCGCAGGGCGCGTTCGAGCAGGACGGTGGACACCGGGATCCGTGCGTCGGCGAGGAAGCTCTGCGGCGGGTCCTCCCACTGCGCGTGCACGGTGAGCGCGGTGTTCTGCTGCCGGCTCGTGGACACGTGCCCGTGCGGGTCGAGGCTGATTCGAAAGACAGCGGAGTCTGGACCGTCGACCGGCTCGACCGGCTCGACCGGCTCGACCGCCTCGAGGAACGCCACGGGGTCCGCGGCATCCGCGAGCAGACGGGTGTAGAGGACCGCGGGGTCGCTCACCGTCTGCGAGAGCGGCACGAGGCGCACCTCCGTCCCGTCGTCGACCAGTCGGGTGCGCAGCTCGAAGCCGTGGGTGCTCAGTCGTCCGTCGGTGATGTCGATGCGCAACTGATCCACGGGAGCCCCTCACACCCAGGTGGGGTTCCACATGCGCAGCTCCCACGCCTCGCGCGGGATGTACGTGCCGGTCCACACCGGCCAGAAGAATGCGCAGGCGAGCACCGCGAGCGCCAGGACGAGCCCCACCGCCAGGCGGCGGGTGCGCAGAGCCGTGGGGGCCTCGGCGGCGGTGGTGTCCCTCCGCGACCCACGTCCCCACAGCAGCCCCAGCGCGTAGGTCAGCGCCAGGACGGTGAAGGGGACCATGACGATCGTGTAGAACGTGAAGACCGTCCGCTCCTGGTACATGAACCAGGGACCCCACGTGGCGACGAGGGTGGCGAGCAGTGCGCCCGCTCGCCAGTCGCGTCGCATCACCCAGGCGAACACGAGCACCAGGACGGCGACGGGGGCCAGCCCCCAGATGACGGGATTGCCGACGGACGTGATCGCGGCAGAGCACTGCTCGACCGTGCACCCGTGCTCGCCGGGCCCGGCTGTCTGGTAGTAGAAGCTGGTGGGTCGCCACTGCACGATCCAGCCCCACGGATTCGACATGTACGTGTGCTCGGAGGACAGCCCCACGTGGAAGTCGTAGGCGGCCTGGTGGTACTTCGCCAGGCTGGGCAGCCACCCGGGCAGCACGTCCCACCAGCCGGAGTTCACCTCCGCCCAATCGCGGTAGTAGCCGCCGCGGGTGACGATCCAGCCGGCCCACGAGGCGACGTAGACGACGAACGCGACGGGCACCAGGGACATGAAGGCGGGGAACGCGTCCTTGAGCAGCGCCGCCCGCCACGGGTGGCGCACCCCCATGCGCCGGCGGTGACCCCAGTCCCACGCGACGGTGAGCAGCCCGAACACCGCGAGCGCGTAGAGGCCCGACCACTTCACGCCCATCGCGCAGCCCAGTGCGAGTCCCGCCGCCAGGCGGTAGGGCCGCATGCCCAGCGACGGTCCCCACGCGGACGGCGTGAACCATGCGGTCCGGGCGCCCAGATGCGCGCGGAGGGCGCCCGGGGGAGCACCGCCGCCCGCGGCCGCGAGCGCGCGGTCGATCCGTCTGCGCGTGCGGATGCGGTCCTCCACGAGCAGGCCGAACGCCACGAGCACGAAGAACATGAGGAAGATGTCCAGCAGCGACGTGCGCGAGTGCACGAGGTGCTCGCCATCCACCGCCAGCAGCAGCGACGCGATCGCCCCCAGCCACACGGAGCCGAACATCCGCCACGCGATGACGCCCACGACGAAGATCGACAGGGTGCCGATGAGCGCGGCAGCGAACCGCCAGCTGAAGCTGTCGTCCTGTCCGAAGAGCTCGATGCCCCACCCGATCAGCCACTTGCCCAGCGGCGGGTGGACGACGAAGTCGCCGCTCTCCAGCACCACCCAGGGGTCGCCGGCCTCGAAGGAGGCGTTGGCCTCCTCGGGCCATTCGCGCTCGTAGCCGAAGTTCGCGAGCGACCAGCCCTCCTTGACGTAGTACGTCTCGTCGAAGATCAGGGTGTTCGGATGTCCCAGGCGGAAGAAGCGCAGCATGCCGCCCACGGCCGCGATGAGAGCGGGGACCAGCCATCCGAGCACGGTCGGTGTGAGGTACTGCCGCACCGTGGGCGCTGTCGAGCGCGCGGGTGCTGACGAGTGCGCGGGCCGGCGGCGCGAGGTCGGGGTGGCGGTCACAGCCGCAAGTGTAACGGGACCGTCACCTCCTCTCGTTGTCCGGCGAACCGGGCACGGAGTAGCGTGATGGCGACGGATTCTTCAGGAGGCAGCGATGAGTGGCAGCGGTCAGAGCGGTTACGGACCGGGTTCCGGATCGTCCGCGGACTACGGGTACGGAAGCGATCCGTACGGGATGGGCCCCTCGAGCGTCCCGTCGACAGCAGGCCCCTATGGACACGCGGATTCCTCTGCCCAGCCCGATCCGTACGCGGCGCCCGGCGCACCGCAGACGATCGACCCCTACGCCGGCGCCTACCCGGGGCCGGTCGTCCACTCGCGGCCGACCAGTGCGATGGCGATCCTGTCCCTCGTGTTCTCCCTGGTCGGGCTCGTCACCTACGGCTTCACGAGCATCGTCGGCGTCATCCTGGGCCACGTGGCCCGCAGCCAGATCAAGCGGACCGGCGAACAGGGATCCGGCCTCGCACTCGCCGGCCTCATCGTCGGGTACTCGGTGATCGGGCTGGTGGTCGTGGGCGTCGCCATCTACTTCGTGCTGGTCGTCACCGCGCTCTCGCAGTCGATCGACACGATCTCGCAGGCTGCGTGAGTCGGCGGTGAACAGCACAGGCCGACTCGTGCTCGTCGGCACGCCCATCGGCAATCTGGGCGATGCGAGCCCCCGCATGCGCGAGGCGATCCTGGCCGCAGACCTCGTCGCCGCAGAGGACACCCGCCGCTTCCGCGCCCTCTGCGATCGCCTGGAGCTCCAGCCCGCAGCGAAGGTGCGCAGCGTCCACGACCACAACGAGGCCGACCGCGCCCGCGAGCTGGCCGATGCCGTCGCCGCCGGGCAGAACGTCGTCCTCCTGAGCGACGCCGGCATGCCCGCGGTGTCCGACCCGGGCTACCGGGTCGTGAAGGAGGTCGCCGGGAGGGGACTGTCCGTGACGTCGGTGCCCGGGGCCTCGGCGGCGGTGACGGCTCTGGCCGTGTCCGGACTGCCCAGCGACCGCTGGGCCTTCGAAGGCTTCCTGCCGCGCAAGCCCGGCGAGCGGAGGCGCCTGCTGAGACAGCTCGCGCCCGAACGCCGCACCCTCGTCTTCTACGAGAGCCCGCACCGGGTGGCGGACGCACTGACGGACATGGCCGCCGCGTGCGGAGCAGACCGTCCGGCCGTCGTCGCCCGTGAGCTCACGAAGCTCCACGAAGAGGTGCTGCGCGGCACGCTGAGCGAGCTCGCCCAGGCTGCGGCTGACGGCCTGCGGGGAGAGATCTGCATCGTGCTGGGTCCCGCTCCGGACCAGGAGGCGCCCGCGCCCGAGGCCGTCGTCGGCGAAGTCGCCCGCCTCACCTCCGACGGGGCCCGGGCGAAGGACGCGGCCGCCCAGGTCGCCGCGGCGCACGGGCTGCGGACGCGCGAGGTATACGAGGCCTACCTCCACGCGGAGTAGGGGCGCGGAGCAGGTGACCGGAGGAGGTGGCAGAAGGTCGCGCTGATGGTCGTAGACTGGCGATCTATGACCTTCTACATCACCACTGCGATCGCGTATCCCAACGGCACGCCCCACATCGGCCACGCTTACGAATACATCGCGGCGGACACGCTCGCGCGCTTCCACCGGCTGGACGGTGAGGACGTCTACTTCATGACCGGCACGGACGAGCACGGTCTCAAGATGCAGCAGACAGCGGAGAAGGAGGGCGTCACACCGCGGGAGCTGGCGGATCGGAACGCGGCCGCCTTCCAGCAGCTGCAGGACTTCCTCGGCTCCTCCTACGACCGCTTCATCCGCACGACCGACGACGACCACAAGGTGGCGTCGCAGGCGATCTGGACGCGCATGCAGGACGCGGGCGACATCTACCTCGACGCCTACTCCGGCTGGTACTCCGTCCGCGACGAGGCGTTCTACCAGCAGGACGAGACGGAGCTGGTCGACGGTGAGCGCCGCTCCGTCGCGACCGGAACCCCGGTGACGTGGACGGAGGAGGAGTCGTACTTCTTCCGCCTGTCCGCCTACCAGGACCGCCTGCTGGACCTGTATCGGGAGCACCCGGAGTTCGTCGGGCCGGACGTGCGCCGCAACGAGGTCGCCTCCTTCGTCGCCTCCGGGCTGAAGGACCTGTCGATCTCCCGGACCACGTTCGACTGGGGCATCCCCGTGCCCGGCGATGAGCGACACGTCATGTACGTGTGGGTCGACGCGCTCACGAACTACCTCACGGGTGCGGGCTTCCCCGACGTCGACTCGGAGCGGTTCCGCGATCTGTGGCCCGCGGACGTCCACATCATCGGCAAGGACATCTCACGCTTCCACGCCGTCTACTGGCCTGCGTTCCTCATGAGCGCGGGGATCGAGGTGCCGAAGCGCGTGCACGCGCACGGCTTCCTCTTCAACAAGGGCGAGAAGATGTCGAAGTCCGTCGGCAATGTCGTGGATCCCTACGACCTCGTGGATTCCTTCGGCCTCGACACGCTGCGCTACTTCGTGCTGCGCGAGATCTCCTACGGCCAGGACGGCTCGTACTCCGCGGACGGCATCATCACGCGGAAGAACACGGACCTGGCGAACGAGTACGGCAATCTCGCCCAGCGCTCCCTGTCCATGGTCGGGAAGAACCTGGACGGGCGCATGCCCGCACTGGTGGACCTCACCGCGGAGGACGAGGAGCTGCTGACGGCGGCCCGCGGACTCCTCCCTGTGGTGCGTGGGCACGTGCACCTGCAGAACCTCCACCTCTACCTGAGCGAGGCGTGGAAGGTGCTCTCCGCAGCGAACCGCTACATCAGCGCGCAGGAGCCGTGGAAGCTCAAGAAGACGGATCCGCAGCGGATGTCTGCGGTGCTCGCAGTCGTGCTCGAGGTGGTGCGGATCGTGAGCCTGCTGGTCCAGCCGGTCATGCCGGAATCCACCGGCCGCATCCTCGACATGCTCGGCGTCCCGGAGGACGCGCGGACATTCGCAGACCTCGAGACGCAGGTGGCGGCCGGCGCACAGCTGCCCGCACCCTCACCCGTGTTCCCCAAGCACGTGGAGCCCGTCGCGGAGGACGCCTGATGGCGGGCTCGCGCGCGGCAGGGGAGTACCCGCCGGTGCCGGATCCGCTGCCGCACCCGATCGTCGACACCCACACGCATCTCGACATCTGCACGGGTGCGCGCGGCCCGCTGCGCTCCGGTGAGCCGGAGCCCCAGCTGGAGCCGGGGGAGGACGAGGCCTTCCCTCCCGTCTCCTTCTTCCACGAGACGGCTCTAGCTGCGGGTGTGACCCGCATCGTGCAGATCGGCTGCGAGATGGGTGCGGCACGCTGGACCGCGGACCTCGTGGCCGCCGAGGCGGCGGCCGGCCGCGACTGGATGCTGGGCGGAGCCGCGATCCACCCGAACGAGGCACCGCGATCGGGTGCCGCCGGGATGCTGGACGAATCGCTCACGGAGATCGAGGAGCTGTGCCGCCGCGACCGCATGCGCGTGGTGGGGGAGACGGGCCTCGACTGGTTCCGCATCGACCAGGCGGAGGTGAACGGCGTCCGGGTGCCGGAGGACCGTGCCCGGCGGTTCCAGGAGGAGTCGTTCCGCGCACACATCGAGATCGCGAAGCGGCTCGACCTGGCTCTGGAGATCCACGACCGCGAGGCCCACGACGATGTCCTGCGCGTCCTGCGCGAGGTCGGTGCACCGGATCGGACCGTGTTCCACTGCTTCAGCGGTGATGCCGCGATGGCGGAGATCTGCGCATCGCGCGGCTACTACATGTCCTTCGCGGGGAACGTGACCTTCAAGAACGCGACGAGTCTTCGCGAAGCGGCGCAGCTGGTGCCGCAGGAGCTGCTGCTGACGGAGACCGATGCACCGTTCCTCACCCCTCACCCCCACCGCGGCAGGCCCGGCGGGCCGTATCTCACTGCGGTCACAGCGCGTCTCCTCGCAGAGGTCCGCGAGGAGGACCTCGCGCAGCTGTGCGAGGCCGTCGTGACCAACTCGGAGAACGTGTTCGGCCGCTGGGAGCTGTGATCGGCGGGGTCTGCAGACGGTCGCGTGTGAGCTCTGAGACGGGAATGTAACGGGGATTGCCACTGAGATAACGAACCGGTTACACTCATGCAGTCGTCGCATTCTCGATTTGATTGGAACACCTGTGTTCTCTGCTCTGCGCAACCGGAAGGTGCAGATCGCCGGCCAGACCGTCGTCATCACGGCACTGGTGGGCGGCACCGCCGCATTCGTCGGCCTCAACAAGCAGGTCGATCTCACCGTGGACGGTGAGACCCAGCAGGTCCGCACCTTCTCGGACTCAGTCTCCGACGTCCTCGAGTCGAACGACGTCGACGTCGCGCAGGACGACCAGGTGCAGCCGGGCGCGGATGCCGGCATCACGCGCGGGATGAACATCATCGTGAACACCTCCAAGGACATCGACCTCACCCTCGACGGTGTGACCTCGGAGGAGTCGACGATAGGCAACACGGTCGCAGAGGCGCTCGCGGAGCTCGGCGTCGATCCGGAGGGTGCAGAGGTCTCCACGGACCTCGATGCGACCCTGGCAGACGGAGAGAACTCCGAGTTCAGCGTCGTCACCCCCAAGACGATCACGGTCGTCGCAGACGGCGACCGCACCCCTGTCGATGTCACGGCCGCCACCGCACAGGACGTGCTGGACGAGGCCGACATCGAACTGGGCGACCAGGACACGGTCTCCACCCCGCTGTCCGCCCCCGTCTCCGACGGCGGCGTCATCGAAGTCCTCCGCACGTCCACGGACGAGAAGACGGAGACGGAGACCATCGAGAAGAAGGTCACGGAGAAGAACGACTCCTCCCTGCCCCGCGGCGAGAAGAAGGTCGAGACGGAGGGCAAGGACGGCAAGCGCGAGATCGTCTACGCCGTCACCACCGTCAACGGCGAAGAGGTCAAGCGGACGAAGAAGTCCGAAGAGGTCGTCGCCCAGGCGAAGGACGAGGTCGTGCTCATCGGCACGAAGGAGCCGGAGCCGGCTCCGGCCCCGGAGGACAACGGCGGCGATGATTCGGGCGACTCGGGCGATTCCGGTGACTCGGGCGATTCGGGTGGGTCCGGCCAGGAGGACAACGGCGACCGCAGCCCGATGTCGAAGTCGGAGATCCAGGCGATGCTGGGCGGTCCCGGCAGTCGCTGGTACAACATCGTCAAGTGCGAGTCGGAGTTCAACCCGCGGGCCGTCAACCAGCAGAACAACGCCCACTTCGGTCTCTTCCAGTTCAAGATCGCGTCCTGGCAGGGCGTGGGCGGATCGGGCAACCCGGCCGACGCCCACCCGCGTGAGCAGTTCAAGCGCGCGAAGATGCTGCAGCAGCAGTACGGCTGGGGTCAGTGGGCCTGCGCCTGAGCATGAGGGAAGCACCCTCCGCGTCCGGCGCGGAACACGACGTACAGCCCACGAGCGGCGGTGGCACAGCCACCGCCGCTCCGGCGGTTGGGGCGCCTTCAGCCGAGGCGCCTCTCACTCGTCGCGAGGCGCTGGCTCGCGAGCGTGCTGCGAAGGGCGGGGGAGCCGCTCCGGTCGCACCAGCGACCGTGGCTCCAGCGGCGGCTGCAGGGATCCTGCCCGGCGTCCCATCCGAGCGGCCTCGGGGCCGGACTGCCCAGATCGTCGGTCAGGCGGTCGTGATCTCCGCTCTCGTCGCAGGCACCGGCGCGTTCGTGGGCCTCAGCACGCCCGTCGACCTCACCGTCGACGGCGAGACGGTGATGGCTCGCACGTTCGGCGACACCGTGGCGGACGCGCTCGCGGCAGAGGGCGTGGAGGTGCGGGACGGCGACCTGGTCCAGCCCGGCGTCCATGCGGATCTCTCCCGCGGCATGGACATCGTCGTGAACACGGCGAAGAGCCTCGAGCTCTCACTCGACGGCCATGAGTCCACGGAGACGACCACAGCCCAGACCGTCGGGCAGGCCCTCGCGGAGCTCGGAGTCGATCCCGCAGGCGCGGAGATCTCGCGGGACCTCGACGCGCCGCTCGACCCGGAGGCGACCACCGGGGTCTCCGTCGTCACGCCCAAGACCCTCACCGTCCGCGCGGACGGCGAGACGATCCCCGTAGAGGCGACCGCGGCCTCGGTCGAAGAGGTCCTTGCCCGCGCGGGCATCGACGTGAGCGACACGGACCTCGTCACGGCGCCCCTGAGTGCCCCCGTCGTGTCGGGTCAGAGCATCGGCGTGATGCGCACGGCGACCACGACCGAGGAGGTCGAGGAGCCCATCGACGCGCCCGTCGAGGAGAAGAAGACGGACCGGCTGCTCGAGGGCCGGAAGAAGGTCGAGGAGGAGGGCCGGGACGGCACGCGGAAGGTCGTCTACGAAGTTGGTGCGATCGACGGCGAGGAGATCACCCGCGTCGAGCTGTCCGAAGAGGTCATCGACGAGCCGGTGACGAAGGTCGTGCTGATCGGCACGGGCGATCCGGAGGATCCGGACAGCTACGAGGTGCCGGCGGATGAGGGGGCGACGATGTCGACCGAGGACATCAAAGCGATGGTCGGTGGTCCCGGCAGCCCCTGGTACAAGATCGTGCAGTGCGAGTCCGAGTTCGACCCGAAGGCTGTGAATCGGCAGAACCACAAGTACTTCGGCCTCTTCCAGTTCGGAATCACCACGTGGCAGGGTGTGGGCGGCAGCGGCAATCCTGCCGATGCGAGCCCCCAGGAGCAGTTCATGCGCGCGAAGATGCTGCAGGAGCGCTACGGCTGGAGCCAGTGGGAGTGCGCCGGCATGGTCGGGGTCGGCTGAGGCCCGGCCTCCCCGCTCTCCTTCACCTCGTCGTCACGATCGCAGGTCCACCGCAAAGGGGGCGGGCCGCCCGGACTTCCGGGTGGCCCGCCCCCTTTCCGGCGGGTGGCTCACTGCGCACTGCGGTGCGCGTCAGCCGACGAGGTCAGGCTGGCGGCCCGTTCGAGTGGCCGGCCGATTCGGCGGCGTCAGGACCGTCGGCCGGCTTCCGCTCTTCGAGCCGGTTGAGGGCGCGGGCTGCGGCATCGCGACCGCCGATCCCGAACGCCAGGGCCGCGGCGAGTGCACCGCCGACGACGATCGACCCGAAGGCGAGCGTGATGATCGAATCCGCGATCCCCATGAACTGCAGGCCCATCGCGACGAAGAGCAGCAGCGTTCCGTATCGGATCATGGTGGCGGCCGGGCGTGAACCGACCATGCGCGCCAGGAGGTTCGCGATGAAGAACCCTGCCCCGATCACGGCGGCACCGAACAGCACCCGTCCGCCGAGTTCGAGGATCTCGTTCAGAAGGACCGTGATCTCGGGGAAGCCCAGCGTCCGTGCGGCCATGATCGCGAAGAAGAGCAGGATCGCGACCTGTGCGACCTTGGCCAGGATGCTCGACACGCTGGTCTGCGAAGGCTCCACGCCGAGCTGCGCGGCGAAGCGGTCGGTTCCCACGCCGTGCAGGATGTTCTCCAGCAGAGTCCCCGCGAACTTGGCGATGAGCGCGCCGATCCCCAAGAGGATCGCCGCCGCGAGGACGAGTGGGATCGCGGCGAGGATCATGTCGAGCATCGCGGTGGCGGGATCCGAGATCGCCGAGATCCCGAGGATCTGCAGTGCCGAGATGGACACGACGATGAGGATCAGTGCGAAGGCGGTCGTGGAGATCGCAGACGTGATGCGGGCATTCGTCTGCGCGGCCTCGGCCGCGCTGGGGGCGGAAGACGTGGTCTCGTCCTCGTCGCGGTCGGTGGGCTGAACGGGGGAGCTGCCGCCGGCCGTGCGCGCACGACCGACGAGTCCTGCGAAGTCGATCCGGCCGATCGTCGCGTCGAGCAGCTGCTTCACGATGCGTGCGAGGACGAACCCGATGAAGAAGACGAATCCGGCCCCGACGATGTTGGGGATGAAGCCCAGCGCGGTGCCCAGGAGATCCTGGACGGGCCGCAGGACCTGCTCGAGTGCGAAGACCTGCAGAATCGCGATGAGTGCGAACAGCCACACCAGCAGGGAGGCGATCTGGCCTATCGAATTGCCGAGCGATTCTCCGTTGCCGTCACTCCTCTGCAGGAGTGGAACTCTGGTGACCAGTTTCTTGAGCACCCATTTCACAGCCCAGGCCACGATCCACGCGACCAGTAGGATTGCAATGACTGCAATGGCCTTCTCCAGTAGTGCTGCCCAGTCGAATGATTGCAGGTCCATTGAGTCTCCTCAGGAAAGCTGACGTCGTCGGTGACGCATTCGGTGCGACGGCGGGATGATGACCGCCAGTTTTCACACTACCTGCTTCTATATCTGTCAGCGATACCTGCTCGGCAACAGGTCAGGGGCGGTGCGAGAAGCGGCTGGCACTCGGGTTGACCGAGTGCCAGCGCCTTACTAGAGTTCTGATTAGCACACGCACCACGTGAGTGCTAGAAGTGCGCAATCGGCATCGCAGCCCGGCACCCGCGACGACGGGCCGCGATACACGCCCCGCCCGGGGTGTGCAGTCCTGGCGCACGCAGTCACGACATACCTATTAAGGAGAGTGTCCGCACATGTCGGTCTCCATCAAGCCGCTCGAAGATCGCATCGTCGTCCGTCAGGTCGAAGCAGAGCAGACCACCGCTTCCGGTCTGGTCATCCCTGACACCGCCAAGGAGAAGCCCCAGGAGGGCGAGGTCGTGGCAGTGGGCCCCGGCCGCGTCGCTGACAACGGCTCGCGCGTCCCGCTGGACGTCAACGTGGGCGACAAGGTCGTCTACTCGAAGTACGGCGGCACGGAGCTCAAGTACAGCGGCGAAGAGTACCTCGTCCTGTCGGCTCGCGACGTCCTCGCAGTCATCTCCTGACTCCCTCGCGCGTTCTGAACGCGCATCGCAGCACATTCGCTGATACGTACTCACTCCAGAGGGAGGAAGAACTCAGATATGGCAAAGACCCTTCAGTTCGACGACGAGGCGCGCAAGGCCCTCGAACGCGGCGTGAACGTGCTGGCAGACACCGTGAAGGTGACGCTGGGACCCCGCGGCCGCAATGTCGTCCTCGACAAGGCGTGGGGCGCTCCGACCATCACGAACGACGGTGTGACCATCGCTCGTGAGGTCGAGCTCGACGACCCGTACGAGAACCTCGGCGCACAGCTCGCCAAGGAAGTCGCGACGAAGACGAACGACGTCGCAGGCGACGGCACCACCACCGCGACCGTGCTCGCACAGGCACTGGTCCACGAAGGCCTCCGCAATGTGGCGGCCGGAGCAGCGCCCAGCCAGCTCAAGGCGGGCATCGAGGCAGCAGTCGAGGCCGTCGAGGCCCGTCTGCGCGAGAACGCCCGTGAGGTCGACGGCTCCGCAGAGATCGCGCACGTCGCGGCCCTGTCGGCCCAGTCGCAGGAGATCGGCACGCTCATCGCCGACGCCTTCGACAAGGTCGGCAAGGACGGCGTCATCACGATCGACGAATCGCAGGCATCCTCCGTCGAACTCGAGTTCGCAGAGGGCATGCAGTTCGACAAGGGCTTCCTGTCCCCGTACTTCGTGACGGACGCGGATCGTCAGGAAGCAGTTCTGACCGATCCGTACATCCTCATCAACCAGGGCAAGATCTCGAACATCCAGGAGCTGCTCCCGGTGCTCGAGAAGGTGCAGCAGGCCGGCAAGCCGCTGTTCATCGTGGCCGAGGACATCGAGGGCGAGGCGCTGTCGACGCTGGTCGTCAACAAGATCCGCGGCATCATCAACGTCGCCGCGGTCAAGGCGCCCGGTTTCGGCGATCGTCGCAAGGCGATCCTGCAGGACCTCGCGACGCTCACCGGCGGCGAAGTGGTCACGCCCGACATGGGCATGAAGCTCGACCAGGTCACGCTCGACCAGCTGGGCTCGGCACGCACCGTCACCGTCACGAAGGACGCCACGACCGTCGTCGACGGCGCGGGCTCCGATGAGGACGTCGCCGGACGCGTCGCGCAGATCCGCTCCGAGGTGGAGAACACCGATTCGGACTGGGACCGCGAGAAGCTCCAGGAGCGTCTGGCAAAGCTGGCCGGCGGCGTGGCCGTCATCAAGGTCGGCGCAGCCACGGAGGTCGAGCTCAAGGAGCGCAAGCACCGTGTGGAGGACGCTGTGTCCGCCACGCGCGCTGCGATCGAAGAGGGCATCGTCCCCGGCGGCGGCTCCTCGCTCATCCACGCTGCGAAGGCGCTGGACGGCACGGACCTCGGGCTCACGGGCGACGCGGCCACCGGTGTGAACATCGTCCGCCGCGGCATCGTGCAGCCGCTGCGCTGGATCGCTGCGAACGCGGGCCAGGACGGGTTCGTCGTCGCGAACAAGGTCGCAGAGCTGGAGCCCGGCCAGGGCTACAACGCTTCGACCGGCGAGTACGGCGACCTCATCGCCGCAGGCATCATCGACCCGGTCAAGGTGACTCGCTCCGCACTGCGGAACGCAGCCTCGATCGCGGCCCTGGTGCTCACGACGGAGACGCTCGTCGTGGAGAAGCAGGAGGACGAGGAGGCCTGATCCTCTGACGTCCCCTTCGCTCACGCGAAGACCGAGGCCCCGATCGCCGCCCGGCGACCGGGGCCTCGGTGCATCCGGGTGCTCGCATCGGGAATATCTGGATCGCCCATACGTTGACTTGAGCGTACGTCACTCAATCTTTCGGGAGTTCTCTTGGCAACCTTCTTCGGATCATCCGGTGCGGGCGGCGATTCCTTCGAGGAGTTCCTCGCCCGTCTGCTGCAGAATCAGGGCCGCGCTCGTCGGCCCGTCGACATCACGCGCCTGCTCACGCGCCGCACGCACGAGCTGCTGGGCGCTGCGGGGACTTTCGCCGCAGAGCACGGTCATGCGGAGGTCGATGTCCTCCACCTGCTCCGCGTCATGATGGAGCACGATCAGATCAGCGCCCAGGTCGCAGCGACGGGCGCGGACCCGAAGGCGATCGCGCAGGCGGCGGAAGCCCGACTGCCCGAACGCGCCGAGTCCCGAGTGCCGGGGCAGGTGGCGCTCACGCAGGCGACCCAGAAGTCGCTGCTCGACGCCTACCAGGTGGCACGCGGCTTCGGCTCGACGTACATCGACCCGGAGCACGTGTTCCTCGCCTTCGTGCTGAATCAGGAATCATCCGTCGGTCAGCTGCTCGTGAGCGCGGGGGTCACCCCGCAGTCGCTGCAGCAGGCCGCAGCGCAGGCGGCCGAATCCGGTCAGGCCTTCGGCCAGTCCGAGGACGGCATGGACACGGAGTTCGGAGAGTCCGCCACCCCGATGCTCGACGCCTACGGCCACGACCTCACGGCCGAAGCCCGCGAAGACCGGTTGGACCCGGTCATCGGGCGGACCGAGGAGATCGCCGAGGCCATCGAGATCCTCGCTCGCCGGACGAAGAACAACCCGGTGCTGCTGGGCGAAGCGGGCGTCGGCAAGACCGCCGTCGTGGAAGGACTGGCGCGCGCGATCATCGCCGACGAGGTCCCCGCACTGCTGCGCGGCAAGCGCGTCATCTCCATCGACCTGGCGGCGATGCTCGCCGGCACCAAGTACCGCGGTGACTTCGAGGAGCGCCTCACGACGATGCTCGACGAGATCAGCGACGGCGAGGGCGAGTTCATCGTCTTCCTCGACGAGGTGCATACGGTGCTGGGCGCCGGTGGCGGCGGTGACTCCGGCGGCATGGACGCCGGGAACATCCTCAAGCCGCGCCTGGCCCGGGGCGAGTTGCGTCTCATCGGCGCGACGACGCTCGACGAGTTCCGCCGTGTGGAGAAGGATCCCGCGTTCGCGCGCCGCTTCCAGCCGGTGACGGTGGACGAGCCGTCGCGCGACGACGCGGTGACGATCCTCATGGGCCTCAAGGAGCGCTACGAGGAGCACCACCAGGTCCGGTACACGGATGAGGCGGTGCGCGCGGCCGTGGAGATGTCCTCCCGCTACATCACGGACCGACAGCTGCCGGACAAGGCGATCGACCTGCTCGACCAGGCCGGGGCCCGCGTGAGCCTCACCCGGGTGCCGACGATCGACATCGCCGCACTCAAGGAGAACGAGGACAAGCTCGAGAAGGAGAAGAGCGCAGCCGTCGCGGCGGAGCTCTTCGAGGACGCCGCCCGCCTGCGCGACGAGATCGTCGGTGTGCAGGAGCAGATCGCCGCGGCCTACCAGAAGCAGCCCGGGGCCGGGACCTCGGCGGGGGCGGCCGGTGACCGGACGTCGGACGAGGTCCTTCCCGTCGACGAGGAGCGCATCGCAGAGGTCGTCGCACGGGCGACGGGCGTCCCGGTCGCACGCCTCACCCAGAACGACCGCCAGCGGCTCGGGAGCCTGGAGACGGAGCTGCACGAGCAGGTCGTCGGCCAGGACGACGCGGTGGCCGCCGTCGCGCGGTCGGTGAGGCGCAGTCGCACGGGCATGAGCGACGCCAGCCGGCCGGTCGGGTCGTTCCTGTTCCTCGGACCCACGGGCGTGGGCAAGACGGAGCTCGCACGGGCGCTCGCGACGTCGCTGTTCGGCGACGAGGACGCGATGGTCCGCTTCGATATGAGCGAGTTCGGCGAGAAGCACACCGTGAGCCGCCTGGTCGGTGCTCCTCCCGGCTACGTCGGCTATGACGAGGCCGGTCAGCTCACCGAGCGAGTGCGGCGCCGTCCCTACTCCGTCGTGCTGCTGGACGAGGTCGAGAAGGCTCACCCGGACGTCTTCAACCTGCTGCTGCAGGTGCTGGACGACGGGCGCCTCACCGACGGTCAGGGGCGCACGGTCGACTTCCGGAACACGGTCATCATCATGACCTCGAACCTGGGATCGGAGTTCCTCACGAGCTCGATCGGCACCATCGGGTTCTCCGCCGGCGACGGGTCGGGGACCGGTGCGGATGCGGAGGTCCGCAGCAGGGTCATGGGCCGCCTGCGGGAGGTCATGCGTCCGGAGTTCCTCAACCGGATCGACGAGACCGTGCTGTTCCGCAAGCTCGATCGGGAGCAGCTGCGTACGATCGTCCGCCTGCAGCTCAAGGATTCGGAAGCACGTCTGGCCGCACAGGGCATCGCGCTCACGGTCGACGACGCGTCCGTGGACCTCATCGCGGACCGCGGATACGAACCCGAGTACGGAGCGCGTCCGCTGCGCCGCGTGATCCAGCGCGAACTGGATGATGCGATCGCGGACCTCCTCGTCGCCTCCGCCGTGCACGAGGGCGACCGTGTGAGGGTCACGGTGGAGGGCGATGCGCTCAGCGTGGTCCCCGTCGTGCCGGCCGGGCCTGCGCAGCCCGCCCTCACCACTGGCTGACGGACTCGGCGACGCCCGCAGCGAGAGACACCAGCTTTCATCAGACCGCAGAGGAAAGAAGTTCTGCGGTCTGATGAAAGCTGGTGTCTCTTCGTTTCAGACGTCAGCCGTTCGGAGTCGGTCGGCAGCGGTCCAGCTGTCAGCCGGCGACTGATGAGGGCGCCGATTCGACGCGCTGCGCCGCTGCGCCCTCTCCCGTGGCCGCGCCCTGCCCCGCAGCCGCGCCCCGTCCCACAGCTGCACCCCATCCCGCAGCCGCATCCTCACCGAATGCGCCCCGGTACTGCGCTGCCGGGTGCCGCTCCGGCAGGCGGTCGGTGCCGAAGATGCGTCCGCGCAGCGTCGTGGCCTCCCCGTACTCCGTCTTCGCGAGTCCACGCTCCTGCAGGGTGGGCAGCAGATCGTCGATGAACTCCTCGTAGCTGTCGGGCAGGCGCCAGTTGACGACGTTGATCCCGTCGACGCCCGCATCGCGCCACGTCTCGAGGGAATCCGCGATCTGATCGGGAGTGCCCACGACGGTGCGGCCGATCATCCGCTCCCGCGCCAGATCGCCCAGGACCGGCTCACGGCCCAGACCCGCGCGCAGCCACTCGACGTGGCCCCGGCCACCGTTGTTCGGGATCGCGGACAGGGGCGTGTCCGACGGCAGGCGGGAACCATCGGGTCGGATTCCCAGGGACGCGTGGGTGGTGTAGCCGGTGTCGGAGGCGTACTCGAGCAGCTCGGCCTCCTTCGCCTTCGCCTCGGCCTCCGTCGAACCGATGACGAAGCTCATGCCCGGGAAGAACCGGATGTCATCGGCACGGCGCCCTGCGGAGACCGCCTGCGCACGGGTCTTCGCGATGTGGTCGCGGGCGACCTCCGGATTCGGCGGCGCGATGAAGACGGCCTCCGCGTGGCGCGCCGCGAACGCGATGCCGCGCGGTGAGCCGCCGGCCTGGAACAGCAGCGGCGTGCGCTGGGGGCTGGGTGCCGGCAGATGCGGGCCCTCGACCCGGTAGCGCTCGCCGGAATGGAAGATCTTGTGGATCTTCGCGGGGTCGGCGTACCGGCCGCCCTCACGGTCGACCAGCACGGCGTCCTCGTCCCACGAGCCCTCCCACAGCTTGTAGGCGACGTCCACGTACTCCTCCGCCCACTCGTAGCGCGCGTCGTGCTCCACCAGTGCGGGCAGCCCGAAGTTGCGGGCAGCGTTCTCCTGGGTCGAGGTGACGATGTTCCACGCGGCCCGTCCCTTCGACAGGTGGTCGAGGGTCGAGATCTGACGGGCGAAGTTGAACGGGTGGTTCTGCATGACATTCGAGGTCGTGGCGAGCCCGATCCTCTCCGTCACCGCCGCGAGCGCACCCAGCAGGACGGTGGGGTCGTTGCTGGGGATCTGCAGGCCTTCGTGCACGTTGTCGGTGTACACGCCGTCGGCGGGCCCGTAGAGGCCGGACACGTCGGCGAAGAACATCGCGTCGAAGAGTCCGCGCTCCAGCGTGCGGGCGAGGTCGATCCACAGGTCGAGGCCCTCGAACTCGGTCTGCCGGGCGTCGGGGTGACGCCACTGTCCGTGCTGGATGTGCGATGGGGTGTTCATGAGGAATGCGTTGAAGAGGAGTGGTCGGGTCATGCTCAGGCCTCCGTGAGTGTGCCGGTGGGTGGGTGAGTGTGTGCTGGTGTACGTGCGGCCGTCGTGGACACGAGGCCCAGGGCACTGTCGACCAGGGTTCGTGTGTACGGGTGCTGGGGATCCTCGAAGATGGACTGCGGGTGCCCCTCTTCGACGACCGCGCCGTCCTTCATGACGAGGACGCGGTCGCTCAGGTGCGCGATGACTCCCAGATCGTGGGAGATGAAGAGGCAGCTGAGACCCCGCCGGGCACACAGGTCGTGGACCAGGTCGAGGATCTGGGCCTGGATGGAGACATCGAGGGCGGACACCGCCTCGTCGAGCACGAGCACGTCGGGCGACGCAGCCAGTGCGCGGGCGATCGCCACCCGCTGCCGCTGACCTCCTGACAGCGTTCGCGGATCCCGTTCGGCGATGGCGGGTGCGAGGCCCACCGACTCGAGCAGCTGCTCGACAGTGCTCTCTGCACCGGCGTCCGGCTGCGGGGTGCCCGACCGGTCGTCTGCGCGCGTCGCCGCGCGGATCGCATCGTCGAGTATGCGACGCACGGGCCACCGCGGGTCGAACGAGCTGAGCGGGTCCTGCCACACGACGGACAGTCGGTGCCGCAGCACCCGCCGTCGCGCCTCCGGTGCAGACGACCAGTTCTCTCCCAGCAGGCGGACGTGCCCGCCATCCAGGTCCTCGAGACCGAGCACGATCCGCCCGGTCGTCGACTTCCCCGACCCGGATTCGCCGACGATGCCCAGCACCTCGCTCCGGCCCAGCACGAAGGACACGTCGTCGACCGCGACCCGGCGTTCGCCGCCGGGCGGGCGGAAGGACTTGCGTGCGCCTCGCACCTCGAGCACCGACGCCGAGGCCCCTGCCGACTCGTGCGCGTCCGGCGCCGCCTCCCTCGGAACCTCGCCCCCGCCCTCGCCTGCAAGTCTCCGACCCCGCGTGTGCGGGCCGGGGACCGCCTGGATGAGAGCGCGGGTGTACGGGTGGCTGGGGGTGGAGAGGATCTGCTCGGGGGAGCCCTGCTCGACGACCTCGCCGGCGCGCATGACCAGCACCTCGTCGGCGAGCTCCGCGACGACCGCCAGGTCATGGCTGATGAGGATGAGCGACTGGCCGGCCGCGCGCCGCTGGGCCAGCAGCTCGAGGACCTGGGCCTGGACCGTGGCATCCAGAGCAGTCGTGGGCTCGTCGGCGATGAGGACCTCGGGGCCGGCTGCCAGGGCGGAGGCGATGAGGGCCCTCTGCCGCAGCCCTCCGGACAGCTGGGCGGGTCGTTCTCGGGCACGCAGCCGAGGTTCCGGCACACCCGCATCCGCGAGCAGGCGGTGGACCTCTTCCTTCCGGGCTCGACGGGAGAGCCCGGTGTGGACGCGCAGGGCCTCGTCGATCTCCGCACCGACGCGCCGCAGGGGATCGAGCGACACGAGCGCGTCCTGGAGCACGAACCCGATCCGGCCTCCGCGCACCCGTCGCCAATCGCGTGGGGTGAGGCGCAGCAGGTCGAGGGTGCCGGAGTCGGCGCCCAGGCCGCTCGTGCCCGGGTCGTCCGCACCCGGGTCGTCCGCACCCGGGACCGCAGACCGGCCCTCACCCAGCACCAGGCATTCTGCGGCCACCTGCGCGCCGGGACCGGTGAGGCCCACGAGGGTGCGGGCGGTCAGACTCTTTCCCGATCCGGATTCGCCGACCAGGGCGACGCAGCGGCCACGGTGCAGATCGAACGAGACGCCGCGGACCAGCGGTCCGTCCATGTGCTCGAATCCGATCGTGAGATCGCGGACGCTCAGCAGCGCAGCGGAAGGTGTGTGGGCCTCGAACCCGGTTCTGCGGGGACCCGTGGGGTCGGGGTGCGCACCGGTCGTGCTCCCGGCTGCGCCCACGGGGGCGAGGGCGCCATCGGTGGCCGATGCCTGTGTCGTGAGTGTCGTGGTCATGTCAGCGTCCTCCTTCGAGACGGTCGCGCAGGTGCGCTCCCACAGCGGTCGTGGAGAGTGAGAGTGCGACGATGACGAGCCCCGGGACGACGACCAGCCATCCGGCGGCCGTGAGGTATGTGCGGCCCGCGTCCAGCAGCGCGCCCCATTCGGGCGACGGCGGCGCGACGCCCAGCCCCAGGAACGCGAGGCTCGAGGCCCACACGATCGACTGGCCGATCGACATCGTGAAGACCCCCACCAGTGGTCGCAGAGCATTCGGCAGCACGTGCTGCATGAGGATCCGTGTGCGCGGGTGCCCCAGCACGGTCGCCGCCTCGACGTAGCCGGAGTCCGCCGCCGCGTGCAGCTGGGCGCGGATCATCCGGGCGTATCCCGGTGCGGAGCCGATCCCCACCGCGACTGCGAGCGTCGTGGGGCTCGGGCCGAACATCCCGACCACGAGCAGCGCGAGCAGCAGGGTGGGGAACGCGAAGAGGACCTCGATGATGCGGTCGACCACCACTGCGACTGCGTGCCCCGTCAGGGTGAGGGAGGCCAGCGCCAGTGCCAGGATGAGGCTGACGGCCGCCGCTCCCAGCCCCACTGCCAGCGAGTCCCGCGTCCCGTGCACCACGCGGGTGTAGAGGTCGCGGCCCAGTTCGTCGGTGCCGAACCAGTGCTGGAGGCTTGGGCCGCTCAGCGTCGCGGCGAGGTCGATCTCGCCCGGATCGCCGGGTGCCAGCACTCCGGGTGAGACGGCCGCGACGGCGAACACCGCGAGTCCCGCTCCTGCCACCCAGACGTGGGGCGGCAGAGCGGCGGCGGCGCGCCGTGCGCGTGAGGCGGACGCGGCCGAGCTCCCGGTCCGGTCGCTGCGTGCGATACCGGCGACGGCCTCGGCGTGTGCGGGTGGGGTGGTCATGCGTTCCTCCGGGGGTCGAGGGTGAGAGTGAGGGCATCGACGAGCAGGCCGGCGACGACGTAGACGGCTGCGATGAGGACGACGATCCCGGTGACGACGGGCAGGTCCTGCGATTCGATCGCGGCCACGAGCACACGGCCGATCCCGCTGCGGCTGAACACGCTCTCCACCACCACCGCGCCGGACACCGTCGCGCCCAGGGCCCAGCCGGTCAGCTGCAGCGGTGAGCGCAGCGAGTGCTTGAGTGCGTGGCGCAGGCGGACGCCGGTGTCGGACAGGCCGCGGATCCGTGCGCTCAGTACGAACGGCTGCGCGAGTGCTCGTTCGAAGTCCGTGCGCGCGGCCTGGCCCAGGAATCCGGCGAGCGGGATCGCCAGCGTCAGCACCGGGAGCACGAGGCCGACGGCCCCGCGGCCCACGACCGGGAACAGGTCCAGCTGCATCGCGAGGCTCAGCAGGAGGAGCACGCCCAGCCAGTAGTGGGGGAGGCTGGCGGCGGCGATCTCCAGGGAGGAGCCGACGCCGCGCAGCCAGGGGGCCCGCCCCGCGGTGAGCGTCGTCCACACGATCATGAGGATCCACGCGACCGCGATCGCAGAGACGCTCAGCACCGTCGTGGGTGCGAGCTGCTCGGCGATGACGTCCCACACCGGCCTGTGCTGCTGATAGGAGGTGCCGAGGTCGCCGCGCAGCAGTCCGCCCAGGTAGTCGACGTACTGGGCGAGGACCGGCTGGTCGAAGCCGTACTCGGCGGCGACGGGTGCGGTCTCTTCGGCGGTCCGCTCCTGGAACTGGCCGGAGCGCAGGTTGAGGATCGTCGTCGCGCGATCCCCGGGCTGGGCGACCTGCGCGAGGAACGCTGCGGTTGCGGCGCCCCACAGGACCACCAGCGCACCGATGATCCGCACGGTGGCGGTGCGGGCGACGGTCGCCCCGCGGGTCCGGTCGGTGCCGGGCCGGGACGCGTCGGACGGCTGATGCGTGACTGCGGCCTCGGGCGCGGTGGGGTGCGTGTATGCGGTGTCAGTCCTCGAGGTATGCGTCATGGAAGACCGGTCCTCCCTGCGAGTTCTCCTGACGGAGGCCGTGGAGCCGGGGGCTCGCGGCGAGCGTGCTGAGGCGGTCGTAGACGCCGATCGACAGTGCTTCGTCGGCGATGAACTCCTGGGCCTGCCGGTAGAGGGCGTTCTGTGCGTCGGGGTCGGTGGTCGAGTTCGCGGTGCGGATGAGGTCCTCCAGGTCGTCGTCGAAGAAGAAGGCGGAGTTCGACGCGTTCGGCTCTCCGCCGACCTCCTGCTGCCAGATGACGTGCAGGATCCCCGCGTTGATCGAGGTCCAGTAGCCGATCGACAGGTCATACTCGTCCTGCCCGGTGTAGGCCCCGGCAGCGGCTTCGGACGGTGGGAAGGGGATGAGGGTGACCTCGAATCCGATGGCCTCGGCCTGCTGCTGGAGTCCCTGGATGATCGCGGCGCCGTCCTGGTTGATCGTGCGGCCCCCGGCGTAGGGGAACTCGACGTCCAGCCGCTCGCCGTCCTTGAGCCGCGTGCCGTCCGTCGCGCGCTGCGTCCATCCGGCCTCGTCGAGGAGGCGGTTCGCCTCGTCGGGGTCGAACGAGTAGCGGTCGGCGGCGGTCTGGCTGTATCCGTCGGTCGCTTTGCCGACGGGCCCGTTGCCCTCGTAGGGGATGACGCCCTTGCCGACGGATTCGACGACGGCCTCGCGGTCGAGGCTGAGCGCGAAGGCCTGCCTGACCCGCCGATCGTCGAACGGTGCGCGCGTCGTGTTGAAGCTGATCTGCTGCGGGCGGCCCGGGGTGTTGTAGAGGTGCGTCTCGTAGCCCTCGTCCTGCAGCTTCGTCCATTCGAACGCCTGGACGTCGTAGATCGCGTCGAGTTCTCCGGCGCGCAGGGCGGCCGTGCGGGCAGTGGGGTCGGCCAGGAAGCGCCAATCGATCCGCTGCGCCCTCGCGGGTCCCTGTGACGCGGCGGTGGCAGGCGCCCAGTCGTAGTCGTCGCGGCGGTCGAGGAGGATGTTCGTCCCGCGGTTCCATTCCGTGACGGTGAAGGGACCGGAACCGATCGGAGCGGAGCAGTTCTCCTCCGCAGAACGGGTGGCGAGCGCGGTGGGCGACTGGATGCCGAAGTACGGCTGCGTGAGGTTCTCCGCCAGGAGCGGGTACGGATCGGCGAGTGCGATCTCCACGGTGTGGTCGTCGACCGCGGTGGCGTCCTGGACATAGCCCTCCAGCCAGACCCGGGCGGTGCTGTTGCCGCCCTCCAGCCAGTAGTCGATGTTGTCCACGATCGCCTGGGCGTCGACGGGTGTGCCGTCGGAGAACGTCGGCTCCTCGCGCAGGTGGAACGTCCAGGTGAGGTCGTCGTCGGACACGTCCCAGTCGGTGGCGAGCCATGGCTCGACCGTGCCGTCGTCGCCCAGGGACACGAGCGCGTCGAGTACCTGGTGCGAGAGGTAGCCCTGCTCGATCCAGCCGCCGTGGACGCAGGGCGGCTCCTGCTGGTGGCCGTACGTGATGACCTCCGCGGGGGCGGCTGCGTCCGCTGAGGAGGTGGAGGTGACGGAGGCGTGGTGCCCTCCGCACGCTGTGAGGGCGAGAACGGAGGCTGCGGCGGTGACCGCGAGTGCGTATGGACGGTGCGAGCGTAGCCGGTGCGGCGGCGAGTCGGTCATGTTGTGCGGTTCTCCCTGTGCGTCAGTGCGATGACCGTCACAGTAGGGAAAGCAGTGCCCTCACCGGCATCGATGCCGTCATGACATGACGCGCACAGTCATGTGGGCCAGAAGATCCGCGTGTTTCCGGGGGAGCGGGAAGACCGCAGCATGACGGAATGCGACAACGAAAGACACCAGCTTTCGTCAGACCGCACGACTTCTTTCCTGTGCGCTCTGATGAAAGCTGGTGTCTTCTGGGATCAGCCTCCGGTTCAGTCCGCCTGCGGCACGAGTCCGGGACGGTTCGCGACCTTGTGCGGGTCTGCGATGACCTCGATGAGCAGCGGGAACTGTCCGTCGGCGATGAGCTGCCCCGCCGCTTCCAGATCCTCCATGCTGGTCGCGCGCACTGCCCGGGCTCCCAGCGAACGGGCGACGTCGGCGAAGGAGGGCCAGTCGATGAGAGCGTTGTCCACCGAGCTGCCGAAGTGGTCGAGCTTGAGGTATTCGGCGCCGTAGCAGCCGTCGTTGAGCACCATCACCACGAGCGGCAGGTTGTGGCGCACGGCGGTGTTGAGCTCGACGATCCCCTGCATGAGGCCGCCGTCTCCCACATAGAGCCCGGTCGGCACCTCCGGATGCGCGGCGGCCACTCCGACCGCGGTCGCCGTGCCCAGCCCGATCGACCCGAAGGTCCCGGCGTACACCCAGCGCTCGGCATCGACCGTGATGTGGGGCCAGGTCGAGTAGAGGAAGCGTCCCACATCGCTCACCTGTGGGGAGCCCTTCGGCAGCACGCTGGAGAACCAACGGGTGGCATCGCGCATGTCGATGTACCCGTCGCCGGTCGTGGACGTGTACATGTCCTTGGCCTCCCGGTGGGGCGCCGCTGCGATCGCATCCATGTACGCGGCGTGCTTGACGTCGATCTCGGATTCGACGAGTCGGTCGAGCAGCGCCTGCGCCAGGCCGCGGGCGTCCGCGACGATGACCTGATCGGCGGGACCATAGCCGCTCAGGGCCGCGGGATCGGCATCCGACTGGATGAGGACCCGGCCCCGCATGAGCTCGAACGTGTCCGTGGTGTGGGAGTTGAGCGAGGCGCCGAAGGTCAGCACGACATCGACATCGGCCATGTAGTCGATCGCGACGGAGTTCGACAGCGTTCCGTGGATCCCCAGATTCTCCGGTTCGCCGTCGAAGTAGTCCTTGGCCAGAACCGTCGTCATCACCGGAGCGCTGATCGCACGCGCGAGCTCCAGGATCTGCTCCCGCGCACCGGACACCACAGCGCCGCGTCCGGCGACCAGCAGCGGCCGCTTGGCGGACACGAGCAGGGCCAGCGCCTCGTCGACGGCTCCTGCATCCGGGAGGACGCGCTGGCCGCGCACGTCCGGGAGCGTGGGCGAGCGGTACTCGACCTCGTGCCGGAGCAGGGCGAAGGGCACATCGAGGACCACGGCGGTCGATGACGCAGCAGCCAGCATGAAGGCCTTGTCGAGCATCGCGATGAGCTCATCCGACCTGCGGACCTTGACGAAGCCGGCTCCGGCATACCGGGCGAAGCCCTCGATGTCCGTGTACTGGAAGTGGCCGTTCACCTCTGGAGGGGAGCCGGCGATGACCACGAGCGGGCTGCGGGAGCGCACGGCCTCGGTGAGTGCGGTGAGGGTGTTCGTGAGCGCCGGTCCGTGGGTCACCGAGACGACCCCGACCTCGTTGGTCTGCCGCGCCCAACCGTCGGCCATCGATACTGCTCCGCCCTCCAGCGCCGCTCCGATGTACCGCCCGCCCTCGTGTTCGATGAAGGCGCCCAGGTATCCCAGGTTCGCGTCGCCCATCAGGCCGAAGACCGGCCGTCCGTCGCGCTCTTCGGCCAGGTACCCGGCCACCGCTTCGTACACTCGCATAGCTTCCTCGCTCAGTGTGTTGACGGATGCGCGGATCAGCCCCGACCCGCGCATTGCTTAACGATCGTTCAGCCGAAGTCTAGGGCACCCGGCGCAACCCGGCGCAACCCAGCGCACCCCAGCACCACCACTCAGTGCAGGCGTCCTGCCCGGCAGTGCTCAGTACCGTTCGGGCTCCGGCTGCTCGACATCGGAGGAGTCGCCCAGGGTGTGATCGAACGCCTCGACCCACGTGCCGTCCTCCGCGGAGGCCTCGAGGATGTCGTTGATCGCATTCCGCAGCGATTCGTCGTCCTTCGGCAGGCCGATCCCGTAGGGCTCCTCGGAGATCTGCTCGCCCAGGACGCGGAACCCGCTGTCCTCCGTCGCCGCGTAGCCGCGCAGGATCGAATCGTCGGTGGTCATCGCGTCCGCGGTGCCGGCGCGCACATCGTCCAGGCACTTCGGGTACGTGTCGTACGTGATGAGTTCTGTGTCCGGGAAGTCCTCTTCGATGCGCATCGCCGACGTCGACGCATCGACCGAGCACACCACCGTGTCCGCCAGGTCGTCCGCCGACTGGATCGCCGAATCCTCCATGACGAGGAAATCCTGCCCCGTGCTGTAGTAGGGGCCGGCGAAGTCGACGACCTCCTTGCGCTCCTCGTTGATCGTGTAGCTCGCGACGACCATGTCGACCGTGCCCTGCTGGAGGAACGGCTCGCGGTTGGGCGTGAACGTCTCGACGAATTCGATCTCACTCTCGTCGAAGCCCAGGCCGGCCGCGGTGAGCTTCGCGATCTCGACGTCGAAGCCCGCCGGCCGCGTCTCTCCCGGTGCCATGTTCGCCAGCCCGGGCTGGTCGAACTTCACCCCGATCCGCAGCAGGCCGCGTTCAGCCGCGCCGCTCCAGACGTCCGAATCGGAGAGGTCGACGTCATCGGCGACCGTGTATTCGGGGGCTTCTCCGGAGCCTGGGCCCTCGGAATCGGGTGTGCCCTCCTGGCCGCATCCGGCCAGCAGCACAGTGAGTGCGGCGAGTGAGCAGACGGTAGTGCGCATGCGCACCGAATCTCCACACGACCCACCAGCTTTCATCAGACCGCATAGGAATGAAGTCTGTCGGTCCGATGAAAGCTGGTGGGTTCCGCTCGCGACTCGGTCCGCCGGTCCGCGACTATGCTCGTGGATCATGGCCCGTTCTCCTCTTCTGCCCCGCGAGGGGATCTCCGCCACGCGTCTGCGGGCGCCCGGCGGCGCCGGCATGCACGCGCGGATGCACCAGCCGGTGCCCCCGTCCGTGGGCGCCTGGCTGCGCGCAGACTTCCCCGATGCCTCGGAGGACGAGATCCTCGATCTCACCGCCACGCGCGAACTCACTGCGGACGACGGGTCCCGCGTGAGCCTCGACGACCCGGTGATCCCGGGCGGCTTCTACTGGTTCCACCGCAGCGTCCCACCGGAGGAGCGCGTGCCGGTCGAGATCGGCATCGTCCACGAGGACGAGCACCTCCTCGTCGTGGACAAGCCGCACTTCCTGGCGAGCACTCCGAACGGGCGCTTCGTCCGCGAGTGCGTCGTCACCCGGATGCGTGTCGAGCGCGACGACCCCGACCTGGTCGCGATCCACCGCCTGGACCGCGTGACGGCGGGCCTCCTCCTCCTGTCGAAGCGGCCGGAGACCCGCGGCGCCTACCAGACGCTGTTCCAGAACAGGCGCATCCGCAAGACCTATCGGGCGCTCGCCGCCCTCCCGCCTGCGCCCGGTGCCGAGTCCGCCGGCGATGCCGGACGCGGACTCGCTCAGGAGACCACCGTCGCCGAGGTCCCGCCCGGCTGGGCCGCCTGCCGCGCCACCCTGCTCCACAAGGAATCAGGGGACCGGCAGGTGCGCGAGGTCCCGGGCCCTCCGAACTCCCGCACCGAGGCCCGCCTCGTGCGGATCCTCGAGGAGGCCGATCTGCCCATCGCGCCCGCGAGCGCGACTCCGCGGATCGGCGAGTTCGAACTGACTCCGCACACGGGGCGCACCCACCAGCTGAGGGTGCATATGCAGGGGTGGGGGATGCCGATCCTCGGTGACCCCGTCTACCCCGTGGACCTGGGCCCGGATCCCTACGATCTGTCGTCTCCGCTCCAGCTGCTCGCACACCGCCTGGAGTTCCGCGACCCCCTCACCGGTGAGGGGCGCGTCTTCGACAGCAGGCTGACTCTGGTCCCCACGCGGTCGCAGCTCGAGAAGTGAGCCCGGTCCGCCGCAGAGGCGCTCGCACTCTGGGTGCCCGCGCCGCCGGCGGCGCCCCGGGCGGACGAGTTCATGTTCCACGACTAGCGTGAAGGGCGTTCCAGATGAGAGGCGCACCGTGACCATTCTCGACCCTTCCGCCGCAGACCCTCCCGCAGCAGAGCCTCCCGCCGCCGATGTCCTCCGCCCCCCGCGCGTCCTCCGGATCGCACTCGTCGTGTTCGAGGTCGTCTGCTGGGTCGTGTCGGGAGTCCTCGTGCTCGCCGGGGTCGCCGGCGTCATCACCATCCTCCTGGGCACCGTGCCCGGCACGGCACGGCTCATCGGAGGCGCCACTCTCATCGCGGAGGGCGGCGGGGTCGTCGAGGGCGGCACGATCGACGTTGTGCTCGAGGGCGTGCCGGTGGAGGTCTCGTGGCCCTACCTCGTCACCATCATCGTCTCGTTCGGTGCGTGGATCGTCCTGTGCGTCGCGCTCGCCCGTGTCTCTCGCGGACTGCGGTCGGGAGTCCCGTTCCGGTCCGTGACGCCCAGGTTCCTCTACGCCTTCGCCGCGATCTGGACAGTGCTCGCCTTCGCCGCACCCTTCGTCATCGGTGCGACCCAGCCGGCGATGGCGCGGGCGGCGGGCATCGTCATCCCGGGGGCCACGTTCTCCTACACGATGCGTGTCGAGGATCTGCTGGGGATCCTCGCCGGGCCGGTCATCGCGGTCGTGGTCGCGGTGCTCGCCACCGGATCCCGCATGTGGGCCGAACACAGGAGGGTCGGATGAGTGTGCGCCGGGCGACCCGCCGGAGCTGACTGGTCGGCTCCGGTGCGGCGCACCTCACCCCCGCGCTCTCAGCGGGCACTCCAGTGCGGACGGTACCGTTGACCCGGCTCTGAAGGTCCCGGCTCGATCGGCCGCGGGACCCCTCGCCGCAGCACTCACCACTGCCCGGAAGGAGGGCGCGCATGTCGCCCGGACGCGTCGTCGCCACGCTCTGCGCCTGCCTCCTCGTGGCCGCGATGGGAGCCGGACTGTGGATCCTCGTGTCCTTCCTGGCGCTGGCTCCCGGGCCGCAGTCGTCCCCCTCCGACGCCGAGGCCGACTACGGTCCCGCTGACGGCGCCCCATCCCGGCCCGCGTCCCCGGAGAGGATCGGTGGTGGGATCGCTGCGGCCTCGGGCACGGCGGCGGAAGGCCGGACCGAGCCGGCCGCCGGCTCGCCCGCCGCGGACTTCGCTGTGGCGCCCGGCTGGGTGGAGGACCACGCGCAGCGCACGGGAATCCCTCAGCGAGTCCTGGAGTCGTATGCCGCGGCCTCGCTGTGGGCCGGGGAGGAGCACCCGGGCTGCGGACTCGAGTGGAACACCCTCGCCGGCATCGGCTGGATCGAGAGCCACCACGGGTGGCTGCAGGGGGCCTCGGTGACGGCCGACGGAGACGTGCGACCGGAGATCATCGGAGTGCCGCTCGACGGGACCGGAGGAACGGCAGAGGTCACGGACACCGACGACGGACGGCTCGACGGCGACACGGAGTACGACCGCGCAGTCGGTCCGATGCAGTTCATCCCGGAGACGTGGGAGATGTTCGCCGTCGACTCGCGGGGGCTGGGCAGCGCGGATCCGCATCAGGTCGACGACGCGTCCTTCACCGCCGCGAACTACCTCTGCAGCATGCGCGTGGACTTCTCAGCAGACGACGAGTGGAGGAACGGCATCCTCCGCTACAACGCATCGGACCAGTACGTCGACGACGTCTACTCCGCGGCGCAGCACTACGCGGACGCGTGAGGCCGTGGGGTCTGCCTTCCCGCCACCTCGAGCACGATGCGCCCCATCGACCCGCCCGCCTCCAGCTTCTCGTGCACGTCCCGAGCCTGCGTGTAGTCGACGACGTCGGTCACGTCCGCTGTCAGACGGCCGGCGGCGACCTCGGCCAGGAGCGCCTCGAGCTCCTGATTCGTGCACGACTTGGTGCCGACCAGTGCGATCTCCTTGAGGATGAGATAGGCGGGAGGGATCGACACCTCAGCGCCCTCGACGTTGCCCACGACGACGACCGTCCCGCCGGGCTTCACCGCGTGCAGCGATTCGCGCAGAGTGGGTGCCCCCACCACTTCGAGCACCAGATCCGCCTTCAGCCCGAGCTCGTCCTTCAACCGGCGCGCGAACCTCCGCTCCGCATCGACGATGACGGCGTGGGCTCCCGCATCGCGCGCGACCCGGGCACCGGACTCCGTCGACGTGACGGCGGTCACTCGGGCGCCCTGCGACGCTGCGATCTGGACCGCGTGCAGTCCGACGCCGCCGCTGGCTCCCGTGATGACGACGTCCTGACCGGCCCTCAGCCGACCGCGCGTGACGAGCGCGTGCCATGCGGTGCCCAGTGTGCAGGTGACGATGGCAGCCGACGTGAGCGAGACCTCGGCGGGCACGTGGACTGCGGTCGACGCCGGGATCACGACGTACTCCGCATAGCCGCCGTCGAGGTCCTCGCCCAGGAACTTCGGTGTGACGACGGTGCACAGCGACTGGTTGCCCCCGCTGCAGTTGGCGCATTCCCCGCAGCCCGAGAAGATCATCGACATGACGCGGTCGCCGGCGGTGAATCCCTCCACCCCGTCGCCCACCGCGTCGATGACGCCGCTGACCTGGTGTCCCAGAGTCAGCGGATGGATGGCGCGGGGGAACTTGCCGGCGCGGGTCAGGAGGTCGTGGCGGCACACGCCGCAGTAGGCGACGCGGATGCGGACCCATCCGGGCTCCGGCTGGGGGACCGGGACCGTCGCACGGTGGAGGACCTCGGGTCCGCCGAAGTCCTCGAGTCGGATCGCGTGCATCTGCGTCGGCGTGGGGGTCGTCGTCATGGAGGTCCTTCTGTTCGTCCTGTGCGTGGGAAGTGCGTGGGAAGAGGAGGTGGATCAGTGCGCGGCGAGGACGTCCTCCGCCATCTCGCGCAATCGGTTCCGCTGGATCTTGTCGCCGTTGGCTCCGCGCACCGTGGGGAACTCCTGGAGGGGGACCACGCGCCTGGGCACCTTGAACCCGGCCAGGACGGCGCGGCAGTCGGCGAGCACGGCGTCTTCGTCGAAGACCGCTCCTGCGGCCGGATCCAGGATCACGAAGGCGACGGGGACGAGGCCGCGTGGTCCCGGAACCGCGACGAACTGCGCCTCGCTGATGCCGGGCAGGTCGATGAGGAGGTCCTCCACCTCACGCGGCGCGACGAGGAAGCCGCCCAGTCTGAGGACATCGCCCATGCGGTTGAGATAGACGACGTCGTCCTCCGTGCGCATGTACCCGAGGTCACCCGTGCCGAACCAGCCGTCCTCATCGACCGGGGTGTCCTCATAGCCGTGCTCGGTGATCCTGCCCGGGGAGACGAAGGGGCCGCGGATCTCGATCTCTCCGGTCAGCGGGTGATCGGCGGGAGAACGGAGGCGGCCGCCGGTGGGGTCGGCGCCCGTCCCCTCTGCCGGCTGCGATCCCGGTGCCGCCGAGGTGTCAGGTGCGACCCGGACGCCGATGAGCGGTGAGACGGGCACACCGCCGCCCTGCGAGAGGCGTTCCGGATCCGCACCGACGGGCGGATAGCACATGAGTGCCTGGACCTCGCTGGATCCGTAGGTCTGGAAGAACCTCTTGCCGAGCTCCGCTCCGCGGCTGATGATGCCGCGGACGTCCGTCGCGGTGAAGTTGCCGAATCCCACTTCGCGCAGCGTGCTGATCCGTGCGGGGTCCTCGGCGGCGTCGAGCAGCATGGCGAGCATGGCGTCGGCCATGTTCGTGTGCGTGATCCGGTGCCGTTCGACGAGGTCGATCGTCTGGTGCGGATCGAAGGCGGCCTGGAGCACAGCGGGCCGCCCGGCGCACAGCGCGGCCATGAGTGTGTTGAGGCCGAACACTCCGCACAACGGGAGGGTGGCGAGCACCACCGTGGACGCATCCGTGTAGCCGAACGCGCGAGCCACAGCGGTCGAATGCCCGATGAGGCCGGCCTGCGTGTGCATGATGATCTTCGGGACCCCGGTGCTCCCGGACGACGTGAACGCGCTCGCGGGGCTGTTCGCGTCGTGGGTGACCGGGTCCCGAGGATCGGCCTCCAGCAGTCGGCCGTAGTCGACCGTGGCGAACGGAGCGGGTTCTGCGCCGGTGCCGGCGGGCGCCAGGGCAGCGGTGGGTGAGACGGCCTCGGGCGCGGATGCGTCGCCCGACGGGCGCGGGACTTCCACGACCAGGCGGATGGCTGCGGGGTCCTCCTCATGGATTTCGCTCAGCATGCCGCGGAAGTCGATCCCCCTGAAGCCGGGATCGGTGACCACCAGATCGCAGTCCGCACGTGCCAGGAGTCCCCTCACGTCGTGGCTGCGGAGCTTCGTGTTGATGCCCAGCGCGGTGGCGCCCAGGGCGGCGAGCGCTGCGGCGGTCTCCACCCACTCGATGCGATTGGGCAGCCAGACCGCCACGATCTGGCCCGGCTGCACGCCCAGGTCTGCGAAGCCGCCGGTGAGGCTGCGGACGCGGGCGAGCAGCTGCGCGTGTGTGAGGGTGCGCTCGCCGTCGATCAGCGCCTCGTCGTGAGGAGCGGTGCGGGCGTTGTGCTCCAGCAGTCCGTGCCAGGTCAGGGGGGAGTGCGCCGCGGGTCCGCCTGCCGCGTGTGTTCGATCGGCCTGCGCGGCCTCCCGCGTCGTATCGCCTGCAGTCATCACTGAATCTCCTCACGCGCGGCGTCCTCGCCGCGTCGATGTCCGCCGACCATCCGCGACTCTGCCGTGTGGTCTGGATCATAAGCGTTTCGTCCAGTATGGTTCATAGAAAATATTCTGTAAACACGGGGTGAGCGGTTCGCCTCGGGATCTCGAAGGGGAGGTGCCACAGGATGAACACTCTGCGAAGTCGCAGGAATCGACGCAACAGGCTCAGCGACAGAGCGGCCTCATGGGTGCGGGAGGCGATCATCGCGGGCACGCTCCAGGAGGGTGATCGGCTCTATCCGGAGAAGCTTGCGGAAGAGCTCGACATCAGCGTGACGCCGGCTCGTGAAGGGCTGCTGGCGGTTGAAGGTGAAGGTTTCGTGGAGATGGTGCCGCGGAAGGGCTTCGTCGTCTCGCCACTGTCCTCGGAGGACATCCGGGACATCTTCATCTCCCAGGCGCTCATCTGCGGAGAGCTCGCGAGCCGCGCCGCCCAGACGATGTCCGACGCGGACGTCGAGGCGCTCTTCGCGGTGCAGGCCGAGTTGGAGCGGGCGGTCGCTGACAAGGATCACACCGCCTATGCGGCGGCGAACCACCAGTTCCACCGCACGATCAATGTGGCCGCGAACGCGCCCAAGATGGTGTGGTTGCTGGCCATCACGCTGCGCTACACGTCGCCGTCCCTGTACACGGAGACATCAGGGTGGCTCGAAGCGTCCTGCACCGATCACCACACGATCCTCGAGGCGCTCAGGCAGCGCGATGCAGAAGCGTCCCGCGCTGCGATGGTCGAGCACATGACACATCTGGGGGACCTGCTGGCGGCGCGCATCGCAGCCAGCGAAGGCCGTGCCGGCGGCGATGGCGCCGCAGACCGCGCGGGCAGCCTCGCGGGGGCGTCGGCTCCCGCAGCGAAGCTCGCCTAGACGACCCCACACGATTACCTATCCGGTTCAGAGAGGAACCCCCATGAGAAACGAGCAGAACACCGCAGTGGAGGATCAGTCCGCCCCTGCCACGACATCGACTGGGAGCGGCGGTCACGGCCTGTCGCTGCGGACGATCACCGCGCCCTTCAGCCGCTTCGTCGAGAGGTGGATGCCCGCTCCGCTGATCTTCGCGGTGGCCCTCACCGTCATCGTCGCCATCATGGCGCTCACGATGACGCCCGCGACCCCGGTCGACGTGCTCTCCGGCTGGGGCACCGGGCTGTCGGACCTGCTGGCCTTCACCACGCAGATGTGCCTGATCCTGCTGCTGGGGCACGCCCTGGCGAACACCGCGCCGGTGCGCAGAGCACTCGTATCGATGGGAGCGCTTCCGCGCACCGCGTATCAGGCGTACGCGTGGGTCACGCTCGTCGCGTGCGCGGCGTCGATGCTCACCTGGGGACTGGCGCTCGTCGTCGGCGGCCTGCTGGCACGGGAGGTCGCCGTCCAGATGCGCAAGCGCAGTGTCCAGGTCCACTTCCCGCTGCTGGTCGCGTGCGCATACACCTCGATGAGCGTGTGGTCGATGGGATACTCGAGCTCCCCGCCGCTCGCGGCCGCCACTCCCGATACCTTCATCATCGACACCCTGGGTGCGACGATCCCGGTGTCGGAGACTCTCGGCGCCTGGTGGAACCTCGTCGGCATCGTCGTCGTCGTGCCGGCGCTCGTTCTGATCATGCCCACGCTCCGCCCTCGCTCCGGGGACAGCATCGTGCAGCTGCCGAAGGATCTGGCGGGCGGCGACGGCGTCGAGACGGTCGAGTCGCACATCGACGCCGAGGACACGAGCCCTGCGGCCCGGATGGACTCCTCCCGCATCGTTCCGCTCATCCTGGGGTCGGGCGTCGCCGCGTACATCATCTGGTACTTCTCCACCAATGGCTTCGCTCTCACGCTCGACATCGTGAACTGGACCTTCCTCGCGGCACTCCTGCTGCTGTCGCGGTCCACGTACGAAGTGGGCCGGCTCGTCAAGAACGCGGCCTCCACCGTGGGCGACATCCTCCTCCAGTTCCCGCTGTACGCGGGGATCATGGGAATCATGGTCTCGACCGGACTGGGAACGCTGATCGCCAACTTCTTCGTCGACATCTCGAACCCGGTGACATTCGGTCCCATCGCCTTCGTCGCCGCCGCTCTGCTCAACATCGCCATCCCGAGTGCCGGCGGTCAGTTCGCCGTGCAGGGGCCGGTGATGCTGGAGGCGGCACAGGCGATCGGCGTCGACCCCGCCGTCGTGACGATGGCCATCGGCTACGGCGACAGCATCACGAACATGATCCAGCCGCTGTTCGCGCTGCCGCTGCTCGCGATCGCCAACAGTCGGCTGCGCGACATCGTGGGGTACACGTCGGCCTCGATGCTCGTGTCCGGAACCGTCCTGCTCGGGGTGACCTTCGTCGCCAGTCTCCTGTGAGCCAGGGTCTGACGGTCTCGTGAGCCCGGCGCGAGACCTGTGGAGCCGCGCCGGGCGTGAGCAGACTCATGCCCGGCGCGGTGCCGCTGCGGAGTACCATGGCGTGCACACGCGAAGCATCGAGGCGGCAGCGGCAGTCGCCCCGCGCACAGGCGGTCAGCGCGAGCAGTTCATGAGGATGATGGGGGACACATGGCGGACGACCAGACAGACTTCACAGTGGCGGGGGACCCCTTCGGACTGACCGGTCTCACCTACGACGACGTGCTCCTGCTCCCGGGCGATACGGACGTGATCCCCTCGGAGGCCTCCACCGCGACGCGGGTGACGCGTGAGCTCGAGATCAGCATCCCGCTCGTGTCCGCGGCGATGGACACCGTGACGGAATCCCGCATGGCGATCGCCATGGCGCGGATCGGCGGTCTGGGGATCATCCACCGCAACCTGTCCAAGGAGGACCAGGCGGAGCAGGTGGACTACGTCAAGCGCTCCGAGTCCGGGATGATCGACAACCCGGTGACGATCACGCCGGACCGCACCCTGGCGGAGCTCGACGAGATCTGCGGCCAGTACCGCATCTCCGGGCTGCCCGTCGTCGACGAGGGCGGCGTGCTGCTCGGCATCATCACGAACCGCGACCTCCGCTTCATTCCGCGGAACACGTTCGACTCCGCGACGGTCGGCGAGTTCATGACCAAAGCCCCGCTGCACACCGCGAAGGTGGGTGTCGAACCGGACGAGGCGTACGCGGTCCTGCGTGAGCACAAGATCGAGAAGCTCCCGCTGGTCGACGACGACTACGTGCTGCGCGGCCTCATCACCGTGAAGGACTTCGTCAAGAGCGAGGAGTACCCGCTCGCGGCGAAGGACGGACAGGGTCGCCTTCTCGTGGGTGCAGCGGTGGGCTTCCACGGCGACGCGTACGAGCGCGCGGGTCTGCTCGCGGAGGCGGACGCGGACGTGCTCGTCGTCGACACCGCGAACGGCCACGCTCGCGGCGTCACGGAGATGATCCGGACCCTCAAGCGCGATCCGGCCTTCCGCGACGTGCAGATCATCGGCGGCAACGTCGCGACGACGGAGGGTGCGCAGGCACTCATCGAGGCCGGTGCCGATGCCATCAAGGTGGGCGTGGGCCCCGGCTCCATCTGCACGACGCGCGTCGTCGCGGGCGTGGGCGTCCCGCAGGTCACCGCGATCCACCTCGCCGCGCAGGCGGCGCAGAAGGCCGGCGTCCCGGTGATCGGCGACGGCGGCCTCCAGTACTCCGGCGACATCGGCAAGGCGCTGGTCGCCGGTGCGGACGTCGTCATGCTGGGATCGCTGTTCGCCGGCACCGCGGAGAGCCCGGGCGAGCTCCTGCTCATCAACGGCAAGCAGTTCAAGGGCTACCGGGGAATGGGGTCGCTCGGTGCGATGGCACCGCGCCAAGGGCAGTCGTTCTCGAAGGACCGCTACTTCCAGGCCGATGTCGCAGCGGATACGGACCTCGTCCCCGAAGGCATCGAGGGGCGCGTCGCCTACCGCGGGCCGCTGCGGCAGGTGGCCAACCAGCTGACCGGCGGGCTGCGTCAGACGATGTTCTACGTGGGCGCGCGGTCGATCCCCGAGCTCAAGCAGCGGGGCCGTTTCGTGCGCCTCACGGCTGCGGGGCTCAAGGAGAGCCACCCGCACGACATCCAGATGACGGTCGAGGCGCCGAACTACCACTCGAGCTGATCCGCCCTCCTCACCTGCCCCCGGCCGATCACACCGCGCCGGGGGTAGGGGAGGATGACCGTATGACTCCTTCCCCCGCGCCGGGGCGCCCCACACGGTACCTGCCGGTGCTGCTGCTCTTCGTCGCCGTGTTCATCGCGGCGATCAACCTCCGCGCTGGTATCGCGTCTCTGGGGGCAGTGCTCGACGGGGTGCTCACCTCGTTCGGCGCCGGCGGCCGGCTGGCCGGTGTCGTGACGGCGATGCCCGGGCTCTTCTTCGCCGTCATGGGGCTCGCCGCAGTTCCCCTGGCCGCACGCTTCGGGCTGAGCAGGATGCTCACGTGGGGCATGGTGCTCACGTTCATCGGCCTGGCAGCGCGGCCGTGGGTGGGCGAGTTCTGGCTCTTCATCGCGCTCACCGCGTGCGTGGTCGTCGGCATCGCACTCGCCAACGTGCTGCTGCCCGCATGGATCAAGAATCACGGTGGGCGCAGCATCGTCGCGCTCATGACCGTCTACACGTCGGTGCTGGGACTCTCCGGCGCGCTGGGGCCGCTGAGCGCCCTCCTCTTCCACGGCGATGACGCGTGGAGGGGAGCGCTGTTCGTCTGGGCGATCTTCGCCGCGGGCCAGGTCGTCGTCTGGGTGGTCATCGCCGCGCGCACAGGATTCGACTTCCCCTCGTTCGCCCGGGCCCGGGTCGTGCCTGCGACGCCTGACGTACCGGAGTCGCCCGAGGTGCCGGACGGCTCGGACGCGGCCGTCGCCTCGGCGCCGGTGGCCGGTGCCGGCCCATCGGCCCGCGCCCGCGTCTCGCTGTGGCGGGCACCCACTGCCGTGTTCCTCATGATGTTCTTCGGACTGCAGTCCATGAACGCGTACTTCCAGATGGGCTGGCTGCCGCAGGTCTACATCGACAGCGGTGTGACGGCCTCGGTCGCATCCGTGGCGCTGGCACTCGTCGGTGCACTCAACATCATCGGCGGTCTCACGATGCCCACGGTCATCGACCGATCGCGGAAGCTGGCGATCTATCCCGTCGTCTTCTCCGTGTTCGCCGCTGCGGGCTATCTGGGGCTGTACCTCGCGGCGGACACGTGGCCGCTGCTGTGGGCGTTCCTGCTCGGACTGGGTGGATTCTGCTTCCCCACCGCGATCGCCCTCATCCCCGCGCGCAGCCGGACTCCGCTCGTCACGGCCCGCGTGTCCGGATTCGTCCAGCCGTACGGCTACTTCGTGGCGGCGGCTGGCCCTCTGGTCGTCGGCATCGTGTACGGCGCGACGGGGGAGTGGTCCGCGATCCTCCTGGCGCTGGTCGCTGCGACGGTGCTCATGGCCATCGCCGGCTACCGCGCCAGCCGCCGCGGCTTCATCGACGATGAGCTCGAGGCAGCAGCGTAGTCAGCGGGGTCGTGCCGGGACGGCTGCCCGGAGTCACTCAGATCGGTCGAGCAGCCACCACGTCCGCCCGCCCAATCACTCACCCACCCACCTACTCACTCACCTACCGACTTTCATCAGACCGCATATGAAAGAAGTTGCGCGGCCTGATGAAAGGTGGTGGCTCGCGCGAGAATGGGGCGGCGCGTCACTCTGCAGCCAGGTCCGATGAGTCACCCTGGTGCCGGTCCCGCCCCTGATCACCCCTTCCGGGTCGGGCGGAACAGCGTCTCCTGCGCGATCGTCGCCAGATGCGCACCGTCCTCGTCCCCCAGCCGTCCGCGGTACAGCCCCCGGCCGTGGGTGACGGCCTCCGGGTGCAGGTCCATGAGCACCCAGCCGTTCATGTCGATGCTCCGGTGGAACCACACGACGTGGTCGAGGCTCGCATCCGACTTGAAGTCCTCCGTGTTGTAGGCGCCCACACCGGACGAGATGTCGGACAGGTACGTGAGCGCGCACTGATGCAGCAGCTGCGAGGTGCCCAGATCCTCCGTGCAGCGTGCCCAGAAGCGCAGCGGGTAGTCCTTCGCGGCGTACACCTGCTCCGTCGTCCGCGCTTCGAAGCCGAACATCCGCGGCAGCGAGGAGAGCGTGCCCTTCGGCGCCTCGTCGACCGGCAGCGGATCGCCGTACTCGGGGCTCTCCACGGGATGGGCGAACGACGCGGACATGCTGAAGATGACCTTGCCCTCCTGCAGTGCCACGACGCGGCGCGCGGAGAACGACCGGCCGTCACGGTCGCGGAAGACCTGCAGGACGGTGGGCTTCGCCGCGTTGCCGGGGCGCAGGAAGTAGCCGTGCAGTGAATGCGGCGCCCGGTCGTCGTCCACGGTCAGCCCCGCCGCCATGAGCGACTGCGCGGCGACCTGTCCGCCGTACAGGGCGTAGGGCTCTTCGAAGACGTAGCCCGCGCGGTAGATGTTGGTGTCGATCTCCTCGAGCGACATCATCTCCGTGAATGACCCGTCCATCGGGGCGGCGTGGGAGAACTGGACTTCCGGCATGGAGCCTCCGATCAGCGAGCGAGGACACATGCGTGGCATGTGCAGGGCATCACCCGATCCTAGGCCGAAGCCCCAGACCGGTGGTCGCCGACCCGCCCCGACCGGACCGCCCCGACCGCCCCACCCGGACCGCCCCACCCCGACCAGCCATCATTCCGCCACCACACCTGCCCACGTGCGCAGCCAGCAGTTACACTGCGAGGACACGTGACATGGGGTGCCCCACCTCACGCGCCGCTGCGGTGCGCGAGGTGGAGGGCTGAGAACACACCCACCGAACCTGCTCTAGTCAGTACTAGCGAAGGGATCGTCATGACGACAGTCGACGTCGCCGGACACCTCCGTACGATGCGCGCCCACGTGCCGCTCGTCCAATGCATCACCAACACCGTCGTGCAGCAGTTCAGTGCGAACGTGCTGCTGGCGGCCGGGGCCTCGCCCGCCATGCTGGACCACGAGGCGGACTCCGCCCAGTTCGCCCGCATCGCGAACGGGATCCTCGTGAACTTCGGCACGGCGACCAGCCATCAGCTGCTCGCCGCCGACGCCGCGACCGCAGCCGCCGCAGAGACGGGCACGCCCTGGGTGCTGGACCCGGTCTCCTTTGGCGGCGTCGCCCACCGCTCGGTGCACATCCGCCGCCTCGCCTGGTCCCGCCCCACCTGCATCCGCGGCAATGCCTCGGAGATCGCCGCACTGGCAGGCGCCGGCGCCGGCGGACGGGGCATCGAGTCCACGGACGAGGTCGACGTGATCCTCGAGCATGCCGGACGCCTCGCCACCAGCACAGGCGCGATCATCGCCGCCTCGGGCCCTCGCGACGCGATCATCGACACCCACCCGGACGCCCCGGACCGCCTCCTCCTCGCCCGTGTGGCAGGCGGCTCCCCCCTCATGCCGCTCGTCGTGGGCACGGGATGCTCGCTCGCCGCGCTCACTGCGGCCTACCTGGGTGCCGTCCCGTCCGAGGACGCCCGGGATCGCTTCGCGGCCGTCGTGACCGCCCACGTCCACGTCGCAGCCGCGGGTGCGGTCGCCGCACGCACCGCGGAGGCCCCCGGCTCCTTCGCCGTCGCCTTCCTCGATGCGCTGCACACGGTGTCGGAGGACGACCTCACCGCAGTCGACGTCACGGTCGAGACCGTGGAAAGGACACATCGATGACCACTCCCGACCCCGCCGCCGCCACCGCCGCCACCGACCCGCACCCCCAGACCGGCCCCGCCCTCGTGCTGCCCGCGCGTCTGGCTCCCTATGACTGGAGCCTGTATCTCGTCACCGACACCGAGCAGTGCGCGGCTGCGGGCCGCACCGTTCCGCAGACCGCCGCCGAGGCCGTCGCCGGCGGCGCCGGGATCGTCCAGATCCGCGACAAGCACGCTTCCGACGCGGAGGTCGCGGCCCTCACCCGCGACACCATCTCCGCGATCGAGGCCACCGGACGGTCGATCACTCCGGTGGCTGCCTCGGGATCAGGCGACGTCCCCGGTCCGGACGCCAGCCGCGCCCCAGGCGCAGCCCCCGGCACAGACACTGCCTGCGCGGCATCGTCCGATCGTCCCGTCGCAGTCTTCGTCGACGACCGACTCGAGGTCGTGAAGTCGCTCCGCGCCGAAGGCCTCGACGTCCACGTCCACGTGGGACAGACCGACGAGCCGGTCGAGGACGTCCGCGCGGCGCTGGGCCCGGAGCCGCTCGTCGGGCTGTCCGCAGGCACCCCCGCGGAGTTCTCCGTCGCCGGCTCCCTGCGTGATGCCGCGACGGGCGCCGCGCTCGTCGACCTCGTCGGCATCGGACCGGTGCACGACACGACGACCAAGGAGGGGGCGCCGGCCGGCATCGGTCCCGAGCGCACCGCCGCACTGGCCTCCATCGCTGCAGAGATGGGGCTGCCGGCTGTCGCGATCGGGGGAATCACCGCGGACCGTGCCCACGCACTGCGCGACGCTCCGACCCTGGGCCTCTGCGTCGTGTCCGCGATCTGCACGGCCGATGATCCCCGCGCTGCGGCGCACGCGATCCGCAGCTCCTGCCCCGCTGCCTGACCGCAGCGCCTGATCGAGTCCTCGCGCACTCCTCGCCAGTGCCCACGCGCACACCCGGCTCCACCCGAAAGGCCTCTATGACCTCGCCCGCGCCTGCGTGCCCCCGTCCTCCCGTCGCCCTGTCGATCGCGGGGACGGACCCCTCAGGAGGTGCGGGCATCCACGCGGACCTCAAAGCGTTCACCGCCCGCGCCGTCTACGGCACGACCGTCATCACCGCCCTCGTCGCCCAGAACACGCACGGCGTCAGCCGCGTCTACCCGATCGACACGGACTTCGTCGCCGACCAGTTCGACAGCGTGCTCGATGACATGCCGGTCGACGCGTCCAAGACGGGGATGCTGGGGTCACGCGAACTCGTCGAACTCGCAGTGGACCGCGCCGCACGGACCCGTAAGGACGGGCGCTCCCACCTGGGCTTCCTCACCGTCGACCCGGTCATGGTCGCGACGTCGGGGCATCGCCTCCTCGAGCGAGACGCGGTGAGCGCGGTGCGCGATCTGCTCACTCCGGTCGCTCAGCTCATCACCCCCAACATCCCGGAGGCCGCGCTGCTGCTGGGCGACGACGTCCCCGAGGCCGCGGACGTCTCCCAGCAGCGTGCCCAGGCCGTCGAGCTCGTCCGCCGAGGCTCCCGTGCCGTCCTCCTCAAGGGCGGCCACATGCTCGGCGACCGGCTCGTCGACGTGCTCGCGGTCGCGGCCGCGACCGGCACCGCGACCGGCACCTCGGCGGCGACTGCGCCGTGGTCGGGGGAGTGGACCCGGGACGGCGACGTCGTCCTCCGCGAGTTCCACCACCGGCGGATCGCCACCCCGCACACCCACGGGACCGGGTGCACGCTGTCGGCCGCGATCACCGCGGAGACCGCGGCGGCCGTGCAGGCCGGCCGGGACATGTCGTCGCCGGATGCCATCGCCGATGCCGTCGCCACCGCACTGGCCTACCTCGCCCGGGCGATCCGGTCGGGGTCCGGGTGGCGGCTCGCGTACGACCCGGAGGGCGCCCACGGGCCGGTCGACCATGTGGTCGACCTCACGATCGACGGACGTGGACAGCACGATGCACGACAGCACGACGGACGACAGGACGACAGACGACAGCTCGATGGACGACAGGGAGACGCATGATGCGGACGTATGACCAGGGAGAGCACAGCAGCGCCGTCTGGGCCGGAGTGTCGGACACACTGGAGAAGATCGAGACGCTCGACTTCCTCGACCGTCTGGCCGCGGGCGACCTCGACGCCCGGTCCTTCGTGAACTACATCCATCAGGACGGGCTCTACCTCAACGGGTACGCGAAGGCGATGTCGCTGCTCGCGGCGAAGGCTCCCACCGCTCAGGAGTCACGGTTCTGGAACCGGTCCGCCGCAGACGCCGTCGAGGCGGAGACGGCGATGCACGCCGACCTCCTGGCGGATGAGCAGTTCGCGAAGGTCTCCGAGGAGATCGCTCCCGGAGGCGCCGCGAAGGCCTCGCCCACCACACTGGGCTACGTGTCCTACCTCGTGGCGACCGCCGCGACCGAGCCCTACGAGGTGGGAGTCGCGGGAGTCCTCCCGTGCTTCTGGGTGTACGCCCACATGGGGAAGGTGCTCGTCGGGCGCGCCGGCGATCTCACCGCCAATCCCTACGCGGCGTGGGTGCAGGCGTATGACTCACCGGAATTCGACTCCGCGGTCGTCGACGCGGTCACGCTCTACGAACGCTGCGCGGCCGGGACGACGGAGGAGGGCCGGAGGCGGATGGCTGAGGCCTTCGCGCAGGCGACGGTGTACGAACTGCACTTCTGGGCGACCTCGGCGGCACTCCAGGACTGGAGCGTGTGAGCAGGACTGGACTGTGCGAGCAGGTCTGGGCTGTGTGCGGCACGACGTCTGGCCTGGGACACGACGTCTGGCCTGGGAACAGCCGCGGGTCGTGTGCTGTTGTCGGTGGTGAGAACACACCAGACGAGGAGAAGACATGAGTGCTGAGCAGTTCCTGCCCGACGAGGGTGCCGTCACGATGTTCACGACGTCGTGGTGCGGGTACTGCCGCCGGCTCAAGCCGCAGCTCGACCAGATCGGGATCGGCTACACCGAGGTGAATATCGAGGACATCGACAACGGTGCGGCCATCGTCGAAGAGGCGAACGGCGGCAACCAGACGGTGCCCACCCTCCTGTTCTCCGACGGATCCACCCAGACGAATCCGTCGCAGGCACAGGTGAGGGCGAAGCTCGAGGAGCTCTCCGCCGCAGGGTGAATCACCTCACGCTCGCGCAGGAGTTCCGGCATCGAGCTGGAGGAGGCGGTCGGAGTCGGCTCTGGGCTCGTGGCCGCACGGCCCGCCGCGCTCTCCCGTGACAGGTCCCTGAAGATCTCCGTCCCGCCCAGCCGGTAGGCTGGGCGGGTGAGCCAAGAGATTGAGATCGGTCGCGGGAAGCGGGGTCGTCGCGCCTACGGGCTGGACGACATCGCCGTGGTCCCGGCCCGTCGTACCCGTGACCCCAAGGACGTCGACCTGTCGTGGCAGATCGATGCCTATCGCTTCGAGCTGCCATTCATCGCCGCGCCGATGGACTCCGTGATGTCCCCGGCGACGGCGATCGCGCTGGGCAGGCTGGGCGGACTGGGCGTCCTCGACCTCGAGGGGCTGTGGACCCGCTACGAGGACCCGCAGCCCCTGCTCGATGAGATCTCCCGGCTGGACCGCGCCTCTGCCACGGCACGCATGCAGGAGATCTACTCGGAGCCGATCAAACCGGAGCTCATCACCGCGCGCATCGAGGAGATCCGCGACGCCGGCGTGACCGTCGCCGCGGCGCTGTCGCCGGCCCGCACGCTCGAGCACTGGAACACCGTCGTCGAAGCCGGTGTGGAGCTGTTCGTCATCCGCGGCACGACCGTGTCCGCGGAGCACGTCTCCAGCGGCGACGGCACCCTGAACCTCAAGCAGTTCATCTACGAGCTCGACGTCCCCGTCATCGTCGGCGGGGCCGCCACCTACACCACCGCGCTCCACCTCATGCGCACCGGCGCCGCAGGCGTGCTCGTCGGCTTCGGCGGCGGCGCGTCCTCCACCACGCACCGCACCCTGGGGATCCGCGTGCCGATGGCCACCGCCATCGCAGACATCCATGCCGCGCGCCGCGACTACATGGACGAGTCCGGCGGCCGCTACGTGCACGTCATCGCCGACGGCGGCCTGGGCAACTCCGGCGATATCGTCAAGGCCTTCGCGATGGGAGCCGACGCCGTCATGCTGGGCACCGCCCTGGCGCGCGCGGACGAAGCCCCGGGCCGCGGTTCGCACTGGGGCGCGGAGGCGCACCACGTGCAGATGCCGCGCGGCCACAAGGTCGAGCTCGGCACGGTGGGCCCCCTGGAGCAGGTGCTCCAGGGGCCCGGCCACACCGCGATCGGCGAAGTGAACATCGCGGGCGCGCTGCGCCGTGCGATGGCGACCTCCGGCTACCTGGAGCTCAAGGAGTTCCAGCGCGTCGACGTCGTCGTGTCCCCGGAGTCCGATAAGCGGAAGCTGGCCTGAGTGCTCCGTCTCGCCCTGACGCCGCGGTGGCTGTCGTTCCTCGCGCTGGTGCTCGTCCTGGCGAGCATCTTCGTCGGCCTGTCCGTGTGGCAGGTCGACCGTGCCCAGCACAAGAACGACGTCCTCACCCACCAGGACGTCGACACGACGCGGCCGTTCAACGACGTGCTCGACGCGCAGGTGCCCATGCCCCAGCGCCTCATCGATCAGCGGGTCAGCCTGTCCGGCCGCTACCTCCCCGATGCCGAGGTGCTGGTCACCGACCGCATCCACGAGGGGGAGTCCGGATTCTGGGTCGTGACGATGTTCGAGGTCGCGGGCGCGCAACTGGGTGAGGACGCCCGGCTGAGCAGTGCTGATGCGGCCGTCGCCAAGCCCATCGCCGTTCCGGTGATCCGCGGCTGGGTGGCCGATGCGGCCTCGGCGGCGGCGAATCCCGCACCCGCGGGAGACATCGACATGGAGGCCCGGCTGGGACCCGTCGAGGGTCCGCTGCAGGCGTCCGATCTGCCCGACGGGCAGGTGCGCAGCGTGTCGACGGCGCAGCTGATCAACCGGTTCGACGTCCACACTTACTCCGGCATCCTCTTCCCGGAGGACGCCTCGATGACCGGGGCCGGTGACGGCATGCCGCACGTCGATCTCGAAGCACAGGAGGAGGGCCGGGGCGTCGACTGGCAGTCGGCGATCTACGCGCTCGAATGGATCTTCTTCGCCGGATTCGCCTTCTACATCTGGCTCCAGCTGCTGCGCGACGCATACCGTGCGCAGCAGGAGGAGGCCGGCGGGCCCACGGAGTACGTCATCGTCAAGCAGGCCGGTCAGAAGGACCTGCAGACCAGCGGCACGCACACCGGAAACACCCAGGACATGCACGCAGGAGGAGCACCGCAGTGACGCCGAACCCCGATGCCCCGCCGCAGTTCGACCCGGACGAGGTGTGGACGGTCAAGCAGTTCACCTCCGCCCGGAACGCCGTGCGGTTCTACCGCGTGCTGGCGCTCATCACCGGCACGATGCTCATGATCCTCACGGTCGAGATGCTCTACAAGTACCTCTACGTGCCGTTCGTGCTGGGCGGTTCCCCCGCTGATGCGCTGAACTTCGGGGGCTTCGACCTCGCTGCGGCGATCGCCATCAGCCACGGCTGGTGCTACGTCGTCTACCTCATCGCGTGCTTCTGGCTGAACTCGGCGATGCGGTGGAGGCTCGGGCGCCTGCTGATCCTCGCGCTCGCCGGCGTCGTGCCCGTCATGTCGTTCATCCTGGAGCGCCGGATCCACCGCCAGGTCGAGGCGGAGCTCGACGCCGCGGTCGTGGTCGCACCGAAGGAATGACCTCGCCGTCGATGTCCGACGGATCGGCACAAGCCAGGAGCACCTGATGACCACCAGCCTCACCGTCGACCTCGACGACTCCACCCCTCCCTATGAGCAGATCCGCCGCGGCATCGTCACCCGAGTCGCGAGCGGATCCCTGCTCGCCGGCGACAGGCTGCCGGCGATCCGTGCGCTCGCAGCAGACCTGGGAGTGGCCGTGAACACCGTCGCCCGTGCCTACCGCGAGCTCGAGGAGGCCGGGATCGTCACCACGCGTCGGGGTGCCGGGACCCGCATCAGCGAAGGGTTCGATACGGCGGATCTGCCGACGGGCTCGGGCCTGGATCCGGCCGTGGAGACCTACGCCGCCGAGGTCGTGGCCACCGCCCGTGACCGCGGACTGCCGCTCGCCCAGCTGGTCGTCGCGGTGCGCGACGCCATCGAGCGCTGACGGGGGACGTAGGATGGAGCGCATGAGTGAGTCCCCCTCCGCTGCGGGTATCCCGCACCCGCAATCACGTCCGGTCCTCGTCGTCGACTTCGGCGCCCAGTACGCCCAGCTCATCGCACGCCGTGTGCGGGAGGCGGGCCTCTTCTCCGAGGTCATCCCGCACACCGCCACGGCCGAGGAGGTCGCGGAGAAGGACCCCCGCGCCATCGTGCTGTCCGGTGGTCCGTCCTCGGTGAACGAAGAGGGGGCCCCAGCGCTGTCGGCAGGCGTCCTCGATCTGGACGTGCCGGTGTTCGGCATCTGCTACGGCTTCCAGATGCTCGCCCGTGCATTCGGGGGGACGGTCTCGAAGACCGGCAGGCGGGAGTACGGCTCGACGGTCGCGACCGTCGCCGAGGACGGCGGCGCGCTGCTCGACGGCGTCAGCGGAGAGCAGAAGGTGTGGATGTCCCACGCGGACTCCGTCACGGACGCCCCTGCGGGCTTCTCCGTCCTCGCCGCCACCGCGTCGACCCCCATCGCCGCGTTCGAGGACCGCGCGCGGAAGTGTGCAGGCGTCCAGTGGCACCCGGAGGTCCTCCACTCGGAGAACGGCCAGAAGGTGCTCGAGAACTTCCTCTTCGAGGTGGCAGGTCTTGAGGCCGACTGGACGGACCAGTCGATCATCGAGGACCAGGTCGCACGGATCCGCGAGCAGGTGGGCGACAAGAAGCTGATCTGCGGACTCTCCGGCGGCGTCGATTCGGCAGTCGCGGCAGCGCTCGTGCATCGAGCTGTGGGCGACCAGCTCACGTGCGTGTTCGTCGACCACGGGCTGCTGCGCGAAGGCGAGCGGAGGCAAGTCGAAGAGGACTTCGTCGGCTCGACCGGCGTGCGTCTGGTGACGGTCGACGCGGTCGACACATTCCTGGGCGAGCTCGACGGTGTGACGGATCCGGAGATGAAGCGGAAGATCATCGGCCGCGAGTTCATCCGCTCCTTCGAGCAGACCGCGGCGGACCTCGTCGCAGAGTCACGTGAAGGGGAGAGCGGGGACATCGAGTTCCTCGTCCAGGGCACCCTGTACCCGGACGTCGTCGAATCCGGCGGCGGGGCGGGCACCGCGAACATCAAGAGCCACCACAACGTGGGAGGTCTCCCGGAGGACCTGCAGTTCCAGCTCGTCGAGCCGCTGCGTGAACTCTTCAAGGACGAGGTCCGGGCGATCGGCCGCGCCCTGGGTCTGCCCGAGAACATCGTCGGCCGCCAGCCGTTCCCCGGTCCCGGCCTGGGCATCCGCATCGTCGGTGCCGTGTCCGCGGAGCGGCTCGCGATCCTCCGTCGCGCCGACGCGATCGCCCGCGAAGAGCTCACGCAGGCGGGCCTGGACGATGAGATCTGGCAGTGCCCGGTCGTGCTGCTGGCCGATGTCCGCTCCGTGGGCGTCCAGGGTGACGGCCGCACGTATGGCCACCCGATCGTGCTCCGCCCGGTCAGCAGCGAGGATGCGATGACGGCGGATTGGACGCGGGTGCCGTTCGACGTGCTCGCGCAGATCTCCAACCGCATCACGAACGAGGTCGACGAGGTCAACCGCGTCGTGCTCGATGTGACGTCGAAGCCCCCGGGCACGATCGAGTGGGAGTGAGGGACGCTCGCTGACCGGCCGGGCGACCGGGCTGATGCCTGATCGAGGGGACTGGTCCACAGACGACCCCTCGCCTCCTGAACGGTGTTCAGGTACTGTGTGACTCACGCCCTGAACGCCGTTCAGGAGTGCGGTGTCGAGCAGACGGAGGAGTCCCCATGTCACAGGCAGCGACCGCGGACCGCGGAGCGGCATCCCAGTCCGAGGTGTCGGCCCCTCGCGGCCGATGGGGCGCCGGCGACCTGGCGTTCATCGCCGTCTTCGCCGCTCTCCTCGCGGTGTTCGCCGCGATGCCGGCGATCCCCGCGGGCGGTGCGGGCGTGCCGATCACCCTCCAGACGCTCGCCATCGCGCTGTGCGGGATGGTTCTGGGGCCTGCGCGCGGCTTCCTCGCCACCGCGCTCTACGTGGCACTGGGACTCATCGGCCTGCCGATCTTCTCGAACTTCTCCGGTGGCCTGGGTGTGCTGGCAGGGCCGTCGGCCGGATACATCGCGGGCTTCGCGCTGTACGCACTGGTGGTCGGCGCAGTCGCAGGATGGGCGGTCAGGCGCCTGCGCGGCTGGAGGCTGTGGCTGGTCCTCTTCCTCGGCGGACTCCTCGCGAGCTTCCTCACCGTCCACCCGCTGGGCATCGCGGGCATGTCGCTCAACCTGGGCCTCACCCTGCCGCAGGCGTTCTTCGCGGACATGGCCTTCTGGCCGGGCGACGTGCTGAAGAACGCGGGCGCCGCAGCTCTGGCGGTCGTCGTCCACCGTGCATTCCCCGCTGTGCTGATCCGACGATGACCACGCCGCATCCGCAGCCGGCCGACGCTCATCCGCAGCCGGCCGACGCAGCGATCGTCTTCGATCGCGTCGGCGTGCACGTGCTCGAACCATCGAGCGATCGCCGTCCGGATGAGGCAGCGCGCCGCACGGTGCTCACGGACGTCACGTGCACCCTCACGGAGCCGACGGTGACCGTCATCGGAGCGAACGGGTCCGGCAAGTCGACGCTCCTCCAGCTCATCAACGGGCTCATCCCCGCCGATGAGGGGAGGGTGGTCGTCGATGGGCTCGACGTCGCGGACCGCGGCCGTGCGGTCCGGCGCCGCGTCGGGTTCGTGTTCACGGACCCGGCCGCGCAGCTCGTCATGCCCACCCCGCTCGAGGACGTCGAGCTCTCCCTCAAGCGCCTGGTCCGCGACCGGCGAGAGAGGCGCTCCCGCGCCCTCGCTGTCCTCGACGAGCTGGGGGTCGCCGACCTCGCGCAGCGCAGCGTGTACGAACTGTCCGGCGGGCAGAGGCAGCTCGTGGCCCTGGCGACCGTCCTCGCCGTCGACCCGGCGGTGCTGGTGCTCGACGAGCCCACGACCCTGCTGGATCTGGCGAACAGGGAGAAGCTGCGCGGCGTGCTCGCCGACCTCGTCACCCGCCGCGGGGTCCGCACCCTCCTCTCCACCCACGACCTCGATGTCGCCCATGACGCCCAGCGCACCCTCCTCATCCACGAGGGCCGACTCCACGCGGACGGCGCGCCCGCCGACGTCGTCGCCGCCTACCGCGCAGTGGTCGCCGAGGAATCGCGAGCCGCTCAGGGCCCCGAGTGACGGTCCGCGCGTGAAGGCCCGCCAGCGCTTCCTGGGGCGCCGGATCCCCGGTCACTCATGGCTGCACCGATCGCCCGCGTGGACGAAGCTCGGTGGAGTCGCCTCACTGAGCGTCATCGTGCTCGCGACGCGCGACGCGCAGGTGAACGCGGGCCTCATCGTGCTCATCGTCGCCGCGGCCCTCAGCGCCCGCCTGCCGCTGCGCGAACTCGTCGCCCCCGTCTGGCGGATCGGCTTGATCATCGTGGCGGTCGTCGCCGCGCACCTGTGGCTGACGGACTGGACCACCGGCCTGAGGCTCTCCTCGACCATCGTCGTGTGCATCCTCGCGGCCGCTCTGCTCATGCTGTCCACGACGGTGGGCGAGCTGATCGCTGTGTTCGAAGTCCTCGCCTGGCCGCTGCGGTTCGTCGGTCTGCGACCGGCGACCGTCGGACTGGCGGCCGGACTGGTGGTCCGCAGCCTCCCCGTCATCGCCGACCTCGCACGGGTCGCCGGAGACTCCGCCCGCGCCCGAGGTCTCGACGCCTCCCTGCGCGCACGCACCATCCCCCTGGTGCTGGGGACGGTGAAGTACGCGCAGGACACCGGACGCGCTCTCGAGGCCCGCGGCCTGGGCTGATCCGCTGAGCCTCGACCAGGCTGCGCTGCCGCGCTCACGCTGCGGCGCGTCGAGGTGAGTCACGTCATAGCAGGGGTGCTCCTCGTCACCTCCTCCTCCGGTCCGACTATCGTGGCGCGTATGGGACTCGTAGAAGATTTCAACGCCTGGCTCGGCAACGCCGAAGGCTGGCTGTGGACCTGGCTGGGCATGCCCGTCGTCGGGCTGCTCGCCCTGTACTTCACGCTGCGCACCGGCGCCGTCCAGTTCCGTATGCTGCCGGCGATGTTCCAGTCCATCAGGGAGAATCCGCAGTCCGACGAGGGCGCCAAGCATGACACGAAGTAGCTGTCCGCGTTCCAGGCGTTCCTGATCTCCGCGGCCGCCCGCGTGGGCACGGGCAACGTGTCCGGCGTCGCCGGCGCGTTCTTCATCGGCGGCCCCGGCGCCGTCGTGTGGATGTGGATCATGTGCCTCTTCACCTCGGCAGCGAGCTTCATCGAGTCGACTCTGGCTCAGCTGTACAAGGTCCGTGCCGAGGACACCTACAAGGGCGGGCCGGCCTTCTACATCCACCGTGGCCTGGGCACCCGTGGGTTCGGCGCGTTCTTCGCGCTTCTCTTCATCTTCTGCTTCGCGCTGGCGTTCACCTCGCTGCAGGCCAACACGATCACCGATGCCGTGAGCGGTGCGGTCGGGACGTTCACAGATCCCGCCGGCCTGCCGTGGCTGCCGTTCCTCCTGGGCATCGTGCTCGCGCTCGTCACCGCGGGCATCGTGATCGGCGGCATGCGCCGCGTGGCGAACGTGGCCCAGAGCATGGTCCCGATCATGGCGGTCGTCTATCTGCTGGTGGGCCTCATCGTCATCGGCATGAATGTCGGCGAGGTGCCCCGCGTCTTCGGTCAGATGTTCGAGGGTGCCTTCAGCCCGCAGGCCGCGGTGGGCGGCGGCATCGGCGCTGCGATCGTCAACGGCGTGCAGCGCGGAATGCTCTCCAACGAGGCGGGCATGGGCTCGGTGCCGAACGTCGCTGCGACCGCCTCGGTCAGCCACCCCGTCAAGCAGGGTCTCGTCCAGACGCTGGGCGTCTACTTCGACACGCTGCTCGTCTGCACGATCACCGCGTTCATCGTGCTCGTGGCGTTCCCGGACCCCTCGACCGGCGGCGAGGGCCTCGTCATGGTCCAGGAGTCGCTGACCGCGAGCCTGGGAGCATGGTCGGCGGTCCTCCTGGGCGTCATCATGCTGCTGCTCGCGTTCACGTCCGTGCTGGGCAACTACTCATACGGTGAGGCGAACGTCCACTTCCTCACGGCGAAGCGCGGCTGGCACCTGACGTTCGGGGTGTCCGTGGTCGCGATGGTGTTCATCGGCTCCGTCATCTCCGTGGAGCTCGCCTGGTCGATCGCCGGGGTGACGATGGTCGTCATCGCGCTCATCAACCTCGTCGTCATCACGATCCTCGCTCCGACGGCGATGCGCCTGCTGCGCGACTACCGGGCCAAGGCCGCCAAGGGGGAGGACCCGATCTTCCTCTCCTCGGACATGCCCGATCTGGCGAACGTGGACACGTGGGCTCCGGAGGACGTCAGCGACTACGTGGACATCCGCGACCGGGCGTCCACCGACGGGAGCTGAGCCCGAACGCCTCAGACGCGGTCCTGCGCCCAGCGGGCGGTGCCGGTGTACGACCGGCCGATGACCTGCGGCGCGGGCCGCGCGATCGCCGCCGAATAGTGGCCGATCAGCTGCGAGCAGACGCTCTTCCACGTCCGTCCCAGCACCGTCTCCCGAGCCGTCCGCCCGAAGGCCCTCCGCTTCGCCGCGTCACCCGCGAGGTCCGCGACATGTGCGCGCATTCCCGCGAGGTCGCCCGGGCTGTACAGCCACCCGGTGCGCGAGGAGTCGACCAGGTCGAGCGGACCGCCGCGTGCAGGCGCCACGACCGGGACGCCGGAGGCCATCGCCTCCTGGATGGTCTGGCAGAACGTCTCGAACTCGCCCGGCGACGCCATGATGTCGAAGCTCGCGACCGCCTGCGCCAGGGCATCGCCGCCCAGGAAGCCGGTGAAGTGCGCGTCGGGCAGCAGCCTCCGCAGACGGTCCTTCTGCGGCCCCTCGCCGACGATCACCAGCTTCACGTTCGGGACCGAGGACAGGACCTTCAGGTCCTCGACCTGCTTCTCCACCGCGAGGCGCCCCACGAAGCCGACGACGACCTCGGTCCCGGTCCCGTTGTCACTCACGCCGACCCCGGCCCGGAACGATGCGGACCGATGGGTGGGGTCGAAGCGCGAGGAGTCGACGCCGCGGGCCCAGAGGCGCACATCGCTCACGCCGATGCCGGTGAGCTGGTCGACCGTGTAGGACGACGGTGCGAGCGTGAGCGATGCGTGCTGGTGGATGTTGCGGACGTGGTTCCACAGCACGGTCTCAAGCCCCCGCATCCCGTAGCGGGCGGCGTACGCGGGGACCTCGGTCTGATAGACGGCGACGGAGGGGATCCCCAGATCCTGCGCGGCGAGCACGCCCCGCCAGCCCAGGACGAAGGGGGAGGCGACGTGGACGACGTCCGGGTCGAAGTCCGCGAGCAGTCGCCGGATCCGGGCGACGCCGCCCGGGGCGACGCGGACCTTGCGGTACTTCGGCATCGCGAAGCTGGGGACTCGGAGGACTCGGGCACCGGCGACCTCGCGCGGACGGTCGCCGCGGCTGCCTGGTGCGATGACGATGGCCTCGTCTCCGCGCTCGGCCAGATGGTCGAGCACTCGGAGCAGGCTGTGGCTGACCCCGTTCATCTGCGGGAGGAACGATTCTGCGATCACTGCGACTCTCACATGATTCATTTCACGCGAGGAAGATGACGGATTGCAGGGTGAACAGGTGACGTGCCGGCGAACGCCTCGCGAATCCGCGGTGCGCTCCGGTCGGGGGCCGGTCCGGACCGCCGCGACCCCTCGTCGCGCCACCGGCCAACGGGGCCTGAACGACCGATGAATATGTGTATCCTGCGGATAGCGGAGTCCCTGAGGGCTCGGGGACACGTCGTCGGAGTGGAGGCTTCCGGACACATGCAGTGGGGTTGGATCGTTCTCGTCGCAGTGATCGCGCTGGTGGCAGGCATCGTCGTCCTCCTCACCATCCGCTACAACCAGCTGTCGCTCAACCGCTCGCTCACGCGGGAGGCGCGTCGTCAGTTCGACGTGGCCCGCGCCGCCCGGCACGGGCTCATCCCGGTGTACGTCGGTGCGGCCCGTCGCGTCCTGGGTGAGGATCCGCGGATCGCGGACCTCGAATCGGCGGTCGTCACGGCGCAGGCCGTCCGCACCCGCAGCGACGCCGGTGTCGCCGAGCACGCCATGACCGACGCCGTCCGCGTCGTCGCCGCGGGGACGTGGGAGAAGGCCGCCACTGCCGAGGCCGCGGTCCGGTTCGCTGATGACCTCCTCGTCCAGCTCGAGGCTCACGAGACCCATATCGGCGCTGCGGTCCGCCACCACAATGCGAGCGTCCGCGCCTACACCCGGCGGCGTGCCCGGATCCTCTCCCTGCCGTGGCACGGCGTGTATGCGGAGATCACGCAGATCGACTACGCCCCGTCGGAGCTCGACGAGCACCACATCGAGGACACCGTCTCACCGGGGTCGGAGAACTACCGGCCCGGACGGGTGGGGGAGGACCTGTGACGCATTCGCCGGGCGGTGACGCGTCCCGCTTCCGGGTCGATCTCGGATACGTCGGGACGGACTTCCACGGCTGGGCTGCCCAGCCGTCCCTGCGGACCGTCCAGGGCGTCCTCGAAGAGGGCTTCGCCACGGTCTTCGGGGAGCGGGTGCGCACTGTCGTCGCAGGGCGGACGGACGCCGGCGTGCACGCGCGGAGGCAGGTGGTCCACTGCGACCTCCGGCCGGAGTCTCTCGCCGGACTCATCGGACGGGGGAAGCGGGTCAGAGAGCCGGCCGACGGGCTGGTGAGCCGTCTGCGCGGCGTGCTGGGGCATCTGCGAGCCCCGGACCTCGTGATCCATGGGGCACAGGAGGTGTCCCCGGCATTCGACGCACGGTTCTCCGCCGTGTGGCGCAGGTACTCCTACCGCATCGCGGACGAGGGCGCGCTGCGCGACCCCCTCGCGGCGCAGCACACGGTCGTCCACCGCGGGACGCTCGACCACGACGCGATGGCGCAGGCGGCCGGCGAGGCGCTGGGGCTCCATGACTTCCTGCCCTTCTGCAAGCCCCGACCGGAGTCCACGACGATCCGCACACTGCTCGACCTCTCCGTGGTCCGTGAGGATTCGGGAGTCATCGCGCTGGACCTGCGCGGGGACGCGTTCTGCCACCATATGGTCCGGGCGCTGGTGGGCGGCCTGGTGCGTGTCGGATCCGGTGCGTGGGGGGTGACGGAGCCCGCGCGGCTGCTGGCGCGAGCAGAGGCGGGGGCGGATCGCGCGGAGCTGCCGCCCATGCACCTCATGCCTGCTCACGGACTGGTCCTCGAGGAGGTCGGGTACCCCGACGGGCCGGATGGGTGGGCGCGGCAGGCGGAATCCGCGCGCAGCCGGAGACAGGCGCAGGAGCTCCACAGCTGAGCACGGGTGAGATCGGCCGGAGGAATTCACACCGCATTCATGCTGAATCGGGCTATTCTTCGAGTGTATTCACAAGAATCTCGGACGTAACACCCACTGTCTGTTGTGAGGATGACGATGAAGAAGACACTACTGCGCGGCGTGGTCGCCGGCGCGGCCGCCACGGGAATGGTGCTGCCCCTGGCGGCGCTGCCCGCATTCGGTGAGGCACCTGCCGGCACCCAGGTCCAGCTGCTCAACATCACCGACTTCCACGGACGGATCGCAGAGACCGGCCACGAAGTCGCCTCCGTCGTCGAACGCGAACGCGCGGCCTTCGACGGCGAGACCGTCTTCGTGACCGCCGGTGACGACATCGGCGCCTCCACCTACGCGTCCTCCTCCCAGGAGGACAAGCCCACGATGGACGTGCTCAACGCGCTCGGCGTGGACTCCGCATCGGTGGGCAACCACGAGTTCGACCGCGGCTACGACGATCTGCGCGACCGCGTCGGTCCGGCGACGGACTTCGCCAACGTCGGTGCGAACGTCTACAAGGCGGGCACGACAGAGATCGCGGACGGGGTCGACCCGTACACGATCGTCGAGCAGGGCGACGTGCGGATCGGCGTCATCGGTGCGGTGACGGAGGATACCGCGCAGCTCGTGAGTCCCGGCGGCATCGAGGACATCGAGTTCGGTGACCCTGTCACCGGGATCAACGCCGCGGCAGAGGAGCTCGAGGCGCTGCCGGACGACGAGAAGCCGGACCTCACGGTCCTCGCCGCCCACCTGGGCCCTGCCAGCGTGTCCGATCTGGATTCCGCGCTGGGATCGAACGAGGAGTTCAACTCCGTCGTGACGGGTGCAGACCCCTCCATCGACGCGATGTTCTTCGGCCACTCGCACCTGCAGGCGAACTTCGCAGCCCCGGTGCCGGGTGAGGACGGGCGCACGCGCCCTGTGGTCCAGTCGGGCAACTACGGCGATACCGTCGGGAAGGTCACGCTCACCAATGAGGGCGAGGGCGACTGGGCGGTCGACGAGCAGGAGCTGCTCGACACCGCAGATCAGACCTTCGACACTCCGGTCGTCGATGAGGTCGACGCGATCGTCGCGGACGCGGTGGAGAAGTCCCAGGAGATCGGCTCCGAGGTCGTCGGCACGATCGATGAGGACATCACCCGTGCGTTCAGCGAGGACGGTTCGGAGGACCGCGGCGCCGAGTCCCAGCTGGGCAACCTCGTGGCGGATGCCCTCAAGGAGGGCGTGGAGATGTCGCAGCTCGACGAGGCCGACTTCGGCATGACGAATCCCGGCGGCCTGCGCACCGACCTGCTCGTCGACGACATCTTCGGCGATGAGGAGCCGGGGGAGGTGACGGTGGGCGAGCTCAACGCGGTCCTGCCGTTCGCCAACGACCACGGCGTCGTCACGCTCACGGGCGCGGATGTCATCCAGCTGATCGAGGAGCAGTGGCAGCCGGACGGCGCGTCGCGGTCCTTCCTGCACATGGGCATCTCCGACGAGCTCGATGTCGTCTACGATTCCGATGCGGAGCGCGGCGAGCACGTCGTGTCCGTCGAGGTCGACGGCGAGCCGATCGACCCGAACGCGGAGTACCGCGTAGCGACGCTGAGCTTCCTGGCGTCCGGCGGCGACAACTTCGCCGCCTTCGAGAAGGGCGAGTTCCAGCAGTCGGGCCTCACCGATTTCGAGATCTGGGAGAACTACTTCGAGTCGCGCGACGTCGTCGAGGGCGATCCGCAGGAGCGTCAGGCGGACTTCGCTCTCGACGTCATCCGCACGGAGGATCTCGAGGCGTCGTTCACCTATGAGGGCGGTGAGGAGATCGAGGTCGAGCAGGGCGGCGATGTCGGGCTCACCTTCATGACCGAGGCCGCGCGCGATATCGAGGGACCCTTCGACCTGGCGCTCGAACTGCCGGACGGCTTCTCCGCCGACCTCGCAGGGGTTGAGGACGCGTTCACGGCGGCGAACGCCACGACTGTGGAGTCCGCGGTGCTCGACGCGATCGCAGAGGGCTCGACGGAGAGCGAGCTCACCGTCGCAGCCGGCGATGACGTGGCGACCGGTGAGCACACGGTCACCGCGACGCTCGTCGCGGATCCGGAGCACGCATGGTGGGATGACAGCCCGCTGCCGGTCAGCCGTTCGCTCGACCTCACGGTCACCGTCACGGATGCTCAGCCGGGCGAGGACGGCGACGACAACGGGTCCGATGGCGGCGATGGCGACGAGGACAGCGAGGGCGGTGGCGATGACGGCCGCGACGATGACAACGGCGACGACGGTGACAACGGCGGCGACGGCGGCGGCAGTGGTGACGACGGTCGCGACGACGAGGCCCGCGACGATGACAGCGGCGATCTGCCTCGCACCGGCGCAGAGCTGGGCGGCATCCTCGGTCTCGCGGCGGCACTCGTCGCGGCGGGCGGTGCAGCACTGGCAGCCAGCCGCAAGCGCGGCAAGGGCCTCTGACGGAGGTCTTTGACGGAGGTCTCTGATGTGTCAGGGCCTCTGAGGAGTGAGAGCCTCTGTCTGATGAGAGTCTCTGACCGGTGAGGACCTCAGCGTCACCGGTACCTCGGCACACGAAGGGTCCGCACGGAGACGTGCGGGCCCTTCGCCGTGCTTCCCGGCAGATTCTCCTGCCCACGACCGCCTGCGATATCGAGTGCACCAGTGAGTGAGCCCGATTCGGCCCCGACGCGCGCGGAGCGGACCAGGTCGTACGCACTCGAGCAGGAGACGGCCCAGAGGGGGACTGGTCAGCAGAGGACCAGCCAGCAGGGACCAGCCGGCAGGGACCAGCCGGCAGGGACCACCCGGCTGCAGGCCGGGAGCCGTCCGCTCAGCCTCACCGGTCGAGTGGCAGTGCCTTCGCCTTCGCCCCGACGAGGTGGGTGAGGGCCGGCACCAGGAAGAGGATGCCGACGGCCGGCACGACGATGCCGGAGTCGTTGATGAACGTGCCCACGGTCAGCAGCACGGCCAGTGAGATGACGGACGTGCGCAGCAGCGGCATCTCGCGGTACCACTCACCCAGCAGGGGGATGCGGAATCGATTCGGGGAGATGGCGGCCCACAGAATCGCCGCCAGCGCGAACGGCAGGAGGATCGTCATCCAGCTCTGCGTGAGGATGTCGATGTTCATGCCGATCTTCCGCAGGAGCACGGCACCGGCTTCTCCGGTGAGGATCGAGTCGAAGAAGTTCCCGAAGTGTGTCCGCCGGTCCGTGGGGCGCGTCCAGTCGAGGAACAGCACGAGCAGCATGAGCCCTGCCGCGCCACCGCCGCCGATCAGCATGAGGCGCCTCCACGACATCGTCACGCCTGCGGCGGTGACGGCGAAGAAGGCCGTGCCCAGGAGGAGCGTGGGCACGGAACCGAACTTGGTGCCGAGCCCAGGGGTCGCGAGCAGCACGCAGGAGCCCAGCACTGCTGAGACGACGACCGCTGTGATCGACCAGCGTCGTCGCATCCAGGAGCAGACGACGCCCAGGCCCACCAGCAGAGCGGTGCAGTACAGTGCGAGCGCTGAGTTGCCGATCCCGTAGAACCGCGACGCGATGAGCAGCGGTTCTCCCAGCAGCGTCGACATCTGGAGCGAGGACCCGGTGCTGACGTCGACGGCGAGCACCCCGACGGTCGTGACGGCGATGAAGCCCAGCGGGCCCCCCGGCAGTCTCCGCCACGGCCCCAGGAATCCGAGCGCGGTGAGCACGATCGCCCACCCGGCGACCCCGCCCAGCATCGCGACGTCCGCGGACGGCCAGCGCTCCCACGGCAGTACGTTGACGAGGAACGTGGAGATGGGCAGTGCGGCTCCGAGCAGTCCTCCGACCCGCATGATGTTCGCCGCCCTCCGCGGTCCGCGCCTCCTGACGATCACGGAGCACGTCACCAGCAGGCCCGCGAGGAGGATCCCCCACGCGGCATAGAACCAGGCGGAGACGTTCTCCTGCGTGAGGACGGCGGTCTGCCGGTCGATCATCCTCTGCTGCTTGTCCGCGGCATCGGCGGGGCCGTCGACGAACGACACGGGAGCGCCCGCGAACCCGCCGGCCCCCGTGACGCCCGCGGACGCGAGGAGCGTGGGGGTGAGGTCCGTGACCTGCACGAGCCCGGGCTGCCGCGTGGATGACGACGTGATCAGCTGTGACGATCCGTCGCCGCCCAGCGGTCCGCCGGCACCGATCCCGCCGCGCACGGCGGCGAACTGCATCCGCGAATCATCGGTGCGGGCATCGGCGATCGAGGCGGCGATGAGGGTGGGGGACTGGGCGGCAGGCAGCCCGTCGGTCGCTGCGAGGACCTCGCCGACGGCTTCGTCGATGCCCGTGACGGACTGCCCGGGCGAGTACACGCTTCCGAGGTCGACGAGCACGATGTCCGACGTCCCCGCGGCCGCCGTCACCTGCTCACCCACCTCACCGGGCTCGCGCAGGGGCTGCCAGTCCTCGGTGCGCCCGTCCGACCGCGCGGTGCCGATCGCAGCGCCGGGACCGATCCCCGTGACGCGGGCGTCGGCCGCCTCCACCGCCTCGGTGAGTGTTCCGACTGCCGGCGTGTAGTTGTCCTCCGCGGCCTGGTCCAGGTACACGTCCCAGTCGGGCACCCACCCGCCGATCGGCTCCTGCAGCACGCGGCACGTGGGCCGGGGCTCATCCGCTGCGCGCCGTCCGGAGCTCAGGGCTAGCCACCCGTCCGCCGCGCAGCTGGTGTCGCGCACGGAACGAGGGGTGAGCGAGCCGACGGCGCTCTCGTCGATGAGCCGCCACAGGTGCGGCGTCCGGTTCGGATCGAGGTCCTCGAAGGTCAGGCCGGCGAATCCCAGCAGGACGACGGGGTGAGCACTCGCCTCGTCCTGCTCGGGGTTGGGCGGCTGCGCCGGTGGACCGGCCGCAAGCGCGGGGGCGGCAGTCAGCGCGAGGAGGAGGATGATGGCCCACACCGCCGCGATCGCGCGCCTCATCGGAGGGCCTCGGGCGTCATCGTGGACGACCTCTCACGGTCGATGCCCACGCTCATGACGACGAGCATCGGTACGAGCATCATGGCTCCGGTCGCGGGGACCGCGACGCCGGAATCGGTGATGACGAGCCCCACACCCAGAGCGATGGCCGCGGACAGGAAGCCCGCATGGACGGTGGGGTGCGCGAGCGCCGGCGGCAGTGTGTGCGCCCAGGGGCGTGCGAGTCCCGCGGTGGCCGTGTAGCGCTGCAGGTACGCCAGACTGAAGAGGACCGTGAAGACGGCCAGCGGCACGACGATCGCGAGCGCCGGATTGATGACGATGATCCTCAGGTTCGCTTCCAGCTTGCGGGCGATGACGTCGAGGAGCTGGCCATCGAGGGCCTGGCCGAAGAAGTTGCCGAAGTGCGAGCGCTCGGCGGGCGGTCGCAGATAGTCCAGTCCCGCGACGCCCACGATGATCGTGAGCGCGCCCGCCCCGATGAGCACCAGTCGCAGGATGCTCACGCGGATCCGGAAGAGGGACAGCAGCAGGACGGTGAAGCCGACGATCGCGGCGACCGTGCCGCCGAACTTCGCACCCCATGCAGGGTTGCCCAGGACGATGACGGACACGACGGCGAATCCTGCGACCAGCAGACGTGCCGTCACGGCCCTGCCCGCGTCGACCAGGCGCGATGAGACGATGCCCAGACCCAGGAGCGCCGCCGTGAGGAAGAGCGCGGCGCCCTGATTGCCGAGTCCGTAGAAGCGGCCCGCGACGATCGGGTTGTACCCCATGAGAGCGTTGAACTGCAGGCGGGATCCCAGCGCGACATCGACGACGAGCACGACGGCGGACACCAGTGAGACGGCCGCCACGCGGCCCTGCCAGGTGCGCCGCCACGGTCCTGCGACGGACACGGCCAGGAGCGCCGCCGTGCCCAGCGCGATCGCACCGGTGAGTCCCCACCCGGGGGCCGGCAGGCGGCCCCACGGCAGGATCCCGGCCACGAAGCCCGCCATCGGCAGCAGCCCGATCGTGAAGCACGTCCATGCGCCGTATGTCCGCAGGGCGGCCAGCGTGCGGGGAGTCTTCGTCCGCAGCGTGCGGACGACGGGCGTCAGCAGCAGGATCGCCAGCGCGATCGTGAGCGCGTAGTGGATGACGTCGAGGAGGACGCTGAAGGTCTGCGCGTGCGTGTGGACCGTCCCCGCCTTGCGGGAGTCCGCGACCAGAGCGTTCATCCGGGAGGCGGCGTCGTCGGAGGGATCGACGACGAAGCTCGCGGGAGAGACCCCCGCTGACTCGAGTCCGATCTCACCGATCGCGGCCGGGAGCACGTCGGTGAGCTGCACGAGGCCCGGCTGACGGGTCGACGAGGAGCGCAGTGTGCCGGGCTCATAGGACGGGCCCGTGGCGATCACCGCACGCAGGCGCGAGGGGTGGTCGGCATCGCCCAGGCCCGCGACGATGATGTCGGAGGAGTCCGGCGTCTGCTCGAGGATCCGGCCGACGCGGGCATCCAGCGCCGCGATCTGTCCGGTGCGCGTGCGGCCCAGCGACTCGTCGTTCCACGCGTGCCACGCGTTCGGCTCCCAGGTGGGGTCCGCCGCGGTGCCCGCGTCGATGAGGGTGAGCGCGCAGGCGTCGAGGATCTGTGCGCTGTCCTCGCCCGCCGAGGCTTTGGTCGGATCGGTGACCAGGCTCGTGGTCGGGGCCCAGGTCGTCACGCGGCCCTCCTCGTCCGCCGCCGCGTATGCTGCGCCCCTGCCGTAGGCCGCCGTGCACCAGTCGTCGCTGTCCGCGGAGCGGGTGAAGACACCCGGATCAGCGCTGTAGCCCGAGCCCGCGTTCGCGGCGAGGACCCGGTCGAAGTCCTCGAAGGTGGCGGGGCCGGCCGCGACCGGCGTGCCGGCGGGGACGTCGGGGTCGTGGGAGACGTCGGATTCCACCGACGCCTCTGCGGCATCGGGATCGTCGGCGCCCGGGGCCTCGGCGGCGGTGTCCGGGACGGGGTCGATCATCCGCGGGCACGAGGTGTGGGCGAGCAGTGGACTGAACCAGTCCGGGGTGAGGTCGACGCTGTGCATCCGCGCACCTGCGCCGAAGCTCAGCCAGCCCGCAGCCGCGCAGGTCGCGGGCGTCAGCGTGCGGACGGCGAGGTTCGCGGACGCTCCGTCCTCCGCCATCGACCAGAGGTGCGGGGTGCGCTCCGGTCCGATGTCCGACAGCGTGAGGCCGGACGCGCCGATCACGACGACGCCGCTCGCGGCCTCGCCCGCGGCCGGAGGAGCGCTGGAACCGACGGCCTGGGCAGGTGTCGCGACGGCGACGCCCGGGACGACGAGGCCCAGGACGCAGGCGACGGACGCGAGCACACGGAGGAAGAGCACCGTTCAAGCCTACCGGCGAACCCTGCGGGCCGGCTGGGGCGGGTTTGCGGGGTCATGTGGGGATGCGGTAGATTTGAGCGTCGTTGCGTACGTCAGCACACGTTCCTCGCTAAGCCTCTAGTCGCGTTGCAGGTTTCAGGTGGGTCATCCGTGTCGGAAGCGTAGCGCGCACAGGACAGGCCCGTCCGCGGACTCGACGTCACGACTCGAGCGAGTGGGTGTGTATGGGCCCTAGGACTACTGACGAATGTAAGAAGGCAACTTTGCGTACGTACACCCTGAAGACCGGCGATGTTCAGCGCCAGTGGCATGTCATCGACGCCGCTGACGTCGTTCTCGGCCGGCTCGCTTCGCAGACCGCGCGTCTGCTCCGCGGCAAGCACAAGCCGACGTTCACGCCGAACGTCGACTCGGGCGATTTCGTGATCATCGTGAACGCCGACAAGGTCGCGCTCACCGGTGCCAAGCTGGAGCAGAAGCGCGCTTACCGCCACTCGAACTACCCGGGTGGCCTCAAGAGCGTCAACTACGCCGAACTCCTCGCGACTCACCCCGAGCGCGCGGTGGAGAAGGCCGTCACCGGCATGATCCCCAAGACTCGCCTCGGTCGGGCGCAGATGCGCAAGCTCAAGGTCTACTCAGGCTCGGAGCACCCGCACTCAGCCCAGAACCCCCAGCCGTACGAGATCACCCAGGTCGCGCAGTAAGCGCGCGGGTCGAACAGCTTACCGAGGAGAATCGTGGCAGAGAACACAGTCGAGGACGTCGACCTCACCGAATACAGCACAGAGACCCCGGCCTCCGCTGGCCTGGGCGAAGCCGTGGCCGGTGGCCGCGGACAGTCGATCACCGCACCGGGATCGGCAGTGGGCCGCCGCAAGCAGGCTGTCGCCCGCGTTCGCCTGGTGCCGGGCACGGGCGAATGGAAGATCAACGGCCGTGACCTGGAGACCTACTTCCCGAACAAGCTGCACCAGCAGCTCGTGAACGAGCCCTTCCGTCTGCTCGATCTGGAGGATCGCTTCGACGTGATCGTCCTCATCAGCGGCGGCGGCCCGTCGGGCCAGGCCGGAGCAGTCCGCCTGGGCATCGCTCGGTCGCTCAACGAGATCGACCGCGAGAACAACCGTGCAGAACTGAAGAAGGCCGGCTACCTGTCCCGTGACGCTCGCGTCCCGGAGCGCAAGAAGGCCGGACTGAAGAAGGCGCGCAAGGCGCCGCAGTTCTCCAAGCGCTGATCCCGCGCTCTCGCAGATCTCTGCAGAGCGGATCGCGCGAAGGCCCTCGACCCCAGTGGTCGGGGGCCTTCGTCGTCCCACGGGACATCGGCCCCGCTCCCTGCGCGCTCGTGAGCAGGGGCGCTGCGCACGTGTGGAACGCCGCGCCCCGTAGACTGGCGGAAAAGTCTCAGGAAGGACCCCGTGCACATGTCTCGACTCTTCGGTACGGATGGCGTCAGAGGTCTGGCGAACCGTGACATCACCGCTCGCCTCGCCCTGCAGCTCGCCGTGGCCGGCAGCCGCGTGCTCGCCCGCCCAGAGAATGCGCCGTTCGGCAAGCGCCCCGTCGCGATCGTCGGTCGTGACACACGGGTGAGCGGTGAGTTCCTCGCTGCGTCCACGTCGGCGGGCATCGCCTCGACGGGGGTCGACGTCCAGGACGTCGGCATCCTGCCCACACCGGGCATCGCCCACGCGGTGAAGGCGACCGGAGCGGCATTCGGCGTCGTGCTCTCCGCCTCCCACAACGCGATGCCGGACAACGGCATCAAGTTCTTCGGGCAGGGCGGCACCAAGCTCACGGACTCCCAGGAGGACGAGATCCTCGCACTGCTCGATGAGGAGTGGGAGCGCCCCACCGGGGCAGGAGTCGGCCGCATCGCGCGCTACCCCGCCGCCGCAGACGAGTTCACAGAGCACCTGGTGCGGGGCCTGGGGGAGAAGACCGATGCGAGCCCGCTGTCCGGCCTCACGGTCGTCGTCGACTGCGCACACGGCGCGGCGGCCGTCGTCGGACCCGCCGCTCTGCGACAGGCGGGGGCGGAGGTCATCGTCATCGCCGCGGAGCCCAACGGCTACAACATCAACGACGGCGTCGGCTCGACCCACATCGAGAACCTCCGTGCCGCAGTCGTGGGGCAGCAGGCAGACCTGGGAGTCGCCTTCGACGGCGATGCGGACCGCTGCCTGGCGGTGGACTCGCTGGGCCGCGAAGTCGACGGCGACCAGGTCATGGGCATCCTCGCGCTGGGGATGAAGGAGGCCGGGACCCTCGCGGACGACACACTCGTCGTCACCGTCATGTCGAACCTGGGCCTGCGCCTGGCGATGGAGAAGCGCGGCATCGCGATCGAGGAGACTGCCGTGGGCGACCGCTACGTGCTCGAGCGCATGCTCAAGGGCGGCTACTCCCTGGGTGGTGAGCAGTCAGGACACGTGCTGCTCCTGGAGCACGGCACGACCGGCGACGGAGTCCAGACCGCTCTGCACCTCATGCACCGCATGGCCTCCACGAAGAGGACGCTCGCGGATCTGGCGGCCGAGGTCCCGAAGCTCCCGCAGGTCCTCATCAACGTCAAGGGTGTCGACAAGACGGCTTCGGGCGCAGACACCGCGGTCCAGGCGGAGATCGCAGCGGTGGAGGAGGAGCTCGGTGAGACCGGGCGCGTGCTGCTGCGCGCGTCGGGAACCGAACCCGTCATCCGTGTCATGGTCGAGGCCGCTACTCAGGACGTCGCCCAGACCCAGGCTCAGCGCCTCGCCGCCGTGGTGGGGGAGCGTCTGGCGCTCTGAGCCGCTCAGCGGTGAGGCGCTCAGCGGTCCTGGCTGAACTGCGTGCGGTAGAGCTCCGCGTAGCGCCCGCCGCGTGCGAGCAGGTCCGCGTGTCCACCGCGTTCGGAGACCTGTCCGTCCTCGATCACGAGGATCTCGTCCGCGGCCTTGATGGTCGACAGACGGTGGGCGATGACGAGGGCCGTCCGCCCTTCCATCGCCTCGCCCAGTGCCTGCTGGATCGCCGCCTCGTTCGTCGAGTCGAGCGCGCTGGTCGCCTCGTCGAGGATGACGACGGGCGGTGACGCGAGCAGGAGTCTGGCGATCGTGAGTCGCTGACGTTCACCGCCGGACAGGCGGTACCCGCGTTCGCCGATCACGGTGTCCAGGCCGTCCGGGAGGTTCGCGAGCACCGCGGTCAGGCGTGCCCGATGCACTGCGGACTCCAGCTCGTCGTCGGTGGCGTCCGCCTTCGCGATGAGGAGGTTGTCGCGGATCGACTCGTGGAAGAGGTGGCCGTCCTGGGTCACCATCCCCACAGCGCGCTGGAGGTCCTCGAACGACAGGTCGCGGACATCGACGCCGCCCAGCTGCACGGCACCGTCGGTCACGTCGTAGAGGCGCGGCACGAGCGACGCGATGGTCGACTTGCCGGCGCCGGACGAGCCGACGAGGGCGACGGTGCGTCCTGCGGGGACCTCGACGTCGATGCCGTGCAGCACCTCCGTGCCGCCTCTCTCGTCCAGGACGGCGACCTCCTCGAGCGACGCGAGCGAGACCTCGTTCGCGGAGGGGTACGCGAAGCGCACGTCGCGGAACGCGACGGACAGCGCGCCGGACGGCAGCGGGGTGGGTTCGGCGGGCGGCCGGATGAGTGACACGAGGTCCAGCACCTCGAAGACGCGCTGGAAACTCACCACTGCGCTCATGATGTCCATGCGAGCGTTCGCCAGCATCGTGAGCGGGCCGTAGAGGCGGGTGAGCAGCATCGCGAGTGTGACGACCTGACCGGCGTCCAGCGAGCCGGTGACCGCCTGCCAGCCGCCCAGTCCGTAGACGAGTGCCAGCGCCAGCGCGCTCACCAGCGTCAGCGCCGTGACGAAGGTGGCCTGCAGCATCGCGACGCGCACGCCGATGTCGCGGACTCTGCCGGCTCGTTCGGCGAACTGAGACGATTCGTGCGCAGGGGAGCCGAACAGGCGCACGAGCGTCGCGCCGCCTGCGGAGAATCGCTCCGTCATCCGCGTGGACATCGCCGCATTGTGATCCGCCGCCTCGTGCTGGAGCTTCGCGAGCCTGTCTCCCAGCGTGCGGGCGGGGATGAGGAAGATCGGCAGGAGAAGGATCGACAGGACGGTGACCTGCCACGAGATCGTCACCATGACGCCCACCGTGAGGGCGAGGGAGACGATGTTGGACACGACGCCGGAGAGCGTGTTGGAGAACGCCCGCTGCGCGCCGATCACGTCGGTGTTGAGGCGGGAGACCAGGGCGCCGGTGCGGGTGCGGTTGAAGAATGCGATGGGCATCGTCTGGACGTGGTCGTAGACGGCCGTGCGCAGGTCGAAGATGAGGCCCTCGCCCACATGTGAGGACAGCCAGCGGTTGACGATCGTGAGGATCGCCTCCGCGATCGCGAGGCCCGCGATGCCTGCGGCGAGCCAGCCGATCGTGCTCACGGGCCCGCCTGCCGTGATCGCATTGACCACGTTGCCGGAGAGCACGGGGGTGATCACGCCGACGACGCTGACCAGCACGGACAGCAGGAGGAAGCCGATGAGGCGGCCCTTCTGGCGTCCTGCGAAGCCGATGATCCGCCGGATCGTCGGCCGGTCGATGCGGACCTTGCGGGCGGCGCCGCCCTGGCGTGCGCTGCTCGTCTGCCGTCGCATCATCATGTGCGGACTGGGCATACTCATGGGGCCTCCCTCCGTGCACGCGGAGCGCGCACCCGACGTGCAACACCATCGTCTGCGGTTTCATTTCCGCAGCGTGGAGCGGGCGATGCGGGCAGCACGTGCGGGCAGCGAGTGGAGGGGCGCGGACGGGGCCCAGCTCCGCTCAGAGCTTGCGCAGCTGTATGCGCGCCACGGAGTGGTCCGAGGCCTTCCGCAGCAGCAGATCCGCGCGACCGCGGGACGGCATGACGTTCTGGTGGAGGTTGGGGGAGTTGATGGAGTCCCAGATCTCTGTCGCGAGGTCCCGGGCCTCGGTGTCGCTCAGCTGCGAGTAGCGGTGGAAGAACGAGTCCGGGTCGGTGAAGGCGCCGTGCTTGAGGCGGAGGAATCGGCTGATGTACCAGGAGCGGACGTCCGCAGAGGCCGCGTCGACGTAGATGGAGAAGTCGAAGTAGTCGCTCACCGCGACCCCCAGCTTTCCGTCTGCGCGGGGGCGCGGCGGCTGGAGGACGTTCAGCCCCTCGACGATGAGGATGTCGGGGCGGCGGACCGTGATGCTGGCGCCGGGGACGATGTCGTACGTGTGGTGCGAGTAGACGGGGGCCCGGACTTCTCTGGCACCGGATTTCACCGCTGCCATGAACCGCAGCAGGGCGCGGCGGTCGTAGGACTCCGGGAAGCCCTTGCGCCCACTCAGTCCCCTGCGTTCCAGTTCAGCGTTGGGGAAGAGGAACCCATCGGTGGTGAGGAGCTCGACGCGCGGGGTGTCGGACCAGCGGGCGAGCATCTCACGCAGCAGACGTGCCGTCGTCGACTTGCCCACTGCCACGGAGCCGGCGACTCCGATGACGAACGGCGTGCGCTGGGGAGCGGGCTCGAAGCCTTCGTTCCGCAGGGGTGAGAGGAACTTGCGGGTGACGTCGTGCTTCTGGCCGCGCGCGGCCGAATAGAGGTTGAGCAGGCGCGACAGAGGGAGGTAGACGGTCTCCACCTCATCGATGTCGATGCGCTCGCCCAGACCGCGCAGCCGTGCGACGTCTGACGTGGTGAGCGGAAGCGGGGTCGAATCCGACAGGCGTGACCACTGCTCGCGCGTGAAGTGCCAGTACGGGGACTGGGCGCTCTCGGAGTCCTGGCGGGGAGCGGGCCGCAGTCCGGCGAGCCTGCGGGCGGCATCGGAGACGTGGGACTCGTCGGCATTCGCAACCATGTCCACGATTGTTCCACGGGCGGACGTGAGGGACGTCTCGTGGTCACCTGGTGACACACCTACCATACGGACGGTAGGTTCGCGGGTATGACGACGAGGGATGCGATTCTCGACGGTGCGCTCGAGGTTCTGCGGTGCGGCGACCCGCTCACGCTGGACGCCGTGGCATCGCGTGCCGGACTCACGAAGCCCGGGCTCGTCCACCACTTCCGGACGAAGGAGGTGCTCGCCGTCGCGGTCGTGGAGCACGTCGCACTGCGCTGGCTGGACGGACTGCGGAGGTACGCGGGAGAGTCCCCGTCGCCGGTGGAGCGCCTGCGCGCGTACATCCGGTACACGATGACCGAGGACATCGACGCGAGCGACCTCGCACTGCTGGCCGATGCGAAGCTGTCCGTGCAGCTCGTCGCGCTGTGGGACAGCACGCTCTCGCCGTGGATCGGTGAGGTCATCGACGCGTCGCCAGCGGACCGGGCGCGGTACCGCGCGGCACGACTCGCCGCAGACGGGGCGTGGTTCGACCGCGCGCTGGGGGTCGTCTCCTTCTCCCACGACGACTTGGCCGACGTCCTGGAGGTGGCACTGAGCCTCACCGTCGAGCCGCAGAGTCCCGGCGGTGAACCGGGCCCCTCTGCCGCACCGCCTTCCGACCGACCTGCGGGCAGCTGATGAGCGCCCGCGCTCGCGGATGGACCGCGCTGGCCTTCGCCGTGGTCCTGGAGGTCGCCGGCTCTCTGTCCCTGAAGGCGGCGCTGGAGGTCCCCTGGCTGTTCCTCCTGACCGGTGCCGCATACGTGGGCGCATTCGTCCTGCTCGCACTGGCGCTGCGGACGGGGATGCCTCTGGGTGTCGCGTACGGCAGCTGGGCTGCGGCCGGCGTCGCACTCACCGCGATCCTCTCGGCAGTCGTCTTCGCGGAGCCCTTCACCCCGGTCATGGGGATCGGCATCCTGCTGATCGCGGCCGGCGTGCTGTGCGTCGAGGTGGGCAGCACCCTGCCTGTGCGGCGACGCGGATGCGGGACGGTCGACGCATGACGGCGTGGCTGCTGCTGGCGGGTGCGATCGTGCTCGAGGTCGTCGGCACCCTCGCCCTGCGGATGGGGGCCCACGGCTCGCGGTCCTGGTACATCGCCGTCGGGGTCTTCTACGCGGGTGCCTTCTCCATGCTCGCCCTCGTGCTCGCCCAGGGCATGCCGCTCGGCGTGGCGTACGGCATCTGGTCAGCGGTGGGCGTCTCTCTCACCGCAGTGCTGGGTCGGATCCTCTTCGCAGAGCCCTTCACCTGGCTGAGCGGACTCGGCATCGTGCTCATCGTGGGCGGCGTGCTGCTGGTGGAGACCGGCGCGGCCTGACTGCTGCGACGTGACTCAGCCGCCGGCATAGAGGTCCGCGAAGTCGGCGCTGGGTGCGATCGGCTGGATGACATCGAGGAGGACGCCGTCGGGTGCCGCGACGATGAAGTGCCGTTGGCCGAAATCCTCGTCGCGCAGCGCCAGGATCGGTTCCAGACCGGTTTCTTCGGTGAGCCTGCGGTGGGCTTCGTCGACGTCGTCCACTTCCAGGTTCAGGATCAGGCCGTGGGGGAGGGCCCGGTGCGGCTCGGGGATCGTGGCGTGGTCATGGGAGAGGACTGCCAGCTCGAATGCGCCCAGGCGCAGGCTGACGTACCACTCGGAGTCGAACGTCGTCTCGAAGCCGAGCGCTCTCCGGTAGAAGGCGGCGGTGCCGGCGACGTCGGTGGTCGTGAGGACCGGGTAGAAGCTGGTGGGGGACATCGGCATCTCCTTTACGTACACTGAGTATGTAGCTCGATCAGGATACATACCGCCTGTACGTAAAGGAAGTGCTCATGCCCCGCGCCACAGCAGCCGACGCCGCACGCACCGCCCGGCTGGTCCTGGCCTCGGCCGGTGAGCTGTTCGCGTCTCGGGGCTTCGCTGATGTTTCACTGGTCGACGTCGCCCAGGTCGCCGGTGTGACGAGAGGGGCCGTCTACCACCACTACCGGAGCAAGGCAGGGCTGTTCCGCGAGGTCGCGGCCCAGCTGCAGCGGCAGGTCGCCGAGGCGGTCATGGAGGCAGCGGAGAGTGCCGGGACGGAGCCGAGCGACCAGCTGAAGGCGGGCGCGCATGCGTTCCTCGATGCGGTCACCGCCGGCTCCGCTGTGCGGATCCTGCTCATCGACGCGCCGGCGGTGATCGGCTGGCAGGAGTGGCGGCGGCTCGACGCAGAGAACTCCGCGGCACACCTGAAGGAGGTCCTGCGGGACGTCGGGGTCGCCGAGGAGCTTCTCGAGGCGGTGACCGCACAGCTCTCCGGTGCGATGAATGAGGCTGCGCTCTGGACTGCTCAGCATACGGACGCGGACCTGGCACGAGAGCGATCCCACCAGGTGCTGGACCGACTTCTGGCGGCTGTCCTCCAGGCCGATCAGACCTCAGGGAGAATGGCCTGAGAGCGCACCGTGACGCGAGGAGACCAGATGCGGATGACCGCCCAGTGCAGACGGTGACAGCGCAGTGCAGACGGTGACAGCGCAGTGCAGAGGATGACCGCGCAGTGCAGAAGATGACCGTGCAGTGGATGGAGACCCATCAGGCATCGTTGTATCTGGTGGGTCTTGCTCTGGGTGCATGCGCGGGGCTGCTCCTGCCCGCCGCGGCCGGTCCTGCGGAGGCGGCGATCCTCCCGGTTCTGGCGCTGCTGCTCTATGTCACCTTCCTCGGCGTCCCCTTCGGCCGGTTCGGACCGGCGATCCGCGATTGGCGCTTCGTCATGACCATCCTGGTGGTGAACTTCCTCGCGGTCCCGGTGGTGGTCTGGGTGCTGTCACGGATCGTGGCCGACGACCAGGTCCTGCTGGTCGGCGTGCTGTTCGTGCTCCTGACCCCGTGCATCGACTATGTCATCGTGTTCGCGGGGCTGGCCGGTGGTGACGAGCAGCGCCTGCTGGCAGCCACACCCCTGCTGATGCTCGGCCAGATGCTGCTGCTGCCGCTGCACCTCTGGCTGTTCGTCGGCGCCGAGTTCGTCGCCGCTGTCGAGTTCGCGCCCTTCGTCGAGGCGTTCGTGCTCATCATCCTCATCCCCCTGGCCGCGGCCGCGCTGACGCAGTGCGCCGCCCGCACACGCGCAGGACGAGTCGTGGTGCAGACCGCGACCGGTGCGATGGTGCCGCTCATGGTGGCCACCCTCGCGGTCGTGGTCGCCTCCCAGGTCGCGGGCGTGGGCGCGCAGCTCGGCTCACTGCTGCGCGTGATCCCCGTCTACATCCTCTTCGCCGCCGTCATGGTGCCCATCGGCATGGCCGCCGGTCGACTGGGCGGCGTGGACACGGCGGGACGGCGGGCGATCGTGTTCAGCGGCGTGACCCGGAACTCGCTGGTCGTGCTCCCGCTCGTCCTTGCCCTGCCTGCGGAGTTCGACCTCGCGCCGCTCGTGGTCGTCACCCAGACTCTCGTCGAGCTGCTCGTCATGGTCGTGCTCATCGTCCTCATCCCGCGGCTGATCCCGGGCCGACGGCGATGACGGTTCGCCTGCGGTGACGACCGGACGGCGAGGGAGGGCGGAGGCGCAGTGCGAGGAGGAGGAAGCGAGGAGGAGACCGCGATTCCTCTTCCGATCCGGGCGCTGTCCGGACACTGTGATGTGGAATGCAGAGGGCAGGGGACTGGTACCGCTACGCTTTCTCCTATGTGTGGAATCGTCGGATACGTCTCGTCGGCCGCTGCGAACAGCGCCGACCACCTCGCCCTCGACGTCCTGCTGCAGGGCCTGGGAAGGCTCGAGTACCGCGGATACGACTCCGCGGGCGTGGCAGTCGTCCCCGAAGGGGGTGGGCTCGCCTCGCAGAAGCGCGCCGGCAAGCTCGCGAACCTCCTCGATGCGGTGACGGACGACCCTCTCCCGGACGCTCGTACAGGCATCGGCCACACCCGCTGGGCGACCCACGGCGGACCGACCGATGACAACGCCCACCCCCACCTCGCGGACGGTGGGAAGCTCGCACTCATCCACAACGGCATCATCGAGAACTACGCGCAGCTCAAGCGGGACCTCGTGGCCGACGGCGTCGAGTTCTCCTCGGCGACGGACACCGAGGTCGCCGCCCACCAGCTGGCTGCGAACTACCGCAGGACCGGCGACATGACCGAGGCCATGCGCGTGACGGTCGGTCAGCTCGAGGGAGCGTTCACCCTGCTGGCAGTGCACGCGGACGCTCCGGACACCGTGGTCGCGGCCCGCCTCAACTCGCCGCTGGTCATCGGCCTGGGCGACGGCGAGAACTTCCTGGGATCCGATGTCGCCGCCTTCATCGACTACACGCGCCGCGCCGTGGAGATCGGCCAGAACCAGATCGTGACGATCACCCCGGAGCAGGTGCAGATCATCGACGCGGAGGGAGCCCCTGTCCAGGGCGAGCCGTTCGAGGTCGACTGGGATCCCGCGACCGCGGAGAAGGGCGGCTTCCCGTCCTTCATGGACAAGGAGATCCACGATCAGCCGAAGGCGGTCGCGGATACCCTGCGAGGTCGGTTCGGACTGGACGGTCGTCTTCAGCTCTCGGAGATGAACATCGACGAATCGATCCTCAAATCCGTCGACAAGATCGTCGTCATCGCCTGCGGCACCGCCGCATATGCGGGTCAGGTCGCCAAGTACGCGATCGAGCACTGGTGCCGCATCCCCACCGAGGTCGAGCTCGCGCACGAGTTCCGCTACCGCGATCCCGTCGTGACGGAGAAGACGCTCGTGGTGGCCATCTCCCAGTCCGGCGAGACGATGGACACCGTCATGGCCGTCCGCCATGCACGGGAGCAGGGAGCGAAGGTCATCGCCATCTGCAATACCTTCGGCTCGACGATCCCGCGCGAATCCGACGGCGTGCTCTACACGCACGCCGGCCCGGAGATCGCCGTCGCATCGACGAAGGCGTTCCTGTCGCAGGTCGTCGCCTGCTATCTGCTGGGCCTGTACCTGGCTCAGCTGCGCGGCAACAAGTACAACGACGAGATCCAGGTGATCCTGTCCGAGCTGGAGGCGATCCCCGGCAAGATCGAGCAGATCCTCGAGGGGACGAAGCAGCAGATCACGGACTTCGCGATCCGGCACAAGCACGAGCAGTCGGTGCTCTTCCTCGGACGCCACGTCGGTTACCCGGTCGCGATGGAGGGTGCGCTCAAGCTCAAGGAGCTCGCCTACATCCATGCGGAGGGCTTCGCCGCCGGCGAGCTCAAGCACGGGCCGATCGCGCTCATCGACGAGGGCCAGATGGTCATCATCGTCGTCCCGTCGCAGCGCGGCCGTGATTCGCTGCACGCGAAAGTGCTGTCGAACATCCAGGAGGTGCGCGCCCGCGGCGCGAACGCCGTCGTCATCGCGGAGGAGGGGGAGACGGGGGTCGAGGAGTTCGCCTCCGAGGTCTTCTACGTCCCGGAGACGACGACGCTGCTGGCACCGCTGCTGGCGACCGTGCCGCTGCAGGTCTTCGCGATGGAGCTCGCGACTGCGAAGGACCTCGACGTCGACCAGCCGCGCAACCTGGCGAAGTCCGTCACCGTCGAGTGAGGGCAGGCAGCCGATCACTCCGCGAGTGATCGGCTGCCGTCGAGCGATCGGCTACCGTCGGTGACATGGCGATCATCGGAGTAGGCGTGGACATCGCGGACGTGCCGCGGTTCGCAGAGCACATCGAGCGGGTCCCGGAGCTGCTGGACCGGCTCCTCACCCCTGCCGAGCAGCTGAGGAAGAACGGCGAGCGCAGGTCCGCGGAGTCCTTGGCGGCGCGGTTCTCCGCGAAGGAGGCGCTGGTCAAGGCACTCCAGCTGCCGCAGATCATCCCGTGGCAGGAGGCCGAGGTCGTCTCCGCGTTCTCCGGTGCCCCCAGCTTCCGGCTGACCGGCTGGGTGCTCGAGCACTTCCGGCAGAAGGGCGGCGAGACCGTCCACCTGTCGATCACCCACGACGCGGGCCGGACGGTCACGTTCGTCGTGGTCGAGGGCGACGGTGCGACGATCGTGCCGCCGGTCGACCAGCCTGCGCCCCTCCTCCCGGGCTCGCCCGAGGCGCTCGCGGAGCTCGAGCGGTTCCGCACGATGGCCCGCGCGTCCCGGGAGGCCCGCCGGGCTGAGCGCGAGGCTGCGCGGCGGGCTCCGCGGTAGGTGGACGCGGGCTCTGTGACGGGTCGTCCTCGAGTCTGACGGGGTCGAGGAGACTGGGCGTGCTCGCTGTCGCCTCTCAGGGCCGGTGCGAGCGCAGATCCCAGAACAGCCCGGCCATCATCTGCATTGATTCGCGGACCAGCGGGCCGAGCACATGTTCGTTCGGCGCGTGCTGTGCACATCCGGGGTACGAGTGGGGGATCCACACGGTCGGCAGCCCGAGGACGTCTGCGAATGCGCCGTTCGGGATCGTGCCGGCGAGATTCGGCACCAGCGCGGGCACTCCGCCGGTCGTCTGCTCGATCGATTCCATCGCGAAGCGCACCCACGGGTCGTCCGGGTGCAGCCGGGTGGCGGCCATGTCTCCGCGAGACTCCACCGCGACGCGGTCGAGGTCCGCGGCGGCGAGGTGGGCGCGGACAGCGGAGACGACGGACCCGGGGGTGGTCGACCCCACCACGTAGCGGAGCTGCAGGTCGGCGTGGGCCGTTCCGGGGATGGCGCCGACGGGCTGGTAGGGGTCTCCGCAGAGGAAGTCGAGGATCTCGAGCGTGTTCCACGCGAAGAGCCGCTCCGCCGGTGTGAGACCGGGCTCGCCCCAGTCGTCCGTCAACGACGGGTCTCCGGGGTCCGTACCCACGCTCAAGAGGTCCGTGGCGCGGCGGACCGCATCATCGATCCCGGTGGGGCGCAGCTCCTCGACGAGTATCCGTCCCTGCGCATCGACCAGCGACGACAGCGCGTGCGCCAGGATCGTTCCCGCGTTGGACAGCACACCGCCCCAGTTCCCCGAGTGATGTGAACGGTCCCGTTCGTCGACAGTGAGTCTCAGCAGCGTCGTGCCGCGGGACCCCAGGAACACAGTCGGGGTGGCGGCGGAGATCCGCGGTCCGTCCGACGCGATGAAGACGTCGGCAGCCAGCTCGTCCCGGTGTGAGGCACAGAACTCGGACAGACCCGGCGATCCCGCCTCCTCGCCGGATTCGAAGAGCACTCGCACACTGAATCCGAGGTGCCCGTCGCTCAGACGGATCACTTCCTCGAGTGCTGCGAGATTGATCGTGTGCTGGGCCTTGTTGTCCGCGGATCCGCGGCCGTACCAGCGGTCGCCGTCGACTGTGAGGGTCCACGGGTCCAGGCCCTCCCGCCACTGGTCGGTCTGCGGAGGCTGGACATCCGCGTGCCCGTACAGGAGCACGGTGAATGCGGCGTCCTCCTCTGTGCGGTCGGCGATGACGAACGGGTGCCCGGGGGAGACCGGGTTGTCGTATCGCTGCCAGGCGAAGCCCATCTGCTCCACGGCCGGCCCGATGTCCTCGCTGTAGTAGTCCTCGATCTCCTGCACGAGATCAGGGTCCGTGCTCACCGTGCGCCGTGCGACGCGTGTGCGGAGCTCAGCGAACAGCTGACCCGAGTCGACGCGTCGCTGCGAGGCGGCTATCGCCTCGTCCCGCGCTGCGACGGAGGATGCCGTTGTCTCTGCCATCAGTGGTCCTTTCGGTCGGGTGGAATCGGATGGGGCTGCGGAATGTCACTCGAGATGGAAGCCCACGCCCGGGCCCAGCGGCAGTCCTGCCCAGTAGAAGACGAGGAGGAGTCCGGTCTGCGCGACGAAGACGCCGATGGCGTAGGGGAGTGTCGCGGATATCAGGTTCCCCAGCCCCTGCCGGGGGTCCCATTCGCGCATGAATCCCAGGATCACGATCATGTACGGCATGAGGGGCGTGACCATGGAGGTTGACGAGTCGCCGATCCGATACGCCATCTGGACTGCGGCAGGGTGGAAGCCCAGCTGCATGAACATCGGCACGAAGATCGGGGCAAGGATCGCCCAGAGCCCGGTGCCGCTCGTGATGAGCAGGGTGATGAGCGCGGAGACGGCCACCACGCCGACCAGCAGACCGATTCCGGACGCATTCATCGCGATGAGGGCTTCGGCGCCGTTGACGGACACCCACAGTCCGATGTTCGACCAGGTGAAGTATGCGCTGAACTGGCTGATGAAGAAGATGACGACGAGGAAGTGGCGCATGCTGCCCACCGCCTCCGCGAAGTGGTCGACGACGTCTCGTCCCCGCGAGATCTTCCGTGCTCCCGCACCGTAGGCGAGGGCTGTGAGCGTGAAGAAGACGAGGAGGACGGGGACGACTCCGCTCAGCAGTGGTGAGGGGACGAGCCCGCCCGCGTCGTTCTGCATCGGTGAACCCGGGAGGAGGGCGACCGTGGCGATCAGAACGATGAAGGCGACGGCCGCTGCGCCGGCTGCGACCAGCCCGCGCTTCTCCTCCGCGCGGAGAGGTTCTGCTGTGGCCGTGTGCTGCCCTTCGTACGTGCCGAACCTGGGCTCCACGATCCACCGCGTGACGGACCCGCCGACCAGTGTGCAGACGATCGCGGCGACGACCATGAAGTAGTAGTTGTCGACGGCGGTGACCTCGAGCGTGCCGCCGATGATCGTGACGGCTTCAGTCGAGAGGCCCGCGAGGATGGGGTCGATCGATGTGATGACCAGCCCCGAACCGTAGCCGCTCGAGGATCCGGCGAACGCGGACACGATCCCGACGAGGGGGTTGCGGCCCAGAGTGCGGTAGACGATCGCGGCCAGCGGGGGCACGATGAGGAACGCCGCGTCGGCCGCGATGATCGCGGCGTTCGCGATGAAGAACACCGCGTACGGCAGGAGCCAGAGGGGGATGTTGAGCATGACGGCGCGGATCAGGGCCTCCAGCAGCCCGATCTTGTCGGCCAGCCCGATCCCCAGCATGATCGTGAGGACCGTGCCCACGGGTGCGAAGCCGACGAAGTTCGACACGGTGTTCTCGAGGATGAACTGAAGGCCGTCACCGCTCAGCAGGCTCTGGACCGGCACGTTCTCCCCGCTGTCGGGGTGTGTCACAGACACTCCGGCAGCGGCGAGTGCCGCAGAGCCGACCACGATGATGCCGATGAGCCACAGGAAGATGATCATCGGTTCCGGCAGCTTGTTGCCGATCCATTCGATGAGATCGAGGAAGCGGGTCCGGCGTCTGGTCGGCCGTGAGGTCGTGTCTGCGTCCACGGGTGGTTCTCCTGGGATCGTTGCCGCGATGCGCATGAGCATCGACGGCTGTGCGGGGGCGGAGTGGGGACGTCGACGATGAGGCCTCACGCACCACGCTCTTCCAGAGGAACGTACGCCATGACCGGTGTCCATGTGTGGTCTCCGCCACGTCCGATCAGGCACTGTACCGTTGCCGTGAAGGCAACGATGCGAAAGGACGGGATGTGAGTACGACGCTTCTTCCGGTCGAGCTGCAGTACTTTCGTGTGACTGCGGCCGCCGGTTCCGTCAATGAGGCGGCTCGTCGTCTGCGCGTGGCCAGTTCGGCGGTCAGTCGGCAGATCGTGAAGCTCGAGAGGTCGCTGGGGGTCCCGCTCTTCATCCGTCACGGGCGAGGGGTCGAACTCACGACGCAGGGCTTCCGCCTGCTCGCCTCGGTGCGCCGCTCAGAGGTCGAGGGGAAGCGCCTGCTGGCTGACCTCGCGCAGGAGGAGAACGATGTGCGGCGGATCAGGGTCGCCTGCTCCGACGGCTTCGCGGGTCCGCTCATCGCGCAGGTGATCGTCGCCTTCGCCCGCGTGCACCCGGAAGCGCGGGTCGAGGTCGTCTCGTGCTCGAGCGAACAGGCTGTGCGCCTCGTCCGGGACGCGCACGTCGATATCGGCGCCTGCTTCGTCACGGGGCTCCCCGATGGTGTGCGGGTCGAGTACACGGAACAGCTGCCGATGGTCGCGGTCATGGCGCATGACCATGTGCTCGCGGACCGGCGCGACCTCTCGCTCGCGGAGGCGCTGGAGCACCCCTACGGTCTCCTGAGCGGGCAGAGCTCCCAGCGCGATCTGCTGTCGGACGCTGCGGCGAAGCGCGGGCTCCGACTGGACCCGGTCGTCGAAGCGGATCGCAGCTCGATCCTGCTCGACTTCGTCCGGGCGGGCGGTGGGCTGATCTTCCGCTCGATGCTGGGTGGCGGGGTCGTCGATGACCCGTCCCTCACCGCGGTGCCGTTCGCTGAACCGGAGCTGCTTCAGAGAAGCGCCCAGATCCACTCCCCTCTTCCGGGCGACCTGGACGCCGCGCAGTCGGAGTTCCTCGATCTGCTCATCAGCGGTATGAGGTGGTAGGGGCGGCCGGTGACAGTGCCGCGACCTCGGCGGCGACCCGCTGACCCGAGCGGATCGCGCCGTCGATGTACCCGTTCCACACTGCGGCGGTCTCCGCCCCGGCCCAGTGGATCAGCCCGCACGGCGCGGCGAGGTGAGCGCCCACCGTCGTCCACAGCCCGGTGGCGAACCGACCGCCGTAGCAGCCGCGCGTGTACTGCTCCTCCGACCAGTTCCGCTGCAGCACCTCGGTGGGGCGGGCGGCGGCATCGCCGAAGAACGCTGTGAGGTCGTCGATCACGCGCCGGTCCCGCTCCTGGTCGTCCAGCGTGTGGAGGGCGCGCGCGTGGGCGCCCTCGACGAACGCGACGAGGATGCCCGCGTCGGAGTCCGGAACACAGTTGTCGTAGACGAGTGACACGCCGTGATCAAGGCTCATCACCGTTCCGCTCAGTCCCTCCTCACGCCAGAACGGGCGCGGATACTCGATCTGGAACTTGAGCACGCTGCCCGGCATCATGTGCGACTGCGCGATGTCGCGGCCGGCCGGCAGCGGCGGGTCATACGACATGCGCGTCGCCATCGTCGGAGGCACCGCGACGACGACGCGGTCGCAGCGCAGGGTGCGGTGCGAGGTCGTCACCGCGGCGACCTCGGCGTCCCAGCCGCTGATCCGCAGGACCTCCTCGTCCAGCAGCACCCGATCGCCCAGGGCCTCCGCGAGCCTCTCCGACAGCTGGTGGGTGCCCCCGCGCACGCGTGACTCCTGTGCTCCTCCGATCGTGAGCATCATGCGATGAAGACCGCCGCCCGAGCCCAGGTAGAAGAGCAGGTGGAGCGCAGAGTACTCATCCGCGTCCGCCGCGAGGATCGACGCGAGCATGGTGTCCATGAAGGCACGCGCGTCCGCATGGCCGCAGTGGACGTCGAGCCACTGGGCCGCGGTCATCCGGTCCAGGTGCACTGCGTCAGCAGAATCCCAGGGCGCCTCCCGGTCGATCGTGGCCGCAGTGCGGTCGATGAGCTCGACGAGGTCCGCGAATGCCCTCGCGGCCTCCCCGCCCAGTCCGAAGGCGTCGTCCTCGCCCTCCGTGCGCCCTCCGTCGGCGAACAGCAGTGAGGCGCCCTCGTCGTAGACCGTGAAGGTCTCGAGGCCCAGCCGAGCTGCCAGTGCGAGCACTTCGTCCTGAGTGGGGCCCACCCACTGACCGCCCAGTTCGATGACCGTGCCCGAGGCGAACTCGCCTCCCTCGGTCCGCCCGCCCACGCGGTCGCGGGCTTCGACGACGCGGACGTCGAGCCCGGCCCCGACCAGTCGTTCCGCCGCGGTGAGTCCGGCGATGCCCGCGCCCACGACGACGACGTCGCAGGTGAGGTCGCTGGCGGTGGCGTGAAGGGGTGTCATGGTGTCTCCTCGGGCCGGGTGGGGGCGGTGGTGGTCGGAGTGGCTGGGACGGTGAGGCTGCTGGGGCTGGTGAGGGCTCCGGTGGGGAGTGAGAGCCGTGCGGCGAGCGGTGCCGCGAGGCGTGCAGGATAGTCAGCGGGATCGCCGTAGGCGACCAGGGTGTGCGCGTTGAGCCCGTCGAGCAGCGCGATGAACTCCCACGCCGCAGCCTGCGGATCGTCGACGCTGAACTCTTCGCGGGACGCGCCCTCGGCGAGGATCGCGGCGATGAACTCCTGCCACGTGTCCATCGCGGATCGTATGGTGTGCGCCATCCGGGGGTCCCTGCGGCCGATGCTCCAGCCGTCGAGCCACACACTCGAATGGTCCTCGCGGCCGGTGCGACTCAGGGTGTCGATGAGGGCCGACAGCTGCCTGACCGCAGAGGAGTGCCGAGCGGCGAGTGCTGCACAGGACTCGAACTCCTCGCGCAGCAGCGCCTCGCAGGCGTGCGACCGGAGTTCGCCCATGTCCGCCGCGTGGTGGACGACGAGGGTGTGTGTGATCCCCAAGTGCCCCGCAATGCTGCGGTGGGTGACGTTCTGCAGTCCGTCCGTCAGCGCGAGCTCCTGCGCCGCGGCATGGATCGCCGCACGACGCTGGACGGCGGACAGCCTGCGCCGCTTCCCGCCCCCGGTCCCCGTCGCAGACTCCGGCTCTGTCTCCGGTTCCGTCCTCGTTGACATCGGATGTGACCCCGCTTACTGTGTGTCGGCAATGGTATTGACCGCATGGTCAATATCCCGTGGGTCGCCGGACGTGTCAAGAGACGCGACCGGAGAGCGCATCGGTCAGCGACGACCACCACGAAGCCGCGGACACTCGACGAGGAGGCGCACGCGATGACGGCACCCGGACCCAGACCCGACCACCAGTCCGCTCCCCGAGGCCTCGTGCGGTCGATGGGAGTACCGACCCTGATCTTCTTCGGCCTCGCCTACATGGTCCCGATGACGGTGTTCACGACCTACGGCATCGTGAATGAGGTGACGGGCGGATTCCTCGCGAGCGCCTACATCATCACGCTGGCGGCGATGCTCTTCACCGCCTGCAGCTACGCGTTCCTGGGCCGACGCGTCCGCACCGCAGGCTCGGCCTACGCCTATGCCCGCGAAGGACTGGGCGGTGGCGCAGGGTTCCTCACCGGGTGGACGGTGATGATCGACTACATCCTGCTCCCGATGCTCAACTACCTGCTCATCGGTCTCTATCTGTCGGAGCGGTTCCCACAGATCCCGGCGTGGGTCTTCAGCATGGTGGCACTCGTGCTCGTCACCGCACTCAACGTCATCGGGATCACGGTGGTGAAGAGTGCGAACGTTGTGCTCGTCGTCCTGCAGATCGTCTTCTTCCTCGTCTTCTTCGTCTTCGCCTCCCGTGCGTTCGATCCGGACACAGGACCGCTGGACCCGTTCCTGCGGTCCGACTTCAGCCTGCCCGCCGTCGTCGCGGGATCCGCGGTCCTCTGCCTGTCGTTCCTGGGCTTCGACGCGATCTCCACGATGGCGGAGGAGGCGAAGAGGCCCACGCGCTCCATCCCGATCGCCGTCATCCTCACGACGGTGATCGGCGGATTCTTCTTCGTCACGATCTCCTGGTTCGCGCACATGGCATCCCCGGACGTGGTGACGGGTAGCGGTGCGGACGTGGCGGCGCTGTCGATGCTGGGGCGGCTGGGCGGAGAAGTCCTCACGGCCCTCTTCCTTGCGGCCTATGTGACTGGTGCGCTGGGATCCGCGCTCGCATCGCAGGCGTCGGTCGCCCGCATCCTCTTTGCCATGGGCCGAGACGGGGTCCTGCCGACGAAAGTGTTCGGCTCACTGTCAGAGCGCTTCCGCACACCCGTCGGGGCGATCCTCGTCGTCGCGGTCGTGTCGATCTCCGCGGTGTTCGCCGACGTCGATTTCGTGGCCTCCATCGTGAGCTTCGGAGCCCTCACCGCATTCAGCGTCGTGAATGTGAGTGTGGTGAGCGTGTTCCTCGTGCGGGAGAAGAGGCGCGATGTCGGAGCGATCCTCGCGTACGGAGTCATCCCGAGCATCGGCTTCCTCCTCACCGTGTGGCTGTGGACGAGCCTCGCACCACACACCGTGCTGCTGGGCATCGGGTGGATCGCGCTGGGGATGGTCTATCTGCTGTGGACCACACGGGCCTTCCGGCGGCCCGTTCCACGCATGCACCTGGAGTGAGCGCCCGCGGCGTGCGTCGATAGGGCGTGCATCGATAGCTTGAGGACATGACCCTCCCGACCCCTGCGGAGTCCGACGCCCTCCTGCCTCAGCTCCAGCAGATCCGGCGCTCCCTCCACCAGCACCCAGAGGTCGGCCTGGACCTGCCGCGCACCCAGCGCACGGTCCTCGACGCGCTGGAGGGACTCGCTGTGGAGACCACGACGGGAGCCGGACTCAGCTCGATCGTCGTCGTGCTGCGCGGCGGCAGGCGCGAGGAGACGGGCTCGGGAGTGCTCCTGCGCGGCGACATGGACGCCCTGCCGATCGATGAGGAGACGGGGTTCGACTTCGCCTCCGACAACGGCGCGATGCACGCGTGCGGCCACGACCTCCACACGGCCGGACTGATCGGCGCCGTCCACCTCCTCCACGCGCACCGCGCCCAGCTCCCCGGTGACGTGGTCTTCATGTTCCAGCCGGGGGAGGAGGGCTGCGACGGTGCGGGGAGGATGATCGACGAGGGCGTGGTCGACGCAGCGGGGGTGCCCCTCGTGGGCGCCTACGGCGTGCACGTGTCAGCAGATCAGGAGCCCGGGCACGTGCACACGCGGTCGGGGCCGTACATGGCGGCCTACTCGCGCTTCGATGTGACGGTCCGCGGCCGAGGCGGGCATGCGGCGCGTCCGGAGAACGCACTCGACCCCATCGAGGCCGGCGCCGCTCTCATCGGCCAGCTCCAGGAGTACATCACCCGTCGGTTCAACATCTTCGATTCGGTCGTCCTCACCGTGGGCATGTTCCACGGAGGGACAGCGCCGAACATCATCCCCGAGGCGGCGGACCTCTCGATGAGCGTCCGGACGTTCTCCCCGGAGGCCACAGCCCGGGCGGAGGCGGAGCTGCCCCGAGTCGCGCAGTCATTCCTCGCCGCACACGGTCTGGGCGCGGACATCGAGTTCGAGACCCTCCTGCCGGCGACGGTCAACGATGACACAGAGGCCCGCTTCTATCTCGAGACGTTCGCAGAGCTGTTCGGCGAGGACCGTGTGCACCGGGTCGCGCACCCCAGGGCCGGGTCAGAGGACTTCTCCCGAGTCCTCCAGCAGGTGCCCGGATCGTACGGCCACCTGGGCGCGGCGATGCCGGGCGTCGATGCCGCGGCCCAGGAGGTCAACCACTCGCCGCGCGCCCGCCATGGCGACGAGGGGCTGGGGGACCACTCTCTGTTCCTGGCCCATCTCGCTGCCCGCAGGCTCCACAGGGAACTGGACCGGAAGGTCGCGGACGCGCACACCTGAGGCCCTCGTGACGTCTCTGCGGCCCTGCGCCCGGTACTGGCCTGCGCCCGGTACTAGTCTGAGTGCATGCCCGTCCCCGCCTACAGCGCCGCCGCGGTCCGTGCCGCCGAACAGCCGCTCCTCGACGCCGGCCGAGGCGAGTCCCTCATGCGCACTGCCGCGGCCGGGCTCGCCACCGTCTGCCGCCGCGAGCTGAGGAGTGCCCGCGGCCGGATCACCGGTGCCCGCATCGTCGTCTTCGCGGGCCCCGGCAGCAACGGCGGTGACGCGCTGCTCGCCGCCGCGAACCTCGCGCACCGCGGTGCTCATGTCACCGTCTCCGCACCCCTGGGACGCCTTCATGCGGAAGGCCGCCGAGCCGCGCGTCGAGCCGGTGCGCTGTTCCTCGATTCCGCTGCCGACGTCGAAACCGCCGCCGAGGCCACCGCCGCCGAGGCCGCTGGTCTCGCCGCCGAAGCCGACCTCGTCCTCGACGGTCTGCTGGGCACAGGCGCCCGACCGCGCCTCGATCCTCCTCTGAGCACCCTCATCCACGCGTGGCAGGCCGCGGCCCGCCGACGGTCGGTCCAGCAGGCGAACACCGGGCAGCGGTCCACCTCCCACGGCGCCTCGCAGATCGTCGTCGCGGTCGACGTCCCCACCGGCGTCGATGCCACGACGGGGGAGTGCGGAGACGTCCACGTGCGCGCAGACGTCACGGTGACGTTCGGCGCGAGGAAGGCGGGCCTCCACCTGCCCGGTGGAGCCGAGGTGAGCGGTCGCATCGAATACGTCGACCTCGGCCTGGACCTTCATCCCTCCGAGGACGGGGGGCCACCCCTCGACGGCTGGCCATCCCTCGAAGGCCAGCCGTCCCGGGAGAGCGAGGCGGCCTCGGGCCCGGAGGTGTGGGTCGTCGACGACGTCGACCTGCGCGACTGGCCCCGCCCGGGCCCCCACGACCACAAGTACACGCGAGGCGTGCTGGGGGTGATCGCGGGATCCCGGCAGTTCCCGGGAGCCGGGGTGCTCACCAGCCTCGCGGCGGTGCACGCCGGGGTCGGCATGCTGAGGGTGCAGGGTGCGGGGACGGTGCAGGATGCGGTCGTGGCCCGCGCACCGGAGGTCGTGACCACCCCCGGTCGGGTCCAGGCGTGGACGATGGGATCGGGCGCTCCCGAACCCCACGACATGATGGAGTTCCTCAGTGAGGCGATCGGCACGGGGACACCGCTCGTGCTCGATGCCGGTGCGCTCGCCCTGCTGCCGGCGCTGCTGTCGGTCGCGACTTCGCCGCTGCCGTCGTGCACGGTGCTCACTCCGCATGCGGGCGAGCTCACGGAACTGCTCACCCGCATCGATGATGAGGCAGCCGATCTGGACCGCGGGGACGTGGAGTCCGATCCCGTCCGGTGGGCCCGCCGCGCGGCAGGACTCACCGGTGCCGTCGTCCTGCTCAAGGGCCATCGCACCCTCATCGCCGCACCGGACGGCCGCCTGTGGGCCCCCACGCCGGGACCGCCGGGACTCGCGACGGCCGGCAGCGGCGACGTGCTCGCCGGACTGGTGGGCGCCGCGCTGGCGACCGGACTGCGTCCGGATCCGACGGACGACCCCGCCGGCAGCGCCGCGGCTTTGGCGGCCCTCGCCGTCATACTGCACAATCGTGCGGGTCGCTTCGCACGCAGTGCCTCGGGGATCGTCGAGGCCATCGCGGCGGAGCTTGCAGAGATCGAGCACGTCGGTCCGACGGGGACGGGAAGAGGAGACACGCATGCACGCTGAGGCTCCTTCGATCCTGCGCGCGCTCATCGACGCAGACGCGCTGGCGCAGAACGTGGCCGCGATCCGCGAGCGGATCGGCGAGCGCACCCTCATGGCGATCGTGAAGGGCGATGCCTACGGCCACGGTGCGGCGCACGTGGTGCCGGCCGTGCTCGCCGCGGGCGTCCGACGGTTCGGAGTCGCCACCCTCGCCGAGGCCCTTGACCTGCACGAGCAGCTCGCCGGCCTGCCGTTCGGCGATGAGGCGACCCTCCTGTTCTGGCTGCACGACGATACGACGGATCTGGCCCCTGCTCTTGCGCGCGGGTTCGAGGTGGGGCTGTCGACCGCTGACGGGTTCGCCCGTGCCGGTGAGGCTGCTCGCCGCACGGGGAAGGTCGCCCGCGTCCATCTCAAGGTCGACACCGGGCTGGGGCGCGGCGGCTTCAGCCCCGCTCAGCTGAGCGAGCTCCTCGGGGAGCTCGGCGGACCGGGCGCAGGATCTGCGGGAGCCCCGGCGGGGGATGTGCAGATCGTCGGCCTCATGAGCCACCTGGCGAACGCCGATCTCCCGGGGGACCCGGCGACCCACCGGCAGAAGGAGGCCTTCGCGTCCTTCCATGATGCCCTTGCGGATTTCCTCGCCGGCACGGGTGCCCGCTTCGCCTCGACCGAGGGGCTGACGACGCACACCGCGAACTCGCCCGGCGCGCTGGGCGACGACGACGTCCCCGGCGACACGGTGCGGGTAGGACTGTCCCTCTACGGGCTCAGTCCGTTCGAGCACGTGAGCGCGCGGGACCTGGGTCTGCGCCCGGCCATGACCCTCTCGTCGCGTGTGCTCACGGTGAAGGACGTGCCGGCGGGCCACGGCGCCTCCTACGGGCTCACGTACACGACGAAGCGGCCCACGCGCTTCGCCCTGGTGGCGGGCGGGTACGCGGACGGCATCCCCCGGCCGGCGTCCGGCCGCGCCGAGGTCACGATCCGCGGCCGCCGGCTGCCCGTCGTCGGTCGCATCGCAATGGATCAGATGATCGTCGATGCAGGTGAGACGCCCGTCCAGACGGGGGACCCGGTCACTGTCCTGGGCGACGGCCTCACCGGCCCGAGCGCCGAGGAATGGGGCGAATGGGCCGGCACCATCAACTACGAGATCGTCACGCGCATCGGCCCTCGCGTCGACCGTGTCGGAGCGGGCGCGCCTGGTGACGTGGCGCAGAACCCCGTCTCGGTGACCCTCACCGTTCCGGGCCGGGCGGCGATGGCCGATCTCGCCGAGGCCGTCGGCCGGGTGGTCCGTGCCGGCGACGTCCTCGTCCTCACCGGCAACCTGGGGGCGGGCAAGACGACGTTCACGCAGTTCCTCGCACGGTCGCTCGATGTGCGCGGACGGGTGTCGTCGCCCACGTTCGTCATCGCTCGAGAGCACCCGCCGCGAGGCGCTGGGCCCGGGCTGATCCACGCCGATGCCTATCGGTTGGGAGGTGCCGACGAATTCGACGACCTGGGGCTCGACGCCTGGCTCGACGAATCGGTCACCGTCGTCGAATGGGGGCGCGGCATGGCGGAGACCCTGGGCGGCCACCTCGACGTGGAGATCCTGCGCGATGCGGAGACTCTGCGGGGTGCGGAGGCTCTGCGGGACGGAGGAAGCTCGGGCGATGTGGTGAGCCTCGGCGATGCCGTGTGCGTGAGCGATGCGGACACCGCGCGCGGCATGGATCACGAGGGTGCGGCACCCGAGGGCGGCGCCGCAGACGGCGATGGCTACGGCTATGGCTATGACAGTCAGGATGAGCAGGACGAGGACGGCTCCGATGACGAGTTCCGCACCGTCGTCCTCACCGCCCACGGGGACACCTGGACCGGTAGACTCACGACGCTCCGCGCACACCTGAGCGGTGGCGCGGACGCGGGTACGACCAGCGACCCGAGCACAGAGGAGGCCCCGTGATCGTTCTGGCGATCGACACCTCGGCGGCGGCTTCCGTCGCGCTGGTCGAGGGCGAGCGGCTCGTCTCCGATCGGACGGAGTTCGCCGCCCGCCGCCACGTCGAGTTCGTCGGCCCCGCGCTTGCAGAGGTGCTGGCCGACGGCCGCGCGGAGGGCCTGGTGCCGGATGCGGTCGTGGTGGGCATCGGCCCGGGGCCCTTCACCGGCCTGCGTGCCGGGATCGCCGCAGGCATCGGCGCTGCACTGGGGGTGGGGGCACCGGTCCACGGAGTCGTGAGCCACGATGCGCTGGCGCTCCGTGCGTTCGCCGCCACGTCCGACGCGAGTACCGACCCCGCCGCGGTCACGGGCTCCGACCCCGCCGCCGTCACCATCGCCACAGACGCCCGCCGCCGCGAGGTCTACGCGACGACGTACAGCGGCCTCGACGAGGCAGGTCTGCCCGTGCCGGCGTCCGGACCTGCCGCGCTGTTTCCCGTGGACCTCGCAGAGCGTCGTCCGGCACGGCGTGTGGGGCGGGGCTTCGTCCTGTACCGTGACGTGCTCGGCGACCCGGAGGACGGGGATCCGAACGCCCTCGACCCCACCGCCGCGTGGTTGGCGCGATTCGCACACCGGGCTCTGTCCAGCGGGCGCGCACTGCCGGGGACCGAGCCGCTCTACCTGCGCGAGCCCGACGCGAAGCCCAGCGCACGCCGTGAGACGCTCCTCAGCTGAGGAGAGGGCTGAGAAGAGGGTCGAGGAGAGGACGGAACCGACCGCGCTCACCCGCCTCACCTCGCCCCCTGGCACTCCACCTCGTGCCCCCGCACGCACCCCTCGCGATCCATCGACGGAAGAACCCTGTGAAGCACCCTGATCCGGCCTCGAGCCCCGACCCGGCCGCACATCGCGGCCCCGGGTCCGAACCTCCGCTGCCCCCCGCGCCCCGACTCCGTCGGATGCGCTGGTGGGACATCGATCGTGTCGCCGAACTCGACACGGTCCTCTTCGGTCCCGACACCTGGACGCCGGAGTTCTTCTGGTCGCAGCTCGCGTCTCCGGTCGCGCGCATGACGATCGCCGTGGAGGTCGGCGACGGGCTGTGCGGCTACGTGGGCGTGAGCGTGGCGGGCGCGCAGGCGGACATCCTCACGATCGGCACCGCACCCTCCGCGCAGGGACGCGGCCTGGGGCGACGGCTCCTGGGCCACGCGGCGGACAGCGCCCGGGATGCGGGCGCAGAGGTCCTCCACCTGGACGTGGCCGCGGACAACAGCGCGGCGCTCGGCCTCTACCGGTCGTTCGGCTTCGACGAGCTGGGCCGCCGTCCTGACTACTACGCGGGCGCGGACGCGATCGTCATGAGGGCGTTCCTGTGACTCCGGCCTCTCGCCCGATCAACCTCCGCGCATAGGATGAGGGCATGACGGAACATCTGGTGCACGCGTCGGTGACCGAATGGGAAGACGGCATCGACCTCGTCCTCGACACGCAGGTCGCCCTGCCGCCCACGCAGGTGTGGCCGTATCTCACCCGCTCCGAGCTGCTCGAGGACTGGTTCGTCGGCTACCAGTCGGACTCCGGCGCCGCGGACATCCTCCTCGAGCTCGATGACCAGCCGGTGCCCGCGCATGTCCTGAGCGTCTCCGCACCCGAGGACGACACCGCCAACGCCCACGTCCTCCTCGAGGTCGACGGCATCGGCCGCTTGGGACTGACCCTCACGCCGCTCCCGAGCGATGCCGAGGTCGTGGGCACCCGCATCACCCTGGCCCATACGATCGCGGACCGGGGGATCGACCACGACATCCTCTCCCAGGCGATTGCACAGGTGGGGCCTGTGTGGGAGACGCATCTGCGGCTGCTCGCCGGGACGCTCACCGACAGCCCGGGGGCCTACGACGTGCCGGAATCTCAGATGACGACCCGCTACGAGGCTCTGGCCGAGGAGATCGGATGACCCGTGCCGAACCGCTGGTCCTCGGCATCGAGACGTCGTGCGATGAGACCGGAGTGGGCATCGTCCGCGGCCGCACTCTGCTCACGAACACCGTCGCGACGTCGATGGACGAGCACGTGCGGTTCGGCGGAGTCGTGCCGGAGGTCGCCTCCCGCGCGCATGTGCAGGCGATCGGCCCGATGATCGAGAAGGCGCTCGCGGATGCCGGCGTGGCTCTGGACGACCTCGATGCGCTCGCCGTCACTGCAGGGCCGGGGCTGTCCGGCGCCCTCATGGTCGGCGCTGCGGCTGCGAAGGGGCTGGCCGCGTCGACGGGGCTGCCGCTCTACGGCATCAACCATCTCGCCGCGCACGTCGCAGTGGACCTCGTCGCTCCCGATTCGCCGGGCCTGCACACGCCCACCATCGCGCTGCTGGTGTCCGGAGGGCACACGGAGATCCTGCGCATCGGCGACATCGTCGACGACATCGAACTGCTGGGCGCCACCATCGACGACGCCGCCGGCGAGGCGTTCGACAAGACGGCCCGCCTCCTGGGCCTCGACTACCCGGGCGGGCCCAGCATCTCCCGCGCCGCCGCCGGTCTGCTCGACGGAAGCGGCGTCCCCGGTGACCCCGCTGCGGTGCGCTTTCCGCGAGGACTCTCGACGAAGACGGATCTCCGCGATCCGGAGCGTCGGTTCTCGTTCTCGTTCTCGGGCCTCAAGACCGCCGCTCTGCGCACCGTCACCGCAGCCGAGGCGGCCGTGTCCGCCCAGCCGACCGACGCCCCGGGTGCGGGCGAGCCCTCGCCCGGTGCACCACGGCTCGCGGACATCGCCGCCTCGTTCGAGGAGGCCGTCGTCGACGTGCTGGTGAAGAAGACCCTCCTGGCGTGCGAGGACACAGGCATCCGCCACGTCCTGCTGGGCGGCGGGGTCGCCGCGAACGCGCGACTGCGCGCCCGATTGGCTGAGCGGTGCGAGGCCGCCGGCGTGACACTCCGCGTTCCTCCCCTGGACCTCTGCACGGACAACGGGGCCATGGTGGCCGCGCTGGGAGCGGAGATCGCTGCGCGGGGGCGGGCGGCCTCGGGTCTGGGATTCGGAGTGCTGTCGTCACTGGAGGTGGACGATGTCCTCGTCTGAGGAGGCGCGGGGGAGGTCGTCCGAGGAGGACACCGTGCCTGCTGGAACGTCTGGTCCGGGTGCGACGGGCGAGCTGTCGCAGGAGCTTCGTGAGCACCTGCGTGCTCGTCGTCGAGCCGGCGATGGCTGGGTCGAGACCCCGAAAGGCAGGTTCTGGGGACTGTTCGGCGCGGCCGGACTGCTGCTGCACGATCCGGACCGGGGTGTGCTGCTCCAGCATCGGGTCGCATGGTCGGCCCACGGCGGCACCTGGGGCATCCCGGGTGGTGCGATCGACGCGGGCGAGACGCCTCTGACGGGCGCGATCCGCGAGTGCCACGAAGAGGCCGGAGTCCCTCAGCTCGACGGGGCCGATATCCGCATCATCCACACTCATGTCGTCGACATGGAGGGGTGGTCCTACACGACCGTCGTGGCGCGGACGATCGCGCACCTCGAGGAGTACGTGAACGACATCGAGAGCGTCGAGCTGCGCTGGGTGCCGCTCTCCGAGGTGACGGATTATCGCCTCCACCCCGGCTTCGCCGCGGCGTGGCCGACGCTGCGCGGCGTGCTCGAGGGCTGAGAGAGCCGCGGCTCGGAGCGAGCGCTCTGCGTGGGTGCTCCCAGGCGGAGCATTCGCAGTGCAGACTGCGACGGACATCTTGGGCGCAGTGTTGTCCTCGACGTGCGTCTATAGCCTCGGCATGTGCCGATAGCCTTGGAGTGTGTCTCAACCTCTCGAATCAGCGCGTGTCTTGCTGGTCGCGTCGTTGGCGACGGCACTCGCCGCCGGAGCTATTGCAGCGGCGTGGCTGTTCATCGGGCCTGCGGGGTTCTCCTTCGCCTTGGTCACTCATTTCGTTCTCATGGCGTGGGTGTCCGCGATCGTCGGCCCCCGAGTACAGATTCCGAATCTGGGTTGGCTGTGGGTCGGGCGCTGGGAGTCGCGGCTTTACCCAGCACTGGGGGTCCGGTTGTTCGGGAAGTTGCTCGACGTCATCGGATGGAACCGGGTCATAGCAGAAGAACGCGGATTCAACGGCACGCGAGAGGGGTTGCAAGAGCTCGATCAGCACACGCGGCGCTCCGAGGTCGGCCACAGCCTCTGCATTCTCGTCACTGTGGCTATGGCCCTCGGCGTGCTATCGACAGGGGCATGGCAAGGCGCTGCTTGGCTGGTTGCACTCGGACTGCTCTTGCACCTGTACCCGGCGCTGCTTCAGCGACTCTTGCGCGCCCGCATTCAATCCGTAGCGGACAGGCTTTCAAGGAAGAGCTAGCCGATCGACGCTGTGGAGCTGGTAGTTCGTCAGCCGGAGACGACTGCGAGAGCGAGCCGCCACGTAGCACCGTGAGGACCCCGCCACTGATCTTTGCAATCCACACCCCACGATGAAGAACTCACTCGAACACTCTTGTGCGCTCATCCGTTCTGCCCTAGAATAGAACATGAGTTCGATCGAAGTCGATCGACTGCAGATACGCAACGAGGCGTGAGGCGGGTGAGTGGCATGGCGGAAGGTGCGGACCGGTCTGAGCCCTTCCCTGGTGCCCAGCGTCGTGTCGAGCCCCTTGTCTCCATTCCTCCGATCGCGAGCGTGGACGCACTCTATGAGACGCTGGATTTAGGGCATCCGGTACTCGGTGGCCTCGAGTACCTGGACTGGAGCGCGATCGTCTCGCCGTGGAGCACGTGCGAAGGAGCCTCCGGCGACAAATCACCTGGTGCTGGCGTCGAGACTAGTTTTGAGGCTGGTGCCAGTGCCAGTGCCAGTGCAAGTGCTGAGCATGGATCTGAACCTCGGCCCGGTGCTGCGGCGTCGTGTGCGGAGCGGCTCTCGTCCCGGTCGGTCGCGCTGGATCGACTCCGCGGCTTGGAACTCGTCGACCTCGCCACGACTGCGCTCTCCCTGGCGCGGGCGGAGGAATCTTCGCGCCAGAGGATGGAGAACCTCTTCGAGGACTGTGAGTCCGATGAGGATGACTGCACCTCAGAGCAGTATGCGCAGTTGGCTGAGAGCTACGAAGCGTTCGGGACCCATGCGGAGTATCTGCTCACGACGGAGCATGAAGCCACCCTGAGCGCGCGTTTGAATACGCGCACCGGCACAGCGCGGAAGCGCGTCGGGCAGGCGATCACCGCGTACGTCGGCGTGCCGCTCACGCTGAGCGCGATTCTTGAAGGGCGCCTGCGTTTCAATCGGTGGGAAGCCATCGTACGGCGGATCGAGAGCCTGTCGCTTCCACATCTGCGTGCGCTTGATGTGTTCATCGTCGGGTTGGATCCTCGGTACTCACTAGGGCAGTTCACCCGTCGAGTGTGCCGCTTCTTGGCCGATCTGGTGGACAAGCCGGTGCTCGCTGCGAAGGTGCGTTCGCGGCGGACCGCATGGGTGGAGGACTTGCCTGACGGGGAATCTGTCGGCTCAATCCGGGGACCCACCCCACTCGTGCACGCATGGTTCCAGGAGGGCTATGCGCTCTCCGCCGCAGCGTTGAAGCGTCAGTTCGCGAACGTGGACGTCACTCCCATCGACAAGACAGTCGACTCGAACCCAGACCCAGCCTCAGACTCAGGCTCAGGCTCAGGCTCGGACTCGGACTCGGGCTCGGACTCAGGCTTGAGTTCGGCTGCGGACTCAACTGCGGCTGCGGGCGCGCCTTCGGACTGGAGCGCAGCTTCGGACGTGAGTTCGGCCTCGGTGCCGGAATCAATCACACCGATGACCGCGGCGGACGAACTCCCGCCCCTCGGGTCGCTGGCGGTGAAAGATGAGCGGCAGATCCGGCAGATGATGTTCGACGTGATCACCGGTGCCACCCCGCGGACTGAGACGGTGCTCGAGGAAATCGACGACGAGGACGGCACGAAGACCCGGTACCGCGTTGGTATCGCCTTCTCTGATGAAGCGTCCGTTCTGCGCAAGCACGCGTCTGTGGTCGTGACGGTGCCGATGACCACGCTCATGGGCCTGGATGATCGGCCCGGAACGATCGCTGGGGCCCCCGTTCCGGCGGATATGGCCCGTATGGTCGCCTCCAGCTCCACCGTCTGGTATCGGATGCTCACAGATCCCACGACGGGCAGAGTCCTCGACGACACGGCGCTGAAATACGAACCAGACCGCGCTACGAGGATCGCAGTCCGAGGCAAATGGCAGACCTGCACGGCACCAGGCTGCTCGCGTCCAGCACTCGAATGCGAGATCGACCACGGTATACCGTTCAACCATCACGAGCCGGAGCTCGGAGGTCGGACGGAACCAGCCAACCTCCATCCGCTGTGCAAGAGGCACCACCAGGCGAAGACCGAAGGCCGCCTGCGAATGCGACGGGTCACCGCGGATGAGATCGAATGGATCATGCCCGTCGGCACCACCGACACGACAGTGGCTCCCTCGGTGGATGACGGAGGAATCCTCAGTGCGGCATGCGCGCCGGAGGAGTCTCCGGAAAGGGCGGACGCTCGCCGCGTCGTCCGAGAAAGAGTCGTCACGGATCCATTGACGGGGGCGGATGCGGCCGATGCAGTGCTCGCCGGGGCGTGGCAGGAGCTTCTGGCGGAGGAGGCCATGCGGGAGCGCCGCTGCGCGGAGCAAGCCGCGGAACGCTCAGGGCAGTACGCAGATCTCGAAGCAGAGTGGCGGAGGGCGAAAGCGTGGCCGGAGCAGGAGCGCGCGCGGCTGGACGAGTGGGAAGCACGTCTTGGTAGACAGTCGCTCGACGTCGCCAGGCGGGATGAGAAGGTGAGTCGGGACGAACGCCTCGCGGCCATGATGCTGGCCGATGTGGAGCGACGACGACAGGACCTGCAGGCGCTTCGGGTGGAGGCGGGCCGATCGGAAGCGGATAAGCCGGAGGATCAGCCCGACAACGATCCGCCAGAGGTCGGGTCGCGTTCGACAAGGCGTGCCCGGTCAGCTCCTCCACCGAAGTACAACGAGTCCAGCATCGCGATGCAGACGATCATTCCCATGACGACGACGATCTTCGAGCATGAGCGCGGTGCGACCAGCAGCCTTCACAGCCCACTCTTCGAATCGAGAGCACGGCGGGTGGCGAGACGCGACGAGATCGAAGAGCTCGCGGCCACGTACGACGAGATCTGGCAGCCAGGGGAGAACGCGGTGCGAGGGCCTCGGTCCACAGGGAAGCTGCCGCGCACTGCCTCAGCCATCGCGGACCGGCTCGCGACGGAGCTGCACGACCGCCTTGCGGACAGGGTCCCCGATGTGGTGGTGACCTTCGGACAGATCCCTCCGGTGGAAGAGTCGCCTCCGTGGCGCGAGGAGCTTCGTCGGAAGGTGGCCTCGTTCCGCAGAGTGAGCGCAGAACCTCGGAGCGTGCCGCACGCACGCAGTCCGACAGCTGACGAAGCCGATCCTCCGCCGTTCTGAAGGCGCGCCCTGCTATGGCTACGACTACGGCTTTCCGGCGCGGAACTCGGAGACCAGGAGCTCGGCGACAGACGTGAGCGAACCTGTCTCGGCCAGCCGCGCCCTCTGACGCTGGTACCCGGCTCCCCACGTGGCGAATCCGTTCATCAGCTCGAGCTCCTCGACACACCCCAGCCGCACTGCGACGGGGCGCAGGCGCTCGACTTCGTCCGCGATGACCTCTGTGACCAGGCGTTCGTTCGCAGCAGCATCCTCGATGATGATCGCGTCCATGCCGTACCGCGCAGCGCGCCACTTGTTCTCGACGTGGAACCAGTCCGGCATCGTCGGCAGCGTCTCGCCTACGTCCAGGCGAGCAGAGAAGTCGTCCACCAAGCACTGCACGAACGCCGTGACCGCAGTGATCTCCGACAGGGTCGACAGGCCGTCGCAGACACGGACCTCCACGGTGCCCCAATGCGGGGCGGGTCGCAGATCCCAGCGGATCTCCGTCAGTTCGTCGATGACGCCGGTCCTCTTCATATCCGCGATGTAGGACTCGTAGCCCGACCAGTCGTCGAAGAGGTAGGGCAGCCCGGCGGTCGGGAGCTGCTGGAACATCATCGCGCGGTTCGATGCGTAGTGGGTGTCCGTCGCTTCCCAGAACGGCGATGTCGCACCCGCCGCCTGGAGGTGCGGGACGTAGCAGGTGAGCGCCGCGAGGATCGGCAGCACCTTGTCGCGGTCATCGATGCCCACATGGGTGTGCACGCCGTAGATCAGCATGTGGCGCCCCCACCACTGGGTGCGGTTGATGAGCTCGGCGTACCGGGCGTGGCCGGTGATCTCCTGGTTGTGCCAGAGCGCGAACGGGTGCGTGCCGGCGCACAGGAGCTCGAGTCCCAGATCGTCCAGCACTGGTCGCAGCTGCCCGACCGCGTCCTCGAGGTCGCCGGCGACACCGCTCACGGAAGCATGCACACCGGAGACGACCTCGATGGTGTTCGTGAGCATCTCACCGACGACTCGGTTGGCCAGGGGCGTGTCCGCGATCGCGTCGAGGACCTCGCCCGCCCGGGGGACGAGGTCCAGCGTCGTGGGGTCGACGAGGCCGAGCTCCCATTCGACGCCCAGCGTCGACCGCTCCGACCGTGCGAAATCAACCATGCGTCGAATCCTAAGTCACGTCGAACGGTGCCGGAGGAACACCGATGTCGTGGTCTGCGCCGCTGACTGTGGCCCACTGGTCAGAACAGCGCCGTTTCGAGTCGTCCCGCCGCCTGCCGCATCGTCCTGAGTCACCCCGGCTGCACGCGTTCGGCGCGGTGGAGCACCTGCTTCGCGGCGATGTCCGCCCCCGCCAGCAGCGGGGAGGGCAGTCCCGGAGTCGCGCCGATGGCGCTGCCCGGCTGCGTCGTGGACGCGGGGATGCCCAGCACGATGACGGATTCGTCGACCTCGCCCGATGCGGCGACGAGGTTGTGCCCCGTCGTCACCGCCTCGGCGACGTCGGCACGAGTCGCTTCGATGAAGTCGGTCATGACGCCGTCGACCTGGTGGATCCGAGCCCGTCCGGAGTCGAGCAGCGACCGCAGCAGCGGGTCGTCCGTGTCAGGCACGCGGCCCTTCGACATGCGGGTCTCGACCAGCACTCTCGAATCGACCGCTCGCCGGGAGATGAGCGACTCCGCCCGGAAGCGACCGGCGTCGACGTCGGCGCGCACGACCGTCTCCGGCCCCAGCAGGTCGATCACTCCCGCATCGATGAGAGCGAGCACCTTCCGCACCCGCACCGACGGCGGTCCCGAGGCGAGGAACAGTCCGTCCGCGTCGAACCAGCCCTGCAGGTCGCGCACGAGCGATGTGCCGGCGACCGCTCCCACAGCGCCCAAGCGGTGCGCGGATCCGCGCAGCAGGCTCATGACGCGATTGACTGCCGCGCGGGGATGCCGGGCCGGTTCGCACATCGACGCGAGCTCGTCCTCGATCATCGTGTCGACGAACGCCTGCCACTCGTCGGACGTGACGCTGCGGCCCCGGGTGGGTCTGCGCAGATCCGCGATGGTCCACGACCAGCGCCGGTCGACGACGTGATCGACGAGGATCCGTTCGACGTCCTCGGCGGTCTGTGCGGACGCGAGGTCCGCGACCCAGGATCCGACCGCGCCCGAGGTGCCGGTCACTGCCTGCCCCGACGTTGCGGTGCCTGCCACGGCCTCGGGCGCCCACTCCGCGAGAGCGCTGAGGTACTGGTCGGCGATCTCCTGGGCGATCGTGGGCCAGACCTCGGTGGCGAAGTCCAGACCGCGGCGGTGGGAGAGCTCCTCGAACCAGTCCGGTGTCGCCCAGCGAGGGGTGAAAGCGCGCTGCTCGGCGTAGGGGATCGGCTTCGTCCGATAGGGCATGCCGCGGCGGGAACCGGCGACCAGGTGCGGTTCGCGCCCGGTCGGCAGGTAGCGCAGACGGCCGTGCGGATCGCCTGCGACGGGTTCGAAGGTCCCGCCCCACTCCGCGATGAGCCCGCCGATGACATCGAAGAAGTTCGCCCCCAGGCCTCGGACGATGACGGTCTGGCCAGCGGGGAGGCCCGTGAAATCGCGTTCGGCAGGCATGCCCGGGGCCACGTAGCGGAGTCCGTGATCGTCCGCGAAGCGAGTGAGACCCGCGACCTCGGTGTCCGGCAGCGACTGCACCATGCCCTGTGCGAGGACGACGGTCGGTGCCGCCAGTCTGGTGCCGTCCTCGAGTACGACCGCGGTGAGCGGGTCACCGGAGAAGGGCTCGACGTCGACGGGGTCGAGGTCGTGAGCGGTGGTGACGAACTGCTCCACCTCGAAGCCCCCCGCCGTGATCGCGCCCGCCAGCTGATCGCGGTAGTAGACGCCCTGCAGCCGGCGGGACGTGAAGTCGAGGGCACGGAGCTCGCGTGCCTCCTCGACGACCCAGTCACCTGCGGGGTGTGTCCCGGCGTCCGCGACCCGTCTCATCCAGTCGACGAGATCCGGGCCGGGCGATGGTGGACCGCTCATGGGAGTCGACTCGTCCGGGAAGAGCGTCGTGGCGGAGGCTGTCGTGTTGTTGAGGTACTGCGCGGGCTGCGTCGTGAGCCAGGTCGCGCCTGAACCGACTTCGAGGGCGTCGACGATCGCTATGCGCAGGGGCCGACGGCTCATCGCCGCGTCCGCACGGACTGTGGAGCCGGCGTCAGCTGCACCTGCACTCTCGCTCGCCTGGCGGAGGCGTGCGGCCATGCGGATGAGCGTCGCGACTGTGCGGGGTCCGCCGCCCACGAACACCGCATCGAACTGCCGAGTCACCCGCGCGGTGCGCGTGACACGAATGGTGCGCGGGGAACCGGACACGTCCGCCGCGTCCGGCGACTCAGCGGTGCCGGTCATGACGACTCCTCGGTCTCCGGCCAGTAGGGCTCGCCGAGAGTGAGCATGAGGCGGTTCGCCCAGCCGAAGAACGCGGTCGACGCGATGTGGTCGACCATCTCCAGATCGGTGAGGCCGATTCCGCGCAGACGTTCGGCGTCTTCGACGGTGAACGCCGGCACGAGCGCAGCGAGCCGTGCCGCTGTCTCGATGAGCACCGTCCACCGGTCGTCCTGGCCGGTCGCGAGTGCGGTGACGTCCGATGCGACCCAGTCGGCGTCGCGATCCAGCTCGACTGCGAGCATGCGGTCGACGTCCTCGTCGCGACGAGTGCGCTGCACCGCCTTCCGTGCGTGCACCGATGCGCAGTACACGCAGTCGTTGACCTTGCTGGAGACTGCGGCGGCGAGTTCCCTCTCGCCCTTCTCCAGGCCTTCCTTCGAGGTGAACACGGCGTTGTCGAGAGTCGAGCGCGCCAGTGTGACGCCCGGGGTGCGGGCGATGAGGCGGAAGTACACGCTGCCGGTCGTCGCCTTCGAGGCGAAGGACTCGATCTGCTCTGCGGTGAGTTCATCCTCGGCCGGTGCGGGGAGCCACGGTTCCCAGTCGAGGAACTCGCGGGTGAATGCCGTCGGGCGGGACCGCCCCGTCGTGGTGAGCGCGCTGCGGTCGCCGGTACGGCCTCGGGAGTGGGGAGTGCGGGCCAGGTCGGGCAGCGCAGTGGGGGTCTCGGCGGCAGCGCCGTCGGGTGCCCCCGTGGCGGGAGATGCGTCCAGCGCGGAGAGTCCTGCGACGAGCCGGACGAGGTAGGACTCGAAAGCGACGAGTTGGCCGATGAGGACGACGAGGTCAGGGTCCGCGCCGGCCGATTCGAGGGTCCGCTGGTCCTCGACGGCGGCGAGTGCGGGGGACACGGACACTGTGTCCACGTACTCCATGAGGGCGGCGAGCAGCGGATCTGCGGGCTTCGCACCGGACACCAGGTCATCGAACAGTTCGCGGTCGTCGACCTGCGTCAGGTGCCAGCGAAGCAGGGCGGAGGACCCCTGCTGCGCTGCGACCACCGCGGCGATCGTGTGCAGCAGAGACGGTGGCAGGGGGTGCGAGGCGGCGAAGAGGGCGTTGTAGGCGGCCTGCGTCTGCTCGGTGACGGTCGGCTTCCGATCCGTGAGGACCGCGAGAGCAGCGCTGTCGCCGAGCAGTGACTCGAGGACGGATCGAACCGGCGCGGAAGAAGAGTCGTTCATGAGAATCGACTCTTGCACGTCGTGCTCGCCCGCGCGAGGGTCGGGTCGCGGTTGTTAAGAAGATCACCAGGCGAGGGGTGCCATGAGCATGCGTGCCTCGGCTCGGCGCTGCTCGTGTTCGAGAGCACGGTGGGTGTGGTGACGGCGGATCAGCGTCTCGGTGTCGCTGTCCGTTGCGGTATCGCTGGGCGTACCGGAATGGGCCTCTGACCGCGTCGACCATTCGACCAGCAGCAGCCCGAGGAACAGTGTGATGCGGCGCAGCTGGGCGGTGAGGCGGGGACGCGTGGAGTCGTCCGGCGACGGAACGGGTGGTCGCGTCGTCTGGGTGGGGGCGGACTGGGGGGGGGATGTGGTCGGGGCGAATGCTGTGGAGCAGATGGGCGAGTCGAGCGGGGTCATCGCCGATTCCGCAGGGCGAGCAGACGTCCAGCAGTGCAGCGGCACGCTTCGAGAAGCTGCCCGGGGAGGCTTCGCACGAGATGGATGCGCGAGCTATGAAAGCCTTCGCACATCCCCTGCGCATGGCGATGTACACCTATCTCAGCGACCACGGTGCAGCGACGTCGACGATGCTCGCGCAGCATCTGGGCGAGAGCACGGGGCAGACCAGCTACCATCTCCGGCAGCTCGAGAAGCACGGTCTCGTCGAGGAGGACTTCGGGCGCGGCACCGGCCGTGAGCGATGGTGGAAGCCCATCAGCTTCACGATCCGCCGACATGTCGTCGAACCCGACGGTGCGACCTCGGAGCAGCTCGGCATCCTCATGGGCCACCATCTGCAGGACCGGTTCGAGAAGCTTCGCGCCTGGCTGGGCCATGATGAAGACGAGACCCCCGAGTGGCGGGAGGCGTCCGTGGACACGACGTCGACCGCTCAGCTGACCGCCGCGCAGGCGCGGGCGCTGTCGCGTGAGCTCATGGAGGTGGTGGAGCGCCACACGGCCGCCGCCGAAGACGGCGAGCGCGGCGACACTGCTCGCCGGTTCCGGGTCTACGTCAGCGCGTTCCCACTGCCTGACTGAACGGTTCGTGCCGACGAGGCCCGCCGCTACGATGGACGCCATGCGCACCTCCTTCGGCGTCGTCGGCGCCGCCGCCGCACTCGTCCTCACAGGCTGCTCGTCAGAGCCGCCGGACGGGGACGCGGGCGACGCGCTCCAGCCGACCGGCACCTCGGCGGTGGGAGAGGCCGCAGGCGACCCGGGCGCGCACGCGACGGCGGACACGGAGGCGCCTCCGGCCGACGGCGTGACGGACGACGATGTCGAGGCCGCTGCCGACATCGTCGAGGACATGGATGATGTCGAACTCGTCGGGTCCGTCGTGATGTTCACCTACAACGGCACGGACGTCGACGCCGCGGCGGATACTGTGAACGAACGGCATCTCGCAGGTGCGATCGTGATGGGCCACAACCTCTCCGACGGCGCGGGCGCGGACGAGGTGCGTGGAGTGACCGACACCCTCGCCGCGGCCGCGGGCGACCGCGGATGGCCCGTCGCGATCGGCGTCGATCAGGAGGGCGGCCCCGTCGCACGGCTCGATGACGCGGCCCTCGAGTTCCCCCCGCTCATGGCTGCCGGAGCCGCCGACGACGCGGACATCACGCGCGCTGCGATCGAGGCGCAGGGCGTCGATCTGCGGAACCTGGGCTTCACGGCCGACTTCGCGCCCGTCGCGGATCTCACCATCGGAGCCGAGGACCCGGTCATCAACCTGCGCTCGCCCGGCGACGATCCGGAGCGTGTCTCCGAGGTCGTCGCCGCCGCGGTGAGCGGCTACACCGAGACGGGACTGGCCTCGTCCGCCAAGCACTTCCCGGGCCACGGAGCGCTCACGGTGGATTCGCACGAGGAGCTCCCCGTCTCAGAGGACTCCCTTGACGAGCTCGCGGGCGACAGCTTCGAACCGTTCCGCACGGCGACCGAGTCCGGCGCGCCGATGGTCCTCGTCGGCCACATCGGCCTCCCCGGGGCTGAGGATCTGCCGGCCACGCTCAATCCCGACGTCTACGATGCGCTGCGCGAGGACGTGGGCTTCGACGGCGTCGCCATCACGGACGCGCTCAACATGGGCGCTGTGACGGAGGAGCCGGGGCAGGAGACCGTCAAGGCGATCGCGGCCGGCGCGGATCTGGCACTCATGCCCCCGGACTCCGGTGAAGCCGTGGGTGCGCTGTCGGAGGCTCTGGCAAGCGGCGATCTGTCGCGGGAGCGAGTCGTCGAGGCGTCGACGCGAGTCGTCGCGATGCAGCTGTGGCAGGCGCGGATCGGCGCTGTCGGCGGCGCAGCGGCCGAGGGCGCGGGGCACGACGAAGACGCCTCCGCTGCTGCCGATGATGCCCTCACCGATCTTGCCGACGCCTCCCTCACAGTGCTGGTGGGGGAGTGCCGCATCGAGGAGCCCGCGGACGCGGTGACCGTGACCGGCGGGTCCGACGCCGCGCGCGCAGCATTCACGGAGGCGGCGGAGGAAGCGGGCCTGAGCGTCGGCGACGGCGGCACGACAGTGAGCCTGGGTGCCGGAGACGGCGCGGTGGGCGCGGACGTCGTCGTCGGCACGACCGGCCCGTGGGACGTCGAGGATGCGGCTGCCGACACGACCCTCGAGGTCTACGACGACAATCCGTACGCGTTCGCCGCCGTCGCGAAGTACCTTGCGGGAGATCTGGAGGCTCAGGGCTCCTCACCCGTCGAGCTCTCGATCGACGCCCCCGACTGCGCCGCGGGCTGAGTCGCAGCCGCCCTCCTCGCGAGGGACGGGTGGACGGTTCGACGTGCGGCCTCCTGCGCCCGGCCGTCGAACCGTCCACCCGTCCCTCGCCGGGGGAGCTGTGTCAGGCCTGGGGCGGATGCACCGTCTCGTCCTCGGCCGTGCCGGTGGCGACCGGGCGCGCGGAGTCGTTGGACCATGCTGACCAGCTGCCGGGGAAGAGCGCTGCCTCGACGCCGATGCTCGCGAGTGCCAGCACCGTGTGCGACGCACTCACCCCGGAACCGCAGTAGGCGCCGATGGTGCGGATCGTGCCCTCGGCGGTCATGCCTTCGGTGTCTGCCGCGCCGACTCCGCCGTAGTAGTCCACGAGCTCCTCTGACGAGCGGAAGTGCCCGTTCGCCGTACTGCTGCCGGCCGGCGCGTTGTGCGCGCCCGGGATGTGCCCGGCCTGCGGATCCAAGGGCTCGGCGCGTCCCTCGAACCGCTCGGGTGCGCGAGCGTCCAGCAGGACCCCGCTGCCGGAGCCTGCCAGTGCTGCGGCCTCGTCCGCGGTGAGCGACGGCATCGATCCGGGCCGGATGACGAAGAGACCGCCCTCGCCCGAGGACGCTGTCGGGTCCGATGCGCCCGTCCCGTCCCGTGGTCCCTCCGCGTCCGGCAGCCCCTCCTCGTCCGGCTGCCCGGTCTCCTCCGGCAGTCCGGTCGCTTCCGGTAGTCCCGCGTCCCGCCATGCCGACCAGCCGCCGTCCAGGACACGCACATCGTCGTGTCCGGCCCAGCGGAGCATCCACCACGCACGTGCGGCGGCCTGACCTGCGACGTCGTCATAGACGACGACGGGTGTGCCGGTGCGGACTCCCCAGGAGCGGACGGTCGCCTCGAACTGGTCCTCGCGCGGCAGGGGGTGGCGGCCCCGCGCCGGATCATCGGAGGTGTGGTCGGAGAGCTCGGTGTCCAGCGCGACGTACTGCGCACCAGGAATGTGACCGGCGGAGAAGTCCTGCCGGCCATCGGGCTGTGTGAGGGTCCACCGGACGTCGAGGAGGACGGGTGCGGAACGGGCCGCAGACGAAGGACTCGCCGCGGCGCTGTCTGGACGAAGCAGGTCCGCGAGCTCGTCGACGGTGAGGAGGACACGGCTGCGCGTCTCGGTCATGGGTGGATCCCTTCGCTCAGAGGTGGGCGGTGCTCGGAGGTCGACAGGTGCACAGAGTTCGACAGGTGCTCAGTCACCCGGAGGTTCCGCCGCCACGGGCTGGGTGAGGAGGACGACGTGATCCTCACCCACGCGGGTGAAGACGAGGGTGGCCGGGTCGCCGCCAGGCAGCTTGAGCTGACGACGGACCTGGTCCGGCACGATGTCCGCTCCGCGCTTCTTGATGACGACGCGACCGATCCCGCGGTCCATGAGCGCGCGACGCAGCGCCTTGATGCCGGCCGGCAGCACATCGACGATGCGGTAGCTCGCCACAGCCGAGGCAGCGGAGCCCTCCGGGAGCCGATCGCCGGTGAGATATGCGATCGGTCCGCTCACGCGACGCATGCTCAGGGGCCCGCACAGAGCCGTCACGAGCCCCGCCCGGATGATCGCGCCATCGGGTTCGAACAGGTACTCGCCCAGATCTCCGATCCCGTCCTCGTCGCCCGCGGGCAGCTCGGACTCGTGGATCTGAAGAGCGCCGTGGGGCCCGTGCACCAGCGCATTGCGGCCGGGACGTTCGCGGACCTCACCGTGGTAGAGCGCGACTTCGACGACATCGCCGCCCTCGGACACCCACTGCGCCTCCCAGCCGTCGGGGATGAGCGCATGATCGAGTGCAGGGCCCAGCTTGATGCCGACGCTGGGCACGGTGTCTGCAGCGGAGAAGGCCCACGTGAGGCTGGGGGAGAAGGACTCCGGGTCGACCAGCCGGCGCGAGGCCGTGGTCCTCCCGTCGCCCGTACGGCGTGCGGGGTCCAGCCAGACGGCGCCGAAGCGGTTCAGGTCCGCGTCCTCCGCGAGGCCCTGCGTCACGGACACCGTGTCGAGCGCCTTGAGGTTGTAGGCGGCCAGTGCGGCGGTGACGGGGTCTGCGTCGACCGCCTCGACGCGGGTCGCACCGCCCATCCCGGCGAACGCCATCGAATCGGCGCCCAGGCCGCACCCCAGATCGGCGATGATCTCCGGTGCCGTGGCGAGCATGCGACGGGAATGGTGCGCCGCGACGGACAGGCGTGTCGCCTGGGCGAGCCCGTCGCGGGTGAAGAGCATGGAGTCGGCGAAGGGACCGAACTTCGCCCCCGCCTCGTTCCGCAGCTGCGCCTGGTTGAGGAGTTCGGACGCCAGCGCAGGACTCATCCCGTCCTTCCGCAGGCGGGACGCGATCGCGAGTTCCTCCGACGGCCGGTGCTCGATCGACTCGAGCAGCGCGAGCGCTTCCGGATCCAGGAGCTGTGCGAGAACGGACTCATCCATGCGGTTCACCCTAATGGGTGGACAGAGGCGTCGCGGCGGTGACGTCACGACGCGTCTGCACTGGTGTTCCCGTGTGCGTCCACTAGTGTGAAAGACATGACGACTCTCCTCAGTGCCCGCGACGTCCGCGTCCTCGCCGACGGGCTGGGTCTGAGGCCCACGAAGCAGCGGGGCCAGAACTTCGTCATCGACCCGAACACCGTGCGGATGATCGTCGGTGCAGCGCACCTCGACGGATCGCAGACGGTCGTGGAGATCGGCCCCGGACTGGGCTCGCTCACGCTGGGGCTGCTGGCCGCCGGCCATCGGGTCGTCGCCGTGGAGATCGATGAACTGCTCGCCTCGCGTCTGCCGGAGACCGTCCACCGGTTCGCCGCAGATGTCTTCGACGCGCCTGCTGGTGCGGAACCGTTCGCCCTGGTGAATGCCGATGCGATGCGTGTCACGGAACTGCCCGACCACCTGGGGGAGCCCACGGCGCTCGTCGCGAACCTCCCGTACAACGTCGCGGTGCCCGTCCTCCTCCACTTCCTCGCGACCTTCCCGGCCATCAGGCAGGTGCTCGTCATGGTCCAGGCCGAGGTCGCCGATCGGCTGGCAGCCCCGCCCGGATCCCGCACGTACGGCGTCCCCAGCGTCAAGGCGCAGTGGTACGGCACGGTCGACCGTGCGGCGGACGTCGGGAAGAACGTGTTCTGGCCGGCACCGAACGTGGGCTCGGGACTCGTGCGCATCATGCGCCGAGACACGCCGCGGGAGGGCGACCGGGACGCGGTCTTCGCCGTCGTCGACGCCGCCTTCGCCCAGCGCCGCAAGACCCTGCGCTCCGCTCTCTCCGGGTGGGCGGGCTCCGCCTCCGCCGCCGAGGCCGTGCTCACCCGCGCGGGCGTCGATCCCAGCGCCCGCGGCGAGACACTCACCGTCGACGACTTCGCGGCGATCGCGGAGGCGGCGGTATGAGCACCCCGCGGCAGCTCCATCCGTCCGTCACAGCGCGCGCGTACGGGAAGATCAATCTGCACCTGGGAGTGGGGGATCCGGGGCCGGACGGCTACCACGCACTGGTCACGGTCTTCGAGGCTCTGAACACTCCGGAGACGGTCACGATCGAGCTGGCGGAGTCGGACTCGGTCGAGGTCACGGGCCGTCGTGCCGGTGACGGGATCCCCCTCGATGAGAGGAATCTGGCGCTCGCCGCGGTCATCGCCTTCCGCAAGCGGACGGGATGGGGCGGCCGCGTCGCGATCACGATCGACAAGCAGGTGCCCGTCGCCGGCGGGATGGGCGGCGGATCCGCGGATGCTGCCGCAGCGCTCGTCGCCGTCGCGAAGCTGGCAGGCTTCGACGACCGCGCGGTGCTCGAGGAGATCGCCGCGACGCTCGGCGCCGACGTCCCCTTCGCGCTGCACGGCGGTATAGCCCTGGGCCGAGGCCGTGGAGACGACCTCACCCGGGTCCTGTCCCAGGGCACACACCACTGGGTGCTCGCGACGTCGACGGGGACGCTGTCGACCCCGGACGTCTACCGGCGGGTGGACGAGCTGCGGGACCAGTGGACAGCCGGCGGACACAGCGCTCCAGGTGGAATCAGTGCTCCAGGTGGACAGGTCGCCGCGCGGCTGGCCGACCCCACCGAGGTCCTCGCAGCGCTCGCCTCGGGTGACGTCGAGGCTCTCGCGGCGAATGTCCACAACGACATGACGGACGCGGCCGTCTCCCTGCTGCCGGACATCGCGCACGTCATGGACGAGGGACGGCGAGCGGGTGCGCACGCCGTGCTGCTGTCCGGTTCGGGCCCGACGGTCGGCTTCCTCGCGCAGAACGCGACGCACGCGCTCGAACTGGCGGTGCTGCTGGAGGCATCACGCGGTGTGCGGGAGGTCGTGAGGACGACCGGACCCGCCCGCGGCGCCCACATCGTGGAGTGAGGCGGGGCACTCGAGTCATCTCCGGGGCGACATCATCGTGGTCGGTCTCCGCGAGCAGCGCATGCGTCCTCGACGGCGTGCGCGAACGCGAGGAGTGAGGAGTATTCGGCGTCCGGGGTGACCGTCTCGCGGGGATCGGGCGTCGCGCCCCAGCCCGGACGGTCGTGGCGGCGGTTGATCCAGACGCCCGGCAGCCCGGACGACTGTGCGGGCACATGGTCGTGGAACAGCGACTGCGCCACGTGCAGCAGTCGACCGGACAGTCCGCGGTCTGCGACGCGAGCCGCCAGCGCAGCGAAGTTCGCAGGGTTCGGCTTGTAGGAGCCGATGTCCTCCGCGGTGAGGATCTCGTCGAAGTCGACGACCAGCCGCCGGTTCGAGGCGGCGAATCCTTCTCTGTCCACGTTCGACAGGATGATCAGCTCGTAGTGCCGCTGCAGGATCGTCAGTGCCTCGACTGAATCGTCGAAGGCCGGCCAGTCGGGCACAGACGTGCCCAGCGCGTCGGCGTCGTCATCCGACACCGGGAGATCGAGGGCCTCCCCGGTCCGACGGAACGCCTCGCGCAGAGCATCGGGATAGAGGATCGTCGGCGTCTCGCGAAGGACTACCGCTTCGTTCTCCGCATACGCGACGAGCAGCTCCTCATCCGTGAGCGCGGCGTCGTGACGCCGTGCCCACGGGCCGATGACGGCGGCGATGCCGGCCTCCCAGTCGATGAGGGTCCCGTAGCAGTCGAAGCTCAGGGCTTCGAACGCTGTGAGGTCGAGAGACATGGACGGCTCCTTCGTCTTCGCTGGTCGTGCGTGTCCGCTGGCTGTTCTGGCGTGCTGTCCGCTCCGCCGTGCTGACTGCGCGGACATCGTTCCCAGACTATGACGTCTCCCCCGTGCGTGTGGACGAACCGTGCCCGTGGACGAGTAGGCTGGGGGCCGCTCCACACCACCTGCGAAAGGCTCCCTGTGCACCTGCTCGGCTGCGAGACGATCAGCCTCAGCTATCCGAACCGGACGATCCTCGACGAGTTGACGATCGGTGTGGATGCGGGGGACCGGATCGGCATCGTCGGCCGCAACGGGGACGGCAAGTCCACGCTCGTGACGATCCTCGCGGGCCTGCGCGAACCCGATTCGGGTCGCGTGACCCGCAGGCGCGACGTGACGACAGGATACCTGCACCAGGCGGATGACTTCGCGCCCGGTGCCTCGATCCGCGAGGCGGTGGTCGGCGACGCCGCCGACCACGAGTGGGCGGCTGTGCCGCGCATCCGCGACGTCATGTCGGGGCTCCTGGGAGACCTCGACCTCGAGGCGCCTGTCGCGGGGCTCTCCGGGGGGCAGCGTCGCCGCGTCGCGCTCGCCGCACTGCTCGCGGGAGACCACGACGTCCTGTTCCTCGATGAGCCGACGAACCACCTGGACGTCGAGGGCATCGCGTGGCTCGCACGTCACCTCAGGAACCGCTGGTCGCCCGGCCAGGGGGCAGTCCTGGTCGTCACGCACGACAGGTGGTTCCTCGACGAGGTCACGACCCAGACCTGGGAGGTCCACGACGGCCTCGTCGACCAGTACGAGGGCGGGTACGCCGCGTACGTCCTCCAGCGGCTCGAGCGCCGCAGACTCGCGGACCAGGCGGAGGCGAAGCGGCAGAACCTCATGCGGAAGGAGCTCGCGTGGCTGCGCCGCGGAGCCCCCGCCCGCACCTCGAAGCCCAAGTTCCGCGTCGACGCGGCCAACGCACTCATCGCCGACGTCCCGCCGGTCCGCAACACGGTCGAGCTCGTCGGCATGGCGACCTCGCGACTGGGCAAGGACGTCTTCGAGCTCACCGATGTGGGCGTCGACTACCCCGGGACGACGGTCCTCGACGGCGTCGACTGGATCGTCGGGCCCGGAGACCGCATCGGGATCCTCGGCCGGAACGGCGCGGGCAAGTCGACGCTTGCGGGCCTCCTGGCCGGCGATGTCGCTCCCACGCGGGGACGCGTGAAGAAGGGCAAGACCGTCTCTGTCGCGGTCCTCGACCAGCAGCTGCGGGACCTCGAACCGCTCATGGGCGAGTTCATCCGCGACCTCCTGGGCCGGAAGAAGACCGAGTACAAGACGGCGGGCGGGGACCTGACGCCCGGCCAGCTCGCGGAGAAGCTCGGCCTGGGCGATGTGCTCGCGAACCGGGTGAAGGACCTGTCGGGCGGCCAGCGCCGTCGGCTGCAGTTCCTGCTCACCCTGCTGGATGAGCCGAACGTCCTCATCCTCGATGAGCCGACGAACGACATGGACACCGACATGCTCGCCGCGATGGAGGACCTCCTCGACACCTGGGCGGGCACACTGCTCGTCATCTCGCACGACCGCTACTTCATGGAGCGCGTAACAGACGACCAGTTCGCCGTCCGCGGGGCCGGGGTCCGGCACCTGCCGGGCGGGGTCGACGAGTACCTCACGCTGTCCGCCGAGCAGGACGTGGCGGAGGAGGCGACGCGGGCCGCCGGCGGTGCCGCAGCAGGTGGATCCGCGACCGAGGCGCTGTCGGCCTCCCGCTCGGACGCTGCGGGTGCCGGGGCGGGCCAGAGCACGGCGGGAACCGGGGCCTCGGCCGCGGGCACCGGTCTGTCCAGTGCACAGCGCCGCGCCGCGCAGAAGGAACTGTCCGCTCTCGAGCGGAAGATGGGGAAGCTGCAGCGCAGCGTCGACGACGTGCACGCGCGGATGGCGGCGCACGATCAGAGCGATTTCGAAGGCCTCGCCTCGCTGACGCGGGAGCAGCAGGGGTATGAATCGGAGCTCGCAGACATCGAGGAGCGCTGGCTGGAGCTCACCGACGACCTCGGCTGACCCCCGCTGCCCCGGTCAGGGAGTCGGCGTCTTCGCAGCCTCGACGAAGCGGTGGATCAGCCCGTGGTCCTTCGTGCCCCTCACCGCCTCGACTCCGCTGGAGACGTCGACGCCCCACGGTCGTGCGGCGACGATGGCCTCTGCGACGGTGTCCGGGCTGAGGCCGCCGGCCAGCAGCCAGCGTCCGGTGGGCCGTTCGTCGAGTGTGCCGAGGTCCCATGTCGTGCCGGATCCCGGAGTGCTCGAATCCAGGAGCAGCGCGTCCTCGCCGTGCGCGCCCACGGTGGTGGGCCCGCTCTGAGCGGACGTCGCCCGCCAGATCTCCAGCCCCTCGACCTCCGCGGCTCGGCAGATGTCGGTGTGCGAATAGCCGTGGAGCTGCAGGACGTCGACGCCGATCGCCTCCGCAGCCGCGAGCGCTTCGTCGATGCCCAGGTCGTGCACGACCGCGACGGTCGTGAGCGGTTTCGCCGACGAGTGTGAGCCGGCGGCCGGGAGAGACGCCTCGGCATGCGCCACGAGGCTGCGAGCGTGCTCGACGGAGACCGCGCGCACACTGGTGCGGCTCAGCACAACGCCCAGGGCATCGGCGCCCGCACTGCGCACTGCGTCGACGTCGGCCGGGGTCCTGAGACCACAGATCTTCACGTACACGGTGTGCTCCTCTCGGTGGGGTGCGTCGTCCCCGTCGTGCTGGGGCCGTCGATCAGTCGCGGGTGTCGGAGCGCTGGGCCAGAGCGGCGAGGTCGACGCCTCGTGACTCGCAGAACTCCCGCAGGCGACCGCGGAGGATGACGTCGGTCGAGCGCAGGTCGTCGCGGTGCGCTGCGCCCAGGAGCGCGAACACGGCACGGGTGCGCTCCGTCCAGTCCTCGACCAGGCTGATGAGTCGGTGCGCTCCGCCCTCGTCGCCATCGGGTCCGACGACCGACACGAACGCGCCGGCGACGCCCACCGCGTGCGCACCGGCCGCGAGCGCCTTGACGACGTCGTACGGCGACCGCACGCCGCCGGAGGCGAGGAGGGTCGGTGTCGAGGACGGTCTCGAGGACGATGCGGGGGCGGACGCATCGAGCAGGCTCGCGAGCGCGGACTGACCGAAGCCCGTGAGCATGCCGAAGCCTCCGTCGGTGCGTCGTGCGTCCTCGATCCGGAGGAAGTCGGTGCCGCCGCGGCCGCTGACGTCTGCGACGCCGACCCCGATGTCGGCCAGCCGGCCGAGCGTGCGGCGGCTGAGCCCGAAGCCCACCTCCTTGACGATGACGGGGACGGGGGAGGCGGCCGCGAGACCCTCGACGGAGGCGAGCCAGGAGGAGAGGTCGCGGGACCCCTCGGGCATCGCCGTCTCCTGCACCGCGTTGACGTGGACCTGCAGGGCATCGGCCGACAGCAGCTCGACGGCACGCGGCGCGTCGTCAGCCGGCCGTCCGACCCCCAGGTTCGCCATGACGAAGCCCGAGGGGTTCTCCTCGCGGATCACGGCGAACCCGTGTGCGGTCGACGGATCGTCGAGGGCGACGGAGACTGAGCCGCACGCCATGGGCATGCCGGTCTCTCGGGCGCTGATCGCGAGCTGGCGGTTGATGCGGGTCGTGCGCTCCGTCCCGCCGGTCATCCCGTTGACGTAGAACGGGGTGCGCCAGCGCCACCGACCCGCCGGATGCCGGGCACCGGCGCGATAGGGCACGGAGACCGACAGGTCGACGAGGTCCGCGTCCACCCCGTCGAGCGCATGGTGGACGAAGTCGAGGTCATCGAACTCGTTGTGCGCTCGGCCGTCCCCGTGCTGGTCGAGGGCGAGCGAGAGGTGCTCGTCCTTGCGCGCCGCGCGCGTGGGGTCCGTGGGGGGCGGTGCGTCAGAAGTCATCGATGTCTCCGGTGGCCGGGTGGGGTGCGAGGCTGAGCGGCAGGATGCCGTTCTCGCGCCATTCGCGGATGATCCTGTCGGCAGGACCGGCAGGACCCTCCGTGCGCGTGAGGACGACTCCGCAGTCGCCGCCGCCGGCGCCGGACGGCTTCGCCGCGCCGCCGTGCCGTTCGGCGATGTCGCAGAGGGCCCGCAGCCGGGCGGTCTCGATGAGGACGCCGGAGGAGGCGCTGAGCCGCTGAAGGACGCGCCGCGCGCGGTGGACCACGTCGAGTGCGCCCTCACCTCCGCGTGCGAAGGCCGCGGCGAGGTCGTCGACGCACGCGCGGCTGTCGCCGGCGAAGGAGTCGTACGGGATGACGGCGGGCCGCCCTTCGGCGTCGCGCACCTGTTCGACGAGCCGCTCTGTGGAGGCGGGGGAGCCGGTCCAGCCGACGAGCAGGTCGAGGTGGTTCGGATGGGGGAGCCGGCTGACGCCGCTGCCCGCCCATGCGCGGTCCGCGAAGAGCGTCTCGACCGTGCCGACCGCGGCGCGGTGCGTGCGCAGCGCGCCGCGGTCGGGTGAGGAATAGCGGATCCACCCGCCGAACGTGCTCGCGGCGAGGTCTCCGCCGGACGAGTCCGGGGAGACGTCGATCGTGGCGAGGAGCGCGAGCTTGAAGCGCTCCGTCGCGGTGAGCCCGAGCCGGTAGAACTCGTCGAGCGCGGCGATCACGGCGACTGTCACGGCGCCGGACGAGCCGAGCCCGTACTTCTGACCGCTCACGTCGTCCAGCTCGCTGCTGATGTCGAGGTCGTAGTAGCGCGGCGCGAGTCCGCGCGACGAGCGCAGCTGCTCGGTCGCCGTGATCGCCGCGAAGACGTAGTCGGTGGGATGGTGCTCCAGGATGATGCGGTCGCCGGCGTCGTCCCGCACCCATTCGAGCGGCGTGCGTCCGTAGGCACTCGACCGGACGCGGCCCCTGTCGGCCCCCTCGGTGAGCCGCACCGTGATGTACCGGTCGACGGCGACGAGCACCGCACTCCCGCCGGGTTCCACGACCGCGTACTCGCCGGCGATGTACAGCTTGCCGGGAGCGCGCTTCTCGATCACGAGTCGACTCCCCCGGAGGGGTCGATCAGCGTCGCACCCGCACCGGGGCCCACGAGGCGGGCCTCTCCGAGTTCGGCGAGGGAGTCGCGCAGGCGCTCGGCGTGCTCCGGTCGGACGAGGACGGCGACGTTGGGGCCGGCATCGGCCGTCGCGTACCCCTCGACCCCCTGGGCGCGCAGCGACGCCACGGCGTCGAACACCGCCACGGACCGGGGCGCGAGGTATCGGATGGGCGGATCGCACGCCTCGATCGCACCGTGCATCCGCAGAGCATGGGATTCGGCGATCTCACCGATGCGGGTGAAGTCGCCGGCGGCGCACGCGTCGACCATCTCCGCGAGCGACTGCTCGGTGGAGGAGATCCACGCCGGGAAGTACGGAGACGTGGCTGCGGTCCGGCGCATGGCCTCGCGGCTCGAGACGGTCTTCTGAGCGGTGTCGACGGTGACGATCACCATCTGCATGTCCGGCGCGTCGACGGGCTCCGCGAACGACGAATGGTCGTCGTGTCCCGCGTGCCACACAGCGACCTCGGGGACGATGCTGCGGGCTGCGGAGCCGGAGCCGCGCCGAGCGAGGCGGCTGAGCTCCCGGCGGTCCAGGTCGAGGCCGTAGGCCGCCGAGGCCGCCGTCGCCAAGGCTGCGAACCCGGCCGCGGAGGACGCGAGGCCGGCACCGGTGGGCGCCTCGTTCGTCGATGTGACTCGTGCGCGCGCTGCGGAGCCGGCCCGCGCGCGGATGTGGTCGAGGAAGGTGCTGACCCGACGGGCGGCCTCCCCGGTCGCCGTCGAGCCGTTGAGCTCGAACGCATCGGCCTCCGCAGACGGCATGACCTGGACCGAGGTCGTCGTGGCGAAGGCGTCCAGGGTGAGGGACAGGCTGCCGGCGACGGGGAGGATGAGGTCCTCGTCCCGCTTGCCCCAGTACTTGACGAGCGCGATGTTGGGGAACGCGCGTGCGGCTGCGATGGTCATGCTGCGGGAACCTCCACGGTCCAGGTGCTGTGAGCGCCTGCGCGGCGCAGTGCTGCGCTCAGATCGACTGCGTGAGCGGGAGAGCCGGCGATGGCGATCACGCAGCCGCCCAACCCGCCCCCGGTCAGCTTGGCGCCGGGAGAACCGGCTGCGTGCGCCGCGGCGACGAGTGCATCGAGCTCCGGTGAGCTCACTCCCACGCGACGAAGGATATCGTGCGCCTCCCCCATCCGTGCGCCCAGCGCCGACCGATCGCCGGTCTCGAGGTCTGCGACGGAGCCCTCCGCGACCTGGGCGAGCCGGGCGAGCAGCGCCTCCGTGCGGACCGGATCGCGCTCTCGCAGCGCGCGGACGACGCCGACGGCCCGTGTGGTCGACCCGGAGCTGCCGGAGTCCGCGAACGCGAGGTGCAGGGGCGCCCCGATGCGGACCGGTGCCGATTCGCCGCGGGTGAACCTGATGGGGACGGGCGAGGTCACCGTGCGTGCGTCGATGCCGCTCGGGCTGCCGTGTGCGGCGCGCTCGGACGTCTGGATGAGCTCGAAGAGCGTGTCGGCGTCCAGGTCCGCTGATGCGGAGTCGTAGATCGCACGGATGAGTGCGGCGGCGACGGCGGCGCTCGAACCCAGCCCTCTCTCGTGGGGGATCTTGCTGTCGATCCGCACGAGCGCGTCGGGGCCCTGCGGGTCCGGCGCGCCGAGGCGTGAACACGCCTCCGCGATCGCGGCGCTGACGGGGGCGAGGCGTGCGGGGGCGTCTGCGAGCGGTCCCGTGTAGAGCGCACTCTCGATCCGCAGACCTCCGGAGGACGGCGCGATGTCGACACGCGCGGTCAGTTCGTCGACGGGGATCGCGATCGCGGGCGCACCGTAGACCACGGCGTGCTCGCCCAGGAGGATCGCCTTCCCGTGGGCGCTTCCGGCGCCGGGGCGAACGGCTGCGGATGCGCTGCCGGCATCGTGGTGCGTCGTTCCCATCCCGCCATCCTAGAAGGGGAGGCGCGCAACCACAGAGGCGCCGGGCCCTTCGGGATGAAGGTGCCCGGCGCCTCGGCGTCGGTGTGCGGGGTGCCCGGAGGGCGGTGGTCAGGACCTCAGCTGGCGGCCTGGTCGTGGGACAGCTGCTCTGCGGAGGACTGCGGATCGGCGAGTGCCGCCCGGCCCTGCGTGGCGCTGCGCAGGTTCTCTCCCGACTTCTCGAACTCATCGACGACGCGCTGGTTCGCCGCCTCCAGCTCGGAGACGAAGGCGGTGTGGGCCTGGACGTGCTCGTCATCGGCGGATTCGAACGCCGCCTCGTACTGGGCGGCGAGGTGACGGTAGAAATCCGCCATGAGCTGCGCGGACTTGTCCGTGTGGTAGATCGAGATCCGGCGGCGGTCTGCGGAATCACGCTCGCGGACGAGAAGGCCGGCACGGACGAGGCGCTCGAGGATCGAGGTGAGGGTCGACGCGGACAGCGACAGCCCGCGGGCGATGTAGCCCGGCGTCGCCGTCTCCTGGTCGTCGCCCAGTGCGATCACGGACTGCACGACGTGGAAGTCGATCAGATTGAGGCCGTGTGTGTGCGCGAACTGCGCCGCAGCGGTCCGGGAGACCATCGTCTGCACCTGGTTCGCGTGGATGAGCTCCACGATGGACAGGCGGGGTGAGGGGGCGTTCGCGGCAGGCTGCTCGGGGAACAGCTGAGTCCGGAGGTGTTCAGGAAGCATGGACCCGAGTCTAGTTCACAACGATTGTGTTGCGATTGGGGCATCTCGTGCGAGATTCCGGTGAAAACAGTCCGAATCCGTGGAAGATGATCCCTTGAAACAACGGCCCACCATCGATGTCGTCGGCGAATGCCGCACGCGCGCGCAGGTGTGTATATGAGGTCGTCCTCGGACTCATAGAGAGTGAGAAACCAGTGAAGCGAAAGCATCTTGCATCGGCCACGGCGCTGATGGCGGCGGGCGCACTCGCGCTGAGCGCGTGCGGAGAGGCGCCGGAGGAATCGGGCGGCGGCGGCGAAGGCGGCGAAGGCACCGACTACCTGGGCTGCATCGTCTCCGATGCGGGCGGGTGGGACGACAAGTCCTTCAACCAGTCCGCTGCGGAGGGCCTCGAAATGGCAGTCGAGGAGCTGGGGATCGACGAGGCTCGTGCGGAATCGCAGAGCGACTCGGACTTCTCGCCCAACGTCGACAGCATGGTCGGCCAGGGATGCAACATGACGATGGGGGTCGGCTTCCTCCTCGAGGACTCGATCCAGCAGGCCGCTGAGGCCAACCCGGACCTGCACTTCGGCCTCATCGACTCGACGTTCTCCGATGCGGACGGCGAGTCGACCGAGCTGGAGAACGGCAAGCCGATCATCTTCAACACGGCGGAGGCCTCGTTCCTCGCCGGCTATCTCGCGGCGGGCATGTCGGAGACCGGTACGGTCGCGACGTTCGGGGGCATCCAGATCCCTTCGGTCACGATCTTCATGGACGGCTTCGCCGACGGCGTCGACGAGTACAACGCGGACAACGACGAAGACGTCTCGCTGCTCGGGTGGGACAAGGAATCGCAGGAGGGATCGTTCTCCGGCGACTTCGACAACCAGAGCCAGGGCCAGGCGCTCACGGAGCAGTTCATCTCCCAGGACGCGGACATCATCATGCCGGTCGCGGGCCCCGTCGGCCTCGGTGCGGCATCGGCCGCGCAGGACGAAGAGGGCACCAAGATCATCTGGGTGGACTCGGACGGCTATGAGTCGACCGACTACGGCGACATCATCCTCACGTCGGTCATGAAGGAGATCTCCAACGCCGTCAAGGACACGATCGCGGAGGACGTGAACGGGAACTTCTCCGCAGAGCCGTACGTCGGCACGCTGGAGAACGAGGGCGTCGGCCTGGCTCCCTACCACGACTTCGAGGGAGAGGTCCCGGAGGAGCTCGACTCGAAGGTCCAGGAGCTGCGCGAGCAGATCATCTCCGGTGAACTGACGGTCGAGAGCCCCAGCTCGCCCTGACCTCACCAGGGGCCGTGAACGGGTCCCGGCGGTGCGCCGTCCTCCGTCCCAGCCTTCGGATAGGCTGTGGCCGCGGGTGACGACGACTGCCGGGGCCCGTCAACATCCTCCGCCCCGTGTTCCCACTCCAGGAGAATCCGCACGTGAAGCTCGAACTCAGAGGAATCACCAAGCGATTCGGCTCGTTCACCGCCAACGACTCGATCGACCTCGTCGTCGAACCCGGTGAGATCCATGCGCTGCTGGGGGAGAACGGGGCGGGCAAGTCCACTCTCATGAATACCCTCTACGGCCTCTATGCGCCGGAGGAGGGGGAGATCCTCATCGACGACCGTCCGGTGGCTTTCAGCGGTCCCGGCGACGCGGTGGCCGCCGGCATCGGCATGGTCCACCAGCACTTCATGCTGGTGCCCGTCTTCACGGTCGCGGAATCCGTGGCCCTGGGCTATGAGCCGACGACGAAGGGCGCCCTCCTGGACCTCGGAGAGGCCCGCCGGAAGGTCACGGAGATCTCCGCACGCTTCGGCTTCAACATCAACCCCGACGCGGTCATCGAGGACCTGCCGGTGGGTGCGCAGCAGCGCGTGGAGATCATCAAGGCCCTGTCCAGGGACGCGAAGATCCTCATCCTCGACGAGCCCACCGCCGTGCTCACCCCGCAGGAGACGGACGAGCTGATCGAGATCATGCGCCAGCTCAAGGCCGGCGGCACGTCGATCGTCTTCATCACGCACAAGCTGCGCGAGGTCCGCGCCATCGCAGACGGAATCACCGTCATCCGCCGCGGCAGGGTCGTGGGGGAGGCATCGCCGGAATCCGACGAATCGGAGCTCGCGGGGCTCATGGTCGGCCGTGACGTCCACCTCACGACGGACAAGACGCACCCGGATCCCGGTGAGGCCACGTTCTCCGTCCGCGGGCTCACCGTCGTCGACAAATCGGAGTCCGTCGTCGTCGACGACGTGAGCATCGACGTGCGCCGCGGTGAGATCCTCGCGATCGCGGGCGTCGACGGCAACGGCCAGTCCGAGCTCGCAGAGGCGGTCATGGGCCTCGTCGAACCGCGCAGCGGCACGATCTCCCTGGACGGGGAGGACCTGGCGGGCAGGTCCGTGAAGGAGCGTCTGCGCAAGGGCATCGGCTTCGTGCCGGAGGACCGGTCGACCGATGGGGTCATCGGCTCGTTCACGATCAGCGAGAACATGATCCTCGACCTCTACGACCAGGCCCCGTACGCCTCCGGCATGTCGATGCAGCCGGCCGTGGTGCGGTCGGAGGGGGAGAAGAAGGTCGGCGAGTTCGACATCCGCCTCACATCGATCGACGACCCCATCTCCACACTGTCCGGGGGCAACCAGCAGAAGGTCGTCCTGTCCCGCGAGCTGGGCCGTCCGCTGCGTCTGCTCGTCGCCAGCCAGCCCACCCGCGGTCTGGACGTCGGATCGATCGAGTTCGTCCACAAGCGCATCATCGCCGAGCGCGACTCCGGCACACCCTGCGTCATCGTCTCCACGGAGCTCGACGAGGTGTTCAACATCGCCGACCGCATCGCCGTGATGTACCGCGGGCAGGTCGTCGGCATCGTTCCGGCCGGCACGCCTCGCGATGTCCTGGGCCTCATGATGGCCGGGGTGCCGGAGGACGAAGCGCTGGCCCGCGTCGAGGACGGCTCCGCCGCAACGGAGATCTCAGCGTCCGAGGAGGACCCGGCATGAGTGAGAAGACCGCGACCGGGCAGCCGGTGCCCGCTGCTCCGGACAAGGCTGCCGCGCCCGAGCCCCCCGCGCCGACCCTGCTCCGGGACATCCTCTCCGGATCGTGGATGGTCTCCGTGCTGTCGATCTTCGTGGGCCTGCTCGCCGGTGCCGTGCTCATCGCCGCGGCGGACACGAACGTGCAGTCCACGCTGGGGTACTTCTTCTCCCGGCCCACCGACCTCCTCGTGAGCGTGTGGCAGACGGTGAGCGAGGCCTATCTCGCACTGTTCCGCGGTGCGGTCTTCGACTGGGAGGCCCAGTCGTTCGTGCGTGCGGTGCGTCCCTTCACGGAGTCGCTCGTCGCCTCGACCCCGCTCATCCTCGCCGGACTGGGCATCGCGCTGGGCTTCCGCTCCGGGCTCTTCAACATCGGTGGTCAGGGACAGGTCATCCTCGGCGCGATCTTCGCCGGCTTCATCGGCTATTGGCTCACCCTGCCGCTGGGCCTCCACATGCTCCTCGCGATCGCCGCGGGCATCGTCGGCGGTGCGATCTGGGGCGGCATCGCCGGTGCGCTCAAGGCCCGTACGGGCGCCAACGAGGTGATCGTCACGATCATGCTCAACTCGATCGCCGGCTACCTCATCGCGTACCTGCTCAAGCAGGAGTGGTTCCGCCAGACCGGCTCCGCGAACCCGCAGTCGCGCGTCGTCGACGAATCGGCGGCGCTCTTCCCGCTCCTCCCGGAGCCCTTCCGGCTGAACGCGGGCTTCCTCGTCGCCGTCGTCGCCACCGTGCTCGTGTGGTGGCTGCTCGAGCGGTCGACTCTGGGCTTCGAGTTCCGCGCCGTGGGCGAGAATCCGCACGCAGCGCGCACAGCAGGCATCTCCGTGGGACGTGTCACCCTCGTCGCCATGATGGTCGCAGGGGCTCTCGCGGGCCTCGCGGGTGCGGCACAGGTGCTGGGCACGGAGCAGAAGCTCACGATGGGCATCGGCGGATCCCTGGGCTTCGACGCGATCACCGTCGCGCTGCTGGGCCGGTCCCGACCGGTCGGCACATTCCTCGCCGGCCTGCTGTTCGGCGCGTTCAAGGCCGGCGGGTACACCATGCAGGCGCAGACGGGCACGCCGATCGACATCATCCTCGTCGTCCAGTCCGTCATCGTCCTCCTCATCGCGGCACCGCCCCTGGTCCGCGCGATCTTCAGACTGCCAGCACCGGTTGGGAAGGGAGCCCGATGAGCACCTCGACCGAGACCCACGTCCTGTCGACGCCGGGCGGACAGCCCGCACTGCGCTCGCGGATCGACTGGAAGTTCCCCATCGTCTACGGAGCGCTCGCGCTCCTGACCCTGCTGCTCTTCGGACTCTTCGGCGGTGCGGCGGGCAAGAGCACGACCTTCTCCTTCTCCGCGGGCACCGACCTGTTCGAGATCCGGCCGCTCACCGTATCGTCGATGGCGACCTCCGTCGCCGTCGGCATCGTGCTCGTCGCCATGGCTGCGGTCGCGACGTGGCTCGCCACGAAGCGGGAGAAGATCGGGATGTGGTTCCCGGTCCTCTTCGGCATCCTCTTCCTCTCCGCCTTCCTCACGTGGGCGGGTGCGGACACCGGACGCATCCCGGTCACACCGCTGCTGGCCGGCGCCCTGGCGCTGTCCGTGCCGCTCATCTTCGGTGCGATGTGCGGGCTCGTCGGCGAGCGCTCCGGCGTCATCAACATCGCCATCGAGGGGCAGCTGCTGGCGGGCGCGTTCCTCGCCGCCGTCGTCGCCTCCGCCGTGAAGAACCCCTATGCGGGACTCATCGCAGCCCCCTTCGCCGGTGCGCTCGTCGCCGTCGTCCTGTCCTTCTTCGCGATCCGCTACTGGGTCGACCAGATCATCATCGGCGTCGTGCTGAACGTGCTCGTCGTCGGGCTCACGAACTTCCTCTTCTCCACGGTGCTCACGCAGAACCCGGAGATGTGGAACGCCCGTCAGCAGCTGCCGATCATCCCGATCCCGCTGCTGGCCGACCTGCCCGTCCTGGGGCCGGTCCTGTTCCGCCAGTCGATCCTGGTCTACCTGATGTACGTCGTCGTCGCCGTGCTCTACGTGGCGCTCTTCCACTCGAAGTGGGGCCTGCGCACACGCGCGATCGGCGAGCACCCCAAGGCAGCCGACACGGTCGGCATCCCCGTGAACCGCAGCCGTGTCATCAACGTGCTCATCGCAGGCGGCATCGCCGGACTGGGCGGCGCATTCTTCACAGTGGGCTCCGGTCTCGCCTTCGGCAAGGAGATGTCCGCAGGGCAGGGCTTCATCGCGCTGGCCGCGATGATCCTCGGCAAATGGAATCCGCTGGGCGCGGTCTTCGCCGCACTCCTCTTCGGCTTCGCACGGAACCTCGGCAACACACTCTCGACGATGGGCACCCCGGTCCCCAGTGATCTGCTGCTCATGCTCCCGTACATCGTGACGATCTTCGCGGTCGCAGGCTTCGTCGGCCGCGTGCGCCCACCGGCCGCGAACGGCAAGGCCTATGCCAAGCAGTGACGTTCCGGGCACGGAGGCCGCAGCGCCCGGCCACGACGTGACGTGGGACGATCTGCGCGCCCAGGCGCGGGCCGCCATGGCGCACGCCTACGTGCCGTACTCGCGCTACCCGGTGGGGGCGGCGGCCCTCGTGGACGACGGACGCGTCGTCACCGGATGCAATGTGGAGAACGCGTCGTACGGTCTGGGGCTGTGCGCGGAGTGCGGCCTCGTGTCGGAGCTCGCGCGCACCGGCGGCGGCCGGCTGCTGGCCTTCGCCTGCGTGGACGGGCGGGGAGAGCGGCTCGTGCCGTGCGGACGGTGCAGACAGCTGCTCTACGAGTTCGGAGGACCGGACCTCCTGCTCGCCATGCCGGGAGGGGTCCAGCCCATGTCGGTGGTCCTGCCAGAGGCGTTCGGCCCCGACCACCTGCGATAACCACCCGATCACAACTGTTCCCGCATCCTGGTGGGACGACTGCTCAAGGCTTAGGCTGACGGGCACAGCTCCGACGGAAGGACAGTCATGGTCGAGCGTTTCGATGCAGTGGACATCATCAGGATCAAGCGTGACGGCGGCACGCTGAGCCCCGATCAGATCGACTGGGTGCTGGACGCCTATACGCACGGCGGCGTGGGCGACGAGCAGATGGCGGCCCTCGCGATGGCGATCCGGATCCGCGGGATGGGCCCTCGGGAGACGCGGCAGTGGACCCGTGCGATGATCGCCTCCGGCGAGCGCATGGACTTCGGGACGCTGTCGAAGCCCACCGCGGACAAGCACTCCACCGGCGGCGTGGGCGACAAGATCACGCTGCCGCTCGCACCGCTCGTCGCGGTCTTCGGGGTCGCCGTCCCGCAGCTGTCGGGACGCGGACTCGGACACACGGGCGGCACCCTCGACAAGCTCGAGTCGATCCCCGGCTGGCGGGCGGACCTCACGAACGAGGAGATCCGCACGCAGCTCGAAGAACCGGGCGCGGTCATCTGCGCGGCGGGCACCGACCTGGCCCGGGCGGACAAGAAGCTCTACGCGCTGCGCGACATCACGGCCACCGTCGATTCGATCCCGCTCATCGCCTCGTCGATCATGGCGAAGAAGATCGCGGAGGGCACCGGGACGCTGGTGCTCGACGTCAAGGTGGGGTCCGGTGCGTTCATGAAGCGGCTCGCCGACGCGCAGGAACTCGCGCGCACGATGGTCGAGCTCGGCACCGCCGCGGGTGTGCGCACGTCCGCGCTCATCACCGACATGTCCGCGCCTCTGGGCCGCACCGTCGGCAATGCCCTGGAGGTGCGCGAATCGCTCGAGGTGCTCGCCGGCGGCGGGCCCCCTGATGTCGTGGAGCTGACCGTCGAGCTCGCACGGGAGATGGTGTTCCGCGCAGGGCAGGGCGAGCCCGACGTCGCCGCCGCGCTCCACGACGGGCGTGCGCTGGACATGTGGAGGCGGATGATCTCCGCGCAGGGCGGCGACCCCGACGCGCCTCTGCCGACCGCGCGGGAGCGCCAGTACGTGCGGGCGACGAAGTCCGGCGTCATCACGGAGATGGACGCACTGCGCGTGGGCTATGCCTCGTGGCGACTGGGCGCGGGCCGTGCCTACAAGGGCGACACGATCCAGGCGGGCGCGGGCATCGAGATCCACAAGACGGTGGGCGAGGCGATCGTCGACGGGGAGCCCCTCTTCACACTCCATACGGACGACCCGGAGCGGTTCGAGCGCGCTGTCGACGTGCTCGACGGCGCGACGATCATCGACGGGAACGCTGCGCGGAGTCGCGGCTCCGTGATCCTCGATCGTGTGAGCTGATCCGCGTGCGATGATGACTCGCACGCACCCCCGTTCCGTCCGCCCCCGTCGCACACTGAATCGCTCCCGAGGAGACACGATGACCCACGCCGCCACCGCAGCGGATCTCGCCGCACGCATCGACCACACCCTGCTCAAGCCGGAGTCCTCGTCCTCGGCCTTCGCGGGGCTCGTCGCCGATGCCCGGGAGCTGGGAGTGCTCGCCGTGTGCGTGTCACCGTCCGCACTGCCGCTCGCGGACACAGGCGGACTCGTCGTCGCCACGGTGTGCGGGTTCCCCTCCGGCGCCGTGCAGAGCAGCGTCAAGGCCGCCGAGGCCGCGCGCGCTGTGGCCGACGGTGCCCGGGAGGTCGACATGGTCGTGAACCTGGGCCTCGTCAAGGACGGTGCGTGGGACCTGTTCGAGGCGGACGTCCGCGGGGTCGTGGGTGCAGTCGCCGCTGCGGCCCGTGAGCAGGGGCTGCCCGAGGCGGACGGTCCCGAAGCCGCGGCGGACGGTGCCGCGATCGTCAAGGTCATCCTCGAGTCCGCCGCGCTCACGGACGACGAGGTCGTCGAGGCCTGCCGCAGGTCCGAGGCCGCGGGTGCGCACTACGTGAAGACGTCGACGGGCTTCCACCCGTCGGGCGGCGCGAGCGCCCACGCCGTCGCCCTCATGCGCGAGACGGTCGGGGACCGGCTGGGCGTCAAGGCCTCCGGAGGGATCCGGACGCTCGAAGCGGCGCAGCAGATGCTCGAAGCAGGTGCGTCCCGCCTGGGCCTCTCCGGTTCGAAGGCCATACTCGACCAGCTGGCGGGCTGAAGGCCCGCGCGGGTCGACCGGTGCAGATCCACCGGAGCGGGTTCACCGGAGCAGATTCACCCCGAGAGCGGCGAGCACGCCGAAGCCGATGCCCCAGAGTGTGATCCCCACGATCTGCCAGACGATGACCGCGTTCCTGCTGGCACCGAAGCCCACCATCATCGCGGACGTGATCTGACTCGGCAGGACCCACTGCCCCAGCAGGCTCACACCGGGGACGCCGAACCGGTCGAAGGCGCGCTTGACCTTCTCCTGCTTGCGGGACCGCGTCTCTGTGCGCTCGAGATCGGCCGCGGCGGTCTCGCCCTTCGCCGCGCGGACGGCGACGGCCTTCTGCCGTCCCGCGTCCGCCAGGACGACGAGGACGAACATGCACACGGCGTTGCCGACGATCGCCGCGAGGATCGCGATGGGTACGGGGACCCCGACCAGCACGCCGATCGCGGATCCCAGGTACGACTCGACGAACGGGATCGCGCCGATGAGCATGACTCCGAGCCATTGCAGCGCTGCGGGCAGTGAAGAGGTGAAGTCGACGAGCTGGTCCACGGGGTCTCCCAGGGGTGGAAAGCGGATCTTTCATGTCAAGCGTGCTTTACCATGCGACCGTGTGTCAAGTATGCTTTCCATATGGACAGTCGGATCCGCGAGCTGAGGGCGGAGCGGGGCCTCTCGCAGCAGGCGCTCGCCGCAGAGGTCGGAGTGTCGCGGCAGACGATCAACTCTCTGGAGAAGGGGCGCTACGACCCCTCGCTGAAGCTGGCGGTGCATCTGGCACGCTTCTTCGGGGAGACGGTGGAGGAGGTCTTCGATGTCGACGAATGAGCGATCGGGTGCGCGCGGTCGAGCGCTGAGGCGATTCCGCGTGTCACCGATCAACGCCGTCTTCACCCTGCTGTTCCTCGCGGGCAGTGTGCTCTTCTTCCTCTACGACACATGGCTGACCGGCACGGTCTTCCTCGTCGCCGCCGTGTGCCAGTACGCGTTCGCCGTGTTCACCCGCCGTGGACGCTCCGGGTCTGATCTGTGGCGCATGAGCGTGTTCGAGCCCAGCGATGAGCGCGACCGCGCCGTCTTGAGGACCGCGTCCGCCTTCGTCGCGTATGTCGCGGCGACCGGCAGCATGGTGGCCTTCGTCGCAGCGCTGCTGTTCTTCCGCTCCGAGACAGTGCTCGTCACCTACCTCGCACTCCAGGCGATGGCCATCAATCTCCTGTGGGGCGTCAGCATCTGGGTCGTGGCCCGCCGCAGCTGAGGGCCGACTGCGGCGGAGCAGCAGGCGATCGCGGGCGCCTGCCGAGCTCGGGCCTCAGAGCCGGAAGAAGGAGCGCAGGTCCGCGGCCATCATCGTGAGGCGAGCGCCTGCGACGTCCCAGGCCGGACCCACGAGGGCATGAGGATCTGCCCGTGCCGGTTCCTTCGCGGCGAGTGCGGGGTCCACGTGCTCGACGTCCTCGACCGCTTCGAGGTAGCACTTGAGCTTGGGCTCTGTCCCCGACGGCCGCACGATCGCCCGATCGCCCGCCTGCGTGAGGACGACGATCCCGTCCGTGGGGGCAAGGTCGCCGTATCCCAGGGTCATGTCGATGACCTCCGTGACGGGCGACCCGCCCAGCTGGGTGGGAGGGTTCGCGCGCAGCGTCGCCACGGCCCCGGCGATGAGGGCGGTGTCCTCGAGGCGGAACGTGAGCGGCTGGGTGCGGAACACGCCGTCGGTCGCCCGGATGCGGGCGAGCTCGTCCGGGATCGTCCGGCCGGCGGCGCGCAGACGTGACGTGTATGCGGCGAAGAGCAGTGCGGCGCTGATCCCGTCCTTGTCCCGGACCGTGTCCGGATCCACGCAGTAGCCCAGAGCCTCCTCGTACCCGTACACGATGCCGGGTACGCGGGAGATCCATTTGAAGCCGGTGAGCGTCGGGGTGTGCGCGATGCCGTGCCGTGCCGCCAGCGCGGCGAGCGCGCGCGACGAGACGACGGAGCTTGCGAACACAGGGTGGAGGGCGGGCTGCGCGGCCGGGTCCTCGAGCGGCGCCGCGGCCTCGGCGAGTCTGAGGGCGATCGCCTCACCCAGGAGGAGGCCGACCTCGTCGCCGGACAGCTGGTACCAGCCCGACCCGTCGGGGGAGGGGACAGCGGCGGACAGGCGGTCCGCGTCCGGATCGTTCGCGAGGATGAGATGCGCGTCCACGTGGTCCGCCAGTGCGGTCGCCTCCTCGAGGGCACCGTCCTCCTCCGGGTTGGGGAAGGCCACTGTCGGGAAGTCCGGGTCGGGGTCGCGCTGCGACTCCACGGGGCGGACGTCGGCGAATCCGGCCTTTCCGAGAGCGCGAGCCAGGGTCGTCGCGCCGACTCCGTGCAGCGCCGTCGTGACGATGCGCAGCGCACCGCGCGGGACAGCCTCCGCGCCGAGGCGCGTGAGCGAGTCGAGGTAGGCGGTCTCGACCTCGGACCCCAGCGACGTCCAGCCTGAGTCCGCACGTGGGACCGAGGCGACGGCGTCGACGGCGGCGATGCGAGAGGCGATGAGCTCGTCTGCGGGCGGCACGATCTGAGCACCGGTGCCATGGGCGGCCTGCTCCGGCCCGTCCAGGGCGATGAGGGGACGGGTCCCCAGATAGACCTTGTAGCCGTTGTCGCGGGGCGGGTTGTGGGAAGCGGTCACCATGACACCCGCGTCCGCGCCGAGGTGCTGGACGGCGAACGCGAGGACGGGAGTCGGCAGCTTCGCCGGCAGGAGCAGGGCGCGGCCGCCCGCAGCGGTGACGACCGCGGCGGTGTCACGGGCGAAATCGGCGGACCCGTAGCGGGCGTCGCAGCCGATGACGACGGTGAACGGCTGCGAGATCGCGGGTCCGGAGTCCTGCATGTGGTCAGCGAGGAACGCGGACAGGCCGGCCGCCGCGCGGATCACGACGGCCCGGTTCATCCGGTGAGGGCCGGCGGCGATCTCGCCGCGCAGGCCCGCCGTGCCGAACTCCAGCGGACCGGAGAACCGGTCTGTGAGGTCCGCGAGCGCCTCTGCGGAGGCGGGCCCGGCCTCGGCCGTCGCGGCCTCGAGCAGTTCGCTGAGCTCGGCGCGGGTGACGGGATCCGGATCGTCCGCGATCCAGGCCCGGACGACGTCCGCATCGAACCCGGATGTGAAGCCGCTGGCAACAGGCACCCTCTCAGCCCTCCGAGATGCGCGAGACGATGCGAGCGAGCAGCTGCGAGATCCGCGGTCCTGCCTCCTGGCCCGCCTCGATGACCTCCTCGTGGCTGAGCGGGGTCTCCTGGATGCCCGCAGCGAGGTTCGTCACGAGCGACAGCCCCATGATCTCCAGTCCTGCCGCACGGGCCGCGATCGCCTCGAGTGCCGTCGACATGCCCACGAGGTCGCCCCCCAGTGTCTTCGCCATGCGCACTTCTGCAGGGGTCTCGTACTGGGGTCCCGAGAACTGGACGTAGACGCCCTCCTGCAGGCTCGGGTCGATCTCCCGGGCGACGCCGCGCAGGCGCGACGAGTAGAGGTCCGTGAGGTCGACGAAGTCCGCGCCGGTGAGAGGCGTGGCGCCGGTGAGGTTGATGTGGTCCTCGAGGAGGACGACGGAGCCCGCCGAGTACGCGGAATTGAGCCCGCCGCAGCCGTTGGTGAGGACGAGCGTCGAACAGCCGGCAGCGGCAGCGACGCGCACCCCGTGAGCGGTGGCGGTGGCATCGCGGCCCTCGTAGAAGTGCCGGCGGGCGCCCAGCACCAGGGCGTGCGTGCCGTTCTCCAGGCGGATGGTCCGCAGCCGGCCGCCGTGGCCGGGCACGGCGGGGGCGTGGAAGCCGGGAACGTCCTCGGCGGCGGTGTCTGCGATGGTCTCGCCGAGCAGGTCGGCGGCACCGCCCCATCCGGAGCCCAGGACGAGGGCGATGTCGTGGCGTTCGATCCCCGCCGCCTCGCCGAGTACCTGGGCGGCCTGCTGTGCGGTGATCATCGCCGCGTCGGTGTCATGTGCGCTCATATTCCCGAAGGGTACCGGGCGGGGGCCGGCGGGTCATGCCCATCGCGCCGGCGGACCGGTTGGCGTGCCTCGATAGGATCGACGCAGTCCCGGCCCGTCCATCCCCGCTCAGGAGGCCCCCATGGCGCCCAGCACACCCGAGAAGCCCAGCACGACCGGCTCCGTCGCCATCCGTCCGTGGCGAGACGGTGATGACCGTGCGCTCGCCCAGGTCCTCCCGGACCCGGGCAGCCCCGCCCAGCTCGCCGCACGTGCTCTGCTGCGGGAACCGGGGGAGTCTCCCCTCACCCGCACTGTCGTCGCCGTGATCGACTCCGTCGTCGTGGGTGCGGCCGCGATCGCCGCGTCGCCGGCTCATCCCGGTCGCGCCTGGGTGCACGTGGAGGTGGCGCCGGAGGAGCGACGCCGCGGTGTCGGTCGTGCTCTGCTCGAGGCTGCGGTCGCCGAGGCCGCGGGCACTGCCCTCGACGGGCTGGGCCTGCGGACGCGGATCCTCGCGGACGACCCCGTGGCCGGTGCGTTCGCACGCGCGCAGGGCTTCGCGGATCTGTTCACGACGCGGATCGTCCTCATCGATGCCGGCGCGCTGGGTTCTGCGGGGCTCGAGCGGGCGGAGGACCTCCAGGTCATCGATACCGGTTCCGTCGCCCTGACACAGGCGTTCGCGGGCTGGTACGAGCGCGTCAACGCGCTGGATCCCGCAGCTCCGATGAGCATCGGCCAGGTGAACACGCGCTTCCTGTCCGAGGCCGCGGGCGCGCACGGCGCCGCACTGTGGCGTCCGGACGCGGAGGATGCCGGAGCAGACATCAACAAGCGGCCTGTCACGGCCTTCGCGGTGTCGTATGCGCAGAAGCGCGCTGAGGACGCAGAGGTGCAGGCGGCGGAAGCATCCGTCGTCCCCGAGGACGACGACCGCGTCTTCGCGGTCAGCGGCGGTGAGGATGCGACGGAGCTGACCATCGGCAGCGTGGACGGTGGGATGCAGGACCTGCGATCGCTCGTGGCGCGTCTGTCGGTCGACACCCCGGTGGTGGTCGAGGTGACGGACGTGATGGAGACGGAGTCCGCTCTTCTCGAGGAGCTGCTGGCGTCAGGCAGCGCGCGGATCCTCACGGCGTACACGACGCTGGTGCGCGACCCTCAGGGGTGAGAGGGCGGATCGGTGTGGCGGTTCCGGCTGCGAGCCACCAGTGAGCGTCTGCGCGGTGAGGTATCGGGGCGAGGGCGCCGTGCCCTGCCAGGCGCAGAGAGTCCGCCGACCAGGAGCCCAGGAGCAGGGTGGGTCCGGCTGCGTCCGCACCGGACACGCGTGACGCGGGTGGGGGACCGGAGACGAGGCACACCGGCCTGCGCAGCGACGCAGCAGCATCCGCGGCTGCCCGCTGAGCGGGGTCACCGGGGTCGACGACGACGGTCGTGCCGTACTCACGCAGGTGGTCGACGAACGCGGTGAGGCCAGCGGATTCCTCTGCAGCGGGGATGAGAACGGTGAGCACGTGACCGTCCGCCGCAGGGGTCCACAGGACCTCGGCTCCGGCCGGATCACAGCCGATGGGCACGGCGTGGGCCGGCCGGTCCGACGCGGAGGGCCCCGGCTCCGCCGGCGTGAAGTCCGACCACAGGAGGTGGGGACGTGCCGATTCCGCAGCCGGGGACCGGTCGGATCGGGCCGTATCCTCCGTGATCTGCAGGTCTGCTCCTTCGTGGCTGTCGGTGACGGCGGCCTCGCCGAGGATGACGGCTCGCCCGGGCGGCCACTCCCCGGAGAAGCGAGAGGCGCTCAGCCCGAAGAACACGGCGTCCTGTTCGGAGGCGGGAGGGAAGACGATCCGTGTCTGCGCGGTCTGCGAGAGCCGCTGGGCGAGAGCCCGCCGCTGACCCGACACGACGAACGTCATGCCCGCGCTTCCGGTGAGCAGGCGTTCGAGCGCATCGAGGCGCGGCGAGGTCTGATGTGCGGCGGCGAACTCATCCCAGTCGTCGACGGCCCACACGACGGCCCGGCGCATCCGCTCGCACTCGGCGATGAGGTGATCGATCAACCAGGCCTCCGCATGCCCCAGGCGGAGGATCCCGTCAGCGTCGACGTGCGGCGCCTCCGCCCGGGGACTGAGGTGGATGACCGGCAGCCCGGCTGCGTGGAACGCGCGGGCGCAGGCCTCGACGGCGGTCGACCAGCCGCGGCCTCGGCCGCCGGAGACCGTGAGGGAGCCGGATGCGGCGGAGAAGCCGACACGTGCCACGCGGTTCTCGTCCGGCAGGTCGACGAGGCCGACGGCCGTGGTGCCTGCCGGCGGAAGGTGATCGGGCAGTCCGGGGGCGATGACATCGTGCCGCGGTCCCGGAGGCCCGTCCGCGACGACGGGCGGCGACGGCGGGCGGAGCGGAAGCGGGAGGACGACCTCGGCGGCGTCGGTCAGAGACGTCACGGTCACGTGCGGCGCGGTGGCCGCGGCGGATTCCGGACCGTCGGGAAGCGCGGAGCGGAATGCGCGGACCCCGCTGTCGTCGGACACGAGCGCGGACCCGGGCAGGTGAGGGTCGAGCCATGCGGCGTCGGGGATTCCCAGGACCTCGTGTGAGTCTGCTTCGTCCCGGACCCGCAGGCAGATGCGAAGCGAGATGTTCGCCCGCATCCGTGCCGAGACCACGCCGGACGGCCGCTGAGTCGCCAGCACGAGGTGGACGCCCAACGACCGCCCCACCGCTGTGAGGTGCTCGAACTTCGCGACGATGTGCGGGCTGAGTGAGGTGAGCACGTGGAACTCATCGATGACGACGACCAGACGCGGCAGTCTGCGGACCTCCGGGTCGAGCAGGGCGCGTTCGAGCAGGTCGTCGATGTCGCGGCACCCCGTGCGCGCCAGATGCCGCTCGCGGCGCCCGATCTCTGCGGTGATGCTGCGGACGGCCCGCAGTGCGGCGGGTTCGTCGAGATCGGTGACCAGGCAGTCGGTGTGCGGACGGCGGAGGAATCTGCTGAGACTGGCGCCGCCCTTGAAATCGAGCAGGACGAGGCGGACGTCATCGGGTGCGTGGGTGCGGCAGAGCGCATCGAGCCACGCCTCGAGGAGGACCGATTTGCCGCTGCCGGTGGTGCCCGCGACGAGTGCGTGGGGGCCGGAGGTGCGCAGGTCGAGCAGAGCGAGCAGATCTGCAGGGCGGACGCGGGCGTCCGCGTCCTGCGGTGCGTCGGTGGTGCCGCGGCCGCGTCTGCGGCCGGGCGTGCCCCGTGGTGCCTCCGGCATCGGCGCAGGAGGCCCCAGCGGAACCGACAGCGGTCCTGCCCCGGGCCGTCCTGCCGCGACCCAGTGCGCGAGGACGTCGCCCACGGAGGTGGACGAGTCCGCGGGCTGGTGGAGTGGGCCGAGCGCGCGCACATCCGCTGCGAGGCCCCTCGCGTCCAGCAGTCGCAGGAAGGTCGATCGATGCAGGCGGTGGGCGTCGAATGCTCCACTGAGCGGTGAGCCGACGACTGGGGAGCTCTGCGAGCCGAGGCGCGCGGGACCGATCCGGTGAGACGGCGCTCCGTGGGCTGGGTCTGAGCCCGGCCGGGCAAGGGCATCGAGCCGTGCAGGAGTCCCGCAGAGGATCTCGACGGGCGGTGCCTCGTCGGCCTCGGGCCCGCTCACCTCGTAGGAGACCTCGGCAAGAGTCGTCGTGGATGACGCCTGCAGTGCGCTGTGCGAGACGCGGCACGAACCCACCGGGTCGACGAGGCCTGCGAATTCGGGGAACGCGTCGTCAGCGGCGCATCCGCCGCCTGCGGCGAGATGGGCGGCGACGAGAGACCGCACGATCGCGTGTGCTCGCTCGGACCGTCCCGTGACGCGGACCCGCGCACTGCGTGAGATGAGGAGCGGCGCGTCCTCGAGGATGAGGAGCGCGATGTCGCCGTCCAGCCGGTGGGGCGGTAGACGACGCCGCGCGCGAGCGCGCTCGTCCGGGGCGCGCGGGAGCTGCACACCTACGGTGCTGAGGCAGCGACCGGTACCGAGCACGAGCAGCTCGTCGCGCTGGGGCACAGCCGCTCCGCTGTTCGGTCCGCCGTAGGCGATCCCGTCCAGACGGCGGGAGAACTCACGGCTCTGCGCGTCGAGGTCTGTGAGGGTGCGCTTCACCGCCCGTCTGTGCCGCCGTCGGCACTGGACCGTCTCGCGTGCGAAGCGGCGGCGCTCGACGCGCAGAGTGACGGCGGCCGTCGCAGGCCCCGCGAGGCTGAGGAGGAGGAACCACCACGTGCCGATGACCAGGGCGAGGATGATTCCGATGCCGATCGGTGCGGCGTAGACGATCCAGGAGGACGACCTGACCGGCGTGACATCATCGGGCTCCGGCCACACGAGGGGTTCGGAGGAGGGGGAGGTTCCCCGGTCGGCCTCGTGGCGGATCGTCGTCTGGTCGGTGCTGTCCACCAGGGTGAGGGTCGTCGAGCCGACGATGCAGCGAGGCGGGTCCTCCGGCGGATCGCTGAGCGATGCGGAGCGGAGCCGTGCTCCGCCCACGGTGATGCCGGCGGGGCCGTTCGCGACGGTGAGGGGGCGGCGCGAGAGATACGGGTCCGCGAGATCGACGTCCAGCCCCGCGCCGCGACCCAGCGTCCATTCGCCGCGCGGTACGGCGATCGCGAATCCGGATTCCGGACCGGACCGGACGATGACCCGTGCGTGGCCCCCCGGAGTGGGCCGTGTGGGGGTGAGCAGCGCGAGTCCCGCGGCATCGACGGTGATCGGATGGGACCCGGCCCAGGTCGCCCACGGGAGGGGATCGACAGCAGACGACGTCGATGGGGCGGTGCGGTCCCCGCGGACCGCGCGCAGCACGCGGTCCGCAGGCGCCCACCCGGGTGCTGCGATGCGGTGGCTGGCCGACCGGAGCCCGGAGACGGAGTGGAGGATCGCGGAGTACACGGCATCCATGATCGGCAGGAGCGTGCTGGAGGGGAATGCGATCGGTGCACCTGTGGATGCGGACAGCGGGTTCCACAGACGAGGGTGCGGGTGGCCGGCGCATCTCGGTGGTGACCTGTGACGCGTGCAGAACTGGCCGGGGCCGGTGTGAGGCCTGCGGTCAGCAGGGACTGCTCACAGCCGCAGTGCGCCGCGGACCGTCGCGGTGGCCTCGAGCTCGATCCAGGACGGAGCGAAGGGGGACAGGAGAGCGGGCACGTATGTCGTGCGGAGGCTGACTTCCGCGCTGAGGCCGTCGGGGCTGCGTCCGGACACGGAGACCCCGGAATAGCCGGAGGGGACCTCGACCGCCGACAGGTAGTGGCGGGCCGCCTCCGTCACTCCGTCGTCGGTGAGGAGGATGCCCGGTTCGTCCGTGGGCGCGGCATCGAAGGACTCGGCAGAGGCGAGGGCGGCGGAGTCGGCGAGGGCGAACAGCTTCCGCTGCGCCAACCACATATCGGTGATGAGCGCTGCGAGCAGGATGAGCGCGAGTGCGATCGTCGCGAACCCGATCGCCAGCGGCGTGATCGATCCGTCATCTCGTGGTCGACGGGGTGCCGGGACGCGTGTCATCATCCCTCCGCAGGTGCGACGAGGTCGGTGTGGGCGGAGCGGACGGTGATGGCAGGGAGCCGTGTCTCACCGAGCACGGCGGGGATCCCGGGGACCGGGATCCGCGCGACGACGGTCGCGGTCACGGGTGTGCCGGCGGTGGAGCAGTTCCCCGCGCAGCTGAGGTCGATCTGCCAGTCCGCGTGTTCGAGGCCGTGGTCCGCGAAGTGCAGGGCGCCGATGTCGCGCGCTGTGTTCTGCGAGGCGCTCGGGTGGCGGGCTGCGGAATGTGCCGCGTCGATCGCAGTCGACTGTGCCGCGTACGCGCCCGCCTGCACCTGCGCGAGGGCGACGATCAGGTAGAGGAGGGGGATGAGGAGGACGACGGAGCCGAAGATGAACTCGATGAGGGCGCTCCCCTCGTCGGCACGTCCTCGGGTTCGGGGTCGACGGACGCTCACAGGCCCGGATCCTCCGCGTCGAGGTCGTCCAGATCCGGGTCTTCGACCAGAGCGCGCCCCTGCAGCTCCCACATGTCGCCCGGGCCCACGAATCCTGCGACGGGCACCGGAGTGCGCACTGTCACGGTGACGAGTGTGTGCGGCCCGGCCGGCGACGTCGTCACACGGACGTCATCGGCGTAGGACGAGCTGAGCGCCGTCGAGATGAGCAGGGCGGTGTGCTTCGCCCCGTCGTCAGTCGTGCGGTCTGCCGCAGCGGCGATCCGTGCTCCGGCGATCGCCGAATCGACGACCGTGTTCCGCACGTGCATCGCCAGACCGATCTGCAGCACGGCGGCGAAGACGAAGGTGAGGAGCGCGGAGACCATGACGAACTCTGCGACTGCGGACCCCGAGTCCGCGCGACGAGGTGGTGCGAGGAGCCGAGAAGGTGCGAGGGACACTGCGATTCCGTCCGCTGCGGCTCAGCCGGCCTGCCGGACCTTGTTGATGCTGTCGGTGAAGAGTGAGGTGAATGCCTCGCCCGCGAGCGCCCAGAGCGCGACGACCAGAGCAGCCGTCATGACGGTGATGAGAACCCAGCCCGGCACATCACCGCGGTCGGGCCGGGAGTCGCGGTGGCCTCGGCGGCGGGGTGGTGGGGACGGGGAGGCGAGACCGCCGATCAGTGTGAGCACGCTGAGGAGGGAGGCGACGACGAGGGCGCGGGTGCGGGCGAGCATGATGGTTCTCCTTCGTGAGGGGTCAGGGGCCCAGTTCGAGGACTGCGAGGGTCGGATAGAGGGCGAAGAGCACGGTGACGGGGAGGACGAACGCCACGACAGGAACGAGCATTGCCACCTCCTTGCGGCCGCTCACCTCCATGAGCGAGCGTCTTCCGTGCTCGCGGACATCTGCGGCCTGCGCCCGCAGGACCTCCGCCAGAGGAGTGCCGCGCGCCGTCGCCACGGCGATGCCGTCGACGAAGCGGATGATCGACGGGTTCCCGGTGCGAGTCCCCATCTCGTCGAGTGCCTCGACCAGCGGCGTGCCGGTCCGCACCTGGGACAGGGCTCGGGTCAGCTCCTGACTGAGCTCGCCCGTCGTGGACCGGCAGACGCGCTCGAGCGCGTCGATCGTGCCCTCACCGGCGGTCATGGCCAGGGCGAGAAGCTCTGCGACGGTCGGGAACTCCGCCATGATGCGTCGTTCGCGTCCGCGGACCTGCTGCGTGAGCCACCAGTCGTTGACGATGTGTCCCATGACAGCACCCAGGCCGATCAGACCCAGGAGCACGACGGGGGAGAACCCGCGCGTGACGGCGGAGACGGCGCCGACGACGGCACCGGAGGACAGCCCCGCGAGGATGCAGAGGACCTGACGCGTGCGGAAGCGCTCCACCGTCGTCGCGCCGCCCACCTGCTGGAGTCGCCGCAGAACGGACGAGTCCGTCGTGATGCGGGACGCGAGCCATGCACCCCACGAGGACGCCGTCGTCTGGAGGATGCCCACGACGCCGGTCGTCGGCGCGGCAGGAGCGCCGTAGAGCGAGGCGACACGAGGCTGGTCACGCAGGTAGGGGCCGATCCGGTCGGCGAGCGTGGGCCGGCGGAGGATGGGGAGGCGCGCCACCGCGAACGCCGCGCTGAGTCCGAGGACGAGCCCCATGATGATCGCGACCGCCGGGTTGAAGACGTCGACGTGAGACCACAGTGCGGCGCTCATCGCAGCACCCGCGGCTCGCTCGGAAGACGGCCGATCCGCTTCATGACCTGGTAGGCGCTGAGCGAGACGACCATCCCGGTGAGCAGGAGGACCATTCCGCCGGGAGTGCTGTAGGCGGCAGCGGCCTCGGACCGGGTCGCCAGGAGGGCGAGGACGATCCACGGTGCGGCGACCGCCAGCCGGGCCCCCGTGACCGTCCAGCTCTGGCGCGCCTTGAGCTCCGACCGGGTGCGCGCGTCTTCGCGCAGGAAGTGTGCGAGGGTCCTCAGCAGCGTCCCCAACTCCGTTCCGCCGACGTCACGCGTGACGGCCAGAGCGGCCACGATCCGGTCCGCCACGGGGTCCGCGCTCGCCTTCTTGAAGGCGTCCAGCGCCATCGTGAACGAACCAGTGGCCCGGTATTCGTCCTCGAAGACGTGGAACACCGGGCGGAGGCCGTCGGGACCGCGATGAGCCAGCGCGGCGAGGGCCTCGGGCAGGGACATTCCGGCGCGGACCCCGGAGTGGAGGTGATCGATCGCATCGGGCCACAGGACGCGGCGCTCGACTTCGCGGGAGCGAGAGCGCCGACGGATGTAGGCGGGAGGCACAGCAGATGCGAAGGCGGCGAAGCACGTGCTGATGGGCGCCGACGACGTGACGGCGTATCCGATGAGCCAGACGAGGGCCGCCGCTCCGACGGTGATCGCCGCGAGGTGTCCGGGAGTGACGCGCGGGAAGTCCGCCGCGACGAGGTCATCGGCGAGCTCGTCGACGAAGGGCGATCTGCGGCCCTGACGCGGACGGGTCTCCCAGAAGGACGACCAGACGAAGAGGAGGCCTGCAGCGAGCACGATGCCGCAGAGCGCTCCCATGAGCGTGGTGGTCACGCAGCCTCCAGCAGGGAGTAGACATCCTTGCCGATCGCAGCGATGCGCTCGCCCAGATGGCTGAAGCCGCTTCCGCGCACCAGCGCGCCGGACCCGTCGGTGTGGAAGATCGTCTCGAGTTCGACGGTTCCGGACTCGACACCACCGGGGACCGCCACGATCTCGTGCACGCGCCGCGAGCCGTTGCGCAAGAGGGCGAGGTGGACGACGAGGTCGATGCATCCCGCGACGGTGGGGGTGACGAATGACGACCCGATGTTCGGACCTGCGAGCAGGGGGAGCGTGCACATCTTGGTGATCGCGCTGCGTGCGGAGTTCGCGTGCAGAGAGCCCATCGCCGGCAGGCCCGCGTTCATCGCGATGAGCATGTCGAGGCTCTCCGCCTCCCTCACCTCGCCGACGATCACCCGGTCGGGCCGCATCCGCAGCGCCTCCTTCACGAGGCGGCGCAGAGGCACTTCTCCGGTCCCCTCGAGACTCGGCTGGCGGCACTGCATGGCGATCCAGTCGCGCGCGGGGACGGAGAGCTCGAACACCTCCTCGCAGGTGATCACGCGTTCGCGTGCGGGCACGGAGCCGCAGAGGGCGTTGAGCATGGTCGTCTTGCCGGCCTGGGTCTGCCCCGTGACGAGGATGTTGGCGCCGGCCACGACAGCTGCGTCGAGGAACCCCGCCGCGGCAGGAGTGAGGGAGCCCGACTCCACCAGGTCATGCAGGCTGCGTGTCCGTGCGAGGAACTTCCGGATGTTGATCGCAGGGTGGCTGCGGGTGATGTCGGGAAGGACGATGTGCAGGCGCGAGCCGTCCGGGAGGGACGCGTCGACGAAGGGGGATGACAGGTCGACGCGCCGTCCGGTGGTGCGCAGGAGGCGTTCGATGAGTTCTGCGATCTCCGATTCCGTCAGCACGGTGGGGGTGAGCTCCGAGACGCCGCGGCGCGAGACGAACACCGCGTGCGGCCCGTTCAGCCACACCTCTTCGACGGTGGGGTCGTCGAGGTGCTTCTGGATCGCGCCGAAGCCCGTGAGGTCATCGAGCACGCTGCGGCGCAGATCGTCCGGATCGCCCATGACGGGCAGGGAGCCGGACAGGGTTCGTTCGTCGTAGGCACGGATGACCTCGTCGATGAGGTCTGCAGTGGGTCGAGCCTCCGACCGCGGGTCGATGCCGCGTGCGCGGATGAGTTCGCGCACCTCCGCCCGGACGATCTCCACGGCTTCCACGGTGTCTTCCTGTTCCTCGGCGTCGTGAAGGCACAGGTGTGAGTCGCTTCACTCTCGGTACGAGATCCAAAGTAGCGCTAAAGGTGCGGTACTGGAAGGGCTGGGAGGGAAGCTGTGGACAACCGGAGCGTCGAGTCGCCCTGCTGCACAGGCCCTCAGGCGACGTGCTGCATCGCAGAGGCCCTGGGCGCGCGCGGGGGCGGTGTCGTCTACTGAACGGACGTTCTACGATGAGCTCATGCCTGACAATGCCGCCCGGCCCGATGCCGTCACCCTCCCGCCCGATGAGCCTAGGCGCCTGCGCGCGCTCGCTGCGGATCTGAACATCCCGGGGTTCATAGACATCCACACGCATTTCATGCCGGAGAACGTGCTGGCCAAGGTGTGGGGGTACTTCGACAGGGCGGAGGAGCGCGGGCTGCGGACGTGGCCGATCGCCTACCGGTGGACGGAGGAGGAGCGGGTCGCCCGACTGCGCGACATGGGGGTCGTCGGGTTCACCTCGATGCTCTATCCCCACAAGCCCGGAATGGCCCAGTGGCTCAATTCCTGGGCCGCAGACTTCGCCGCGCGCACGCCGGCGTGCGCCCAGACGTCGACGTTCTTCCCCGAGCCCGAGGCCGCCGCCTACACCCAGCGTGCCCTGGAATCGGGGACCCGCGTGTTCAAGTCCCACATCCAGGTCGGCGGCTACGATCCCTCCGACCCGCTGCTGGAGCCTGTCTGGGCGCAGATCGAGGAGGCGGGCGTCCCCGTCGTCATCCACTGCGGATCCGGTCCGGTCCCCGGCCGGCACACGGGCCTCGACCCGGTGCTCGACGTGCTGCGGGCCCATCCGAAGCTCGCGTTCGTCATCGCCCACACGGGCATGCCGGAGTATCGGGAGTTCATCCAGCTCGCGGAGGAGTACGAGAACGTCTGCCTCGACACCTGCATGACGTTCACTCCGTATGTCGAGGCGACCATGCCGTTCCCCGAGGACCTCCTCGAGCGGCTCACAGGGCTGCAGGACAAGGTGGTGCTGGGCAGCGACTTCCCCAACATCCCCTATCCGTACTCCGTGCAGATCGACGCGATCCGGGGCTTGGCGCTGGGGGAGGAGTTCGAGCGGAAGGTGCTCCACGACAATGGGGCCCGGCTGCTGGGACTGGACTGAGGACGGCCGCACTGACGACGACCGGAGTGCCCACGGGCGGGCCCCGCGCTACGATGCGGGTTCGAAGCGACGGCCGTCCGGCACGTGAGGTGGTTAAGATTGCGTATGGACCAGGTCAGCATGCGTCGCCTCGCATACTTCGTCACACTCGCGGACACCCAGCACTTCGGCAGGGCCGCCGAAGCGCTGCACATCTCACAGCCCGCGCTCAGCGGCGAGATCATGAAGCTCGAGAAGGACCTCGGGGTCGTGCTCTTCGTGCGCAGGCCGCACACCGCCCTCACGACTGAAGGCGCAGCGCTGATCGGGCGCGCGCGGAATCTGGTCGAGGCTGCGGACCGATTCGTCGCCGGCGCGACCGACCTCGCGGAAGGGATCGCCGGCAGCGTGACGATCGGCTGTGTCCCGAGCTTCTTCCTCCGAGGCCTTCCGCAGGCGGTCACCGACATCGAGGCGACATGGCCGGGAGTCGTCATACATATCCGCGAGATGAATACGGCCGACCAGGTCGAGGCGCTCGAAGTGGGAGGCATCGATATCGCCTGCTCGCACAGCCCGGGCCAGGACCGGGACCTGCTGCGCGTGCGGGTCGCGAATGAGGAGTTCCGGATGTGCGCGCCGCCCGGAACCGAGCTGCGATCGCTGGGCGAGGCGCGGGGCGCCTCCTTCATCACCTTCCGGCGCGAGGTGTCGCCCCACTACTGGGAGAAGGTGATGACCATCTGCCGCGCAGCGGATGTCGAGCCGCGTGTCCAGCACCAGGCCACGACCTGGCACGCAGTGATGTCCCTCATCCGTCAGGGCCTCGGCGTGTCCCTGGTGCCGGCGCTCATCGCTGCACAGGACCCCGACCTGATCTGCGAGGACGTCGACACCGGCGATGTGCGCTCGGACTCCTGGGTCACCATGCGCGGCGACGATGCGGCCACCCTCATCGGACAGGTGTACGCCGAACTGCGGGAGCGCTTCGGGTCGGTGTAGAGGAGGCCTCAGCTCATAGGCGTAACCTATGAGTCGATCGGAAGTACCTTTGAAGAGCAGGGCATCGATACGTGGGCGTGACCTGGTCCATGGTGCGCGGCGCCTACGCTGTGTGGGCGGCACACGGACACGACAGTCGACAGCGAAGCGTCTGCGGCAGCGACCGCGTGAGCCGGCTCCACGAATCGCAAAGGACCAGTCAATGAAGAAGCTTCCCGCATTCACATCCATGGCCCTGGCCTCAGCACTGACGCTGACCGCCTGCGGCGGCTCCGGTGGTGAGACCACGTCGACGGAGGGCGGACTGCCTTCCGAGATGGCCTGGTCGACGTACGGCACAGGCACGTCGACCTACGCGGACACCGCCGCGATCGCGGAGGAGCTGACCTCCGCAGAGGGGGCGAGCATCCGCATCATCCCGTCCGATACGGCGATCGGTCAGCTCACGCCCCTGCGCGAGGACCAGGCGATGTTCACCCGCACCGGTGATGCGTACATCTACGCGTTCGAGGCGGACCACGACTTCGCGGTCCCGGACTGGGGTCCGCAGGACGTGCGGGTGGCGTGGGCTCCGACCGCGCCGCACAGCCTGCTGGTCGGCGCTGATTCCGGAATCGAGACCCCTGCCGATCTCGCAGGGAAGAAGGTGCCGCGTGCGACGGCCAACCCGTCGGTGCAGAACAAGACGGAAGCGATCCTCGCGTACGGCGGGTTGACCTGGGATGACGTCGAACCGGTCGACATCAGCTACGGCGATCAGGCCGACGGCCTCAAGAACGGCCAGATCGATGCGGTCTATCAGCAGGTGTACGGATCCTCCCTGTTCGAGCTCGAATCGACGATGGACGTCCAGTGGCTCGACCTGTCCGAGACGGAGGGCGAGAAGGCCGACGCCGTCGAAGAGGTCGCACCGTCGACCTACATCGACTCCTTCGCGAACGGTCCCGGACAGGAAGAGGGCGAGGAGGACAACGCCGTCTACTACTCCGTGCCGATGATCGCCAAGGCGGAGGCATCCCCCGAGCAGGTCACTGCCGTGGTGCAGTCGCTGCAGGACAACTTCGACGGCTACAAGGACGTCACGCAGACGACCAAGGGCTGGAGCATCGACGAGGCGCAGATCGTCCCGACCGAGGTGCCGTTCCATGAGGGGCTCGTGACGTTCCTCGAAGAGCAGGATGCGTGGACCGAGGAGGCCGAGGCCAAGAACGCGGAGCTGATCGAGCGCGGTGAGGCTCTTCGTGAGGCATGGCCCGAGTACGTCGAGCAGGCCGGCGACGACCTCAGCCATGAGGACTGGAACGCGTTCAAGGACGAGAACGTCCCCGAGTGACTCGATGGTGAGGAGCCGGCCGGCCGGCGCTCGAGCTGACATGCGTCGAGCGCCGGCCGGCCGGCCGATCCGTCTCGTCCTCGTACTCCACTCTGATTGGAATGCTCATGAAAGATCGCGTGACCACACCGTGGAAGACGGTCATCGTCGTCCTCACCGTCATCGGGACCCTCATCGCCATGAATCAGGCGTTCTTCTGGAACCCCGGCGGCTTCTCACTGCTGGCGAATTCCTATCTGTACCTCGTGCTCGCCTGCTTCCTGCCGATCGTGTTCCTCTGCTATCCGATCGTGAAGTCCCAGGGCGGCAAGCGCCTGCCGTCCTATGACATCGCCATCGCAGCACTGGTGCTCATCACGTGCCTCTACCTGGGCTACAACGGCGAGACGATCATCACCTTCGGATGGGACTACGCCGCCCCGCCGCTGGCGACCGCAGCCGCATTCGTCCTGTGGATCGCGGTGCTGGACGCCCTGCGGCGCACGGCCGGCCTCGTCGTCACCGGCATCGCCCTCGCCTTCTCCCTGTACCCCCTCATCGCGGACGTCATACCGATCGGCTTCCTGCGCGGCCTGTCGTTCGACCTGAAGACGACAGCGCAGATCCACGCACTCGGTGCTGATTCGATCCTCGGTCTGCCGCTGCAGGTGGGCGGGTCGATCCTCATCGGCTTCCTGATGTTCGGCGTCGCGCTGCAGCACACGGGCGGTGCGGCCTTCTTCTACGACCTCGCGCAGGCGGCCTTCGGCCGGTTCCGCGGCGGTTCGGCGAAGGTGTCCGTCATCTCGTCCGGCTCCATGGGCATGATGTCGGGGTCCGCGGTGTCGAACGTCCTCACCACCGGTCCGATGACGATCCCCGCCATGAAGCGTTCGGGATTCGCCGGCAAGTACGCCGCCGGTGTGGAGGCGACCGCCTCGACCGGAGGAACCATCACCCCGCCGATCATGGGCACCGCAGCCTTCCTCATGGTCTCCTTCGTCGGAGTCCCCTATGCAGAGATCGCACTCGCCGCCGCCGTCCCGGCACTGCTCTACTTCCTCGGCATCTTCGTGCAGATCGACGCCTACTCCGCGAAGTCCGGCCTGCGCGGTGTGCGCAGAGAGCTCCTTCCCCGGTTCGGCGGAGTCCTCCTGAAGGGCTGGCCCTACCTCACCGCGCTCATCGGACTGATCGTCATCCTGATCGTCTACAAGAACGAGGTCCAGGCGCCGTACTTCGTCATCGCGTTCCTCCTCGTCGTCGAGATCGTGAAGTTCGCCCTCAGCAGCGATCTCAAGAAGGTCCCCGCACTGCTCTTCGACTTCGTCTACTCGGCGGGACGGACGATCGGCGAGATCATCGGCATCATCGCCGGAGTCGGACTCATCGTCGGCGGCCTGTCGATGACCGGCGTATCCCTGTCGATGGCCCGTGAGCTCATCGCTCTCGTCGACGGCAATATCATCCTCATCCTCATCGCCGGAGCGATCACGTCGTTCGTGCTCGGCATGGGAATGACCGTGTCGGCGGTGTACGTCTTCCTCGCGATCATCCTGGCACCCGCGCTCGTCGCGCTCGGCATCAACCCGATCGCCGGCCACCTGTTCGTGATCTACTGGGCGACGGTCTCCTACATCACCCCGCCCGTGGCACTCGCCTCCTTCGCCGCAGCGAACATCGCGAAGACGCCGCCGATGGCGACGTCGCTGGTCGCGATGCGGTTGGGCGCGGTGAAGTACATCATCCCGTTCGCCTTCGTCTTCAATCCTGCACTCCTCGCGCAGGATGCGGGGCTCGTCGAGATCATCTACACGCTGCTCTTCGCGGTCATCGGCGTGTTCTTCATCGGCTGTGCGTTCGAGGGCTGGGCCATCGGTGTCGAGCGACGCATGCATGCGGTCACCCGGGTCATCACGGGACTCGCGGGGATCACGACTCTGGCACCGGAGCTGACCTCCAGTCTCATCGGACTCGGCGTGGGCGTCCTCGCCATGGTCGTGACCCGGTTCGTCAACACCGGTGAAGCGCCCACGGGTGAGGTGCCGATCGAGGACGACGCCGTGGCGGAGTCGCTGGCACGCACGGACGACATCGGCGAGTCGACTGACGAGACGGACTCCGCCCGCACGTGATCCCATCATCTGGGCGCGGCCTCGACGCGGGTGGACGCGGAGCGGCAGACTCGACACCGGATGCGCAGGGTGCATCTGAGCCTGCGCGAGGGCCCTCGACTGAGGGCCCTCGACGGAGAGTCCGCGTTCTCCGAAGGAGGAGCACATGCATTACCACGAGTCCGGAGACTTCGACTACGCCACGGTCCTCGCGCAGGCGGCACCCAACCAGGTGAAGGCGTTCGGCGCCTTCGACGCGGCGGTGTTCGACGCTGACGATGAGGTGCTCGACCTCAGGACGAAGGAGCTCATCGCGATCGGCGTCGCGTCGACCACGCAGTGCCCCTACTGCCTCGACGTCCACGTGGGCAGCGCGAAGAAGGAGGGGGCGAGCCGTGAGGAGGTCGCCCGCGCCGTCTTCGTCTCCGCGGGGCTCCGTGCTGGTGCGGCCTACACGCACGGCCTGCTCGCGCACAAGATCGCCGAGCAGGGGGAGGAACTGGAGCACTTCCAGGAGCCCGGCGACGTGAAGCACCTGCGCGCGCTGCGGAAGGCATCCGGCGGATCCGTGGAGGCGTTCGGTGAATTCGACGCGGCCGTCTTCGACCCGAGCGACGAGGTCCTGTCCGTCAAGGTCCGCGAACTCATCGCGATCGCGGTCGCCGCGACGACGCAGTGCCCGTACTGCCTGGGGGCGCACGTCGGCAATGCGCAGAAGGCCGGTGCGACGGACGAGGAGGTCGCCCGCGCCGTCATGGTGGCCGCAGCCTTGCGCGCAGGCGCTGCCTACACGCACGGATTCCTCGCGATGAAGCTCTACGACGAGAAATGAGCCCTGCGAGTCCCGGGTCCGCGTGTGCCGTAGGCTAAGACGACTATGGCAACAGACTTCTCAGCAGAGATCACATCACTGCAGAACACCTTCGCCTCCATCCGTGAGGTGTCCGACGTCGACACCCTGCGCAGTGAGGTGGAGGAGCTCACGCACGCTGCGGCGGCCCCGGACCTCTGGGACGACCCGGACGCCGCCCAGAAGGTGACGTCGAAGCTGTCGCACAAGCAGTCGGTGCTGGAGAAGCTCGACCGCTTCGACCAGCGCATCGAGGACGTCGAGCTCCTCGTCTCCATGGGCGAGGACGAGGACGACCAGGACGCGATCGACGAAGCGGTGTCCGAGATCGCGAAGCTCCGCTCGGAGCTGGGTGATCTGGAGATCTCCACTCTGCTGTCCGGCGAGTACGACGAGCGCTCCGCGGTCATCACGGTGCGCGCCGGCGCGGGCGGCGACGACGCCTCGGACTTCGCGCAGATGCTCACCCGCATGTACGTCCGGTGGGCGGAGAACCGCAAGTACTCGGTGCAGGAGCTCGACACCTCCTATGCGGAGGGCGCAGGCGTGAAGTCCGCGACGATCCAGGTCAACGCTCCCTACGCGTACGGGACGCTCTCCGTGGAGGCGGGCACCCATCGTCTGGTCCGCATCAGCCCCTTCGACAATCAGGGCCGTCGCCAGACCTCGTTCGCCGCTGTGGAGGTCATCCCGCTCATCGAGTCGAGCGACCACGTCGACATCGACGAGAACGATCTGCGCATCGACGTCTACCGCTCCTCGGGCCCCGGCGGGCAGTCGGTCAACACGACGGACTCCGCTGTGCGCATCACCCACGTGCCGACCGGCACGGTCGTGAGCATGCAGAATGAGAAATCGCAGATCCAGAACCGCGCCGCCGCGATGCGCGTCCTCCAGTCCCGCCTGCTCCTGTTGAAGCAGGAGGAGGAGAACGCTCAGAAGAAGGAGCTCGCCGGCGACATCAAGGCGAGCTGGGGCGACCAGATGCGCTCCTACGTCACGCACCCCTACCAGATGGTCAAGGATCTGCGGACGAACCACGAGGTCAACAACCCCTCATCCGTCTTCGACGGAGCGATCGACGGGTTCCTGCGCGCCGGCATCCGCTGGCGCAAGGAGCAGGAGATGGCCGCCGAGGCCGACGCCTGATCCCAGCCCGGGAGACCGGAGTCTGCACGCGGGTCGACACGGTTCTCGCACGACCGGTCTCCGACACGCGGGAGGGCCTGGGGAAACGCGACGAGGGCTGTCCCGCGCCTCTACAGTGAGCATGGACGTCCTGCGTCCGCGTCCCTCTTCCTCTTCAGCCCCGGAGCATGTGTGATCACGTTCGACAAGGTCACGAAGTCCTACGACCACCGGGTGGCGCCTGCCCTCGGCGACCTGTCCTTCACCGCTGACGCGGGGGAGTTCGTGTTCCTCGTGGGGGCCTCGGGATCGGGGAAGTCGACCGTCATCCGTCTGGTGCTGCGCGAAGAGGTGCCCACCCGCGGGCGCATCACCGTGGCCGGCACGCAGACCGCCCGGATGCCCAGCTGGAAGGTGCCGCACCTGCGACGCGGCATCGGCACCGTCTTCCAGGACTTCCGCCTGCTGCCCCACAAGAACGTGTTCGACAACGTTGCATTCGCACTGCACGTGATCGGGAAGTCACGAGCGGCGATCTCGACGCTGGTGCCCGATGTGCTCGAGACGGTCGGCCTGGACGGCAAGCAGAAGCGGTACCCGCACGAACTGTCCGGCGGCGAGCAGCAGCGCGTGGCGATCGCCCGCGCAGTCGTGAACAAGCCCGGCATCCTGCTCGCGGATGAGCCGACGGGCAACCTGGACCCGGCGACCAGCCAGGACATCATGGATGTCATCACGCGCATCAACAGCTTCGGCACCACCGTGCTCATGGCGACCCACGACTCGTCGATCGTCACTTCGATGAGCAGACGCGTGATCGAACTGCGGGGCGGCGAGATGGTCCGCGACGAAGTGGGCGGCTACCGCCCGGAGGTGACGCAGCCGTGAAGACCTCCTTCATCTTCTCCGAGGTGCTCACCGGCCTGCGTCGGAACCTCTCGATGATCATCTCGGTCATCCTCGTCACCTTCGTCTCTCTGCTGTTCATCGGCGCCGCGATCCTCCTGCAGATGCAGATCGGCGGGATGAAGGACTACTGGTACGACCGCGTGCAGGTCGCCGTGTTCCTCTGCCCGCCCGATGCGGAGACGCCGACCTGCCCTGACGGCGAGGCCACCCAGGAGCAGAAGGACGCGATCGAGGCCGCGCTGGGATCGCCCGATCTCGACGACTACGTCGAAGAGGTGCACTTCGAGGACAAGGCGACCGCCCATCGCCTGTTCGAGGAGCAGTTCGAGGGCACCAGCCTCGAAGGCACAGTGCCCGAAGACCAGATGCAGGAGTCCTTCCGCATCCAGCTCGCTGATCCGGAGCAGTACGGCATCATCAGCGAGTACTTCTCCGCGACCCCCGGGGTGGAGGAGGTCGTGGACCAGAACCGACTCCTCGACCAGCTCTTCAGGATCCTCAACATCGCGACCGCTGCCGCAGTGGGGATCGCCGGGATCATGACGCTGTGCGCCGTCCTGCTCATCGCGACGACGATCCGCCTGTCCGCGTTCACCCGGCGCCGGGAGACCGGCATCATGCGACTGGTCGGCGCGTCGAACCTCTTCATCCAACTGCCTTTCATCCTCGAGGGCATCCTCGCGGCGGCCCTGGGCAGTGTCCTCGCAGGGGCCGTGCTGGGCGTCGGCGTGCACTTCGGGGTGTCCGGATGGCTCCAGTCCCGCATGGCCGGGGTGAACCTCGTGACCGTGGGCGACGTGGCGCTCGTGACTCCCATCCTCCTCGTGGTCGGCGTCGTCATGGCCGGCGCATCGTCCTGGCTCACCCTCCGTCGCTATATGAAGGTGTGATCGGCTTCGTGAAACAGAGCACCGTCCCGTTCCCCCGCAGGATCCTGGCACTGATCGCCGTCGTCCTCGCCTTCGTCATGCTGGCGCCCGGTTCCGCAGGTGCGGCGAGCCCGACGGCGGAGAAGGAATCCGTCGACGAGCGCGTCGACGAGCTGCAGCGGGAGCACGAGGGGCTCAGCGAGGAGCTCGCGCGCGTCGTCGCAGAGATGGAGGACGCGGAATCGCAGATGCCCGATGCCGAGGACGCCGTCGACGCGGCGACGGATGAACTCGACGAGGCGAAGCGCAAGGATGAGGAGCTGGGCGCCCGACTGACCTCCGCGGAGAATGCCGAGGAGGAGCTGCGCGAGGAGATCGACAGCGGCACGGACCAGATCGAGGAGTCGGAGGAGTCCGTCGTCGGAGTGGCCCGCAAGGCCTACCAGAACTCCGGTGTGACGAGCGATGTCGCGATGCTCCTGCAGATGACGGAGAGCGACAACGGGCTGGACGGCCTCACGCGCGTGGACTCCGCAGTGCGCGGTCAGCAGCGCACCATCACCCGGCTGGGTGAGCGTCGGGCCGCGAACATCAACAACCAGGACCGGCTCGATGCCATCTCCGAGGAGATCTCCGACCTCAAGGACGAGGCCGCCGAGGTCGTCCTCGAGAAGGAGGCCGCGGAGCGGACCGCGCAGGACGCGAAGGCCGCGCTGGACTCCCTCGTGTCGCAGAAGGACGCCGCTGCGAAGACGATCGAGGACAACCAGGCCGAGACGGCCGAGGAGCTCGAGCGTCAGAAGGAGGAGCAGGAGCGGCTGGCCGACGAGGTCCGTGAGTGGCAGGAGGACAACGGCGACGGCAACCGCTCGCTGCCCGGTGAAGGGTTCCTCAGGAACCCCGCGCCCGACTACCCGATCACCTCCCCGTTCGGCTGGCGCATGCACCCGATCGCAGGGGTGAGGCGCCTGCACACCGGCACCGACTTCGGCACCCCCTGCGGAGTGGACGTCTACGCCGCCGCGGACGGGGTGGTCGTCTCCAGCGGGAGCGCCGGCGGGTACGGCAACCGCGTCGTCATCGCGCACGGCACGTCCAACGGCGCGAGCATCGCGACGACGTACAACCACAACACGCGCAATCTCGTGACCGCCGGTCAGAGCGTGAGCCAGGGCGATGCAGTCGCACTGGCGGGCACCACCGGTTCCTCGACCGGCTGCCACCTCCACTTCGAGGTGATGCAGGACGGCGACTACGTCGACCCCATGGACTGGATCTCCTGACCCTGCGCTAGAATGGAGCGTTCGCAGGCACGAGCGTGCGGACGCACCACGAAGGAGAGGAGGGACCATGTCGAAGGACTCTGCGGGCAAGAAGGAGCCTGCGCGCAAGTCGATCGCGCGCAACCGCAAGGCGCTCCACGAATACCACATCGAGGAGACCTTCGAAGCGGGTCTCGTCCTCACCGGCACAGAGGTGAAGTCGCTGCGCGAAGGCCGGGCGAACCTCACCGACGGGTTCGGCCTGATCTTCCAGGGTGAGGCGTGGCTGGAGCACGCATACATCCCGGAGTACACGCAGGGGACCTGGACGAACCACTCCGCGCGCCGTCGCCGGAAGATGCTCCTGCACAAGACGGAGATCCTGCGGATCTCCCAGAAGGTGCGGGAAGCCGGACACACGCTGATCCCGCTCGAGCTCTACTTCGACGGGTCGCGGGTGAAGGTCGAGATCGCGATCGCTCGCGGCAAGAAGGACTGGGACAAGCGGCAGGCGCTGCGTGAGAAGCAGGACAAGCGCGAAGCGGAACGCGCGATGAAGGACAAGGTCCGCCGCGGCGAATAGACCAGCGCGGAATAGCGATGGTGCACTCCGTGTTGTGGGTGTACAGTGAGGCATCCGGATCTGGTCCACGACCAGTGACGGACGGTGTCGGGTCATCGCCTTCGGGCGGGGCCTCTGGCAACTGAATAAGGGGATGATCGGTTTCGACGCCGGCTGTTGAGCCGGGAGAAGCGGGCCGAGAAGGCAGAGTCAACTCGTTAATGTCCTCTGCAAACCAATAGGTGCTGAAAACAAAACTCGCACCGACTTCGCCCTCGCTGCCTGACAGCGAGCTGAGCGAGTCCGTCAGGCCGGGGTAGCTTCCGCTCCGGATCCTGGCGTCAGCTAGGAAGCCACTGCTGCTGACATTCGTCGAGGGTGTCAGCGGGACTCTTACTCGAATCCGTCCGTTGGTCTACGTGTTCGTGCGGTGACCAGGACCTAAGAAACTCTTCACGGACTGCGCCCGGAGAAGTCCCAGCGATGAGTCGGCGGACGCGGGTTCGATTCCCGCCATCTCCACCCCTGAAAGGACCCTCTCGAACTGCTTGTGCAAGCAGTTCGAGAGGGTCCTTTTCTGTGCCCGCATCGTGGTCCGGGACCGGACTACGCATAGGCTGGGCACGTGAACACCGCGTTCGAGCACCTCACGACCCCCGCCGCTGAGGTCCCGGTCGCCTGGTCGATCGACGTCGTCGACCTGGCCACCGGCCTTCCGCTGCTGCGACACGAGCCGGACCGCGTGCTCGGGACCGCGAGCGTGGGGAAGATCTTCCTGCTCCTCGAAGCCGCCGCTCGCATCGCCGATGGCCGGCTCGATCCTGCGGCTCGACTCCCGATCCGGCCGGAGCACGAGGTCGCCGATTCCGGGCTGCTGCACCTCTTCCGCGAACGGACGATCACCGTGGCGGACGCCTGCCTGCTGGTCGGCGCCGTCAGCGACAACCTCGCCACGAATGCACTCACGGACCTCTGCGGATCGGACGCGGTGCGCGCGGTGTCGGCAGGTCTCGGTCTCCAGAGCACCGCGTTCCTCGACGTCATCCGCGACGAGCGGACAGATGCGCACCCGTGGGCACCCTCGTGCGGGACGGCGCAGGAGCTCTCACGGCTCTTCGCGATGCTTCACGCGGGGGAGGCGGTGTCCGAGGACGTCTCCGCACGGGTCCTCAAGCACCTGGCCGCGGGAGTCGATGCATCGATGGTGGCCGGCGGACTCCACCTCGACCCGCTGGCGCACCTCGCTGCCGACGGCGGCGTCCTCCTGCGCCACAAGACCGGACACGACACCGGCGTCCGCGTGGATGCAGGCGTCGTGGTCGGAGCCGGCGGGGGAGTCGCGTACGCCGCCGGTGCCAATTGGTCGCCTGCTGCGGACACGGGCCCGCACGGCGTCCGCGTCGTGGTCGAGACCCACATGCGGGCCATCGGCGAGGCGATCCGATCCCACGTCAGCACCCCGACCACCTGACCCCCGCCGCCGTCACCGTCGCGCGGCGTCCAGTGCCGAGCGCACGATGGAGTCCGCATCGATCCCGTGGTGCCGGTGCACGTCCGGGACATCTCCCGACTGGCCGAACGCGCTGACGCCCAGTGCGACGTGCTCGACGCGGTTGATCGTCGCGAGGAACGACAGGCTGTGCGGGTGTCCGTCGAGCACGGTCACCATGGGTCTGGCGCGCGACGTGGGGAACACCTGATCGAGGATCCAGGCGTGCTGAGCCCGCTGCTCCGGCCGCCGCACGCTCTGCAGCGCACGGAACAGCTGCCCGGGGCTCGTCACGCACACGACGTCCGCGCCGACGCCCTGCTCGTTCAGCCGGTCGGCGGCATCCAGCACCTCGGGCATCATCGCGCCCATGCCGACGAGCGTCACTGCCGGGTCCTCCGCAGCCTGCAGGAGGTACCCGCCTGCGACCACCTGATCCCGACGCCGCATCCGGGCCGCCGGATCCGTGGGCACCGCGGCGCGATCCTGGTCGATGCCCCGGGTCGAGAGCCTCAGGTACGACGACATCCCGCCGGGCCTGCCCAGATGGGAGATGGCGTGCAGCAGCGTCCACTCGACGTCCTGCGCGAAGGCCGGTTCGTATGCGAGCAGCCCCGGCACCTCGATGCCGGTCGACGGCGTCGTGATCGACTGGTGCGCACCACCCTCCGGAGCGAGGGTCACACCCGACGGCGTGCCCACGAGGATCGACTGGCCGCCCGCGTACATGCCGAACGTCCACGGCTCCAGCGCGCGGTTGACGAACGGGTCGTACATGACACCGATCGGGTAGAGCGGCTCTCCCCAGCGACTCCACGTCGCACCGAGCTCGCCCAGGAGTCCCACGAGATTGGTCTCCGCGATGCCCAGCTCCATGTGCTGGCCCTGCGGGGACTCGTTCCAATGGAGGATCGTCTCCTTGTCATCCGCGAACCAGTTCGGAGCCTGCGAGGCGCTCCACGCGCCCACCTTGTTGACCCAGCCGCCGAGGTTCGTCGTCGACGAGACGTCCGGGCTGACCGTGACGACGCGGCGGGCGGTGTCCGGGGACTGCCGGCTGAGGTCCATGAGCACGCGGCCCAGTGCGGCTTGGGAGGACGACGTGCCGCGGTGCGGGCGCCCGAGGTCCTGGAGCAGCTCCGGCTCCGGTGCCGGGGAGAAGCCCGGCCGGGTGAGGCGCTGGGCCGCCGCGGCGACCGCTCGCCCCTCCGCGCTGTCCGGAGCGAAGCGCGTCCACGGAGTCGCGGGGTCCTGCCCGGACTGGACGGCGAACTCCTCGTACTCCTCCTGGCTGATGAGAGCCGAGTGGTTCTGCGGATGGCCGGAGCTCGGCAGGCCGTAGCCCTTGATCGTGTAGGCGATGATGACGGTCGGTCGCGTGTCGTCGATCCGAGCGAAGGCGTCCAGGAGGGTCGGGATGTCGTGTCCGCCCAGATTGCGGATCGCCGCGGTGAGGGTGTCGTCGTCGAGCGCTGCGATGAGTCCGCGCAGCGCCCCCGCGTCGTCTTCGGGCCCGTCGCCTGGCAGTCGGTCGCGCAGCTCCTGCGGGGTGCACCGCAGCAGCCGCTGGTATTCGGGGTTGGGCATGGAGAGGATGCGCGACCGCAGTGCGGGCCCGCCGGGTCGGGTGAACAGCTCTTCGAGGAGCGCGCCGAACTTCACGGGGAGGACCTGCCAGCCGGCGGCGTCGAACATCGCTTCGATGCGACCGGCGGCGATGTCCGGGACCACTCTGTCGAGCGACTGGCGGTTGAGGTCGACGATCCACACGATCTCGCCCAGGTGCTTGACCTCGGGATCGATCACGGCCTCCCAGATCGCACCCTCGTCCAGTTCGGCGTCGCCCACGAGCGAGTACTGCCGGCCGCTGCCCACGGGGCGCAGCACGGAGTCGACGTAGCGGCGGGCCACGGCGCCCCAGATCGGGGCCGTCGCGCCGATCCCCACGGATCCGGTCGAGTAGTCCGCCGGAACGGGGTCCTTCGTGCGGCTCGGGTAGGACTGGAGACCGCCGTACTGGCGCAGCGTCGTGAGGTGCTCTTCGTCGAGCTCGCCCAGCAGGTAGGTGATCGCGTGCCAGACGGGACCGGCGTGCGGCTTGACGCTCACGCGGTCGTCACGGGTGAGGGTCGTGAACCAGAGGGCGGTCATGATCGACGCGATCGATGCGCAGGACGCCTGGTGACCGCCGACCTTGAGTCCGCTCAGGTTCGGGCGCACACGGTTGGCGTGGTGGATGATCGACGTCGACAGCCAGAGGACCCTGCGGTGGATCTCTTCGAGGAGTGCCGGGTCGACCGCGGCAGGAGCGGCGGCGTGAGTGGGCGCTGCAGGGGCGGCGGCCCCGTGGGTCTGGGAGCTGGGGTGAGAATGCACGATCTGCCTCCGGTGGCGAACGACGAGCTGGTCCGAGGGGCCCGAACGGGCCGCCGGTGGGTGTGCCGGCGGGAGGGGGACGGATCGTCCGGATGCTGTGCAGACGGGGTATGTCGTGCAGGTGCCGAAGCGGATGCCCTCGACGTGTGACTCACACAACCATGAAGATGCAGAGTGCTCAACTCCCTCTCGCCAGGTTGAGCAGTATGCTCAATCAAACGGCTGCAGGATGGGCTGAGTCTGGTGGAATCGATGCATGGGAGGCCTGCTGTGGAAGACATCGACGCGGTCGACTCGACGCGGCGAGGGCGCCGACGGATGGTGGCCGACGCTCTGGACGCGAAGATCCTCTTGGCTCTCGTGGCGGCGCCCCGCTCCACGATCGCAGGGCTCGCCCACCGTCTGAGCGTCGCTCGGAACACGGTGCACGCACGGGTGAAGCGACTCGAGGAGGGGGCGCTCCACCCCAGCGACCACCGCATCGACACCGCGGCGCTGGGGTACCCCCTGCGCGCGTACGTGCTCGCGAACCTCAAGCAGCGTCGTCTCGACGACGTGGGCGAGGCTCTGGCGCAGATCCCCGAGGTCCTGGAGGTCATCGGCATCACGGGTCCAGGCGACACTCTGATCCAGGTCGTCGCCCGTGACGCCGATGACCTCTACAGGATCGCGGGTCGGATCCTCGCGATCCCCGGTGTCAAGCGCACCCGGACACTCATCTCGATGCGGACGATGGTGCCCTACCGTGTGTCACCCCTTCTGGTGCGGCTGCGCGAGGGCCGCCGGATGGAAGCATCACCGGAAGTCGACTAGTGTTCGCATCATCCCCGGAGGGGCTCGCATCCGGCCGGTCGCAGCGACGCGACCGGCGGATCCGTCTGCGAAAGGCCGCGAGCATGAAGAAGCCTTCTTCGTCGGGCGCGGACTACCTCGCCCGCGAGTACCAGCGCGAGGTGACGCGCGCGTTCGGCCGGCTGTCCGAGCGCGCGTCAGACGCGGGCCTCCACACTGTGCGCAGCATCGTCACGGAGTCATGGCAGCGGTCGCTCGGGGCTCTGCCGCCGACGGGACGGGCGGCGGCCTCCCTGGGCATCGACCAGGACGAGCTCGCCCGCCTGCGCAGCGAGGGTCCGCTGGCGAACGCCCTGCCGATCGTCCGCCGCCTCCTCATCGAACCCGCGCGGGACACCGGTCTCGTCGTCGCGATCGGCGACGCGCAGGGACGCCTCCTGTGGGTCGAGGGCGACCACTCCGCACTGCGACGGTCGGAGACGATGGGCTTCGCCGTCGGCACCGACTGGTCGGAGACCGGCATGGGCACCTCGGCACCGGGGATCGTCGTCGCCACGGGGGAATCCGCGTCCGTCGTCGGAGAAGAGCACTTCTCGCCGTCGGTCCGCGAGTGGAGCTGCACGGCCGTACCGCTGATGGATCCCCACACGCGTGCACTCCTGGGCGTCCTCGACATCACGGGGGGTTCGGAGGCGGTCGCGCCGTTGAGCCTCCCGCTCCTCACCGCCGCCGCGGCGGCGATCGAGGCGGAGCTCGCGGCTCAGGTGCCGGTCCTGTCGCCGGAGCGGACCGGTGCCGAGGAGCGGGGGGCCCTCGTGGTGACCGGCACCTCGCGTGCGGGAGAGGCGGGTGAGACCGGCTTCTCCGTCGCAGGGGTTCAGGCGGCTCATGCGGCCCCGCCGCACGAGGGCGGAGCCGTGCCCGTCGTCCGTGTCACGGGGCCGGGGGCCCCCGCGCTGGTGAGTGGCGGCCGGGAGCAGCAGATCGGTCTGCGGCACGCGGAGATCATGACCCTGCTCGACTGGCACGAGGAGGGCCTCACCGGTCCGCAGCTGGGTGAGATGGTCTACACCGAGGTGCCGGAGGCGGCGACCGTCCGTGTCGAGATGCATCGGCTGCGCCGGGTGCTCGCGGAGGCATCGGCCGGATCCATCGAGCTCGCGTCGCGCCCCTACCGGCTGGTGTCGGCAGACGGTGGTGAGCGCCCGCCGCTCACGGACGCCCGTGCCGCCCGCGACGCACTCGCAGGCGGTGACGTGGACCGCGCTGTCCGGTTCTGTCGCGGTGAGGTCCTGCCGTCGTCGTTCGCGCCGGAGGCGGAGCGGATCCGCTCGGTGCTGTGCTCCCAGCTGCGCGAGGCGGTCATGCAGTTCGCAGACCACGATCTCCTCTGGACCTACCTGCGACGGCAGGATGCCCAGGACGACCGCGAGGCGTGGATGCTCGCCCTGCAGCTGCTGCCCGCAGACGACATCCGCCGCGCCGCCGCCGTCGCACGGCTGGACGCGATCGAGTCGGAGCTCGGCGCAGGCTGACGCGGCTCTCCCCGCGACGGGCCGGTGCGCCGATGCGTCTCCTCGGGCTCCTGTGATCCACGCAACGTCCGTGCAACGGAACGAGTCCTACTGTGGAGTCACAGGCCGGCGGATCGGGCAGGTCCGCAACCCCGCCGCCGGGACACTCGAACGCACAGTGACGTGCAGAAGGAGGAGGCCGACATGGCCGTCTACGCACATCCCGGAACATCCGGAGCCCTCGTCGACTTCAAGCCCCGCTATGAGAACTGGATCGGCGGTGAATGGACGCCGCCGGCCAAGGGCGAGTACTTCGAGAACGTCACTCCGGTGACCGGCAAGGCCTTCACGGAGGTCGCGCGGTCCACGGCGGAGGACATCGAGCTGGCCCTCGACGCGGCTCACAAGGCTGCACCCGCCTGGAGCAGGACGACTCCGGCAGAGCGCGCCGTGATGCTCAACAAGATCGCGGACCGGATGGAGGAGAACCTCGAGAAGATCGCGGTCGCGGAGTCCTGGGACAACGGCAAGGCGATCCGCGAACCGCTCGTCGCCGACATCCCCCTGGCGATCGACCATTTCCGCTACTTCGCCGGAGCGATCCGGGCGCAGGAGGGCGGCTTGTCGCAGATCGACGAGGACACCGTCGCGTACCACTTCCATGAGCCGCTGGGCGTGGTCGGTCAGATCATCCCGTGGAACTTCCCGATCCTCATGGCGGTGTGGAAGCTCGCCCCGGCACTCGCCGCGGGCAACTGCGTCGTCCTCAAGCCGGCGGAGCAGACGCCGGTCTCGATCCTCGTGCTCATGGAGCTGCTCGCGGACCTTCTCCCGGCGGGCGTCGTGAACATCGTCAACGGGTTCGGTGCGGAGGCGGGCAAGCCGCTCGCCTCGAACAAGCGGATCTCCAAGATCGCGTTCACGGGTGAGACCACCACCGGTCGCCTCATCATGCAGTACGCATCGCAGAACATCATCCCCGTCACGCTGGAGCTGGGCGGGAAGAGCCCCAACATCTTCTTCGACGACATCGCGCAGGAGAAGGACGCCTTCTACGACAAGGCGCTCGAGGGCTACGCGATGTTCAGCCTCAACCAGGGTGAGGTCTGCACGTGCCCGTCGCGCGCGCTCATCCAGTCCAGCATGTACGACAGCTTCATGGCGGACGCGCTGGAGCGGGTGAAGGCGACGAAGCAGGGCGACCCGTTCGACACCGACACCCAGATCGGTGCGCAGGCGTCGAACGATCAGTTCGAGAAGATCATGTCCTACCTGGACATCGGCAAGCAGGAGGGCGCCACGATCCTCACGGGCGGTGAGGCCGTCGATCTGGGCGGTGCGCTGTCGGGCGGGTTCTACGTGAAGCCGACCGTGTTCGAGGGGACCAACGACATGCGGATCTTCCAGGAGGAGATCTTCGGTCCAGTCGTCGCGACGACGCAGTTCAAGGACTACGACGACGCGATGAGCATCGCCAACGACACCCTCTACGGGCTGGGCGCCGGCGTGTGGGCCCGCAGCGGAACGACCGCCTACCGGGCGGGGCGCCAGATCCAGGCCGGCCGCGTCTGGGTGAACAACTACCACGCCTACCCGGCGCACGCGGCGTTCGGCGGCTACAAGTCCTCCGGCATCGGCCGCGAGAACCACCTCATGATGCTCGACCACTACCAGCAGACCAAGAACCTGCTGGTGAGCTACAGCGACAACGCACAGGGCTTCTTCTGAGCCCTGTGATCACGCACACGGAAAACTCAGTGACGAGCGATTCTCAGGGAGCAGGAGCATGAACGCAATGCAGGCAGCGATCGTTGAAGACTTCGGACATGAACTGGCCGTGGGGGAGACGCAGAGGCCCACACCCGGACGGGGCCAGGCGCTGGTGAAGGTCATCGCCACCGGCGTCTGCCACACGGACCTCCACGCGCTGGAGGGCGACTGGCCGGTGAAGCCCAAGCTTCCGCTGGTGCCGGGCCACGAGGGTGTGGGCATCGTCGAGGAGCTGGGAGAGGGCGTCACGAACCTCGAAGTCGGTCAGATGGTCGGCAACGCGTGGCTGTGGTCGGCCTGCGGTGAGTGCGAGCACTGCCGCCAGGGCTGGGAGACGCTGTGCGAGCAGCAGCACAACGGCGGCTATTCCACGGACGGATCGTTCGGCGAGTACATGCTGGTCGACGCCCAGTACGCCGCGATCATCCCGGAAGGGTCGGATCCGGCAGAGATCGCACCGGTGCTGTGCGCCGGAGTGACGGTGTACAAGGGACTCAAGCGGACGGAAGCGCGACCGGGGCAGTGGGTCGTCATCTCCGGGATCGGCGGACTGGGCCACATCGCCGTCCAGTACGCGGTCGCCATGGGGCTGCGCGTCGTCGCGGTCGACATCGCGGACGACAAGCTGGCGCTCGCGAAGAAGCACGGTGCCGAAGTCGTCGTGAACGCGATGGACGGTGACCCCGCGGCGGCCGTGCAGGAAGCGATCGGCGGTGCGCACGCCGTCCTCGTCACCGCGGTGCACAAGGACGCCTTCGGCCAGGCCATCGCGATGACGCGTCGCGGCGGGACGATCGTGTTCAACGGTCTGCCGCCCGGTGAGTTCCCGGCCCCGATCTTCGACATCGTCCTCAAAGGACTGACGATCCGCGGTTCGATCGTCGGCACGCGTCAGGACATGGTCGAGGCGCTCGACTTCTATGCGGCGGGCAAGATCCGCCCGACGTTCACGAAGCGGCCGCTCGGCGATATCAACGCGGTCCTCGACGAGATGAGGCACGGCAAGATCGACGGGCGCGTCGTCGTCGAGTACTGAACAGGTCGCGGCCGGGCAGCGAGCAGGACGGGCGCTCCGCGGCAGCGACGTGGTACGGCCCGGTGGAGGACATCCTCCACCGGGCCGCTGCGTGTCGCGGGCCTGCTGCTCTGGTACGGCCGCCGCGTCCCGAGCGTCAGGGCGTCTGTCCGCGCAGACGATCGACGACGCGCAGCAGCGCTTCGGCATCGCGGTCCGCGTCCGTGGTGGCCAGGGCCGCGGTGGGCGAATCGGCTGCGAGTGACGCGGAGTAGAGGCCGTCGCCCATGAGGAGGACCGCACGGGCGACGTCGTCGTCACCCACGTCGTCGGTGATGAGGCGCAGCCAGCGGGCTCGGATCTCCTGGAGGGCCTCCGAGACGCGGGAATCGGTGCCCAGGGACAGGCGGAGCGCTGCGAGCAGCGTCCGGTCGAAGGCGGAGTCGACCTCGGCAGACGTCCGCACGTAGTGGGCCGCGGAGCCCTCCGGTGCGTCGCGCATCTCGTGGGCATCGACCTCCGCCCGCTCCCGCAGCCGTGCGATGAGCCCGCCGACCAGCGCGGCCTTCGACGCGAAGTGGTAGAGCAGGCCGCCCTTGGACACGCGTGCCCGTGCGGCGACGGCGTCGAGCGTCGCCGCGCGCTCGCCCTCGTCGATGAGGATCTCCTCGAGTGCATCGAGGAGTCCTTCGCGTGCCGTGGTCATGGGTGCGACCCTATCGGACGCGGGAGCGGGCCGTCCGTGTGACGAACCCCTCGTCGCGACTGTACCGGCTGGACGGTATTGTGCTGTTCGGGCCGCCGCCCACCTTCCACGCCTCACCACGGAGCATCATGTCCGCCACCGCACCGACGACGAACTCGACGTCCAGCACCGCCCCCACTCTGACGGTGCGCCGACGCTGGGCCGCGCTGGCCGTCCTCATGCTCCCGGTGATCCTCATCGCGGTCGACAACACCGTGCTCGCCTTCGCACTGCCGGGGATCTCCGCGGCCCTCTCGCCGTCGGGGGCGCAGCTGCTGTGGATCGTCGACGCCTACCCGCTGGTGCTCGCGGGGCTCCTCGTGCCGATGGGGAGCCTGGGAGACTCCGTCGGTCGGCGCCGGCTGCTCATGGTCGGCGGTCTGGGCTTCGCCGTCGTCTCCGCGTGCGCGGCGTTCGCGCCGACCGCGGCCGCACTCATCGTCGCCCGCGCCGCGCTGGGGTTCTTCGGGGCGATGCTGATGCCCGCGACCCTGTCGATCATCCGCAACGTCTTCGCCGATCCCACGGAGCGGCGCACGGCGATCGCGGTGTGGGCCGCCGGGTTCTCCGGCGGTGCGGCACTGGGCCCCATCGTGGGCGGTGTCCTGCTCGAGCACTTCTGGTGGGGTTCCGTGCTGCTGCTGGCCGTGCCGGTCCTCATCCCGCTCCTGGCGCTGGGCCTGTGGCTGATCCCCGAATCCAGGGACCCGGATCCCAGCCCCATCGATCCGGCGAGCATCGTCCTCGTCATGGCGACGATGGCTCCCATCGTGTGGGCCGTCAAGGACGTCGCGTACGCGGGGGTGACAGGGGCCTCGGCAGCGGCAGTCCTCGTGGGGCTGGTCAGCGGCGCGCTCTTCGTCCGCCGGCAGCTGCGGCGCTCGCGTCCCATGCTCGACGTGCGGCTGTTCACCGTCCCCGCGTTCAGCGGTGCCCTGGCGGCGAACCTGCTGAGCGTGTTCTCCCTGGTCGGGTTCCTCTTCTTCATCTCGCAGCATCTGCAGCTGGTGAGCGGGCGCAGCCCGCTGGAGGCAGGGCTCTTCCTGCTGCCCGGCCTCGCGGTCACGATCGTCGCAGGGCTCACCGCCGTGTGGCTGGTGCGGGTGTTCACCCCCGCGGCCGTCGTCTCCGGTGGACTGCTGCTGAACGCGGTGGGGTACGGCGTGATCCTCGTGAGCGGCCACGCCGGGTCCGACCTGGGACTGCTCATCGCCTTCGCGATCCTGGGCGCGGGCGTGGGGATGGCGGAGACGATCTCGAACGACGTCATCCTGTCAGCGGTGCCGGCGCACAAGGCGGGCGCGGCCTCGGCGATCTCGGAGACCGCCTACGAAGGCGGAGCGGTCCTGGGCACGGCGGTGCTGGGCAGCGTGCTCACCGCCGCCTACCGTTCACACGTCGAGATTCCGGGCGGTGTGCCTGCCGCTGATGCGGCTGCGGCGGGAGAGACACTGGGCGGCGCGGTCGAGGTGGCCTCGACGCTGCCTGCTCCGCTGGGTGAGGATCTGCTCGAGTCCGCCCGCAGCGCCTTCGACTCCGGGGTCGTCGTCACGTCCTCGATCGCCGCGGTCCTCATGCTCGTGGCTGCCGTGATCGCCGGGCTCACCCTCCGTCTGCGGCGCAGTCGCTCGTCCCAGGCGGACAGCACGGGCTCCGGGGTGGGGCGCGAGGCGAACGAGCCCACGAGGTAGGCGATGATCGACGCGGCGAGGCCCAGGTAGATGGGCGAATCCGCGAAGATCCCCGCCGCGATCATCATGACGACGGTGGTGACGGTGCCTGCGATCATGCCGGCCATCACCCCCACGATCGTTCCGCGGCGGAACACGAGGCCGCCGAGGATCGGGATGAGGAGACCCGCGACCAGGATGTTGTAGGCGACCGTGAGCGCTTCGACGACGCTCGGCATGATGACTGCGAGCCCCATGCTCGCGATGCCGAAGATGACCAGCCAGATCCGGGATGCCCCCACCCGGTCGTCGGACTCGTCGACACCGCCCAGGTCCTGTGCGACACCGGTTCGGCGTCCGCGCCACTGCTCGATGATGTCCTGGCGGAAGACGGTGGAGCCGGCGATCAGTGCGCCGGAGGCCGTCGACATGACCGCGGCGAGTGCCGCCGCCAGCACGAATCCCGCGAGCAGAGGGACCATCGAATGATCGACGACGGCGGTGAAGACGTCATCGCTGACCTCGATGCCGGGGACCAGCACCTGGGCGGCGGTTCCGATGAGGGCTCCCGCGACGGCGTAGAGCAGACAGTAGACACCGGTCGTCAGACCCGCCCAGCGGGCGATACCGGGGGACCGGGCGGTGAAGACCCGCTGCCAGATGTCCTGACCGATGAGCAGGCCCAGCGTGTAGATGAGGAAGTACGTGAGGATCGTCGACCCGCCGATCCCCACGGGGTCGAACGCGTCCGGACCCAGCGTCGCGCCGATCTCGGAGAACCCACCTGCCTGGACGATGACGAGGGGCAGGAGGACCAGGAAGATGCCGATCGTCTGGACGACGAACTGCACGAAGTCCGTGAGCGTGATCGACCACATCCCGCCGAGCATCGAGTAGATGACGACGACGGAGCCGCCCAGCAGGATCGCCGGGATCCTGTCGATGCCCAGCAGTGCGTGGAAGATGCTCCCGTAGGCGACGGTCGAGGTCGTGGCGATCATGAGCCCGTACGCGGACATGATGATCCCGGACACCTGGCGGGACCCGCGTCCGTAGCGCAGTTCGAGCATCTGGGAGACGGTGTAGATCTCCAGTCGCTGGATCTTCGGCGCGAAGAAGTGGCTCAGGGCGATGATGCCGAGGCCGATGCAGAAGACCAGCCACATCCCTGACAGCCCGAACTCGTAGCCCAGTCCCACGCCGCCCACGGTCGATGCTCCGCCCAGCACGACCGCGGCGAGGGTGCCGGTGTACATGATCGGTCCCAGTCGACGGCCCGCGACGAGGTAGTCCTCCTGGCTGCGGGCGCGACGCAGCCCCCAGATGCCGAAGCCGATCATGGCGACGAGGTAGACGAGAACGACTGCGATGTCCATGCGCGGGTTCCGTTCGCTTCCGGGACCGGCGAACCGGTCGGTCAGGCTGTCAGATGATGCGGGTGCGCTGCGCTGCTCAGGCGCCCACGCGGATGTGGACGATGGTCGGTCGGTCCGCTGCGAGCGCGGCCCGGATCGCCCCCGGCAGGTGCTCGTCGAGGTCCGTGTGCGCGACCTCGACTCCGTGCGCGCCCATCGATTCGGCGAGCAGTGCGAAGTCCGGCTGATGGAGGCGGACGGCGAAGGGACTGATGCCGCGCTCCACCATCTGGTGCTCGATCTCCTGGTACCCGCCGTTGTCGACGATCACGAAGGGGATCGGCAGCGCCAGTTCGACTGCCGTGACGATCTCCTGGATCGCGAACATCGCCGCACCGTCGCCCACGATGCACACGACCGGCCGGCCGGGTGCGGCGAGTCTTCCGCCGATCGCGGCCGGGATGCCGTAGCCGAGCGTCGCGTAGCCGGGCATGTAGAGCAGCTGATCCGGTGTCCGGGCGACGAGCGCGTGGACGGACCCGTCGTAGGTGACGCGCGATGAGTCGCCGGAGACGATGACGTCGTGGCCCGCCGCCTCCTGCACGAGCGCTGTCACGCGCGCGCCGATCTGGGTCGAGTCGAATTCGCGTGCGACCTCCCGTCGCAGGGCCGCGGCGCGGTCTGCACCGTCTTCGCGACCGCCCGCGGCGCGGTCTGCACCGTCTTCGCGACCGCCCGCGGCGCCGCGGGCGCCCAGACGTGCACGCAGCCCGTCCGTGAAGGCGTTCGCGTCTCCCAGGACGAGCACGTCGCCCCGGAGGTTCTTGTGCAGCTGGTCCGGGTCGATGTCGCAGCGGATCACCGTCTGCGATCGGCCCTCTGCGCCGGCGAGGTCCTGGTCGCCGATGAGTCCGCCCCACAGGTCCGAATCCGCGATCTCCGTGCCCACGACCAGCAGCACGTCGGCATCGCGCGACGCCTGCTGCACCGAGGGCCAGCGGACGTTCGCACCGACGGCGAGGGGGTGCGTCTCGTCCAGGATGCCCTTGCCGTTCGCCGTCGTCGCGACGGGCGCGCCGAGCGCCTCGGCGAGTGCCGTGATCTGCGCAGCGGCGCCGCGTGCCCCGCCGCCCGCGACGATGAGCGGGCGGACGGACCCGGCCAGGGCCTCGGCGGCGGTGTCCACCGCGTCCTCATCGAGGGGACGCGAGCGGGGAGGCCACGGGGATGCGGTCGTGCCGTGCCACCCGCCTTCGAGCACGTCCAGCGGGACCTCGATGTGGACGGGCCCGGGGCGGGACCCGGCGAAGAGCGCGAAGGCGTCCGCGACTGCCTGGGCCGCGCCCTCCGCCGTCCGCGTCCGATGCGCTGCGACCAGCAGATGGCTGAGCGCGCCGGAGGAGTCCTTGGTCTCGTGCAGCATGCCGACATCGGCCCGCTCCAGTCCGGTCGGCACGCCGGGGGACAGGATGAGCATGGGCCGTGACTCCGCGTAGGCGGTCGCCGCCGCTGTGACGACGTTGGTGAGGCCCGGGCCCGAGGTCGTGAGGACGACGCCGGGACGTCCGGACACCACGTAGTAGCCGTCCGCGGCGTAGCCGGCGCCCTGTTCGTGGCGCGGGGTGACCGCGCGGATGCCGAACCGGTCGAGGTGCCGGTAGAACTCGAGGTTGTGCGTGCCGGGGATCCCGAACACCGTGTCCACGCCGTGCGCGGCCAGTGCCGCGACGACGGCGAGTCCGCCGTTGGCGTACGCCGCGTCAGCCGGGTTCGTCCCCGGAACCGGTGCTGGGATGGGTGCCTGCTCGGTCATCGTGGATCTCCTTCCGGTGCGCTGCGCAGGTGCTCTGCGACGGGGCCGCCGACGGCGGTCCGCCCCTGCTTCGCGCTGGCCCACAGCGAGAGGATCTCGTAGCCCAGCTGCGCGGCAGCGAGTCCGGTGACCTCCGCATGGTCATATGCGGGCGCCACTTCGACGATCTCCGCTCCCACCACATTCAGGCCCGCGAGTCCGCGGACCGCGTTGAGGAGCTCGCGGTTCGTGAGTCCACCGGTCTCCGGTGTGCCGGTGCCGGGTGCTGCCGCAGGGTCCAGCACGTCGATGTCGATCGACAGGTAGACGGGGGCGTCGCCCAGTCGTGCCCGCATCCGCTCGATGATCCGCGGCAGCGGCTGGAACTCGAAGTCATCCGATCGGATCACCTGGAAGCCCAGCACTCCGTCGGACTCGAGGTCCTCCTTGCCGTAGAGCGGGCCCCGGATGCCCACGTGGAGGCATCGCTCGAGGTCGAGGAGGCCCTCCTCGCTCGCGCGGCGGAAGGGGGTGCCATGCGTGTACGGCGCTCCCATGTAGGTGTCCCACGTGTCGAGGTGGGCGTCGAAGTGCAGCACGGCGATCGGACCGTGGGTCCGGTGCACGGAGCGGATGTTCGGCAGCGCCAGCGTGTGGTCGCCCCCGAGGGTGAGGAGCGTCGACCCGTCCGCGCGCATCGCGTCCGCGTTCTGCTCGACCGTGGTGATCGCCGCTTCGATGTCGAACGGATTCACCCCCAGGTTGCCGCAGTCAGCGACCTGCTGGGCGTGGAAGGGCTGGACGTCGACGGCCTGGTTGTAGGGGCGCAGGAGCTTCGATGAGGTCCGGATGTGGTCGGGTCCGAACCGGGCTCCGGGACGAAAGCTCACTCCCGCATCGAACGGGACTCCGAGGATCTTCACGTCGATGTCCGAGCCCGGTCGCCCGGCTTCGACCTCGTCGAGGCGGGGGAGGAGGCCGAAGGTCGGCGGCCCTGCGAAGCGGGGGGTGGCGCTGTAGTCGGCGGGGCCCAGGGGCTGATCGTCGGACATGGTCCTCCTTGTGGGTGGATCGACGCGTGACGGAGAGTCATCTGTCAGAGCGAGCTGTCAGAGCGAGAGGTCGGGGTGCTCCTCCCGGAATGCTGCAGTCACGTCGAGGACGCGGTCGAGCGCCTCCTGCGGGCCGACGCTGATGCGGACACCGGCGCCGAGGTTGCGGACGGCGAGCGCCTGTCGGCTCGCCGCGATCTCGAAGTCGTCGGACCGCTCTCCCAGGGGGAGCCAGACGAAGTTGCCCTGCGCCTGCGGGACGTTCCACCCCTGTGCGCGGAGCGCGTCCGCGAACGCGTCTCGCTGGGCGGCGATCTCGCGGGCACGAGCGAGGACCTCGTCGTGGTGGTCCAGGGAGACGAGGGCGGCCGCCTGGCTGACCTCGGTGACGCCGAACGGAATGACTGCCTTGAGGAGTCCCTCGATGACCGATTCGTGCGCGATCGCGTATCCCACGCGCATCCCGGCAAGGCCGTGCGCCTTGGAGAACGTCCGCAGGAGGACGAGGTTCGGATGGGCATCGAGCAGCTCGATGCCGCGGGCCGCCTGCGGGTCGTTCGCGAACTCCCAGTACGCCTCGTCGAGTGCGACGACGACGTGCGGCGGCACGCGCGCGAGGAAGGCGGTCAGCTCCGCATGCGTGAGGACGGGGCCCGTCGGGTTGTTCGGGGAGCAGAGGAACACGAGGCCGGTGGCCTCCGTGACGGCCTCGGCCATCGCCGGGAGGTCATGGCGACCGTCGGGCAGCAGCGGAACGGCGTGGCGCTTCGCTCCGGCGAGGCCGGTCACCTGCGGATACATCTCGAAGGATGGCCACGGGTAGATCGCCTCGGTCCGATTGTCCGACGTGATCTGCGTGATGGCGACGAGAAGCTCCGAGGCTCCCGTCGTCACGATCGTCCTGTCGGGCGAGACTCCGAACACCTCGCCGAGCGTGCGGCGCAGCGCGACGGCCGCGTCGTCCGGGTACCGGGTGGGCCCGGAGCCGGGACGGGCAAGCTGCTCGAGCACTGCGGGGAGGGGAGCGAGGTGGTTCTCGTTGGACGACAGGCGGAACGGGCTCAGCCCCGGGACCTGGGCCGGCGCACGCCCGGGGATGTACGGGGGAAAGGTCTGCAGTTCGGCGCGCAGCCGGACCGGAGCGTCGTTCACCATGCGCACATGGTTTCACACGCAGAGGCCACTCACCATGGCTTCGACCCCGGGTCGCGCACGCCCGATCCGGTGCCGCCCTCATTCGTCTGCGAGTGACGCTCCTCCGACTCCTGGCGGCGCCTCTCGAGCTCCTCCATGCGCTCGTCGCCCTCGCCGGACTCCTCGTCACCGGCAGTGTCGTCACCAGAACCGCCCGGGGACTCCTCGCCGCCGCCGGAACCGCCGCCGCCACCGCCGCCGTCTCCGTCCTCGGAGTCGCCGCCATCCGACTCACCGGAGCTCTCCTCCCCGTCGGAGTCCCCTTCCCCCTCGGAGGAGGGATTGTTCATCTCCTCCTGAGATTCGTCGACCCGCTGTTCCTGAGAATCCATCTCCTCGTCCTGTGGGGAGCCGTCGGGGCGGCATTCCTCAGGAGCTTCCGTGAGCGTCGTGCGCGCCGCGTCGTAGCGGTCGTCGGCGGCGTCGACGTCGTCGGCGTCGCGGAACGCGTCGCCCTGTCCCTCCTGGACGAGGGCGAGATTGACCCGGACCGCGCACTGGTCGCGTGCGGGGGCGGTGGAGAGCGCTGTCTCCAGCTCCGCCTCCGCGTCGTCGAGCGCTCCGTCGCCCGCGAGCGCGGTGCCCGCGGCGAAGTGGCCCTTGTGACGTTCGAAGGGGCTCATCGCGAGGAATCGATCCGCGGATTCCTGCGCGGCGGTGTAGCTGCCCGCTTCGAACTGCGCGCTCGCCCGTGCGAGCTGCCAGTGGGTGAGCCCCGACCATGCGGCGACGACCAGCAGGACGAGGATGACCACGCCCGCTGCGGCGAGTCTGCCGCGGGGGAAGCGCTGCGGGGAGTCCGCTGGATCAGCAGTCGGGCTCATGTCGACCTCTTCGTTCCGGAGAGCAGACCCAGACCTCGGACCCGGCGCGCCACGAACACGCCTTCCACCGCGAGCCACGCCACGAGCGGGATGAAGAGCATCCAGGTGAATTCGGAGACGGCCCTGGTCGTCTCCTCCTTCTCCTGGACGATCGTGTCGACATCGGGGAACTCGTAGGAGACGGACGCGCCCGCAGTGCGGTGCTCATATGCGACTCCCATGTCAGCCGCGATGTCTTCGAGGTTCCCCTCGTCGATGGTCGAGACGGCCGGTCCATCGGTCGACGGGTCCGTGATGTATTCCGTCTCCTCGTCGTTCCAGTACCCCCGGGTCTCCTGCATGCGACCACCGTCGGACGTTCCGTAGCCCCAGACGGCTCCGCCGTCGATCAGGTCGGCGACACCGTCGAGCGGTGCGGGTTCGTCGCCGGACGTCTGTTCGCCGTCTCCCAGGTAGAACACGATGCGCGCGCTGTCCGGACGGTCTTCGGCTGCCTTCTCCAGGCGCTCGACGAGGTGGTCGCGAGCAGACGTGATCGAGCTGCCGGAGGAGTACAGGGTCACTTCGGGGCGCAGAACGTCGAGCGCGGACCGCATGGCGGAATCATCGGTCGTCAGCGGCAGGACGGTCTGGCTGGTCGCAGCGAAGGTGATGAGGGAGTACCGGGCCTCTGGCGCCTGCTCCACGAGTTCCGCGACGTCTTCCTCGACCCCGTCGAGACGCGGTGCGTCCCCGTCCCAGTCCTCCGCCACCATCGACGCGGTGACATCGACGACGACGAAGACGTCGAGCGCGGCCTCGCTGCGCTCTGTGACGGCGGTGACGGGGACCCCGGGACGGCTGAATGCGACGGCCAGCACGATGACCGCGACGGCACGCAGAACCCACTGGACCCGACGCCCGGCTGTGAGCACGGCGAGGACGACGCAGCCCGTGATCAGGATGACGGCGATCGCGACGAGCACGGGCCACGGCAGGAGCGGATCGAAGACGAGGTCGTTCACAGTCGCATCCTCCAGGCCAGGATAAGCAGCGCGAGCAGGCCCAGTCCGCTGCCCACGAGCGGGACCACCGGCTTGTCATGGAACAGGGTGACGAGCCGTCCGTCCGTCAGCCTCGCCTCCGTCGCCTGGACCGAGGTGACGATGCGGTCGACCGCGCGCTCGTCGGACATCGAGTGGAACTCGCCGTCCGTCTCCTCGGCCGCCCCCTCCAGCTCGTCGAGGGCGAGGGGGAAGAAGTAGCGCGACGGCGCGAGCGCATAGATGCGGACGTCGTGGTCGAGGGCATGGTCGGACGCCTCCGACAGGGTGAAGAGGGGGTCGCCGGCCAGTTCGTTGTCGGTCGCGAGGATCATCGAGCGGGAGCGCTCCTCGTCCTTCCGGTCGAAGGCTTCGACGCAGTTCACCACGCCATCGCCGATCAGGGAGGACCCCGGCACGCTGTCCGGCTGGGTCGGGGTGATGAAGTCCAGTCCGTCGGTGCCGTACGACGCGAAGCCGTCGTGCGCATCCTCGAGGAACTCCTTGGCCATGTCGTAGTCGTCCGTGAGGGGGAAGACGGTGACTGCGGTCGCGTTGAAGATCGTCATGCCGATGCGTTCGCCGTCGAATGAGTCGATCATGTCGATGTACGACTCGATGATCTCCGCGTCATAGCCGATCATCGACCCCGATACATCGAGGCAGAGCATCACGTCGCGCAGATGCCGTTTGGGGCTGATGGTCTCCATCGTCGTGGGCCGAGCGACGCCGGCCAGGGCGAAGACCGCGGTCAGCGCGACGACGGCGAGCCCCGCGAGGCTCCCCAGCAGCAGGCGGCGGCGCGCACGCACGTACTCCGGCAGTGCCGTGAGGCGGGTGAGGAAGGCGACCGGAGCGCGGCCTCGGCTGCGGGCGGGGATCGCGAAGGCGATGCCCAGCGCGAGGAGTCCGGCGATGCCCAGGACGATCGCCAGCCAGAGCATGGGGGTCACCATCGGGTGATCACCTCCCGGGCCACACGGAGCTCCTCGGCGGCCGTCTCCGGCACATCGCGCTCGAACTCTGCGGTGTAGAGACGGGCGACGGCATCCGCGAGGGGAGCGATTCCGGCTTCGCGCATCTCCCGCTGCGTCATGTGCTTCGCCGAGGCGCCCCACGCCTCCGCGGCGAAGTCGCGCAGCAGCGCGCTGAGCTCCTGAGCCGTCGCCTTGGTCGTGAGGTCGCCGTTCGCGTAGCGCTCTTCGATCGCGTCGATGAGGGAGCCGTACCGACTGCGGACGTGGACGGGGACGGTGCGCGGGCCCGCTGCGCGGCCGCGCAGGTGCCCGATGAGGGGGAGGAAGCCGACGAGGACGGCGATGAGGACCCCGAAGACAGCCGCGGCGACCCAGAAGTCGGAGGCTCCGAGAGGTGGTATCAGCTCACCGGGCACGACGGTGCCTCTCCGCTGCGCGGTGGAATGCGGGCAGCGCCTGCGCGGATGCTCCGACCCGCTCTTCGACGATCCCCGCCGCGCGCAGCACGCGCCCGGTGGTGTCCCGGCGAGCGGATTCCGCCGCGCGGTACGCCTCAGCGACGCGGGGGTCCGCGGCCAGCAGAGAGGGGACGGTGGCGCCGGAGCGCACGGTGCCGGCCGCCGCACCCGCCACCGTCGCCGCGACGTCGTAGGGGACGTCGTCGGCGGCGGCCAGGGCGAGGGGGTCGGCTTCGAGCACGGTGAGCCAGAGGAGCTCGTGGTGGGCCGACACCGTGCGCAGGAGGCGCAGGTGGGCGTCGGTGAGGTCGATCTCGTCGCTGATGACGATGACGAGGTGGCGGCGTCGCAGACGTGTGCTCAGCCACTCCAGGAGATCGAGCGCCGTGGAGCTGTCGTCGGTCCCGCGGCGCGCGAGGATCCGGCGCAGCAGGTGCTCCAGGCCCGCTTCGCTGGACTCCGGACGCGTCAGGATCACGCGGTGCCCGTCGCTCGCCGTCATGCAGACCTCGTCGCCTCCGCGCACCGCGAACCAGCCCGCCATACCTGCCAGCAGGATCGCGAGATCGCGCTTCGATTCGCCGCCGGCCGCGGTCGCGTCCATCGACCGGCCGGTCGCGACGACGAGGGCGAGGCGCAGGCGCCGGTGATCCGTGTACCGCTTCACGAGGGGAACGGGGTGGCGTGCGGACGCCTTCCAATCGATGTCGCGGATCTCGTCACCGTCGACGTACTCGCGCAGGTCGTCGAAGTCGAGTGACTGCCCGTGGAACATCGAGGCCCATCCACCGTCGAGCAGACTCGCCACACGCCTGTGCGTGTGCAGGGTGAGCCGCGCGCGGATGCGCGTGAGGAGAGCTGCCATCAGGGAGTCCTCACGCGGTTCAGGATCTCCGTCACGAGCTGGGTCGTGGTGACTCCCTCGGCGATGCCCTCGAACGTCAGTGCGATCCGGTGGCCGAGGATCCGCTGGGCGAGGTCCTTCACATCTTCCGGGATGACGTAGTTCCGACCACGGATCAGGGCGAGCGCGCGGGAAGCCCGGGTGAACGCGATCGAAGCGCGCGGTGAGGCGCCGGCTTCGACGAAGGCGCCCCGCGGGCCGATCACGCGGTCCGCTGCGCGGGTCGCCCAGACGAGCTCGACGATGTACCGGCTGATGGCCGGGTCGATGTAGATGTTGCTCGCCGACTGCTGCATGCCGCGCAGCTCTTCGACGCTGCACGCCGGGTCCGGGTGCGTTTCGAAGACCCCGTCGTCCAGGCGGCGCAGGATATCGAGCTCCTCGTCCGGTGTCGGGTAGGCGAGCACGTCCTTGAGCATGAAGCGGTCCAGCTGCGCTTCCGGGAGGGGGTACGTGCCCTCCTGCTCGATCGGGTTCTGCGTCGCCATCACGAGGAAGGGGTTCGGAAGGTCGAACCGCTTGCCGCCGATCGTGGTCTGCCGCTCCTGCATGGCTTCGAGCATCGCCGACTGGGTCTTCGCGCTCGATCTGTTGATCTCGTCGAGCAGGATGATGTGGGCATGCACGGGCCCCAGCCGAGTGTCGAAGGCGCCCGTCGACGCGTTGTAGATCTGGGTGCCGATGATGTCGCTGGGCAGGAGGTCGGGGGTGCACTGGATCCGAGCGAAGGACGACGACACCGCGCCTGCGAGCGCAGACGCAGCGGTGGTCTTCGCCAGGCCCGGAACGCTCTCCAGCAGGAGGTGGCCCTCTGTGAGGAGTCCGATGAGCAGCGATTCGCGCAGCCTCTGCTGTCCGACGACGAACGTGTCCAGATAGCCCTGGACGCGCACCAGGACCTCTGCCGCAGACGTGATCTCACGGGTGTTCGCCGTCGACGGCTGGTGCGCTGTCATGCTGTCTCCTCCGGTGTGGGGCCGAGCTGCGGGGCCCGCGTGATCGGGACCCGTGCGGTATCGGCCGCTGCGATCCCGCGGCCACTGCGCACCACGGTATCGGTGACCGCGGACACCGCGCTCGCTCCGGTGTGGCTGTTCCGGAACAGCCACACCGGTGCGCACGGATGGCCTCTGGTGGGCTGCGGAGGGCTCCCGGTGAGTCCGGAGTGGGGTCAGACACCTCCGATCAGTGAGCTGCGACCCATCTCAGAAATTCTTTCGATGTGGACGCGCCGACTCCGGTTGGGGACGAACTGGGGAATCGGGATGCTCTCTGGAACCTCTGCGAACACGGCATCCCGCGCGAGGCGCGGGAAGTGGAACCACAAGGCTGTTGTTCACACCCTGTGGAGAAGTCGGATCACGTCCGTGCACCCCTTGTGCACGACACGCGCGGGACCGTCGAATCACACTGGTGTGACACACCATATGGGGGTACCGTTGTCCATGAACACAACATCTAGTGGTCTGATCGTTGCGGGAGCGCAGCGGTCGGACGGCACTCAGACAGCACTCAATCAGTGGACGAAGGACGGGAACCCCATGATCACGGTGTACACGAAGCCCTCTTGCGTGCAGTGCAATGCCACCTTCCGCGCCCTCGATGCACGGGGTGTCGAGTACCGCACGGTGGACCTCAGCAAGGACCCGGGAGCGCTCGACGTCGTGAAGGCGATGGGCTACATGCAGGCACCGGTCGTCGTGACCGACGACGATCACTGGTCCGGTTTCCGCCCTGACAAGATCGGGACGCTCGACGCGCAGGCGGGCGCAGCGTCCTCCGTAGCCTGATCGGTGTGATGCTCGTTGCTCGTCGTCTACTATTCGAGCCCCTCCGAGTACACCCATAGATTCGCGCAGAGGCTGCACCACCCGGTGCTGCGTCTGCCTCTCGTGACGAAGGCCCCGACTCCGCTCATCGCCGAGCCCTTCGTCCTCATCACACCCACCTTCGGCGCGGGCATCAATCGGGGATCCGTGCCGAAGCAGGTCATCAAGTTCCTCAACGTCAAGGACAACCGCGACAAGCTCGTGGGAGTCATCGGCGCGGGGAACACGAATTTTGGCGAGGACTACTGCCGCGCGGCGCACACCGTGGCCGAAAAATGCGGCGTGCCGGTCCTCTACCGCTTCGAGCTCCTCGGAATGCCCGAGGACGCGGCGACCGTCAACAAGGGATTGGACGAACTGTGTCAAGCACCAGTGTAGGAAGAGACGTCGAGGCGATCATCCGCGAGGATACCGAACTCGATTACCACGCCCTCAACGCCATGCTGAATCTGTACGATGCGGATGGCCGCATCCAGTTCGAGCGTGACCGCCAGGCAGCGCGTCAGTACTTCCTCCAGCACGTCAACAACAACACCGTCTTCTTCCACAATCTCAAGGAGAAGCTCGACTACCTGGTCGACCAGGACTACTACGAGCCGGAGGTGCTGGACCAGTACTCGTTCGACTTCATCCAGGGCCTCTCGGATCTCGCGTACTCGAAGAAGTTCCGCTTCCAGACGTTCCTGGGCGCCTTCAAGTACTACACGTCCTACACGCTCAAGACGTTCGACGGGAAGCGCTACCTCGAACGGTTCGAGGACCGCGTCGTCATGGTCGGCCTGTTCCTCGCGCGCGGCGATGAGACGCTCGCGACCCGGCTGGTCGAGGAGATCATCGCCGGCCGCTTCCAGCCGGCGACTCCCACCTTCCTGAATGCAGGGAAGAAGCAGCGCGGCGAGCTCGTGTCGTGCTTCCTCCTGCGCATCGAAGACAACATGGAATCGATCGGCAGGTCGATCAACTCGGCGCTCCAGCTGTCGAAGCGCGGCGGCGGCGTGGCCTTCTCGCTCACGAACATCCGTGAGCACGGGGCACCCATCAAGAAGATCGAGAACCAGTCGTCCGGGGTCATCCCGGTCATGAAGCTGCTCGAGGACTCGTTCTCCTACGCGAACCAGCTGGGCGCACGCCAGGGCGCCGGTGCGGTGTACCTCAACGCACACCACCCGGATATCCACCGGTTCCTCGACACGAAGCGTGAGAACGCGGATGAGAAGATCCGGATCAAGACGCTCTCCCTGGGCGTCGTCGTCCCGGACATCACGTTCGAGCTGGCGAAGACCAATGAGGACATGTATCTCTTCAGCCCGTACGACGTCGAGCGCGTCTACGGAGTGCCGTTCACGGAGATCTCCGTGACGGAGAAGTACTACGAGATGGTCGATGACGCGCGGATCCGCAAGACGAAGATCAGCGCCCGCGACTTCTTCCAGACGCTGGCAGAGATCCAGTTCGAATCGGGCTATCCCTACATCATGTTCGAGGACACGGTGAACAGGGCGAACCCGATCGACGGCCGGATCACGATGTCGAACCTGTGCTCGGAGATCCTCCAGGTGTCGGAGCCCAGCCAGTACGACGCGTCGCTGGGCTATGACCAGGTCGGCAAGGACATCTCCTGCAATCTCGGCTCGCTCAACATCGCACTCACGATGGACTCGGAGGACTTCGGCGGCACGATCGAGACCGCGATCCGCGGTCTCACCGCAGTCTCCGACACGTCGGACATCAATTCCGTGCCATCCATCGCGCGCGGCAACGACATGAGCCACGCGATCGGTCTGGGGCAGATGAACCTGCACGGGTACCTTGCCCGCGAGCGCGTCTTCTACGGGTCCGATGAGGGCCTGGACTTCACGAACATGTACTTCTACTCCGTCACCTACCACGCAGTGCGTGCGTCGATGGAGATCGCGAAGGAGCGCGGACGGACGTTCGCCGGCTTCGAACGCTCGAAGTACGCGACGGGGGAGTACTTCGACAAGTACACCGAGCAGGCCTGGGTCCCCCGCACGGAGCGCGTCGCGCAGCTGTTCTCCGAAGCCGGCGTGCAGATCCCCACACAGGATGACTGGCTGCAGCTGAAGGCCGATGTCGCCGAGCACGGCATGTACAACCAGAACCTGCAGGCCGTGCCGCCGACCGGTTCGATCTCGTACATCAACAACTCGACGTCGTCGATCCACCCGGTCGCCTCGAAGATCGAGATCCGCAAGGAAGGCAAGATCGGCCGCGTCTACTACCCCGCGCCGTTCCTGACGAACGACAACCTGGAGTACTACCAGGACGCGTACGAGATCGGCTACGAGAAGATCATCGACACGTACGCCGAGGCCACGCAGCACGTGGACCAGGGCCTGTCGCTCACGCTGTTCTTCATGGACACCGCGACGACGCGCGACATCAATAAGGCGCAGATCTACGCATGGCGGAAGGGGATCAAGACGATCTACTACATCCGTCTGCGGCAGCTGGCGCTGGAGGGCACGGAGGTCGAGGGCTGCGTCTCATGCATGCTCTGACCCCCGTCCCGCACCGCACACATTCCGCTTCCGAGGAGATCGTATGACTGAGAACCTCCAGCAGATCGTCTCGCCCGTCGACGCGATCAACTGGAACCGCATCGAGGACGACATCGATTCCGAGGTCTGGGACCGCCTCACGGCCAACTTCTGGCTGCCGGAGAAGGTGCCGCTGAGCAACGACGTGCAGTCGTGGGCGACGCTCACGGAAGCGGAGAAGCTCCTCACGATGAGAGTCTTCACGGGCCTCACGCTCCTGGACACCATCCAGGGCACCGTGGGCGCGGTCTCGCTGATCCCGGATGCGCTCACGCAGCACGAGGAGGCCGTCTACACGAACATCGCGTTCATGGAGTCGGTGCACGCGAAGTCGTACTCCTCGATCTTCTCCACGCTGGCGAGCACGAAGGAGATCGATGAAGCGTTCCGCTGGTCTGCAGAGAATCAGAACCTGCAGAAGAAGGCGCAGGTCATCGTCTCCCACTACGAGGCTGACAATCCGCACAAGCGGAAGATCGCCTCGGTCATCCTCGAGTCGTTCCTCTTCTACTCCGGGTTCTACCTGCCGATGCACTGGTCGTCGCGGGCGAAGCTCACGAACACGGCCGACCTCATCCGCCTCATCATCCGTGACGAGGCGGTGCACGGATACTACATCGGCTACAAGTACCAGCGGGGCCTCGACGGAGCGAGCCAGGCGCTGAAGGACGAGCTCAAGGACTTCACGTACAACCTGCTCTTCGACCTGTACGAGAACGAGGTCCAGTACACCCACGACCTGTATGACGAGGTCGGACTGGCCGAGGACGCGAAGAAGTTCCTGCACTACAACGCGAACAAGGCGCTGATGAACATGGGCTACGAGCCGATGTTCCCGAAGGACGTCACGGATGTGAATCCGGCGATCCTCGCAGCCCTGTCGCCCAATGCCGACGAGAACCACGACTTCTTCTCCGGGTCCGGCTCCTCGTACGTCATCGGCAAGGCAGAGACGACAGAAGACGAGGACTGGGACTTCTGACCCGGTTCAGATCCTCTGCGAGAGCGGATCTGTGAACGCCTCCGTCCGCCGCGTGCAAACGTGGCGGACGGAGGCGTTTCTGCGGCTCACGGCACTGCGGCTAGGATCGTGCGCTGGGTCACGCAGTCGCGCATCGAGGAGTATGAATGCTGGTCGTCGTCCTACCGCTGTTCGTGCTCTTCGCGATCGCGACCATCAGAGCCATTCCACTCATCGGCGGGGACGTGCGCATCGCACTCGTCGCAGCCGGGCTCACGGCGTGGGTGGTGGGGGAGCCGTCGCTGCCTTCACTGGGGGCGGGCATCGTGGACGGCGTCGACACACTGGCGTGGGTCATGTGCCTGAGCCTCTTCGGGTCGATCTATGCGGAGAGTCAAGTGCGTCTCGGGACGATGGACGCGGTGCTCGGGGTCCTCCGCAGGACATTCGGGAACTCTCCGCGCGGCCTCATCGCGGCGACGTTCGTGACCCTGACCCTCGCCGGCTCCCTTCTGGGCGACGCGATCGCAGCAGCGACAGTCATCGGCTTCCTCGTCATCCGTGCCCTCGCGGAGCTCAAGATCCCCGCCGAGGCGATCGCGATGATGATCCTCGTGGGCGCATCGATCGGTTCCGTCATGCCTCCGATCAGTCAGGCCGTCTTCCTGTCGGCGTCCCTGCTCGAGGTCGAGCCGGCGCCCGTTGCGACGATCGCCTATGCGACAGTGACCGGTTCCCTCATCCTCGTGCTGCTGCAGTCGTTCCGCTACGTGCGTGGACGCTCGCTCCCCGCCGAGCTCATCCCCAGTGAGACCCTCGGCGCGCTGCTGAAGCGGACGTGGCCCGTCTTCGGGCCGCTTGCGCTCCTGATTCTTATCGTCGTGCTCGACACCGGGTTCTCCGTGAACGTCTTCACGCTGGTGCCCGGCGGATCGGCGGTTCTGACGTTCCTCGACTCCACGCCCGTCCTGCGGGGTCTCTCGAACCTCGTCGTGCTCGCGATCATCGCGGCCACCCTGGTCGCGCTCCTGTACCCGACGGTCAGGAAGAACGTCGGTTCCGTCGCCGTCACGGGAGTGAGGAACGTCGGAGGGACCCTGCTCCTCCAGCTGTGCGCCGGGTTCATGGTCGGGATGTTCCAGGTCTCCGGAGCAATCGATGCCGTGTCTGAGGCCGCACAGGGGCTGTCTGGGAACGCTGTCGCCCTGGGCGCGGTCGTCGTCATCGCCGTCTTGGGCATGATCACCGGATCGCAGACGACGGCGCAGACCGTCGTCGTTCCGTTCGCCGGGCCCCTTCTCGTCGCAGCCGGCGGCAGCGCTGTCGCCGTCGCTCTCGGCGCCTCCCACATCGCGAGCGGTGCGCAGAACCTCCCGCCCCTCGGCCTCACCGCGTTCGTCGTCTGCGGCCTCGTGGGTGCATCACTCAATCAGCGGGTCGACCCGGTGAAGACGATGGTGCTGGCACTGCCGAACTCTCTGTACTTCATCGTTGTGGGTCTGCTCTTCTGGCTGTTCGGCTGACGAACATGCAGGAACCGTCCGCCGGAAGGATCCGACGGACGGTTCGTGGGCGCGGCGACGCCGCCCGATGCGGGGGCCGCTCAGCCTCGTGAGGCGTCCTCCGCCGCCACCTTCGCCGCGTCGGCGGCGTCTGCGAACCATTCTTCGACGAGCTCGTCGTAGCTGCCGTCCTCGCGCATGCCCGCGAGCAGGGCGTTGAACTCGTCGAGGACGGGCGTGCCGACCATCTGCACCGCTGCCGCAAGGTGCTCGTTCGTGTCGAACGATTCGACGAGTTCGATGTCATCGTCCGCCTGCATCACCGCGAGCACCAGGGAGATGTTCGCGATGCCTGCTTCGATCTGCCCGGCCTGCAGAGACTGCTGGAGGAGTGAGGACGCCTCGAACTGAACAGTGTTGAGCCCCTTGTCAGCTGCGAACTCAGAGCTCGTCGTCGCATCCTGCACGCCGACCTTGGAGGCGCCCAGATCGTCGATCGACGAGTAGCCCGCGTCCTCTTCGGCCATGAGTGCGAGGTTGTCGTAGACGATCGAGTCGGAGAACTGCATCTTCGACTCGCGCTCCTCGGTGACCGTCATCGCGGCGAGGGCGATATCGCACTGCCCTGTGTCGAGGGCGGCTGCCGATTGGATCGACTCGAACGGCGAGTTGATGTACTCCGGTTCCACGTCGAGCCGATCGGCCAGTGCCTGGGCGAGATCGATCTCGAGGCCCTTGGCCTCCCCGTCCTCCTCGAATTCGAAGGGCGGGGCGGGCATCGTCGTGCAGACGGTGAGGACTCCCGATTCGACGAGGCCCATTCCATCGTCGGAACCGCTGTCGTCCGCACCGCCGCAGGCGGATACCGCGAGCAGCGGCAGGAGCGCCGCAGCAGCGAAGCTCGAGCGCCCGACGGCACTGCGACTCGTCACGCCGCCTGTCCCAGACCGGCCTGCGCTTGCCGGTATCCGGCGGCGAGACGGGCGACGAGGTCCCGTGCCGAGACCGATTCGCTGATCATGCCGATCCCCTGACCGGATCCCCAGATGTCCTTCCACGCCTTCGGCTTCTTGCCGTCCCGGTCGGAGCCGAACGTCATCTTCGAGGGATCGGAGACGTCGAGATCATCCGGGTCGAGGCCGGCGTTCTCCACGGATCCGCGCAGGTAGTTCCCGTGCACGCCCGTGAAGAGGTTCGAGTAGACGATGTCGGACGCGCTCGAATCGACGATCATCTGGCGGTATCCGTCGACGACGTTGGCCTCCGGGGTCGACAGGAAGGCCGATCCCACGTATCCGAAGTCCGCACCCATGACCTGGGCTGCGAGGACGGAGCGGCCGTGGGCGAGCGCGCCGGACAGGGCCAGCGGGCCGTCGAACCACTCGCGGATCTCCTGCACGAGCGCGAAGGGGGAGAGCGCACCTGCGTGACCGCCGGCACCCGCGGCCACGGCGATGAGGCCGTCCGCGCCCTTCTCGATCGCTTTGTGGGCGAAACGGTTGTTGATGATGTCGTGGAGCACGATGCCGCCGTAGCTGTGGACGGCTTCATTCACCTCTTCGCGTGCGCCCAGGGACGTGATGACGATCGGGACCTTCTTGTCGACGACGACGCCGAGGTCGTGCTCGAGGCGGTCGGTCGTCCGGTGGACGATGAGGTTCGCAGCCACGGGGCCCACCGGCTTGCCGGGGTTCGCCGCTGCGAATGCATCGTTCTCCTCGTAGATCTCGTCGAACCAGTCGGCGAGCATCTCCGCGGGGCGGGCGTTGAGCGTCGGGAACGATCCGACGATGCCGGACTGGCACTGCGCCTTGATGAGGTCGAGTCCGGACGCGATGAACATGGGTGATGCGATGACGGGCACGCTCAGGGGGCGAGCGAGTGCTTCAGGAAGTGACATGGTTCTCCTTCTGGCGTCTGCGATGACGGCGTGCGATCAGCCTAGCTCTTAGTCGAACGCTCGAAAAGTACAGGTCGCCGGTGGCGGTTCAGACGACTGCGGGCCCCGCAGCGACGCGTCGTCGCCCCGGGGCCCGCAGCACAGTGGGACTGGCTCAGGAGTCGGTGAAGTCCGGCTTCCGCTTCTCGACGAACGCCGCCATCCCCTCGGACTGGTCATTGGTCGCCAGCGATGCGTGGAACAGCCGACGCTCGTATGCGAGGCCCTGCTGGAGGGGTGTCTCGAAGGCGACGTTCACCGCCTCCTTCACCATGCTCGAGGCGATGAGCGACTTCGACGCGACCGTCGCGGCGATCGACTCCGCCTCCTCGATCAGCGAATCGTGCGCGACGACGCGAGCGACGAGACCGGACCGCTCCGCCTCTTCGGCATCCATCATGCGACCGGTGAGGCACAGATCCATCGCCTTCGCCTTGCCGATGGCTCGCGTGAGCCGCTGAGATCCGCCCATGCCCGGGAGTACGCCGAGGTTGATCTCCGGCTGGCCGAACTTCGCCTTCTCCGAGGCGATGAGGATATCGGCCATCATCGCGAGCTCGCAGCCGCCGCCCAGGGCGAACCCGTTGACTGCGGCGATGATCGGCTTCGAGACGTCGTCGAGGCGACTCCACCCGGCGAACCAGTTCTTCCGGTAGGCGGTCGCGAAGTCCAGCGAGGACATCTGCTTGATGTCCGCGCCGGCGGCGAACGCCTTGCCTGCGCCGGTGAGGATGATCGCGCGGATGCCGTCATCTGCGTCTGCGGCCGAGGCCGCAGCGGTGACGTCCTCGAGGACCGTGAGGTTCAGCGCGTTGAGGGAGTCCGGTCGGTTGAGGGTGATCGTCGCGATGCCGTCGGCGTACTCGACGAGGATCGTCTCGTAAGTGGCGGGAGTGCTCATGAAAAGACCTTTCGCGTCTGCTCGGTTGCGAGGATGGAGGTGACGAGTGCGGGCTCGACGTCATCGAGCGTCGCAGGCGACCACTGGGGATTGCGGTCCTTGTCGATCACCTGGGCGCGGATGCCTTCGCGCAGATCGGGCTGCGCACTGATGCCCGCACCTGTCCTCAGATCGCGCTCCAGCACTTCGGCGAGCTCCATCGCACCGGCGGTCCTGACCAGTTCGAAGGTGACGGCCACGGACAGCGGGGACTTCGCGGCGATGAGATCGCCGGTCGCCCGCGCTCGCTCGTCCTCGTGGGCGCGCAGGGCGACCACGACCTCGGCGGCGGTCGAGCTGTCGTACGAGGAGGCGATCCATTCCTCGTCGCCGGCCAGTTCGGAGGCAGGGGCCTCCTCAGCGAAGCGCGCGATGACGGCATCGACGTCGTCTGCCGACTCCGCCAGCGCAGCCGCGAGGTCATCGAACCGGTCCCGGCGGATGAAGGTGTCCGCGAATCCGTACCGGATCGCGTCGCCGGCAGTGAACGGCTGGCCGGTGAGTGCCAGATGCATGCCGACGCCCGGCTGGGGGACACGGGCGAGGAGGTGCGTTCCGCCCACATCGGGGAAGAGCCCGATTCCGGTCTCCGGCATCCCGACCTTCGACGTCTCCGTGACGATCCGGTGCGAGCCGTGCGCGGAGATCCCCACGCCGCCGCCCATCGTGATCCCATCCATGAACGCGATGAAGGGCTTCGGGTAGTGGGCGATCTGGTGGTTCATCGCGTACTCGTTCGCCCAGAACTCGAGCGATTCGCCCGTCTCCTCGACGAGGTCGCGGTGAATGGCCTTGATGTCCCCGCCGGCGCACAGGCCGCGGTCGCCGCGCCCCGTCACGAGCACGGCCTTCACCGCGTCGTCGCCCTTCCACGCGTCGAGCGCCGCTGCGATGATCGTCACCATGTCCGCGGACAGTGCGTTGATCGCCTTGGGCTTGTTGAGCTCGATGCGCCCCAGGCCGCCGTCGACGCGGGTGAGAACCGAGGCTTCGTCGCCCGTTGCTGTCATCGTCATCCCACTCCTGTGCTTCTGCGCGAGATGATCACGCGCATGATCTCGTTGGTTCCTTCGAGGATCTGGTGGACCCGCAGGTCCCTGACCAGCTTCTCCACTCCGTACTCTGCCAGATACCCGTATCCGCCGAAGAGCTGGAGCGCCCGGTTGGCGACGTCGAAGCCCGTGTCCGTGGCGGTGAGCTTGCCCATCGCGGACAGCAGCGTGGTGCTCGGATCCTCCGCATCATAGGCGGAAGCGGCGCGCCACAGCAGCGAGCGGGCGGCCTCGAGCTTCGTCTGGAGGTCTGCGACCTCGAAGCGAAGGGCCTGGAAACCAGTGAGGTCCTGGCCGAACGCCTGGCGCTCACCCATGTAGGTGATGGCCTTCTCCAGTGCGGACTGGGCGCCGCCGAGCGACGAGGCGCCGATGTTGAGACGGCCTCCGTCCAGACCGGACATCGCGATCCGGAAGCCGGTGCCCTCGTCTCCGATCCTGTTCTCGACGGGTACGCGGACGTTCTCCATGAAGACCTGGCGGGTGGGCTGGGCCTTCCATCCCATCTTCTTCTCGTTCGGTCCGAAGCTGAGTCCTTCGGTCCCGTCTTCGACGATGAAGGCGGAGATCCCGCGGGCGCCGTCCTGACCGGTGCGGGCCATGACGAGGTACAGGTCCGAGCTGCCGGCGCCGGAGATGAACTGCTTCACTCCGTTGAGGATGTAGCTGTCGCCATCGCGGCGGGCCGACGTCTTGAGTGCGGCGGCGTCGGATCCCGCGTTCGGCTCTGTGAGGCAGTAGCTCGACAGGGCCTCGAACGAGGTGAGAGGAAGCAGCCAGCGCTGCTTCTGCTCCTCCGTCGCGAACAGCTCGAGGCACTTCGCGACCATGTTGTGGATCGATATGTAGCTGGCGACCGCCGGGCATCCGGTGGACAGCGCCTCGAAGACGAGGACTGCGTCCATGCGCCCCAGTCCGGCACCGCCGTACTCCTCATCGATGTAGATGCCTCCCATCCCGAGCTCTGCGGTCCGGCGGATGGAGTCGACGGGGAAGTGTCCCTCGGCGTCCCATTCGAGCGCGTGGGGGGCGAGCTCTTCGTCTGCGAATGTGCGACACATCGCGAAGAGCTCCTGCTGCTCTTCTGTGAGGCCGAACGGTATGACCGATGCTGTGCTGCGCGACATGCGCGCCTCCGATCTTCTGCTGGTGTCCGCGTGCTGTGCAGTTGAAGCCGGTCGGGGACCGGCCGGCGACCGCAGGGATGCGGGTTCGCCCCAATCGTACGCAGAATTGCTAGGACGTCCAAGTAATGCAGGTCATGGTTCCGCCGAGGCCCTGGCCGGGCCGTGCAGAGAGGTCGCCGGCCGCGACGGGGACCGGCGGCGTGCCAGACGATGTCGGCTGGATCAGAGAGGTGAGTCAGGACTCTCGAGTGCCCCCCGCAGTTCCGCGAGTCGAGCGAGGAGGTCGTGGACGCTGTCCTGGGGGACTCCCGGCTGCCTGAAGACCTCACCGTTGAGCTCATCGGTGGCGCGTGCGACCAGTTCGCGCCCGTCCTCCGTGATCTCCACGAGAGTGGTGCGCCCGTCCTCCGGGTGCGGTCGACGGCGCGCCAGTCCCGCGGCCTCGAGCCGGTCGACGGAGTTCGTCGTCGACGTGGCATGCACCTGCAGGCGCTTGGTGATCTTGTTCATCGGGAGGCTGCCGCGCCGTGTGAAGGAGAGGAGGGCGAGCACCTCATAGCGGGAGAATGTCAGGGACAGCGGTCGCAGCACGCGATCGACCCGTGCGAGGAACAGCTGATGGACACGCATCACAGAGATGACGAGCGTCATCCCGTCCGCCTCGTCCTCCCAGCCGCGGAGCGTCCACTGGCGGCGGGACTCGTCGATCGGGTCGAAGCCTTCAGTCATCGTCCGCAGCACATCCTTCCGAACCCTCCGCCTGGGCGCCGAGGGGGTTGGCCCGAGTGTATAGAGGTGGAAGGATCAGAGCCATGTGCGGCCGGATCAACATGGCGCTGGATCCCTCGGACCTGATCGATGAGCTGGGTATCGACCACAGCTCGTATGAGCACCGGGAGCGCTACAACGTGCCTCCGGGCGGAACAGTGCCGATCATCGTCGACCGCCCCGACAGCGATGGTCTGGTCCAGCGTCGCCTCGAACCAGCCCGCTGGGGGCTCGTCCCCGGGTGGGCGAAGGACCTGAAGATCGGGTACAGGGCCTTCAACGCCAGGTCGGAGAGTGCGCGGTCGAAGCCGATGTTCCGATCAGCCTTCGCACGGCAGCGGGCGGTGGTCCCGGTGCACGCCTACTACGAGTGGGTGGAGGGGCCGCAGGGCAAGCAGCCGTGGATGATGCACGCCGTCGGACACGACCATCTCTTCATGGCGGGCCTCTTCGAGTTCAAGAAGCTGAACGAAGAGTGGAGCCGCGACGTCGGGATGGATGCGGCGGCGTCCTCGGGGTGGCTGGTCTCCGCCACCATCCTCACGCAGCAGGCCCAGGGCCACCTCGCGGAGGTGCATGCCCGGATGCCGGTCATGCTGAGTGGCGAACAGGTCGGGGAGTGGATCGACCCGACGGCGGACGCCGGCGCTGCGGATGAGTTCCTCTCCCTCCATTCCGCATCATTCGACCCGCGGACGATCGGCAGATACGCAGTGGGCACCGCTGTGGGGAACGTGAGGAACGAGGGACCGGAGCTCGCGCAGCCGGTGTGAGTGACCAGCCATCAGCAGTGAGGCGCACATCACGCCCGATCGAGTTGCGCGGCGCCGAACGAAAGGCATAAGTTAGTCCCCGTTGCCTCGACGAGACGCAGCTTCGGGAAGTCGAAACAGCGGTGAAGCCGCAGGTCAGACAGCCCGGACTGAGTCCAGGGGCACACAGGGAAATTGAATGCTGAGAGGCCTCAGGGCTGAGCGAGTGAAGCGGATCACGCCAAGTGGATTTGCGGAGCACGTAGCAGATGACCTAGAGTTGTCTCTCGTTGCCTCCGAGCGAACATCTCAGGATGTGAGCGACGCGGTGAAGCTCGAATGAAGTTCTGCAGCACGACGGCGAGTCGAGTTGCGCGAAACGAGTTCGAGAGGTAAGCTTACGGAGCCCCTTCGGGAGAAGCGGGCTTCTGAATATGGAGAGCACCTTTCGGTGAGGGCTGGGCGTTGTGTGTCTGGTCGGATCGGTTTGTGTGTCTGTTCTTTGAGAACTCAATAGCGTGTTTGTTTGTTTTTGATGATGCCAGTTATTTATTTGCTG
>NZ_FXZM01000005.1 GCF_900169175.1 Brevibacterium jeotgali | reverse complement strand
TCCGCAACCCTCGCGATCAACGGCACTACGCAGACCTTCCCACCCCACGTCTCCGAGGACCTGACCCGCGTCCTCGAAGCCATCCGGACCGGAGAGCCCACGCACTAACGAAATGAGCCAAGTCAGGTGTGCGCGATCTCGCGGCCTGCGGGGTCCGCCAGTTCGTCACCGGCGATCGCGAGCGCGGTCTGCACGGACAGCCCCGCACCGGTCGTCGATGCGAGGATGCGGCCGAACTCCGGCAGCTGCGCGATGATCTGCTCGCGCTGACGCTGGTAGAGGAGTGTGAGGCCATAGATCAGTCCTGCGATCACAGTGAGACCCAGGATGATCGCCCAGTGTCCCGCCATGATCTGCCCCAGTGACAGTGCAACGACGACGGCGAGTACGAACGCGCCGGTGAGGAACTCGCTCACGCGGATGCTGCGGACATTCGCCTGCACCATGAGCGTCCGCAGCCTCTGCACCGGGACGAGGCGGGTGAGCAGTCGGTCCATCGGTTCGAAGACCGCTGCGCGCACCCCCACTCGTCGCAGCAGTGAGCGCTCGCGGTGGACGATGGCCCGCTTCTCCCAGGTCCCCAGAAGGTAGGACGAGGCGCCCACGGTCGCGAGCAGGAGGACGGCGGCGGCGAGGATGACGAGGAGTCCGATGGTCACGGGTGCGCTCCGGTCCCCGGCACCTCGGCCGCGGGGGCCCCCGGCCTCGCTGCTCCGGTCTCCGGGTCCGGCGTGACCGGGACGTGGTCCGGGAGGGGGTGGCCCGACAGCCACATGCGCTGGGCCAGGTGGAACGGGACGGGGTGGAACCTGAAGCGTCCGGTCACGCGTCGGTCCGCAGTGAGCGGATCCGCGTCGAATTCCAAGACGCGCACCAGCTCGAACTCCTCCCGGCTGCGGGACGTGACGGCCGCGATCTCGGAGATGCGGCGGGTCCCGTCCGCGCCGCGGGAGAGCTGGACGATGAGGTCCACCGCTGAGTTGATCTGATCGCGGAGTGCGGCATAGGGGATCTGCAGCTCGCTCATGGAGGCGAGCGTCTCCAGACGGGATACCGCGTCGTCGGCATTGTTCGCGTGGACCGTCACGAGTGACCCGTCGTGGCCGGTGTTCATCGCCTGGAGCATGTCGAGGGTCTCGCCGCCGCGGACCTCGCCCACGATGATGCGGTCAGGGCGCATGCGGAGGCTGTTGCGCACCAGGTCGCGGATCGTCACGAGACCCTTGCCCTCGATGTTCGCAGGACGCGACTCGAGGCGCACGACGTGCGGCTGCTGAAGCTGGAGCTCGGCGGAATCCTCGATCGTCACGATGCGGTCCGTGTCCGGGATCAGCCCGGACAGGGCGTTGAGCATCGTCGTCTTGCCGGTGCCCGTACCGCCGGAGACGACGATGTTGAAGCGGGCGCGCACGCAGGACACGAGGAAGTCACGCGACGGTGTGTCGAGCGATCCCTTCGCGATGAGGTCGTCCAGGTGGAACGGTGTCGGGAAGCGACGGATCGTCATCGTGGGGCCGTCCAGCGCGAGTGGTGGGACGATCACGTTCACGCGCTCACCCGTGGGGAGGCGTGCGTCGACCATGGGGGACGACTCGTCGACGCGCCGATTGACCCCCGCGACGATCCGGTCGATCGTCTGCATGAGCTGATCGTTGCCGGAGAAGGCCATGTCGAGCTTCTCCAGCCGGCCGCGGCGCTCCACATACACGTCATCGGGACCGTTCACCATGATCTCCGTGACCGAGGGGTCCGCCAGCAGCGGCTCCAGCACACCCAGGCCCAGCGCCTCGTCGACGACGCGGCGGATGAGCGACTGTCGGGACGACGCGGACATGACCGGGCCGGACTGCGAGATGAGGTGGCTGAGCACGCGTTCCAGGCGCACTCGCCGCTGCGTCGAGTCGTACTTGCTGAGTTCGTCGAGGTCGATCTCGTCGAGCAGCATGCGCCGGTACTCGCGGACGGCCGACTGCTCGGGTGTGAGTGCGTCCTCGCCGTCGAAGGCGAACTCGTCATTCTGCTCCGGGCGGACGCGCTTGAGGAGGGGGGACATCAGGAGAGGGGTTCCGTTCGTGGGAAGTGTGCAGTGCGGGAGACGGTGAGGGGCGGCATGAGGTCGCGGACCCAGCCGATGCCCAGAACCGGCATGTCGATCTCGACCCGGCAGGTGATGTCATAGCCGCCGGAGCAGCTCGCACGAGTGTGCTCCTGCAGAGACGATCCCACGGCTGAGTGCGCGGCGGACGTGCCGCTTCCTGCGTTGATGGCCTCGGCACGCGCGCCGTTCCGGGCGGCGGAGTTCGCCTGTGCCATGGAATGCATCGCGAGCATGAGCTGGAGGGCGATGAGTCCGGCTGCCAGGAGCAGCGTCGCAGTGCCGAGGAACTCGACGCTCACGGCTCCGCGCTCGCGGCGAGTCGATCGGGCGACAGATGTCCGGAGGCTCATCGCGGCTCCTCGACGATTCCGGCATCGGCCGGGATGGTGAAGGCGAAGTCCTCCATGATCGGGATGAGGCTGGGTGCCGTCATCTCGACCTGCACACGGTCGCCCGATGTGCTGACGGACAGGTCGTCGCTCCAGCCAGCGGGCGTAGCCGCCGTCGCGGCGCTCTGCGCGCTGCCGCCCACCGCGGCGGCGCGGGCGCCCTCGTTCGCGGCGTGGTCCGCGAGGACGACCGTGACGCCGACGAGCACCATCTGGAACGCGATCGCCGCGATCGCTCCGAACATCCCCATGATGCCCAGCGTCTCGATGCTCACAGCACCGTGCTCAGACCGTCCGCGGTTCAGCCGCCGTGGGCCGGACCGCGGGCGCAGCGGCGGCTGATCGGGGGGCGGTGGCGCGACCGTCGTCCCATCGCCCGTGCCGGGCGACAGGCCCGCACCGCCGCGGCTGGTCCGGTAGACGGGGCCGGTCTGCTGTCCGTCGCCGTTCCAGTCCGGACGGTCGGCAGGGTCATGGTCACCGGTCGCGGCCGGGCCCGATCGCCCGTCGTACGTGGCGTGTCCATCGGCTGCTCCGGGAGCACCTGCGCGTCCGTCTTCGCCTGCCGCGGACGGGGCTTCGCCCCCGCCGCCCTTCTTCTTCGAGAGCCGACTGCGACGCGGAGCGGAGCTCAGCGTGGGCGCCGGGACCGTGCCCAGTTCGTGGGACACGGTCTGGACGTTCTTCACCCATGCGGCGGTCGCGAGCGTGGGATCCCGGCGGTTCACTGCGGCTTCGAGCCCTGCGGTCTCCTCCGCCAGCACGGCGTCGAGGACGGGTCGACGGACGATTTTGCGTGCCGCATCCGGACTGAGGTCGTTGCGGCGGCTCACGCGGTTGAGGAGGACCCTCGTGCTCCCCTCGGCACGGATGCCCAGGCGGTCCCACAGCTCCGTCAGACGGTGGACTCCGCGCAGGCTCAGCACGTCGGGGGTGGACACGACCAGGATGTCGTCGGCCATCTCCAGCGCAGTCGCCCCCGACTCGCCGATCACAGAGCCCAGGTCCATGATGACGAGATCCGACCGGGTCGCGAGCATGCTCACGATCTGCCGTGCGGCGAACTCGGTGACGAGCTCGCCCTGTTCGCCGTGACGCGGGCCCAGCAGCATCCGCAGGCCGCTGGGGTGGCTGAAGACGACGTCCTCGAGATGGCGCGGTGTGAGCTCTTCGACGACTCCCAGGAGGTCTGTGAGGTCACGTGACTGCGGAACGTCCAGCAGCACGGACAGGTCCGGCTTCTGGAGGTCGAAGTCGATGAGGACTACGGCGTCGTCGGGTTTGGCGGAGACGGCCTGGAGCGCCAGATGCAGGGCGACCGTCGACGTGCCGGTTCCGCCCTTCGCGCCCGTGACGGCGACGATGCGGCCTCCGCGCTCCGCGCCGGACTCCGGAGTGCGGACCGCGTCCCGCAGCAGGGATGACCAACCCACCGCGGTCTCCACGAGGGAGGCGATCTCTTCGTAAGAGAGCGGGTAGCGGATCACACCGCGGGCTCCGTTGGACAGCGCGGATGCGTAGTCCTCCGGCTGTGGATCCGTCACGACCGCGAGCACGGCGGCGGTGGGGTGGCGCACGCCCAGTTCCCGTATGAGGTCCCACTGGTTCATCGGGGTGGAGTGCTCGTCGACGACCAGGAGGTCGGGACGCTGGTCCAGGTTCTGCGTGAGTCGGTGCAGCAGCGTGTGCGACGTCGCGAAGACCTGCCCGATCTCCACATCCGCGGCAGTGAGCGCCTCTCGGATCTGCCAGGCGCGCGGCTCGTCGGAGCTGAGGATGAGTGCGGTCGTCATGGGGTGTGCCTTCCTTGCCGTCAGTTGCTGCCGGTGGATCCGAGGACGGGGGCCAGGTCGGGGTCCTCGAACGACTTGTCATCGTCGGACACCTGGGAGCCGGTCTCGTTGTTGCCGGAACGGGTGAGCCGCATCGACACGGCGAAGGCCTCGCCGTACGACAGGCGCGTCGCGTCGTCGACGGGGATGGCGAACGTCACGGCGACCGTCTCCGCGACGCCCTCGAGCGCCGCTTGGCCAGCGGCCTGCTCGATGCCCAGCTGGTCAACGGGCATCGGCTGTCCCACGGCGATGACCTCGGCGTCGGAGACGAGCACGCCGGCCACGTTGTACGGGATGTCCGCGCGCCGGTAGCCGGTGCCGCCGGACTGGTCCTCGCGCTCGCGCGCGAACGCGGCGACCACGTCGACCGCGTCGCCCGGCTGGACGCGGCCGTTGATGCCCTGTGCGGAGTCGAAGTTGATCGTCACCTCCCGCTCACCGTCCTCGAGCGCAGAGACGGGGGTGAGGGCGTCGCCCTGGATGATCGACCCTTCGGATATCGCGGATCGCGCCTTCTGCCCGGCCAGCTGGTCGAGGCTCGTCACCATCTGGGTGGTGACGTACTTCTCCGGCATCTCGACCTCTTCGACGTCGCTCTCGGGATTGATCGACTGGAAGGTGCCGATGTCCGCGGCCGCCCGGTAGACGGTGATGCGGGGACCGACCTCCGCGCTCACGGATCCCACGTAGGCGACGATGCCCAGGAACACTGCGATCGCGCCGACCGCAGCCACGATCAGGGTGAGCGCGCCGCGCCTCTGCTTGGGGTTCATGCGGGCAGTCCTTCGGAGGTCATGTGAGGGATGGAGGACGATGAGCGGGCCGCGGTGCTCGTGGGCTCGATGCGGACGGGACCGGCTGCGGAGTGCCTGCTGATCGCAGAACCGCACACCGCGCAGGACCCCCCGCCGGCGGTGAGCCCGCACCAGCTGCAGACGACGGAGCCCGAATGAACCGCGGCGATGATCTCCCCGACGTCGGCGGGGCACACGCAGACCTCAACGCTGCGGGCAGGGCCCCACCATGCGGCGGCGGCCTCACCGCCCGCGGGATGCATGACGTGCCGCCGCGGAGCGGCCGAGGCCACGATCTGCTCCACAGCGCTTCGCCGGTGCGAGCTCACGTCGCCGGTGTCGGTGTAGTGCACGCTCGATGCGGGATCCGCGAGTCCGTCTCGCATCGCCTGCGGCAGTCCTCCGCGTCCGACAGCGGTGACGCGGCTTCCCAGCTCACCCACGAAGCACGTGCCCGGCAGCAGGCCCCACATGTGCTGCCACAGGCTGGGCGCAGGGCGGTGGAGTCGTCCCGGGGAGTCCACCACGACGAACGACCGGGTGCGCCGTTCGAACTCCCGGAGTGCGGCGAGCACGGTCCCTGCATCCGTTCGCGGTGCGAGACCCGCCGCGAGTTCTGCGAGCAGGGATCTGCCCAGGGGGCCGAGTGCGCTCACGAGGACGAGTGCTTCCGTGACCACGCCCGCCGCGCGTGCGTGCCCGATCGTTGTGAGAGCGCCTCGATCGGCTGCGTCGACAATGAGGAGAACGGGTTCCTCTCCAGCATTTCGAAAAGCACTCAATGCGGTCTCGAATGAACCGTCGAAACGAACGACGTGTTCAGGGCGCAATGGTCTTCGCTCTCTTGTTATCACATTCACAACCTGATCTTCGACGCATGGGTGACCGCGCGCAGAAGCGCACGGAAATGCGTTGTCCGTGGTCCACGCGAAGCGTTGGGGCAGCTGCAGTGGCGCCTGCCGCCGGGAGGCCGGGAATCACTGTAAGCCCTCTCACGGATCGTAGACACATCGTGCCAGTGCTGGCCAGGGCCTGTTCACTCATCCTTCACCTGGGTCCGTGGGCCTTCGCCCCGGGTCGTCGGGCACGGGTGGAGCGCGCGGATTCCGAAGAGCGCGGAACACGCGCGACAATAGTTGAATATGAAACTCTGCATTGCGGGTGAGTGGGACCGGAAGTGGGTCCAGGGGCGGGGTGCGTGCGATCGAGAATGTGGTATTCGATGGTGCCGATGAAAGACGGTGGACTCGTCGTATTCGCCGAGGTGAAACGTGAGCGAGCATGTCTCCTGCTGTTATATTGACCGGTGTTTCCATCCTCGCTGAGGGGGTGCCGCGCGCCGTCCGCGCGCTCGGTGCTCGGCTCGCAGGACCCATCCACCACTGGAGGACCCGCATCGTGCGTATGCGTTCCACATTCGTGTCCGTGCTCATGAGCGCAGCGCTCCTGCTGGCGGGGTGCACGGGGTCGCAGCGTGACGAGGCCGGTGGAGGGGGCGACGGCGGCGGCGGTGGTGGTGACGCCGGGCCGCAGAGCGGAATCGTCGACGAGGACGGCTTCTGGACCGATGCGCGGCTGCCCGATCCCCTGGCGAGCGTCGACCTGTCGCTGCCCACAGCCCAGGGCGGTGACGAGACGACGGCGACGTCCCGTGCCCAGATCCTGTCGCTCGACAGTGATGGAGAGACCGTCCGGATGGTGGGCGCGTGGCTGCGGCCCACGGAAGGATCCTCTCTGGGGTCGCGTCGGATCGCCACGGGACTGGATCCGCACCACGACGCTCCCTGGGTCCGTCTGGTCGATGAGCAGGCCGGGGCTCTCATCGAACCTCTCCAGGAATCGGATTCGGAGGCGGGCTCCTACGCTCGCCGCGACGCCTGCCTGTGCTCCAGTGTCAGCAGCCGGGACGCCGCAGAGGCATCGCAGCCTGACGACGTCGAGCTCTTCTGGGTCGATTTCCCCGCGCCAGAATCCGGCGAAGCCCGGATCATGCTGGGTGAGTTCAGCGCCCCGACGGATCCGATCCCGGTCTCCGACGGCGAGCCCTTCGAGAACCCTGCGACGGATGTCGCGGCGTTCGACGGCGATCCGTCCGGCACGTACGGAGGCGCGGACGCCCGGAGCGCCGTCACGTCGCTGAGCACCACCGTCCGCTCCGTGACCGGGTCCAATCTGTCGTCCTCCGATTCCGGGGATCAGCTGTCGGTCACCTCCGATGTCCTCTTCGACGTCGACTCCAGCGACATCACGGATGACGGCGAGAAGGTGCTCTCCAGTGCGGCGGACACCCTGCGGGACACTGCGAAGGGGCAGGAGGTCCTGATCGTCGGACACACGGATGACCAGGGCGAGGAGGACTACAACCAGAAGCTCTCCGAGGAGCGGGCCGCAGCGGTCGAGGCGGTGCTTTCGGATGAGCTGGACGGGGAGGACGTCGCACTGACGACCGAAGGGCGCGGAGAGATGGAGCCCCTCGTCCCCAACACGGACTCCAGCGGTGACCCCATCGAGGACAATCAGAAGCAGAACCGCCGCGTCTCGTTCGAATACGACCCGGGGGAGGGCGCGGACACCAGCATCGACACCGGCGAGGAGCTGCCGGATGCCCCGGAGATGGAGGAGACGGACACGGCCGACGGAGCGCTCGCGTCCGCGATCCTCGAGCAGCCGGGCGATCGCGGGGACACGGACCTGCGGATCGATCTCCGGGGACTCCAGCAGGACGGCGAGTACGTGCGCCTCGACTACGCGTTCGCATTGGCGGACCGGGACGCTCGGCCGGAATCGACGCTGTTCCTGGGCACGGCCCAGGTCGCGTCCCACCTGCACTTCGGTGTGAACGCCTACGGCGATTCCGGCTTCCCGTCAGGCACCCACGTGTCACTCATCGACGAGCAGTCCGGCGAGCAGTTCCAGCCCGTCACCGCGGAGACCACCGGCTGCCTCTGCGCGGAGGGTGCAGGGACGGACCGTGCCGCGTTCACCGGGCCGTCCCCGCTCTTCTCGTACTTCCCGGCTGACGTCCTCGAGCGCGATCAGCTCACGCTGCGCATCGCGGACAGCGGCTCCTGGGAGCTCGACACCTCCGTGCTCACGAGCAGCCAGGGGTGATGAGGCTCTTCGGTCGCCGGCAGGGCCTGCTGCTGGGCGCGGCCGGGGCGCTCGCGGCAGCGGGTCTGGTGGTCCTGCCGGTGGCGCCGCGCATGGGATCCGCCGTGCAGTCGGACGTCTGCGACGCGTTCGGATCATGCCGCACCGCAGAGCTCATGACGGATGCGTGCCACGCAGACACGCGTTCGGCGGTGAGCGGTCAGGCGTCCACTCCCGTCTACTTCGAGCAGCCGGCCCCCGGCAGTGTGGGACTGCGGTTCTTCGCGGACGGCACGGCGGGGGTCGTCGTCGATGAGGAGGATTCCGCGTCATCCCACCGCTTCCCGACCGGAGAGGCCGCCCTGCGGTGGCTGGTGGGCAGGAACCCGGCCGAGACCTCGGCGGTGGATCGCGTCTGGGGGCCCGCCGCGCGCGGGCAGGCGGAGGCGGTGCTGGGCGGATTCGACGCGCTGGGGCTGGGGCTGCAGTCACGGGCCGCAGAATCCTCGACGGTGGTCCGCGGAGACGTGGGCGACGAGCGGGCGCTCCTCGCCGTCGCAGAGGACGGGGCGTACTCCGTCCATCAGACGGTGCGCATGCCGATCGACCGCAGTGCCCGGCTGACCGGACTCACCGCGTGGATGGGGCTGCAGGCCCACATGGTCGTCCGAACGGACCACACCGCGACCGGGACGCCGACGTCGGTGACGTTCACCGGCCCGAAGCGGACCGGCTGGGACCTGCGCGTCCTCAAGGGGACGGAGCCCACCACGGGGCGGCCGGGCACGGACGTTCCCGGAAAGGACGAGTTCTCGCTGCGGTCGTTCACCCTCGATCTCACACGGGAGCAGAACGCGCACGCCTTCGCGGGGGTGTACACGGCGCGGCAGCACCTGGGCGGCAAGCCGTTCTCGTCCCCACCCGTGTCCGCGTATCCCACGGAGTGGGACGCGGATGGACAGCGAGCCGTGCACCCGGTCGACGTGTTCGCGGACCGGGTGCGGTCGGACGCCGTGCTCGTCGAGTCCTCGTACGAGGGTGCCGCCGAGGGATCCGGCGCCCTCACCGCCGACGCGGTCCTCGCTCTTCTGACGGGCGCGCCGCTGGACGTCGAGGCCGTTCCGACGGCCGTCGCCGGGTCAGGTTCAGCGGGTGGTTCCGACACCGACCCGGATCCCGGCGACGTCGGGTTCGCGCCCAGACTCGTCGACGCGGCCGCCATGGACCTGGCGCGGCCGGAGTCGGATCTCAGTCCACTGGTGAACTGCGACGTGGTCGACGCGGAGGAGCTCCAGGAGCTCGTGGACGACGCGGAGGCGTGACGGTGGACGTGCGCTTGTCCTGGTCCATCGCGCTGCTCGCAGCCGCCGCTCACGTCGTGTGCACGATCGTGGCGCTCGCGTCCGGGTTTCTGCTGGTCCCCGCGACGACAGTGCTCATGGGCACGGCGGCCGCCTCACTGACGAGCCTGCTCACGGCGCTCCTCCTCCATGTCGTCGTCGACGCCGTGTTCGTCGTGGCGATGCGACGGATCGAGGCGTCCGTCGCCACATGCAGCGTCAATCTGTTCGTCGCGCACCTTCCCGTCGTGCTCATCGGGGTGGTGCTCGCCGCGCTGGGAGGGGCAGTGAGGACTCCAGCCGCTGCGGACGCGGCGGCTGCGGCGTGGACCGGCCTGCTCGTCCAGGCGGGTGCGCACACGGCGTGGGCCCTCCTGGCGGTCGCCCTGGGCACGGGTGCGGGACTCGTGTGGGTGCGGGTGCGCGCATGAGCGCGGATCACTCGCAGCCTGCAGGGGCGCGGCCCGGCGATGACGCACCCGCGCCGATCCCCACCCCGGGACGCGCGTCGGCGGGACGACGCGGACCGTTCGGCGGGCGCACCCTGTTCGCGACAGACACCGCGCGGACCCGTCGCCTGGGCGCTGTGTGCGCTCGCGACCGCGGTTCTTGTCGCCATCGCACTCCTGGTGACCCCCGGAGAGGGGTGGCACCGGGCGACTGTCGCCGCCTTCGCGTGCGCGGCCCCGCTGCTGGTGTGGATCGACCTCGCGGAGCAGCGGCTGCCGGACCTCGTCGTTCTGCCGCTGCTGGTGGTCGTCGGGGTGTTCACGGTCATCGCGGGCTCCGTGGACGGGACCCCCGGCCGGATCGGGGCGGCCTTCGTGGGGCTCGCCCTCACGACCTGCCTGTTCGGGGCGATGTTCGTGCTGGCTCCGTCGTCCCTGGGATTCGGGGACGTGAAGCTCGCGCCCAGCGTCGGTCTCCTCCTGGGATGGCACGGATGGGGCGTCGTGGTGCTGGGGATCGCCGCCGTCTTCGTGCTGGGACTCGTCCACGGGCTGGCGCACGCAGCGCGGATCGGACGGCTCAGGGATGCCGAGGTCGCCTTCGGCCCCGCCATGATCGCAGCGACTCTGCTGGTGTGCGCACTGATCGGCGCGTCGTGACTCTGGGCCCCAGCCTGGGTCCTCGTGCCGTTCTGATGTGCGCCGCCTGTGAATACCGTCGGTAGCATGTCGCGTCCATGTCCACAGCCGGACGGCTGTTCCCCGCCTGCCCCGCCCGTGCCCGTCGTCCCCCGGACGACCCGCCGTTCCGGCTGCTCTCCGTGGGAGCGGGGCCTCGTCTCCGTCGAGTACCTCACCACGGCGCTGCTCGCGGCGGCACTCATCGTCATACTCGCGGCGGTGCCACTGGCGTCGAGTCCCGCCGTCGCATCAGAGTTCGAAGCGGCGGTGTGCAAAGTCTTCCAGCAGGGCGACTGCGGCGGCGGTGACGGAGAGGCGCAGACGCCGGATCCGACAGACCCCGAGCAGACCGACCCCAACGATGAACCGCCGACCTGCATGGTGTCCCGCGAGCAGGAGTCCGGCTCCGGTTCGGGGTCCGGCGGGATCATCGAGCTGGGCGGCGGATGGCAGCTCCGTGAGGAGCACAACAGCGACGGGACCATCAGCCTCACGCTCCAGAGCGAGTACGAGGGAAGCGTGGGTCCCAAGTTCCTCGACGTGAAATCGGGCGAGAACTCCGCGAAGGGCAAGGCCGAGCTGAAGATCGGCTACCAGCAGGGCGACACGTGGAAGGTCGACAACGCGAAGGACGCCGTCACCCTGAAGGAGCAGCTGCGCGACTGGACCGTCTACAACATGATGAACGACAGCGGCGCCGGCTTCGGCCACGCCGGAGACCTCTTCTCCGGTCTCACCAATGGTCCGGAGGCGCCGCGGGACCCTGACACCAAGCGCTACGTCGTGGAACTGGGCGCCGGGGCAGAGCTCGAGGGAAACCTGGGCTTCAACATCGACGAGGTGATGGAGGGCAGCCTGAGCGGCACGCTCTCCGCGGAGTTGAGTCAGCAGGTGGGTGTCGAGGTCGCGGCAGATGGCAGTATCACGCTGATCTTCGAGCGCTCGGTGAAGGGCGAAGCCGGAGCTGACGGCGAGTTCAAGGGCGGAGAGGTCCTGGAGGGCGGTGGTGGTCTTGGCGGCAACGCCGGCTACACGGAGCTCATCGAGGTGAAGCTGGACGAGGATTTCGAGCCGCAGAGCATGAAGGTCCGCCAGATCATGGACCTCGGATACGATGCCGAACTGCACGGAGGGTTCGACCTCTCCGACGGGGACGACGGCAAGCACAAGGACGATGAGCTGGGTGGTGAGCTGGGACGCTCGGAGAACTGGCAGCACTGGTACGACATGGACGTGGACTTCTCCCACATCCCTGACGAAGAGAGAGACCAGATGCTGTTGGAGTACTTCTCGGATCCGCGGCCCATTATGGTGCCGGACCTCATGTATCGGGGTCCCAGGCCGTACCACAGCGGGGCGTCGGAGTTCTTCTACGAGCACGCTCAGATTTCGCACAACACGTACGACATCGTCAAGACCGAGGACAGCGGCGGGCTCAAGTTCGCCGGGTTCGGAATCGAATGGGACTCCTCGATCTCGAATTTCGAGCTGCTCGAATCCGAGTACGCGCTGCCCATAGAGAACGGTGATCGTGAAACCGCGATCAACACGGAATGCACGGGCGGTTGAGCGAAGGGATGGATGACATGACTGCGATGAGGACGAAGAAGGCGGTCGGCGGCCTGGGGGTGGCCGCTCTGCTGCTGCTGGGCGGATGCGGGCAGGACGGCGGACAGGTGGCGTCGGGCGACGAGACGGACGCCTCACAGGCACAGCCCGGCTCCGGTGATGACGTGCAGGGGGCAGACGGCGACATGCAGGACGTGCAGCTGGGAGACGTGGCCGTGTCCATCCCCTCCTCGTGGGTGGAGACACCGGACGACGACCTGCAGGACGGGGACTGGACGATGGGCTACGACGACGCCCGGGAAGAGCCGGCTGTCCGCCTCCGCATGGCTCCTGCGATCAACGACTCACCGCACCCGGACGTCGCGGAGGGGGAGCTCGTCGCCCGTGCCATGGCCGGCGGCTACTACGGCTCTGACTGGGAGGGCGTCCATCGCGAGAAGACTGACATCCCCGGCGCGTTCCGCGGTTTCGTCACGGACTTCACGTACGTGTCGAGCGACGGGAAGGACATGAACGGTCGCTGGTGGCTGATGACCTCGCCCGACACCTACGAGGTCGCGGCACTCGAGGTCTCCGGTGAGTCGGACGTCCTCACCGAGGACCTCATCGAGGAGATCTCGTCCTCCGTGCGGCTGGAGCCGCAGTGATGATCATGGATGTCCTGCGCGCGTGGGTGTTCGGAGCGGTGGCGTTCCTGGCGCTCGATCTGCTGCTTGGGTGGCTCGTGCCGTATGGGACCGGGGGGCCGGTGTACTTCCTCTGCCCGTTCCTCGCTGGTCTGGTCGCGTCCGCGGTCCACCTGTGGAAGGGCGAGGGCGGCTGGGGCCGCCATGCGATCGCGGTGCTGGGTGTGCCCGTTCTGCTCGCGCTGTACTACGCGCTGTTCACCCCGTGGAACACCTCCTCGGGGATCGCGATGGACCTGGCCGCCGGGATGGTCTTCGTCATCACCGCGTCTCTGGGCGCCGCGTGCGTGCACCTCACCCAGCGCTTCGTGCTGGTGGACGGCTGAGCGCGCCGCGGCACCGGGCCAGGCCACAGTCGCCCGTGATTCACCTTTTCGTCGATTCCGTCTGGTTGCCTCAGCAGGTCGTTCACCAGGCAGTACATCAGAGTTCGGAGTAGTACCCTCGTGTCATTGGACCGTCTGCCTCCCGTCGTCTGCGCGGCGGTGACCACAGCGCTCGTCGCTGTTCCAGCACTGTTCGCGATCGCGCAGCCGCAGACATCGGACCACGCCGAGGCCTCGGTCGGGTCCCTCGGAATCCTCACGGTGGGCGCCGGCGGCACCGGGTTCATGTGGGAGGCGGCCGACGCCCCGCCCCGTCCCGCGGAGAGCGGCCCCGTGCCCGCAGGGGAGGCCGTCATCGACCTCGACGACGGGGGTGCGGCGGATCTGCGACTGGAACCGGGAGGCGTGCCCGCCACGGAGCAGCCGCGACCGGTTGTCCTCACGGGGGTGACGGCGTACTCCATCAGTCCCGACGGCTCGCTGGGCACACCGCTGATGGGCCGCCCGGCAGTCACCGTGGAGACCCGCGGCGACGGGTTCGGGGAGCGCCGGCTGGCGGGCCTCGGCCGCGACGACTCTCCACACCCCGCGTTCGACCTGGACCATCCGATCGATGCCACGTGGACGTTCGATCTGGAGGAGATGGAGATCCCTGCACTGGACGGCGACGGAGGACCGGACGCGGGCTCCCCTGGTGCAGACGGAACCGGTGGGATCGTCTTCTGCGCTGGGGCAGAGTCCGGATCGGTGTCCTCCGGAGGGTCCGAACCCCGCGGGGCGGGCATGGGCACGGTGCTCACGTTCCTCCAGGAGGGCCAGGGCGATGACGAAGACGCGCCTCAGCCCTCTCCCACCGCCACCGTCCCCACCGACGCTCCCGATGAGCCGCTTCCCACGATCACGGCCCTCTCGCCGTCGGGGGAACCGCGCCCGGACCTCACCGCGGACCCGCCGACGCACCCGCCGGAGGACCCGGAGCCCACTGCCACCGCCGACGTTCCGACGCCGACCCCGGACGAGGACGCACCCGAGCCTTCTCCGGAGCTCGCTGAGACCTGCGACGAGGCAGGGGCGCAGCCCAATGCCGCACCGGAGCATTCCGACGACGGCGCCTGGTCGACGCGGTTCGTCTCGAGCTCGCCGCATGACGCCCTGGTTCAGGACCCGGCGGCCGGGGAGAGCGTGTACAGAGTCGAGGACGGTCGGACGGAGTCCGCCGTCACCGGACCCGGACTGGACCTGTCCGGTGCGGAGCGGGCGGTGCACGCACTGGGCCTCGAGCTCGTCGCGGCTCCGGGCGGCGCCACCGCGACCTACCGGAACCACACGACGGACGGGGTGTTCGCAGGACTCGGGAACGGGAAGCAGGAACTCCGCACCGGCGAGGACTCGTCCTCCTACAGGTGGGGCCCTACGCGCGACGCGCATGCGACGTGGTCGTTCACGGAGGCGGGTGCGTACTGCGTGGCCTATGCGTCCGATGACGTCTTCGATCCTGTGCGTGCGGCAGACGGTGCGGCTGAGGACGACGTGTCAGGAGCGCCGGACGACGGGTCCGCCCCGGAGACCCGTGGTGTTGAGCCCGACGGGGTGCTCACGTTCCTCGTGGGGGACGTAGGCCCGAGCACGGTGGACTGCAGCGACGAGGCGGCCGGCGAGGAGATCGACCTGCCTGACCCCGAGGGCGACGACGGCTCGGGAGAGGGCGACTCCGACCGCGATGGAGACCGGGACGAGGACCGTGATGACGACTCCGGCGTCGAGGATCGGGGCGACCCCGAGGATGCAGGCGGCATCGACGCCTCCGAGGACTCCGATGGTGACGGCAGCCCCGGGCGCGGCGACGAGGACGACGAGGACGAGGACGAGGACGATGCGACCCGGGTCGTCGCCGCACCGGCGACGGCTCTCACGTGCCCGGTCGACGGCGAAGCACCGCGTCAGGTGCGCAGCGGCGAGTTCACGATGGGCGTGGCGCCCGCCGCCCTGGACGTGACTGCCGATGACGGGGGCACCGCTCTCCCGCAGGGAAGCAGCGTGGTGATCGGGGACACCTCCCGGCGGTCCGCTCCGGCGGGGATCAACGGATTCGTGGATGCGGGTGGAGAGTACCTGGCGACGGGCTCTGCGACGGCGCCGGGCTTCCACTGGAGTGCCGCGGACGCGGACGAGGCCGTCGACCTCACGGTCGAGCAGGTGGACGGCCCGGGACAGGTGCGGGTCTTCATGACGGAGTCGGGCAGGGGCCTGGGCGACGGGGAGACCGGGGCCGTGGAGCCGGGGGGCTCCGGTGGGATGGTGTTCGGCTTCGACCAGCCCGGTGAGTACACGGTCGCGCTGACCGTCGATGACGACGAACGGATGGCGCTGGACTTCGCCGTCGGCGATCGCTTCGCCTCGGCCACGCCGGGCGCGACTGTGCTGGCGCTGTTCTCGCAGTGCCCGGACGCGTCGCTCGCGACCGAACTGGCCCAGCCGGCCAGTGGATCGGCGACGGACGAGGGAGACGGCGGGACCGACGCGCAGACGCAGGACCGGTCCACGACGGCGCTCGGTCAGGCCTGGTGGGCCGTGGGCGGCGTCGGCATGGGGCTCGCGCTGGTGCTGCTGCTGGCGATCCTGGTGGTCGTGATGAGGGAGACGAGACGCTGATGAGGAAACCGATACGGATGTTCGTGGCGATCGCGGCGATGGTCGCCGGGGCGCTGTTCCTGGGGTCCGGGGCGCTGTTCCTCACACTGGCGACCCAGGCGCCGCAGTCGCAGGCTCAGGAGCAGGACCTCGCGCAGCAGGAGGCTGCGGAGGCGCCCGATGCGCCACCGCTGCCGGCGGCCCGGCCGGCGGATGCGGGAGACATGCCGCGCGTCGTCGATTCCGAGTGGCTGGACGCGACAGCGGAGTCGACCGATATCCCTCGGCGTGCCCTGCAGGCCTACGTGGGTGCGGCGGTGTGGGCGGGCGAGAACCAGACGTCATGCGGTCTGGGATGGAACACGCTCGCCGCCGTCGGCGAGGTGGAGACGAACCACGGGCGGACCGACGGCGGCCGGATCGAGGAGTCCGGGGACGTGTCGAAGCCGATCATCGGTGCGCGTCTCGACGGTCGCGGGGTCCGGGAGATCGAAGACACCGACGACGGCGAACTCGACGACGACGAGGAGTTCGACAGGGCGGTGGGCCCGATGCAGTTCATCCCCCAGTCGTGGGCAGCGCACGCGCGGGACGGCAATGGTGACGGGGTGGAGGACCCGCAGAACATCGACGACGCGGCGCTCACGGCAGCGGCGTACCTGTGCACGGGCGGATCGCTGTCGTCCGCTCCCGGATGGGAGAAGGCCGTCATGTCGTACAACTCGTCCCTCGACTACGTGGAGGCGGTCCGAGGCACTGCGGACCGGTACGCGAGCGCGGCGGGCGTCGCTCGACCCGCACCGCCCGCGGAGACCGTGACCGTGACGCCCTCGCCGTCCCCTGCGGAGCAGAACTAGGGTGGGCGCATGATGAACCTGGGCGTCCTCCTCTTCATCGTCATGGCCGTAGGGTCACTGGTCGTCTTCGGCCTTGCCATCGTCCTCGTGCTCATGATGATCCGTCGGTCCCGACCTGGTCGCGCCGCGGTCCCGGCGCACGTGGACGCGCTGCCGGGGTCTGTGGGCAGCGCCGTCGTGACGGTGGTGCCGCGGTCGCCCGGGCTGCGGACGAAGGAGGGCGACCTGCGGCGGGTGAGCGTCGTCATCGACGTCGACGGGCCGCGGGGGAGCGGGCAGATCACGGACCAGCCGGTGAAGCCCGAGTACCTGCCGTGGGCGCTGCGCCGGCGCCTGTTCTCCCTCAGCCCCTTCCGCTACGGGGACCTGCAGCTGAACCTGGAGGGCGAGGACGTGCGGAACCGTGCCGCGGAACAGGCGCGTGCCGGCGGCTTCCGCTTCCCCCTCGACCCGCCGCTGCCCGTGTCCGTCGTCCATCCGGGTGACGACGGCGCACGGCCGGTGTGGAGGATCGAGGGGCAGTAGCGCCGCACCGGCGGAACAGCGCCGGCGCCCATCACATGTCGGAGCCTGCGATCACTCGTCGGCGACGAGGCTCACACGTCGTAGTCGACGATGACCGGCGCATGGTCGGATGCGCCTTTGCCCTTGCGCTCCTCGCGGTCGATCATCGCGGCGGTGGCGGTCTGGGAGAGCGCGGGGGAGGCGAGCTGGAAATCGATGCGCATGCCCTCCTTCTTGGGGAAGCGCAGCCTCTGGTAGTCCCAGAACGTGTAGACGCCGGGCCCGGGAGTGAACGGCCGTGAGGTCTCTGTGAGGCCCGCATCCACCAGTGCCTGGAATGCGGCGCGCTCCCGGTCGGACACATGCGTCGCGCCGTCGAAGGCCTCCATGTCCCACACGTCCTCGTCCAGCGGTGCGACATTGAAGTCGCCCGTGAGCACGAACCTCTCGTCGCCGTCGGCGGCCAGCCGGGCGGCGGCGACCGCACGCAGCTTCTCGAGCCACTCGAGCTTGTAGGTGTAGTGCGGATGGTCGACCTCGCGGCCGTTCGGCACATAGAGGGAGTACACGCGCACGCCGCCGGCCACGGCGGAGATCGCACGCGCCTCCACAGCGGACTCCTTTCCGAAGCCCGGCATCTCGTCGAAGCCGATCTCCACGTCGTCCAGCCCGATGCGGGAGGCGATCGCGACGCCGTTCCACTGATCGAGCCCGTGGAACGCCACCTCGTACCCGCGCTCGTCGAAGATCTCATGCGGGAACTGCGAGTCCTTGCACTTGAGCTCCTGGATGGCCAGCACGTCCGCGTCGGACCGGTCGAGCCACGCTCCGATCCTCTCCGCCCGGGCCCTGATCGAATTCACGTTCCACGTTGCGATGCGCATGGGCCAACCGTAGCGGAGCAGAGCCGTGGGACGCTCACAGTGCCGGACTGTCGTGCAGCGAGCCGAACGATCGATAGATTGGGGTCATGCCTGCAGCCCTGAACCATCACATCGGCGCGGACAGCACCCCTGTCCCGCACGCGTACTTCGTCCGCACCGGCGACCACTCGTTCCGTTCGACGCTCCACTCGCAGGGGGCGTGGCAGGACGGGGAACAGCACATGGCCGCCGCGTCGGGGCTCGTCATCCACGAACTGGAGCGCGCGCTCCCGTCGTCCAAGCTCATCTCGCGGATCACCTTCGACATCCTGGGCGTCATCCATTCGGGTGAGTTCGACATCGAGGTCGACGTCGTCCGCCCCGGCCGCACCATCGAGCTCGTCGAGGCCCGCATGGTCCACCGTGCCGAGCACACCGGCGCCGCCGAGGTCCCGGCCACGGGCGACGGCCCCGGTCGCCCGGCCGTGCCGGGACGCGTCCGAACGTCGGTGACGGCGCGCGTGTGGCGGCTCGTCGCATCCGACACGTCCTCCGTCATGGGCGCGGAGGCGGATCCCCTGCCCGCACGGGACACGAGTGAGGCCCGGAACATGTCGGAGGTCTGGCCCGGCGGATACATCGGATCGCTCACCGGCGCCGAGGCCCCGGGCGGCCGCCCCGGACGACGCAGGCTCTGGGTCGACACGGATGTGCCGCTGGTCGACGGCGAACCGGACGGCGCGTACGCAGGATTCGTGAAGTTCTGCGACGCGATGAACGGATTCGCCGTGCGAGAGGACCCGCGACAGGTCTTCTTCCCCAACGTCGACCTCACCCTCCACCTCATGAGACAGCCGGTCCCGGGCCCTGTCGGGGTGGACATCGACGTGGCGTTCGGCGACAGCGGGATCGGCGTCACCCACGGCGTGTTCCACGATGAGCGGGGACCGGTCGCGCACTGCGCACAGTCGCTGACCGTCCGCCTCCCGCAGGGATCGACGCGAGCGGACCGGTCGGCATGACGGCGGCGGTCGAGACGATGCGAGCGGGCGTCGCGGCGGACCGGAGCAGGCCGCGGGCACTGATCACGGGAGCGAGCGCGGGGCTGGGGCGGGAGTACGCCCGGCAGCTCGCCGCCGACGGCTACGACCTCGTCCTCGCCGCCCGCGGACGCGACACTCTCGACGAGTGCGCATGCGAGCTGATGGCCCGCTACGGGATCACCGCCGACGTGCGGGCGGTCGATCTCGCGACGCAGGAGGGGATCGACGACCTCGCGGACCTCATCGACCGCGTGCGCATCGATGTGCTGGTCAACAACGCGGGCTTCGGCCTCAAGACGTCCATGCGGGGCACGGACGACGAACGACTCATCGCGAGCGACATGGTCATGCTGCGCGCGGTGACGATCCTCAGCGTGCGCGCCGCACGTCGCATGGAGGAGCGGGGGAGGGGCGGGATCCTCACGGTCTCCTCACTCGCGGCCCTGGGCGCCTACGGCGTGTACTCGGCGGTGAAGAGCGCCGCACTCCTCGTCACCGAGTCCCTCGCGGAGGAGCTCGCGGACACGCCTGTGACGGTCACCGCGGTCCTGCCCGGGTTCGTGAAGACGGAGTTCCACGATCGGATGCGGGTGCGCCGTGCGGGACCGGACTGGGCGTGGCTGGAGGCCGAGGACGTGGTGGCGGAGTCGCTGCGCGACGCACGGTCGGGAGCCGTCGTGAGCGTTCCGAGCATCCGCTACAAGGCGGTCCACGCCCTTGCGCAGTGCCTTCCGCGTTCCGTGGTGCGCGACCTCAGCGGTGGATTCGGACGCGCGCGGAGGAAGGCACGTGCGCGGTCCGGTGGGCGTCGGGGCGCGCGATTGTGAGACGCCGGGATCCCGGACGGCGTCGGACGGTTCTAGGATGAGGGACATGACAGACAGTGCTGTGAACCGCTCGCGCCTCCTGGCGCTCATCGATGAACTCGCGGTCGTCCGCGGACGCGTCACCCTGGCATCCGGAATGGAGGCCGACTACTACTTGGACCTCCGCCGCGTCACCCTGGAGCACCGGGCGGCACCGCTGGTCGGTGATGTCGTCCTCGACCTCCTCCACGAGAACGGGATGCTGGAGGGTCCGGACGCAGTCCAGGCGGTCGGCGGCCTCACCATGGGAGCCGATCCCGTCGGCACGGCGGTCCTGCACCGCTCCGCAGTCCGCGGCACTCCGCTCGACGCCTTCGTCGTGCGGAAGGCCGCGAAGCAGTACGGCATGGGCCGGCGCGTGGAGGGCCCCGATGTCACGGGCAGGCGTGTCATCGCCGTCGAGGACACGTCGACGACTGGCGGTTCGGTTCTCGACGCGGTCGCCGCTCTGCGTGAAGCCGGCGCTCACGTCGTCGGCGTCGTCGTCGTGATGGATCGCGACACAGGTGCCAGGGAACGTGTGGAGAAGGAGGCCGGGGTGCCGTACCTCGCCGCGCTGAGCACGCACGACCTCGGCTTGGACTGAGCGCCATCAGCGGCTGAGAGGTTACCGCGAAGCCTCTGATTCCAGCGCGCAGCGGTTTGCTCGCGCGGCCGCGCAACACCAGACTGACCTAGGCGTTCCAACAGCGTCTGCCCATGTGAGCTCGACACGGCGTGCGCACAACCGACATGCAGAAGGACGATCAAGTGCTCGAAGTGAAGGGGTTGACGGTCTCCCACGGCCGAAAGACCTACCTCAAAGACGTCTCATTCTCCGCCGATTCGGGACGCCTCACCGGGGTGGTCGGCCTGCGCGGGTCGGGGAAGACGGAACTGGTCCGCACGATCATGGGGCTCATCGACGCGGATGAGGGCACGATCGAACTGGCCGGCACGACGCTGGGGTTCGGCGATCGCCAGAACTTCGGCTACCTCCCCAGTGAGCGCGGCGGCTACCCGCGGATGAAGGTGCTCGAGCAGATCGTCTACCTCTCGCGACTCCATGGGATGACACTCGGTGCGGCGGAGAAGAACGCCGTCACCCTCTTGGCGCGCCTCGACCTGTCGGATCGGGCGTACGCCCAGCTGAGCCACCTCTCAGGCAGCGAGGTGGCGCGCGTGGACATCGCCGCCGTCCTCGCCTCGGACCCGGACGTGGTGCTCCTGGACGAGCCGTTCGACGGACTGGACGCAGAGTCGGCGACAACGGTCTTCCAGCTGCTGAAGGACCACGCGGACTCTGGAGTGCCCGTCCTCTTCACGACGGACAAGTGGCGCCTCGCCCAGGACCACGCGGACGATCTCATCGTCCTGTCGCACGGACGCATCCTGGCCGAGGGGACGCTCGACTCCCTCCAGGGAGACGCCACGACGTACTCGGTGCGCTACGCGGATGCAGCGGCTGCCGTCGCGGCAGTCGCGACGCTGGAGGACGCTGGCGCGACGGACGTCGTCGTCGACGCGGACACGGTCGCGTTCGACGCGGTCGACGAAGATGAAGCGGTCGCCGCCGTGCGCGCGACGGAGGACGTACGCGCGTTCGGTCCGGCCACGCGGGACCTCGCAGACCTGTTCAAGGAGTCGGTGTAAGCACATGGTGGACAAGAAGCGCAATGACGAGGTCGATCCGACGGACGACCTCCCCACCGATCCGGTGGTCGAGGACGAGGCGGCCGAGGACGATGCGATCGCTGAGCCGGAGCTGGCCGACGACTTCATCGAGGTGGGCGACGGGGACGAGGTCCCCGAAGAGCTGCGTGAGGATCGACCGGACCCCGCAGGAGTGCCGAAGACCGGCCTCGTGAGCGAGTTCCACGACCTCACCGCGTCGCAGGCGGCGTATCTCGTGGCGCACCGCGAGACCTCGTCGGTCTCCCGCAGCCCCCTCTTCTACGTGACCTCGCTCCTGCTGGGAGTGGCAGTCATCGCCGCCCTCATCATCGGGTTCCAGCAGGCAGGCGCAGGTCCCGGCGAGGGCGAGGGCTCAGACACCCTCGCGGTCGTCGGCGTCGGTCAGGAGCAGTCGGATGCGTTCGCGCAGCAGATCGGCCTTCCCGTGGTCTCTGTGGAGGACGAGGCAGCGGGCGAGGCCATGCTGCGCAGCGGCGAAGCCGGCGCAGTCTACGTCCTCGACCCGACCGGCATGCAGCCCGCGTCCCTGCTCGCGCTCAACCGCGACCCGGAGGCGATCCTCGCGAAGCTCAACCAGCCGGTCCCGGTCGACTACCTCGAGCAGCCGGCGGTAGCACCGGTCCTGGGCGACCCCGTGGCGTGGGGCCTGGGCGTCGTCGTGGCCCTTGCGGGCCTGACGCTGGGGGCCGCGCTCTATCAGAACCTCCGGACGGAGAAGCGGAACCGGCTCGCAGAGGTGATCGCCTCCACGATCCCCGCCCGCGCATCTGCGTGGGGCCGTGTCTACGGACTCACGCTGCTGTCTCTGACATTCACGCTCATCGCAGTCGGCGCGCTGCTCGTCGGCCTGTCGATCGGACAGCAGACCACGATCGCGATGGCTCTGCTGCCCGTCCTGGGATGGTTCGCGCTCATCGCGCTGATGACCGTGTTCATCGTCCTCGCCGCTCACCTGTGGGTTGCGACGAGCGCGTCGCGACGGGTACGCCGGATCGGATATGCGGCAGTCGTCCTCCTCACAGTCGGCGGCGTCCTGGCGCCGCTCGTGCTGCGCTCGCAGGAGACCGTCCTGCTCTGGCTCTCGTACACGCCGTTGACAGCGCCCGTCGCCATGCCCATGCGCTACCTCGCCGGTCAGGCCGAGTGGTGGGAGGGTCTCGCGTCTGCAGGTGCTTCGGCGCTGGTGGGAGTCATCGTCTTCTGGCTCGCGTCTGCGGCCTACCAGCGCACGCTGCTGCGCGGCGCGGGCCGCTCGGGCCGCAAGGCCGGCATCTCTGTGCGGAGCGCCTCGAAGTCCTCGGCGTGACCGAGTCCGACAGCACGCCGGTGGGGGTGGGGCCCTGGGAGGGTCCCACCCCCACCGGCGATCAGTGGGATCCTCAGCTGTTGGCGGACGGTGACCGTCGCAATGTGGTCGACGGGTACCGGTACTGGTCCATGGACGCGATCGTCGCGGACCTGGACCAGCGCCGGCACGGCTTCCACGTGGCGGTCGAGAACTGGCAGCACGATCTCAACATCGGATCTGTGGTGCGCACGGCCAATGCGTTCAACGCCGCCGCCGTGCACATCGTGGGTCGCCGGCGGTGGAACCGCCGCGGCGCGATGGTGACAGACCGCTACCAGCACCTCCACCATCACGCGGACGTGGAAGAGCTCGTCACCTGGGCAGAGAAGGCCGGCGTGCCGCTGATCGGCATCGACAACTTCCCTGATTCCGTCGATCTGGAGACGTTCGACATGCCTGCGGAGTGCGTGCTCCTGTTCGGGCAGGAGGGGCCCGGTCTCAGCCGGGAGGCCCACGCGGCGTGCGACGCAGTCCTGTCGATCGCCCAGTTCGGATCGACCCGTTCGATGAACGCGGCAGCGGCCGCCGCCATCGCGATGCACGCGTGGGTCCGCCGTCATGTCTTCGCACAGGGTCCTCACTGAGCCGCTGATAGATTGGCCCCCGTCGTCCCCCTTCGAATGGAGCCCTCCATGATCGCCCCCGCACGGCGTACTCGTTCCAGGCCACTCGCTGCGACCGCGGTCGCAGCTGTCCTCCTCTTCCTGCTGAGCGGCTGCGTGAAGCTGAATGCTGACTTCCAGGTCGATGCGGAGGAGAACCTCACAGGAGCGATGGAGATCCTCGTCGACCCCGTCGCCCTGGAGGACATGGGTTCGACCGACCCTTCGCAGGAGCTGGACAATGCCGTCCAGGAAGCGCAGTCGGACCCTGAGATCCCTGCGGGCACGACCGTCGAGCGCGTCGATGACGAGGACGGCTACATCGGCATGCGCGCCGCGTTCGACGCAGTGCCGGCCTCCGAGTTCCAGAGCGGTGGCGGAGGGCTCGGCGACGTGGGTGTCGAGGGGATCCAGGTCGAGAGCGCCGACGGCGAGATCACCTTCTCGATGACGAATCCGCTCGTGGCGGGGATGGACAGTGCCGATCCGTACGGCTCCGCGAGCGGGATGCCGTCTGCGCGGTCGATGTTCGATGAAGCGGTGGTCGCCGTGACGTTCCCGGGCGGCGTGGTCTCCGCGGAAGGTGCGGAGATCGACGGGAGCACAGCGACATGGAACCTCCGCGACTACGACGGCGACACTCTCAGCGCCACAGGCGATGCGTCGAGCTTCCCCTGGATCGCAGTCCTCGTCGTTGCGGGTGTGCTCGTCCTCCTGCTCATCGCAGCGGGCGCCATCGTCCTGATCGTCGTGCTCCGCAGGAAGAAGACCGGCCAGGCCGGAGGCTCGCAGCAGAGGATGCACGCGGGCGCCGCTGCTGCGCCGGGCGCCATGAGCTCTGCGCCGGGACAGTATCCCGGAGGTCCTCCTCCTCCCGGGCCACATGCGGGGGCCGGACAGCCGGGGCCCTATGGCCAGCCGGGGCAGTACGGCCAGCCGGGGCCGGCAGGGCCGGGACCGCAGGGACCGCACGGCCAGCCGGGGCAGTACGGCCGGCCAGGGCCGCACGTCCAGCCAGGGCCGTCGGGGCCGGGACCCTATGGCCAGCCGGGGCCGCACGTCCAGCCGGGGCCATCGGGGCCCGGACCGCAGGGACCGCACGGCCAGCCGGGGCAGTACGGCCAGCCGGGGCCGTCGGGGCCCGGACCAGAGGGGCCCTACGGACAGCAGCCTGGAGGGACTCCCCCACCGCAGTCGCAGGGTGCGCCGAACAGCGGGGGCGGTGACCCTCGTCGATTCGCACCGCCGCAGCCGGGCCAGGACCCACAGCCCGGCCAGGACCCACGACCCGGCCAGGACCCACCGCAGCGGCCCGACCCGCAGCAGGGTCCACCGCCCGGGCCGCACCCGCCACGCTGAGCAGGAATAGGCGACGCGCGGATGATTGAGGCGCGCGGCTGAATGATGGAGGGGCCGTCCCACACGGGACGGCCCCTCCATCATGTGCCCGGTCACTCAGCACGCATGTGTGCTCAGTGGCAGCCCAGGACTTCTCAGCTCAGGACTTCTCAGCTCAGGTCTGCGGCCTCCGGCTCGATGAGCCCGCCCAGTGATGCCAGTTCCTGTGACACGGTGTCGACGTCGTCGAACGTGCGCGGGATGACGGTGAGGCGCTTGGCGTAGTGACCGATGGGGTACTCCATCGTCATGCCGATGCCGCCGTGCATCTGGATCGACTCCTGGCTGATCTCGCGCGATGCGTCATCGATGATGAGCTTCGATGCGAGCACGTCGCGGTGACGCGACTTCGAATCGCCCGCGCCCTCGTCGGCGCTCTCCTCGCCGGTGATGGCGAGCTTCGCGTACAGCGCCATCGACTTCGCGCTCTCAAGCGTCGCGTAGGCGTCGGCGGCGCGGTGCTGGAGCACCTGGTTGACACCGATCGGAGCACCGAACTGCTCACGGGTCTTGAGGTACTCCGCCGTCATGGTGAGCGAAGCCTCCATCGCCCCCACCGCTTCCGCGGCGAGCGCCGCGTTCGCGGTGTCCACGACGCGTTCGATGACCGCGCTCGCGTCGCCGGCGCCCAAGCGAGTCGCCGGAGCATCGGCGAACACGACGGATCCGGCGCGGATGCCATCGGCCTGCATGCGTCCTTCGACCGTCACGCCCTGCGCGTCCGCATCGACGAGGAACAGGCCCACGCCGCCGTCCACGGCGGCGGACACGACGAACGTGTGCGCATCCGCGGCACCGAGCACGGACGACTTCTCGCCGCTCACGGCGAAGCCGCTGCCGGAATCCGCTGCGGTGGTCGAGGGGGCAGTGAGGTCGTAGCGGCTCGTGGGCTCGTAGCCTGCGAAGGCCAGCAGCTTCTCACCCTCGATCAGGCCGGGCAGGATGTCCTGCTTCTGCTGCGGCGTGCCCGCCGCGTCGACCAGTCCGCCGCCCAGGACGACCGTCGACAGGTAGGGCTCGAGGACGAGTGCGCGTCCGAACTCCTCCATGACGACGGCGACTTCGGCGAAGCCCATGTCCGCACCGTCGTAGTCCTCGCTGAACGGCAGGCCCAACAGGCCCAGTTCGGCGAATGTCTGCCACTTCTCCTCGCTCCAGCCCTTCTCCGAGCGGAGGATCTCTTCGCGTGCGGCAGCGTCGTACTCGGTGCGCAGCAGGCGCGCCACCGTCGACTTCAGTTCGCGCTGCTCATCAGTGAGTTCAAGGTCCATCTGTGTCTCCTAATCCGATGAAGTCGATGTGTCAGAGGCCCAGGATGGCCTTGCTGATGATGCCGCGCTGGACCTCGGAGGAGCCTCCGTAGATGGTCACCTTGCGGTAGTTGAAGTAATCGCGGATCGCGTCGACCGATGCCGTGGGCAGATCCGTGAAGCCGTCCGCCGTGGCGGGCGCCTCGATGAAGTCCAGGCCCTGCGGGCCCAGCACGTCGACGAGCAGCTCGGTGATGTCCTGCTGCAGCTGCGAACCGTGCAGCTTGAGGACGGAGGACCGCGGGTCCGGCTGGTCGTTGCCCGCCACCTGCGTGGACAGGATGCGCAGCTGGGTGAATTCCAGAGCGGTGAGACGCGCCTCGAGCTTCGTGAGGCGTGCGGAGAACATCGGGTCGTCCAGGAGGGTGCCGCGCGACGTCCTCGTCATCGCCGCGTACGCCTTCGCGCGTGCGAGGTTCACCTTCGATGTGCCGATGCGGGCGATGCCGGTGCGCTCGTTGCCCAGGAGGAACTTCGCGTACGTCCAGCCCTTGTTCTCCTCGCCCACGAGGTTCTCGACGGGGACTTCGACGTTGTCGAAGAAGACCTCGTTGACCTCGACGCTGCCGTCGATGAGCTCGATCGGCCGGACCGTGACGCCGGGCGTCGTCATGTCGATGAGGAGGAACGAGATGCCGGCCTGCTTCTTCACGGTCGGGTCCGTGCGGACCAGCATGAAGATCCAGTCGCCGTACTGTCCCAGCGTCGTCCAGGTCTTCTGGCCGTTCACGATGTAGACGTCGCCCTTGCGGACAGCGGACGTCTTCAGCGACGCGAGGTCCGAACCGGCGTCCGGCTCGGAGAAGCCCTGCGACCACCAGATGTCGATGTTGGCCGTGGCCGGGAGGAAGCGCTCCTTGATCTCCTGGCTGCCGAATGCCGCGATGACGGGGCCGACCATGGAGGCGTTGAATGCGAGCGGCTGGGGGACGCATGCCAGCTGCATCTCCTCGAGCCAGATGTGACGCTGCACGGGCGTCCAGTCCTGACCGCCCCATTCGACGGGCCAGTTGGGCACGGCGTACCCGTGCTTGTTGAGGATGCGCTGGGTCGTGACGAGGTCGTCCTTGCCCATCTCCTGTCCGGTGGCGACCTTGTACCGGATCGCCTCAGGGATCTCGGTGCGGTAGAAGTCGCGCATGTGCTGAGCGAACTCCCGCTCTTCCTGATTCAGTAACTGATCCATGAACACTCCTGTGTGGGAATCGGGGCGCTCCGGCGCATGCCGGATGCCGATCGTCGGAGTGATTCTACCAATTAACTGGACGATCGTTCAGCCGACAGCGACCCGGATTGTGACCGACGCAACGTCCAGAAGAGCAGAAGGCCCGCGATCAGCACCAGCGCGATGCCCAGAGCACCTGCCCGCTGGTACCCCAGGAGCGCGATGAACGTCGCGAACATGACGGGCCCCAGGAAGCTGACCGCGCGACCCGTGGTCGCGTAGAGGCCGAAGTTCTCACCGGCCTCCTCGGGGGGCGTGATCCGTGCGAGGTAGGCGCGTGAGGAGGACTGGACCGGACCGACGAACAGGCACATGAACACCGCGGTGGTCCAGAAGACGGCGGGCGAGTCGGAGATCGCGATGGGGACGGTTCCAGCGATGAGGCAGACGAGTCCGGTGATGATGACCGCGGAGGATCCCACCCTGTCATCGATCCAGCCCGCGGCGATCGCGCCGATCCCGGCGGAGACGTTCGCCGCGACACCCAGCATGATCACCTCGGACGCGGAGAGGCCGTAGGAGCCGGCGGCCAAAACCCCGGCGAACGCGAAGATCGCCGCGAGGCCGTCGCGGAAGACCGCGGAGGCGATGAGGAAGCGCAGAGTCAGGCGGTCCTCGCGCCACATCCTGACGATGCGACGGATGAGGCGGCGGTAGTCGGCCAGGAAGAGTCGGATGCTGCTGAACAGTCCCGACTGCCCGCGCGCCGCGGCCTGGCCTGAGTCTTCGGATCCGGACGGGACGGGCGAACGAGGAGCGAAGAAGAGGACGGGCAGTGCGAAGACCGCGAACCACGCCGCGGCGAGCACCGCCACGATGCGGTAGCGCAGCCCGTCCTCGTCGACCGCGCCGAACCAGCCGACCTCCGGGTTGATGACGGTGAAGAGGAGGAGGACGAGGAGGGCCAGTCCGCCGAGGTAGCCCATGCCCCAGCCGATCCCGGAGATCCGGCCGACGGTGCTGGGGGTGGACACCGACAGGAGGATGCTGTTGTACGACACTTCGGCGAACTCGAAGAACACATTGCCGAGTGCCAGGAGGACCAGGCCCAGCCACAGGTGCCCCGGGGTGTCCCTGACGAAGAACATCGCGGCCATGCAGGCGACGACGACGAACGTGTGGAAGCCCAGCCAGAATCTGTGCCGTCCCCCCGCATCGGCGCGGGTGCCGGCAGCGGGAGCGACGAGGGCGATGACGAGCCCCGCGGCGGCTGTGGCCCAGCCCAGCGCCTGTGAACCCGCCTCCTCCGTCGCAGCGACACCCGTGGTCAGGTACGGCGCGAAGACGAACGTCACGATGACTGCGTTGAAGGAGGCGGATCCCCAGTCCCAGAGTGCCCACGAGGCAACGGCCCGACGGCCTCCAGTTCTCAGCATGGCTCCAGAGTAGTGCGCCCAGAGGGCTGACCCGACCGGAGGAGACGCGCGCACGCCGCATCCGTGAACCGGCGGTCTCCCCCGTCTTCGTGACAGTAGCCCGGATTCTTGTTTCACTGGAGCCAGTGCAGCGAACGACGACGACGCTCGAATTCGCCGCAGAGCCCACTGCCTCGGCAGTGGGGGGCGTGGTGGAGGATCGGGCCAGGGGAGGAATCCATGTCCACAGCGGACGATGACCATGTCGCGACAGGGGAGGGAGTGCCCTCCGCAGAGCCGGCGGATGCCTCGGGCCCCACTGCTGGTCCGGGAGCGTCGGCAGGCGCCGGTGCCGCCCCCACAGCAGATCCCGCGCCGGCGCCGATCTCGGACACGGACACGGATGCGGAGATCACGGAGAAGCTCAAGCACCAGGGGGTGCGGCTGGGCAGGGGGAGCATCGCTCCGGCCGTGTTCTGGCCGTCGCTGATCATCGTCCTCGCCTTCGCGCTGTTCGCCATCGTCTTCCCACAGGCTGCGGACACGGCGCTCACGGGGACGCAGAACTGGATCGTCAGCAACCTGGGCTGGTTCTACCAGATCGTCATCGCGGTCTTCATCGTCTTCGTGATCGTCATCGCGTTCTCCAGGTTCGGCAGGATCACGCTCGGCAAGGACGGCGAGAAGCCCGAGTTCGGCGTGTTCTCCTGGTTCGCCATGCTCTTCGCCGCGGGTATGGGCATCGGCCTGGTCTTCTACAGCGTCGGCGAGCCGCTGACGTTCGCGACCAGCGGACCGAAGCCCGGCTGGCCGGGCACTGAGACCACCGCGGAGGGCATCACCTCGGTCATCCCGGGGATGGAGATCGACGTGGCCCAGCTGGCCATGGCACAGACCTTCGTGCACTGGGGCCTGCATCCCTGGGCCGCCTACGCCGTCATCGGCCTGGCCCTGGCGTATGCGATCCATCGCCGGGGCCGTCCGGTCTCGATCCGCTGGGCGCTCGAGCCCCTCTTCGGGGATCGTGTCAAGGGCTGGCTCGGCGACGTGGTCGACGTCCTGGCCATCTTCGGCACACTGTTCGGCATCGCGACGTCCCTGGGACTCGGCGTGCAGCAGATCTCGTCGGGCCTGATGTCGATGGGCGTGGTCGACACGGCGAGCAACACGCTGCTGGTCATACTCGTCGTGGTCATCACCTTCCTCGCGACGGCCTCCGTCATCACCGGTCTTGGCACGGGCATCAAGTGGCTGTCCAACATCAACCTGTCGTTGGCGGGACTGCTGCTGATCTCCGTGCTGCTGCTGGGACCGACGCTCTTCCTGTTCCAGAACTTCGCGCAGTCGCTCGGCGTCTACTTCTCCGAAGTCCTCGGCATGACCCTGGACGCGGGCGCCTACACCGGCGATGCGGGAGCCGACTGGGCCGCGAGCTGGACGATCTTCTACTGGGGCTGGTGGATGGCCTGGGCGCCCTTCGTCGGCGTGTTCATCGCGCGCATCTCGCGTGGACGTACCATCCGCCAGTTCATCGCCGGCGTGCTGCTGGTGCCCACCACCGTCGGCTTCTTCTGGTTCTCGGTGATCGGGGGAGCCGGGCTGTACCGCCAGCTGTTCGGTGCCGGTGACCTGGTCGGCGAGGAGGGCGTCCTCCCCGAGGCGGCTCTCTTCGACATGCTCGGAGGCCTCCCCCTGGGCGGGATCCTGTCGGTGATCGCGATCATCCTCGTGGCGATCTTCTTCATCACCTCATCGGATTCGGGTTCGCTCGTGGTCGACATGCTGGCCTCGGGCGGACATCCGAACCCCCCGACGTGGTCCCGCGTGATGTTCGCGCTGCTCGAGGGACTGCTGGCGATCGCGCTCCTGCTGTCGGGCGGGCTGACCGCGCTGCAGGCAGGGTCGCTGATCACCGCGCTTCCCTTCAGCGTGATCCTCCTCCTGATGTGCTGGGCGACCTTCCGGAGCCTCAGTGCGGACCAGGCGCGGCGCGACGAGCTCGAACGGCGGGCGCGCTACGAGTGGTTCAGCGAGCAGCTGGCCGAGGACTTCGACGACACGCTCGGCCGCCAGGTCGATACGCGGATCGACGACCGGATCGACTACCGGCTCGCGCGCACGACGGGGCCGTTCGACCGTTCCGCACAGGATCGGCCGCCGCAGGAGGAGCACAGCGGCGAGGGCCGCGCGCGGGGGCTCCTCGCACGCTTCAAGCGGGGGTAGTCCCGCCCCGGCCGTTCGCGGTGGAGGATTCCGCGGCGGGATGGAACCATGAGGCACAACAGCCTCAGACAGAAGGAGTCGTCATGCCCATCGCCACCCCCGAGGTCTACTCCGAACTCATCGACCGTGCGAAGGCGAACGGCTTCGCGTACCCGGCGGTCAACTGCACGTCGTCGCAGACGATCAATGCGGCGATCCGGGGATTCGCGGAGGCGGAGTCCGACGGCATCATCCAGGTCTCGACGGGCGGGTCGGAGTACCTCTCCGGGCCGACCGTCAAGGACCGGGTCCGAGGTGCGATCGCCTTCGCGGTGTACGCCCACGAAGTGGCGAAGTCCTTCGATGTCAACATCGCCCTCCACACCGACCACGCGCCCAAGGACGCTGTCGAGGACTGGGTGAAGCCGCTGCTCGAGGTCTCCCGCGAACGGGTGAAGCGCGGCGAGGGGCCCCTCTTCGGCTCGCACATGTGGGACGGATCCGCCGTGCCGCTGAAGGAGAACCTCACGATCGCGGAGGAGCTGCTCGAGCTGTCGAATCAGGCGAACACGCTGCTCGAGATCGAGATCGGCGTCGTCGGCGGTGAGGAGGACGGCGTGGAGAACGAGATCAACGAGAAGCTCTACACGACCGTCGACGACGCCCGGGCGACGATCGAGGCGCTCGGCTCGGGTGAGAAGGGCCGCTATCTCACGGCTCTCACGTTCGGCAACGTGCACGGCGTGTACAAGCCGGGGCACGTGAAGCTGCGTCCTGAGCTCCTGGGCGAGATCCAGGAGACGATCGGTGCCGAGGTCGGCAGGGAGCGGCCGTTCGACCTCGTCTTCCACGGCGGGTCGGGCTCCTCCGAGCAGGACATCGCGACGGCGGTGCGCCACGGCGTGGTGAAGATGAACATCGACACGGACACGCAGTACGCGTTCACCCGCCCGGTCGTCGACCACGTCATGAAGAACTACGACGGCATCCTCAAGATCGACGGGGATGTGGGCGACAAGAAGATGTACGACCCCCGTGCATGGGGGAAGGCCGCCGAGGCCTCGATGGCGGACCGCATCGCCGAGGCGTGCCGGCACCTCGGCTCGGCCGGCAACCGCATGGCCTGAGCGTCAGCCCCGCGCCTGCTCGACAGCACGGAGCACCTCGTCGATCTCGTCGGCGGTCCGTACCGCCTCGGGGGACCCCAGACGGTACGGGTCCGCGATGTCGTCCCTGCGCGTGAGCGCGGGGCGACCATCCGCCGGAGGCAGCGCGCTCCACAGTGGGGACCTCGGCGCTGTCCCCAGATCCTGCGCGTACGCCCTCATGACGAAGGTCCGGTCGGCGAGGTCGGGCCATGCATCCAGGACGAATGCGCGGTGCTCGCGCGTCGCGCAGAGGATCAGCCGGGACTCGCGTGCGATCGGCTCCGTCAGCTGCCGTGCGCTGAACCCGTCCGCCGTGCCGCCGCGCTCGATGAGCACCTCTGCCAGGTTCTCATCCACGCCCCACCCGCGCATCGCGTGAGTGCCGGCGCTGGCGATGGCCGACCCGGGGAACAGCTGCCGCGCGCGGCGCTCAGCATAGGCGGATCGGCAGATGTTCCCGGTGCAGAGGAAGAGGACGTCGACCATGCCGCTGATCATAACGACCGTCCTCGACCAGGTGAACAGAGCGTGTCTGCAGGGACGATGCGTTCCGCGGCGGCCTGCGAGCGGTAGGCTTGGCCCGCATAGTCCGTCTTCCGCGTGAGGTGATCGCAGTGCCAGCATTAGTCGTCGTCGGCGCCCAGTGGGGCGATGAGGGCAAGGGGAAGACGACGGACATCCTCGGCACCCGAGTCGACTACGTCGTCAAGCCGAACGGCGGCAACAACGCCGGACACACCGTCGTCGTCGGCGGTGAGAAGTACGAGCTGAAGCTCCTTCCCGCCGGCATCCTGTCTCCCAACGTCACACCGGTGATCGGCAACGGCGTCGTCGTCAACCTCGAGGCGCTGTTCGAAGAGATCGACATGCTCGAGTCCCGCGGAGCCGACACGTCGAAGCTGCGCGTGTCTGCGGATGCGCACCTCGTGGCTCCCTACCACCAGGTGATCGACAAGGTCACCGAGCGCTTCCTGGGGAAGCGCGCCATCGGGACGACGGGCCGGGGGATCGGCCCGACGTACTCGGACAAGGCCGGTCGTCTGGGCATCCGCGTCCAGGACCTCTTCGACGAGTCGATCCTCCGCCAGAAGGTCGAGGGTGCGCTGCGGCAGAAGAACGAGCTGCTCGTGAAGGTCTACAACCGTCGGGCGATCCTCACCGATGAGACCGTCGACTACTTCCTGTCGTTCGCGGACCGCCTGCAGCCGTACGTCACGGACACCTCCCGTCTGGTGAACGAGGCGCTGGACCGTGACGAGCTGGTCGTCATGGAGGGCGGCCAGGCGACCATGCTCGACGTGGACCACGGGACGTACCCCTTCGTGACGTCGTCGAACCCCACGGCGGGCGGAGCATGTGTGGGGGCCGGGATCGGTCCGACGCGGATCAACCGCGTCGTCGGCATCGTCAAGGCGTACACCACCCGTGTGGGTGCAGGACCGTTCCCCACAGAGCTCTTCGACGCGATGGGCGAGCACCTGCAGACGAAGGGCGGAGAGTTCGGCGTCAACACGGGTCGTCCGCGCCGGTGCGGCTGGTACGACGCGGTCGTCGCCCGCTACGCGGCACGCGTGAACGGCTTCACCGACTACGTGCTCACGAAGCTCGACGTCCTGTCCGAGCTCGAGACCATCCCGGTGTGCGTCGCGTACGACGTCGACGGCGTACGCGAGGACGAGATGCCGATGACGCAGACCGGCTTCCACCACGCGAAGCCGATCTTCGAACACTTCGACGGGTGGCAGTCGGACATCACCGGGGCCAGGACCTTCGAGGACCTGCCTCCGAACGCTCAGGCATACGTCGAGGCGCTCGAGCGCCTGTCAGGCTGCCGGATCTCCGTGATCGGCGTCGGCCCCGATCGTGAGCAGTCGATCGTGCGCCACGACCTCATCGACTGACGAAGACCACCGCGGGCTTCGGACCCGCGGCAGCGCACCGCATCAGTGGATGAGTGAAGCCCCCGGCATCTGCCGGGGGCTTCGCCGCTGAGTCCGAGGACGTCAGCCGAAGTGGCGGGGGAGGGCCGCGCCGTGTGCGGCAGACAGCTCGTCCAGCGTCAGCGTGAAGTGGTCGACGAACTCGAGTGCGTTCGGGTGCGACTCATCGCCCGTGTCGGTCATGCCGATCCGCACGAACGGGAAGCGGCGAGCCGTGCACATGTCGGAGAAGCGCACCTCTTCGCTGCGGGGCACCGCGACGATCGCACGCGCCGTCGATTCGGAGAACAGCGCCGTGAAGAGGTCGATCCCGTCGCGCTCGAGCAGCTCCGTGAGCCAGACCCGCGCACCTGCGCCCCACCGCAGCGAGGACTCCACGAGCGCCTGGGCGAGACCGCCCTCGGACAGGTCGTGCGCGGCATCGATCATGCCGTCGCGCGATGCGTTGATGAGGATCTCCGCGAGGCCGCGCTCCGCGGACGGTCGGTACTGCGGCGGAACCCCTCCCAGATGGCTGTGGACCACGTCCGCCCATGCGGACCCGTCCAGCTCATCCTCCGTGGTGCCCAGCAGGTAGATCGTCTGGCCGGGCAGGCGCCAGCCGCTGGGGGTGGCCCGTCCGACGTCGTCGAACACACCGAGCACGCCCACGACCGGGGTCGGGTGGATGGCGGTGGATCCCGTCTGGTTGTACATGGAGACATTGCCGCCGGTGACGGGGATGCCGAAGTCCACACATGCCGAGGACAGGCCGTCCACGGTCTGCCCGAACTGCCACATGATCGCCGGGTCCTCGGGGGAACCGAAGTTGAGGCAGTCGGTCACGGCCAGGGGTCGGGCGCCGGAGGTCGCGACGTTCCTGTAGGCCTCCGACAGGGCGAGCTTGGCGCCCTCCGAGGGACTGAGGAAGCTGTACCGGCCGTTCGCATCCGTGGCCAGGGCGATCCCGCGCCCCGTCTGCTCGTCCACGCGGATCACTCCTGCGTCGTCCGGGAACGACAGGGCCGTGTTGCCCTGCACATACCGGTCGTACTGCTGCGTGATCCATTCCTTCGAGGCCAGGTTGGGGGAGCCGATCAGGGTGAGCAGCGTGTCGCGGACCTCCTGGTCGGTCTGAGGCTTGGCGAGCCCCGCGGCGGACACCGTGTCCTGACGCGTCGCGTCGGTCCACGAGGGGACCTCCATCGGACGGTCGTAGACGGGGCCGTCGTGGGCGACGGAGCGCGGCGGCACGTCGACGATGACGTCGCCGTGCCATTCGATGACCAGGCGCTCGGTGTCGGTCACCTCGCCCAGCACGCTCGCCTCGACCTCCCACTTGCCGGTGATCGCGAGGAACTCCTCGAGCCGGTCCGGGCGGACGACGGCCATCATCCGCTCCTGGGACTCCGACATGAGGATCTCTTCGGGAGTGAGCGTCGGATCGCGGAGGAGGACGTCCTCGAGGGTGATGTGCATGCCGCCGTCGCCGTTCGATGCGAGTTCGGACGTCGCACAGCTGATCCCGGCGGCGCCGAGGTCCTGGATGCCTTCGACGGTGCCCGCGCGGAAGAGCTCGAGGCAGCACTCGATGAGCACCTTCTCCGCGAAGGGATCGCCCACCTGGACCGCGGGGCGCTTGGAGGGCTTCGTGTCGTCGAACGACTCAGAGGCGAGGATCGACGCGCCGCCGATCCCGTCGCCGCCCGTGCGGGCGCCGAAGAGGACGACCTTGTTGCCGGTGCCGGACGCGTTGGCCAGGCGGATGTCCTCGTGGCGGAGGACTCCCACAGCCAGAGCATTGACGAGCGGGTTGCCCTGGTAGCTGGCGTCGAAGACTGTCTCGCCGCCGATGTTCGGCAGGCCGAGGCTGTTGCCGTACCCGCTGATGCCGCCGACGACGCCGGGGAGGACACGGGCGGTGTCCGGGTGGTCGATCTCGCCGAAGCGCAGCTGGTCCATGACGGCCACGGGACGTGCGCCCATGGAGATGATGTCGCGCACGATGCCGCCGACGCCGGTCGCAGCGCCCTGGTAGGGCTCGACATAGCTGGGGCTGTTGTGGCTCTCCACCTTGAAGGTGACGGCCCAGCCGTCGCCGATGTCGACGACGCCCGCGTTCTCGCCGATCCCGACCAGCAGGTCCTTCTTCATGTCGTCGGTGACGTTCTCGCCGAACTTGCGGAGGTGGACCTTCGAGGACTTGTAGGAGCAGTGCTCGGACCACATGACGGAGTACATCGCGAGTTCCGCCGACGTCGGGCGGCGCCCGAGCACCTCGCGGATCCTCTGGTACTCATCGCTCTTCAGTCCCAGCTCCGCGTACGGCTGGTCGACATCCGGATTCTGTGCGGCGAATCCGACGGTCTCCTTGACCCTCTTGTCCGAGTCGTCCGAAGCGGGAGCCGCTGTTCGTGCCGGTGCGGAATCCGCCGGGGTCGAGTGGGTGTGGGTCATGATCCTCGGGAGATCCTTTCGTGAAGACTGCGCCGGTGTCATCCTACCGCCGCCTCGCGTGCACCGATCGCCCGCCTGCGGGGTACGGTCAGACCCTCCTGCGGGGTACGGTCAGAGCAGGCGGTCGCCTGCGATCCGGGCCCGCCGACTGTCGGATGCTGTTACCCGGTCACGAACCGAAGGAGCCTTCGTGAATCTCTTCGATCATCCAGAATTCGACCACCACGAGCAGGTCGTCTTCTGCCACGATCCCGGCACCGGTCTGCGAGCGATCATCGCTGTGCACGACCGCTCGCTGGGACCTGCCGCCGGCGGGTGCCGGATGCACCCGTACGCCACTGAGGAGGAGGCGCTCACCGATGTGCTGCGACTCTCCCGCGGCATGAGCTATAAGAACGCCGTCGCCGGCCTGCCGCTGGGCGGAGGCAAGTGCGTGATCATCGCGGATCCCGCCCGACCGGACAAGGCCGATGTGCTCCGTGCGTTCTCCCGGCACGTCCAGTCGCTCGGCGGCCGCTACTGGACGGCGATCGACGTGGGTGTGGGACCGGTGGACGCCGACGTCCTCGCGGAGGAGTGCGACTTCGTCTTCGCCCGTGCCAGCCAGTTCCCGCCCGGCGTCAGTGCGAGCACCTTCACCGCGCTCGGGGCCTTCACCTCCATGCGCGCGGGCATCGCCCACGTGTGGGGTCGTGGTGACCGGGAGGCCAGTGACCTGCAGGGCATGCGGGTCGCGGTACAGGGCCTCGGCGGCACCGGTCGCGAACTCTGCCGACTCCTCCACGAGGCAGGGGCCCAGCTCGTCGTCGCCGACGTGGCACAGGCCGCAGTCGACTCCGTCGTCGCGGAGTTCGGCGCCGAGGCGGTGGCACCGGATCGCATCCACGCCGCCGACGTCGACGTGTTCGCACCGTGCGCTCTGGGCGGCGTCGTGAACGACGACACGATCGAGGAGATCTCCGCGAAGCTCGTGAGCGGGGTCGCGAACAACCAGCTCGCGACCCCGGCGCACGGACGCCGTCTGCTGGAGAAGGGCATCACCTTCGTCCCCGACTTCGTCGCGAATGCCGGCGGCATGATGGCTGCGGGCGTCTCGATCTACTCCGAACCCTCGATCGAATCGGCGCGCGCGACCGTGCTCTCGCTCTTCGACTCGATCACCGAGGTGCTCACCGAAGCTGATCGCGAAGGTCTGCCGACCGCGGAGGTGGCCGAGCGGATCGGGCGCGACCGGATGGCGGCGGCGCTCTAGAATACTGCCCATGTCCGTTGCCAAGATCGTCCTCTTCTACGTCTTCACACCGCTGTCCGATCCCGAGGCCGTGCGCCTGTGGCAGCACGCGCTCGCGGAGCGCCACGGGCTCACCGGTCGGGTCATCGTGTCCTCGCAGGGGATCAACGCCACGCTGGGCGGTGACGTCGCGGACCTCAAGCAGCACGTGAAGGTGACGAAGTCCTACGCGCCGTTCCACGGAGCGGACTTCAAGTGGTCGACGGGGACGGGCGACGACTTCCCGCGTCTCAGTGTGAAGGTGCGGGACGAGCTCGTGACCTTCAACGCACCGGACGACATCGTCGTCACGGACCAGGGTGTGCAGGGCGGCGGGCAGCACCTCAAGCCCGGTGCGCTCCACAGGCTCGTCGACGCCCGGGGCGACGACGTCGTCTTCTTCGACGGGCGCAATGCCATGGAGGCGGAGATCGGCCGCTTCCGCGACGCGGTCGTTCCGCAGACGGACACCACCCGGGACTTCCTGGCGGAACTGGATTCCGGGAAGTACGACCACCTGAAGGACAGGGCGGTCGTCACGTACTGCACCGGAGGGATCCGCTGCGAGGTGCTGAGCGTGCTCATGAAGAACCGCGGCTTCACGGAGGTCTACCAGCTGGACGGAGGGATCGTCCGCTACGGCGAATCGTTCGGCGACGCAGGCCTGTGGGACGGCTCGCTGTACGTCTTCGACAACCGGATGCACATGGAGTTCGGGGAGGGAGTGGAGTCGCTCGGCACCTGCGTGGAGTGCGGTGTGAGCACTCCACTCTTCGTGAACTGCGCGAACGAGGTGTGCCGTGCCCAGTTCCTGCGGTGCGAGGAGTGCACCGCCGCCGGCCGGCATCCGAGCTGCGGGGCCTGCGAGCCGGCGACGGTCTGACGGGCGAGGACCCGACGGTCCAGCGTCCGTCGGGCCAGCCGTCGCTCAGCGGCCGAACAGGCGGCGCAACAGTCCCTTCTTCTCCTTCTGCGGACGCTCCTCCTGCGGTGCCTCAGTCTCTGCCGGCGACTCGGTCTCTGCCGATGCCGGTGCCTCAGCCTCTGCCGGTGCCTCGGTCTCCGGGGGAGTCTCAGTCTCAGAGGGGGCCTCGGCGGAGGGCTCGTGCGGCTCGTCCGCCGCAGGAGTCGGCTGCTGTTCGGCCTGGGGACGCGCCTCCGCTGCCGGAGTCTCCGCAGCGACCGGTGCGGGCTGCTCTGCAGCCGGATGCTCTGCTGGAACCGGCGCGGGCGCCGGAGCGGGCGGCTCCTCTGGCGCGGCGCTCGTGACCGGCTCCCTCTGCGCGGGGGCGGACTCGACCGGAGCGGGGAGCCCTGCAGCGGCTCCACCGAAGACTGCGGTGCCCGTCACCGCACCGATCTGCGCGAACTGCTCGGCCGCCTCGCCCTCGAGGGTCTGATTCGCCTGGCAGGACGAGATGCGCTCCTGCTCGTCGAACGTGACGTCCGCAGACCCGTCGGCGCAGAGGATCCGCACGCCGCCGTCCGGCAACGGTGCGGTCCGCAGACCGCGCAGCGTCGCGTAGGATGCGAGCGCGATCCGGTGGTCGGAGACCTCCAGCCCCGTGATGCCGGAGGCCAGAGCGCGGACGACCGGCTTGAGCTCGGGTTCTCCGAGAGTGAGGCGCTCGTCGTCGATGAGCACCCACACGGTCGTGCCCCCGCCCGCTGCGACGGGGTAGTGCGCCCACGCGCCGGTGATCGCCTTCGACGCGAGCGTGAGGGCGAGGGGGAGGTTCTCCGGATCGAGGGGCAGCTCCGCGTCGCTGAGCTCCGCGATCCCGCGTGCGGAGCCGTGCTCGCGCACACGTGCGGACAGGGCGACGACCTGCTCCGGGAACTCGTTGATGTTGTCCCAGGCCCAGTGCCACGTCTTCTCGGCCTGTCGGCTCACGGACGAGCCCATCATGTGGGGCCGGAAGCTGATCGTCTGGTCGCCGGTGAACCGCAGCGTCGGAGCAGAGGAGAAGTCCACCTCGAACTCTCGTTCCGCGATGACGGAGCCGAAGCTCTGCTGGACCTCTGCGGAGAGGAACGCGGCACGGTCGACCAGGCTCTGGAGGGAATCGCTCATGGCCTCCACCCTAGTGGAGGCAGACCGTCCGTCCGCGGGCCGGCGACGGTCCGGAGGTCGGTCCGGAGGTCGGTCCGGAGGTCGGGCCGGACCCGGCCGGCGGCACGGTGGACCGCAGGTCAGACGAGGAGGCTTCGGAGCACGGAGGTGAAGAACCCCTGCCCGTCGACCCCCGCCCGCATGCCGTCTGCGGAATCAGTGCCGAAGCCCGCTTCCACCGCATGCTCCGGGTGGGGCATGAGGCCCACGACGTTGCCCGCCGCATTCGTGATGCCGGCGATGTCCCGCTGCGAACCGTTCGGATTCAGCCCGCTGTAGCGGGCCACGACGCGACCTTCGCCTTCGAGCTCGTCGAGTGTCGGCGGATCCGCGACGAATCCGCCCTCGCCGTTCTTCAGCGGGATGGTGATCGTCTCACCGCTCGTGTAGTCGCGCGTCCACGCCGTGTCGACGTTCTCCATGGCGAGGTCCTGATCGCGACAGATGAAGTGCTGGTGGTCGTTGCGGATGAGTGCGCCGGGCAGCAGGTGCGACTCGCACAGGACCTGGAAGCCGTTGCAGATGCCGAGGACGGGCATGCCGCCCTTCGCCGCGTCGACGACCGCCGTCATGAGCGGAGCGAAGCGGGCGATCGCGCCGCACCGCAGATAGTCGCCGTACGAGAAGCCGCCGGGGAGGATGACCGCGTCGACGTCGGACAGGGATTCGTCGCCGTGCCACAGCGAGACCGCCCGGGCACCGGACAGCGTGACTGCTCGCTGAGCATCCCGCTCGTCGAGCGATCCCGGGAACTGCACGACGCCCACGCGCAGGGCGTCCGCGCCGGGGATCGCACCGTCGTCACTGCGCTCGCCGATCAGGGGTGTCGCCGTCGCCATCGCGGTGCGGCTGCTCATCGGGAGACCTCCGCGTCATCCGCTTCGCGCACGGAGACGACGTCCTCGATGACGGGGTTGGACAGCAGCGAGGTCGCCGCTTCACGCGCCTTCGCCAGCGCGTCGGCGGTCACCTCGCCCTCGATGCTCAGGTGGAAGAGCTTGCCCTGACGGACACCGGAGAAGCCGGAGAGGCCCAGCCGCTCCAGTCCGGTGCCGATCGCCTTGCCCTGAGGGTCGAGGATCTCTGGCTTGGGCATGACTTCGACGACGATGCGACCCATGCGCGCGTACTCCTTATGCGGTGGAAGAAGAGTGTGGACTCAGTCTAGTCCGTCGTCACCCGGGGAACTGCTGGCCCGTGAGGCGTACGAACGCGTCGATGTAGCGCTGGCGGGTGCGCGCGACGACGTCGGCGGGAAGAGGCGGGGGAGGAGTGTCTGCCGACCGGTCCCACCCGGAGGCGTCCGACGTGAGCCAGTCCCGGACGAACTGCTTGTCGAAGCTGTCCTGCGGCTGACCCGGCGCGAAGGACTCCGCGTCCCAGAACCGGGACGAATCCGGTGTGAGGGCCTCGTCCCCGAGCACGACGGCGCCGTTCGCATCGCGGCCGAACTCGAACTTCGTGTCCGCGAGCACGATCCCCTTCTCCGCGGCGATCGTGCGTGCTCGCTCGTACACCTCGAGTGTGAGATCGCGCAGGATGGCGGCGTCCACTGCTCCCAGGATCTCCACGGTCCGGTCGAAGTCGATGTTCTCGTCGTGCTCGCCGACGGCGGCCTTCGTCGCGGGTGTGTAGATCGCGGGCTCGAGCGGGCTCGATTCCCCGAGACCCTCCGGCAGCACGTTCCCGCCCACGGTGCCCGCAGTGCGGTAGTCGGCCAGGCCGGATCCCGTGAGGTGGCCGCGGGCCACGCATTCGACGGGGAACATGTCCAGGCGCGTGCAGATCATCGCGCGTCCTGCGACTTCGGTGGGCACGTCGAGACTCACGACGTGATTGCCCACGAGGTCGGCGAGCTGATCGAACCACCACAGGGTCAGTCCGGTGAGGACCCTGCCCTTGTCGGGGATCTCCGTGGGCAGCACCCAGTCATAGGCACTGATGCGATCCGAGGCGACCATGAGGATCTCGTCCGCTGACTCCGGCGACCGGACCCCTTCACGGACGTAGAGGTCGCGCACCTTGCCGGAGTATGCGTGCGTCCAGCCGGGGACGACGGGCGCTGTGGGCCGGGAGCCGGCTGCGACCTCGGCGGGGGCCGCACCGGTGGAGGCTGCGGGGACGGTGATCGCGCCCTGCTCCGCCAGGAGTGCGATGTCCGTGCGCTTCTGCACGCCCTCCCACTCGATCAGGTCGGCTGCGTCGTAGGCGCGAGCGCGAGCCGCGGCGATCCCGTCGCCCAGCCCGACGACGGACAGGACGCGTCCGCCCGAGGTGACGAACTCCCCCTGCTCGCCCAGTGCGGTCCCGGCATGGAGGACGTCGACGCCGTCCAGCGCGAGAGCCTCCTCCAGGCCGGCGATGGGGTCGCCCGTGCGCGGGGCGCCCGGGTAGTCCTGTGCGGCGAGGACGACGGTGATCGCAGTGCGCTCGTCCCATTCCAGAGGAGGATGCTGCGCGAGCGTCCCCTGTGCTGCGGCGAGCAGCAGACCGGCCAGCGGGGTGCGCAGGCGGGCGAGCACGGACTGCGTCTCCGGATCTCCGAACCGCACGTTGAACTCGATGACGCGGGTGCCGTGCGACGTGAGCGCCAGGCCGCAGTACAGAAGACCCACGAAGGGGCTTCCGCGGCGAGCCATCTCGTCGACCACCGGCTGCGCGACGCGGGCGACGATGTCGTCCACCATCCCCTCCGGAGCCCACGGCAGCGGCGAGTACGCGCCCATGCCGCCCGTGTTGGGGCCGGTGTCGCCGTCGCCGATCCGCTTGAAGTCCTGCGCGGGCGACAGGGGGACGGCGGTGGTGCCGTCGCAGACGACGAAGAGGGAGACCTCTGGTCCGTCCAGGTAGTCCTCGATGACGACGCGGTCCGCGACTGCGAGGCAGCTCTCCGCATGGGACAGCGCGGCGGCGCGGTCGTCCGTGACGACGACGCCCTTGCCCGCTGCCAGCCCGTCCGCCTTGACGACGTGCGGGGCGCCGAACCGGTCGAGCGCCTGAGCGGCCTCGGCCGAGGTCGTGGCCGTCACCGCCTGCGCGGTCGGTACGCCGGAGGCATCCATGACCTCCTTCGCGTAGGTCTTGGACCCCTCGAGCGTCGCGGCCTCCTGCCCGGGGCCGAACACGGGGAACGAGGCTTCCCGCAGGGCGTCCGCGACTCCGGCGACCAGAGGCGCTTCGGGGCCGACCACCACGAGGTCGGCGTCCAGCTCCTGGGCCAGGCCCACGGCCGCAGCGGGATCCGTCTGGTCGAGCGGACGTGTGTCGCAGAGGAGGTCGATCCCAGGATTTCCCGGGGCGGCGATGACCGCCTCGACCTGAGGATCGCGGGAGAGTGCGGAGACGAGTGCGTGTTCCCGGGCGCCGGGACCGATGACGAGTACCTTCACGCCACCCAGAGTAGTCGGTGGGACGCGTCCGTGAGGTCGCCCAGGGTTCGAGGGCTAGAATCGCGGTGTCCGTTCCCTGATGAGAGCAACCCACTCGATGAGCAACAGTTCCGAACTGGCGGAGAAGGCGGAGAGATTCGGCCTCGCCCGCGTCGGTGCCAGACCGTCCCTCCCGTCGTACCTCAAGCAGGTCTGGGAGCGCCGGGACTTCACGCTGTCCCTGGCTCGCTACCGGATGCAGAGCGAGAACGAGCGCAACCGCCTCGGCATGGCCTGGGTCCTGCTGAGGCCCAGCTTCCAGGCGCTCGTCTACGGGACCGTGTTCGGCTTCATCATCACCGGGAGCAGCAGGCCGGACAACTTCGTGTCGTTCCTCGTCATCGGCGTGTTCTCGCTGGAGTTCTTCAACTCCTCGATGAACGGCGGCGCGAAGGCGATCATCTCCAACGCGAGTCTGGTGCAGTCCCTGCCCTTCCCGCGGATGGTGCTGCCGGTGGCGAAGGTCATGCAGAACCTCATGAACTTCATGCCGACCCTGGGGCTGATGTTCCTGCTCGCGATCGTCTTCGGTGCACGTCCCGACTGGTCGTGGTTCCTCTTCATCCCGCTGGTCGCGCTCTTCACGATCTTCAACCTGGGTGTCGCGCTCATCTTCTCGCGGCTCACGGTCCACTTCCGCGACCTCAGCCAGCTCATCCCGTTCGTGTCCAGGATGATCTTCTACACGTCCGGGGTCTTCTTCGACCCCAGCCGGCTGCTGGACGGACGGCCGCCGATCTTCGCGGCGATCTACGACTGGCACCCGCTGCACAACGTCCTGTCGATCTCTCGCGGGATCCTGCTCGAGGACCACGCACTGCCCGTCGAGTACTGGTTCAACTTCAGCGTGTGGGCGGTCGTCATGGTGTCCGTCGGCACGGTCTTCTTCTGGAAGGCGGAGGAGCGCTATGGCCGAGACAACTGACGCAGGCGCGCTGGACGGCGAAGCGGCGGAGGATCCCGTCGTCATCTGCGACGACGTCCACGTCGAGTACCGCACGCTGGCGACCGGCAAGAAGGCGACGCCGGGGAGCTCCGCCGGGCTGCTGAGCCGCGGTCGTTCGCTGCAGACGGTGCACGCGCTCAAGGGGATCTCCTTCACGGCGCACGCCAACGAATCCATCGGCATCATCGGGACCAACGGGTCTGGCAAATCGACCCTCATGCGGACGATCACCGGGCTCACACCAGCCACGGGCGGAGCCGTGTACGCGAAGAGCCGCCCGAACCTCCTGGGTATCGGCGCGGCGCTGCTGAGCGACCTGTCGGGCAGCCGGAACATCATCCTGGGCGGCCAGGCGCTGGGAATGAGCCGCCAGGAGATCGAGGAGAAGTATGACGACATCGTCGAGTTCACGGGGCTGCGGGACTTCATCGACATGCCGATGCGCACCTACTCGTCCGGCATGACCGCCCGCCTCAAGTTCGGGATCGCGACGGCGAAGCACCACGAGATCCTCATCGTGGACGAAGCGCTGAGCGTGGGCGACCGTGAGTTCCGCAAGCGCTCCGAGCAGCGCATCCGGAACATCCGCGAATCCGCCGGCACCGTCTTCCTCGTGTCGCACTCGATGCGCTCGATCCGCGACACGTGCAACCGCACGATCTGGATCGAGAAGGGCGTTCTGCGCGCAGACGGCGCGACGGCCGACGTCGTCAAGGAATACGAGAAGCACAAGTGAGCAGCACGCGCAGGGTGCGCAGCGCACGGCGCGGAGCGGGAAGCGTGCTCGCGCCGACGGAGCTGCCTCCCCTGGACGCACTGCCCGGCGTGTCCTACATCATGCCCATCCTCAACGAGGCGGACCACGTCGAGGAGGCGGTGTCGACGATCCTCGCCCAGGACTACCCGGGGCAGAAGGAGATCGTGGTCGCGCTGGGGCCGTCGACCGACGGGACCACGGAGGTCGTCCGCCGGATGGCCGCGGCGGACCCTCGGATCATCACGGTCGACAACCCCGCCGGTGACACCCCGATCGGTCTGAATCTGGCTGTCGCGCGAACGACGCACGCCGTCGTCATCCGCGTCGACGCGCATTCGGAGCTCACCGCGGACTACACCGCCCGCGGCGTGGCCGTCCTGCGCGAGACACGCGCCGCGAACGCGGGAGGCCTCATGCGGGCCCGAGGCCGCACCGCCTTCCAGCGGGCCGTCGCGCGGGCGTACATGTCGCGGATCGGACTGGGCGGCCCGGCCTATCACGCGGGTGACGAGGCCCAGGAGGCGGAGTCCGCGTACCTGGGAGTCTTCCGCCGCGAGGTGTTCGACGCACTGGACGGCTTCGATGAGACGCTGCGCCGCGGACAGGACTGGGAGCTCAACCTCCGCCTCCGCGAAGCCGGCGGCCTCGTGTGGTTCGCCCCAGAGCTGCAGGTCACCTACTGGCCGCGGGCCACCTGGTCGAACCTCGTGAAGCAGTTCTACGCCACCGGGGTGTGGCGAGCGGAGATCGTCCGTCGGTACGGAGCGCGGAACTCCGCGAGATACTTCGCGCCGCCCCTGCTGGTGCTGGGCGTGACCGCCTCGCTCGTCGAGGCGGTGCTGCAGCTGACGGGTTCGACGCGGAGCTGGCCACGATTCGTGCGGGGCTTCACGTCGTTGGTGCACGTGCCCAGCGCCGCCTATGCGGCGGGGATCGTCACGGCGGTGTGGCGAGCCGACGACGCGGGGATCCGCGAGCGACTGTGGTTCGGCCTGGTGCTCCCGTCCATGCACGTGAGCTGGGGAGCCGGGTTCCTGCGGGGACTGGCGACGGGCGCAGCATCCAACAGGGACAGGAGCAGGTGAACCGGGTGGCGAAGAAGAAGCGCGATCGTCGCGGCGACGACCGCATCGAGTCCCTGGCGGATCTGACCCCGGAGCGCGTGAAGGGCAGCAGACGCCGCGGGCCCGAACGTGCGAAGCCGGTGTCCGCGGAGGAACGGGCCGCGTGGGAGGAGCGCGTCGCAGAGGCGGAGGCGGCGAAGGCCGGACGCCGGACGTTCGCCCCGCTCATCGTCGCGGGCGTCGCCGCAGCAGCGGTCCTCGCCCTCATCGGATGGTCCGCCCTGTCCTCCGACGACCCCCCGACGGCGGGGTCCCTGCCGACTCCCGTCATCGCCGCCGTCGGCGGGGGAGCCGCCATCTATCCGGCGAACTCGGCGGAGGCCGTCCGGGAGAACGTCCGGTTCGGCTTCATACCGGCAGTCGACCTCGTGGAGCTGGGCGACGGGACGGTCGCTCTGGGTGCAGGCGGTCAGGAGGCCGGCGAGGACGTGCACGGTGCGTCGTACGCGGACCTGACAGCAGACGAGTTCTCTGACGGCACCATCCCCGCACCGCGGGAGGAGACCAGCACGGGCTCACCGGCGACGTGGGCCGAGGTCTACGAGGACTTCGGCTCCGACACGGTGTTCATGCCGTCGGTCGACTCCGACGCGGTGCTCGACGCGGTGCTCACCTCCGCCCAGGACGCGGAGCGCATCGATGCCGTCATCGTCCGCACCGCCGATGCGGCGCTCGCGGAGCGGACCGCCGACGCGGGCGCGGTGGCACTCTTCGAGGGAGACCCGGACGGGACGTCTCCGACAGACCTCGCCGCGGCGGGATTCGGCATGGTCGCTGTGCGTGCCGATGCCGAACGCGTGGATGAATGGCTGGGATCGGACGTGGGCGTGTGGCTCACCGGTGTGGAGTCCGCCCAGCAGCTCACCGAATCGGCAGACGCGGGCGCACTGGGCGCACTCACCGACGATCCCTTCGCACTCCAGTCCGCAGAGGATGAGGACGGTGCAGAGGGCTGATCGCCCACTGAGGTGCGTGTCCTATTGTGAGGGCATGAGCCAGAACCTCGGTAACCCCTCGCACATCGGCAACCTCGACGCGGCGCAGCTGGGCCCGCAGCCCACCTACCTTCCCGATGACCACCCGGACGTCGACGCGAAGCGCCGCCTGGACGCGGGCGAAGAACCGGTCGACGTCGCGAGCATCCTCCCCTCGTCGTGCCTCGCATGGGCCGAACTCGCGGACGAGGCGTTCGACGAGGGCCGCACGGTCGACTCCTACGCGTATGCGCGGGTCGGCTACCACCGCGGGCTCGATGCCCTGCGCGGCGCGGGGTGGCGCGGAGCGGGGCCGATCCCCTGGACGCACGAGATCAACCGCGGATTCCTCCGCTCGCTCTACGCGCTGGGACGCGCGGCGGCGAGCATCGGCGAATCGGAGGAGGCCGCGCGGGTGGAGAAGTTCCTGAACGACTCCGATCCGACGGCGATGGAGCAGATCGCCGGGAACCGGGGCTGACCCCGTGCCGTCGGCTGCGACCTTCTCTGCAGACGCCGCGGTCGAACTGGCGGTCGTCGAGCGATCGGGCTTCGTCGAGTCCCGGCACGTGGGCTCCGCCGTGCTCCTCGACCCGTCCGGAACGCCCGCGGCGGTACTCGGATCGGTGGACGCGCCGGTCTTCGTGCGCTCGACTCTCAAGCCGCTCCAGGCGATCGCGAGCATGCGGATGGGAGCGGAGCTCACGGGTCCGGCACTGGGGCTTGCGACCGCATCGCACCGGGCGGAGCAGCGGCACATCGATGTCGTGACGGAGATGCTGGCCTCCGCCGGTCTGGACGCATCGCACCTGCGCTGCCCGGCCGTCGCACCCGCCGACCGCACGACGCGCAACGCGCGGTCGGCGGCAGGGCAGCCCACCTCCCGACTGCACTTCAACTGCTCCGGGAAGCACGCCGCGTTCCTCATGGCGGCCGTCGCCGGCGGGCACGCCACGGACTCCTATCTGGATCCCACCCACCCCGTGCAGCGAGAGGTCGAACGGGTGGTCGAGGAGTTCACGGGCGCCCCGCCGCTGGCGGTCGGGGTCGACGGATGCGGCGCCCCTGTCCACGCACTCACGCTCACCGCGCTCGCCACCGCGATCTCGCATGCGGCGAGACGAGCCGACGAGCACAGCGCCCGACTCATGGACGGCGTCTTCGCGCATCCCTGGACGATCGAGGGCGGAGGTGGGCCCAACACCACGGTCATCGAAGATCTGGGGATCTTCGCGAAGTTCGGGGCGGAGGGCGTCATGGTCATGGCGACCCGCACCGGCTGGTCCGTCGCGGTGAAATGCCTCGACGGCTCGACGCGCCCCACGACGCTGACTGCGCTGCGCCTGCTGGAGGCGAGCGGCGAGGTGTCCGCTGACGCCGTTCAGCGAGTCATCGACCGGCTGGCGCAGCACGTCACCGGCGGCATCGACGAGGCCGGGCGGACGGTCCACGTGGGCCGCCTGCGCGAGGGTGCGGCTCTGCGGTCGCGCGGGGGAGAGGACCGATGAGCGCGAAGCGCAGGACGGACCCCGCAGTCGGGCAGCAGGCTCTGGCCGCCTGGTGCTCCGCGCGGACCTGCTCCGCATCCGGCATCGATCGCAGGACGCTCGCCACCGCCGTGCGCTACGCGCTCGAGGAGTTCGCAGCCCGCCATCCGGGCGGGAGCGTCGAGGTGCGGGTGCCGCCGTTCGGCGTGACACAGGCGGTCGCAGGGCCCCGGCACACGCGGGGCACTCCACCCAGCACCGTCGAGTCCGACCCGAGCACGTGGCTGGCGCTCGTCACCGGTGACGCGGACTTCGCCGCGGCCGTCGGACAGAACTCCGTCGCCGCGTCCGGCGTCCGGTCGGACATCAGTCACCTGCTGCCGCTCTTCGATGCGCAGGGCCGCTCCCTGGGCTGACGGCATCGGTCGCGCGCTGATCCACTCAACGGACGCACACTGCGGACCCGGCGATCCGTGGTGTTCAATGGCCTCATGACCGCTCCCACACTGCAGACCACGTCGTTCATCGGCGGCCGTCACCTCCCCACGCTGAAGACCTACCCCAACATCGACCCCGCCACCGGGGATCTGATCGGCGATGTCTCCCGCGCGAGCGCCGACGAGGTCGATCGAGCGGTCGCGGCGGCGGCGAAGGCCCAGCGCGAATGGCGCCGCAGCTCACCGGAGCAGCGGTCGACGCTCCTCGTCGCGGCGGGGACTCGGATCCGCGCGAACCGTGAGGAGCTGGCGCGCCTGGAATCGGAGGACACCGGCAAGCCGCTCACCCAGGCGTATGCGGACGTCGACGTCTGCGCCCGGTACTTCGAGTACTACGGCCACACGATCGAGGCGTACTACGGCGCACAGATCCCGATGGCCGACGACATGCACGTCTACACCCGCCGTGAGCCCTACGGGGTGACCGGACACATCGTCGCCTGGAACTATCCGCTCCAGCTCATCGGTCGTGCGGCCGCGACGTCCCTGGCGACCGGGAACTGCGCCGTGGCGAAGCCGGCCGACGAGACCCCGCGCACCACGGTCCGCCTCGCGGAGATCATCCAGGAAGCGGGATTCCCCCGCGGCGCCTTCAACGTGGTCGTCGGGCTGGGTGCGGAGGCCGGCGATGCGCTGGCGAAGCACCCCGGTGTCGCGCATCTGGGGTTCGTGGGCTCGACCGCGACGGGCTCGCTCATCGCGCATGCGGCGGCCGACCGCGTCATCCCCACCGTGCTCGAACTGGGCGGGAAGTCGGCGAACGTCGTCTTCCCGGACGCGGACATCGACGGCGCGGTGCCCAGCCTCGTGCGCTCCTTCATCCAGAACGCCGGTCAGACCTGCTCTGCGGGCGCCCGCCTCCTCGTCCACGCGTCGGTGCACGACGAGGTCGTCGAGAAGATGGGCCGGGCAGTCGCGGAGATCACCGTGGGCCGCGGGACCGACGATCCGGGTCTGGGTCCGCTCGTCTCGAGCAGGCAGCTGGACCGCGTGCAGGGGTTCCTGAACGAGCTCGACCCGGCGCAGGTGGCAGTGGGCGGAGGCCGGCCCGCGGGGCTGGGCGGCGTGCTGGAGAACGGTGCGTTCGTCTCCCCGACGATCGTCACGGGGGTGGACCCCGCACAGCGCATCTTCCACGAAGAGGTGTTCGGGCCGGTCGTCGCGGTGTCGACCTTCGAGGACGACGAGGAGGCCCTCGCGCTGGCCAACGGCACGGAGTACGGCCTGGTGTCCGCCGTCTGGACCCGGGACCTGTCGCGTGCGCACCGTCTGGCGCACGAGATCGAGGCGGGCCAGGTGTTCGTGAACACCTACGGCGCGGGCGGCGGCGTCGAACTGCCGTTCGGCGGGTACAAGAAGTCCGGGTACGGGCGTGAGAAGTCCATCGAGGCGTTCGACGAGTACACGCAGACGAAGACCGTCGTCATCAAGCTGTGAACGGGATCCGCCGCGACGATTAGAATGGTGGGCATCCCGTCACCCCGTCACTGAGCAGGAGCCGATGAGCGACCCCGATATCCGGATGACAGACGACGTCGACGTAGTCGTCCGCCGCACGCCCCGTTTCCGGGCCTTCCTCCTCCTGGGGGTCCTCCTCGGATTCATCGCGGCAGGCGTGCTGGTCGTTCTGCCCGTGGACACCTCGGCGCTCACGAGCGACTATTCGATCGGTGCGACGATGGCGCTCCTCATGCTGCTGCTGGGCATGCTCGGCGCAGGGCTCGGGCTGGGGGTGGCGCTCATCCTCGATCGCCTCAACGCGCGGAAGGTCCGCACCTACACGGTGCGGGGCGAGTACATCGCCAGGAAGGCTCCAGCCGGCGCGACTCCCGAGTTCGGGCAGAACGGGAATGCCGCGGCGTCCACCGCAGACGATCAGTCCCCTGCCGGAGCGGACGGCTCAGCGTCGGCGGCAGAGGGCGAACAGAGGCCCCAGGGCGATGTGGAACAATGACGACGTGCCAGCCGTGAACCTGTCCAGCGTCGCCCGCGACGCGAGCGCCCCCACGCCCTCGCAGTCCTCCGAACGGCCCGAAGGCCTCGAACCGCCACCCGGGGAGGAGTGCGGCGTCTTCGGCGTCTGGGCACCCGGTGAAGAAGTGGCCAGGCTGACGTACTTCGGCCTCTATGCGCTGCAGCATCGTGGTCAGGAGTCCGCGGGGGTCGCCGCCAGCAATGGCCAGCAGATCCTCGTGTACCGCGACATGGGGCTCGTGTCGTCCGTCTTCCGGGAGTCCGACCTCGAGACCCTGCCCGGTCACATCGCGATCGGACACACGCGGTACTCGACAGCGGGTGCGTCCTCCTGGGAGAACGCGCAGCCCACGCTGGGACCCACTCCGTTCGGTGCCCTCGCCCTCGCCCACAACGGCAACCTCACGAATGTCGAGACCCTCGAGGCGATGGCGGAGGACGTGCACGCGAACCACCAGCAGACCGTGGCGCGCGCGACGAACAAGACCCTGCGCACGCGCGGCCACCGGGACTCCTCGAGCGACACATCGCTCATCACGAAGCTGCTCGGGTCCTCGGAGAAGGCATCGCTGCACGACGCGGCGATGGAGCTGCTGCCGTCGCTGGAGGGCGCCTTCAGCCTCACCTTCATGGACGAGGGAACGCTCTACGCCGCTCGTGACCGCCACGGCGTGCGTCCCCTGTCGCTGGGACGTCTGGAGAACGGCTGGGTCGTCGCATCGGAGACGGCCGCGCTCGACATCGTCGGTGCGACGTTCGTCCGCGAGGTGGAACCGGGTGAGCTGATCGCGATCGATGAGGACGGACTGCGTTCGGAGCGCTTCGCGGAGAAGAAGCTCGCACAGTGCGTCTTCGAGTACGTGTACGTCGCACGACCGGACAGCGTCCTGGCGGGCCGTACCGTCCACGCCGCCCGCGCAGAGATGGGCCGCGTCCTGGCGCGCGAGCACCCGGTCGACGCGGACATGGTCATCGCGACCCCGGAGTCCGGGGTGCCCGCCGCCGTGGGATACGCGGAGGAGTCCGGCATCCCATTCGGGCAGGGGCTCATGAAGAACGCCTATGTGGGCCGCACCTTCATCCAGCCCACCCAGTCGCTGCGACAGCTGGGCATCCGTCTCAAGCTCAACCCGCTGCGCGAGAACATCGAGGGCAAGCGCCTGATCGTCGTCGACGATTCGATCGTGCGCGGAAACACCCAGCGCGCGCTCGTGAAGATGCTGCGCGCCGCGGGGGCGAAGGAGATCCACGTCCGGATCTCATCGCCACCGGTCAAGTGGCCCTGCTTCTACGGCATCGACTTCGCCAGCCGCGCAGAGCTGATCGCCAACGGCCTGGACGTGGAAGAGATCTGCCAGAACCTGGGAGCGGACAGCCTGGGCTACATCTCGCTGGACGGCATGATCTCCGCCACGCGCCAGCCGCGCGAGGACCTGTGCACGGCGTGCTTCTCCGGCAGCTACCCGATCCCGGTGGAGGGCCCCGGGATGGAATTCACACACACGAGGACATGACGATGACGCGTTCGAACGACGATTCCCGGCCATCCGGCACCACGTACGCCGCCGCCGGCGTGGACGTGGAGGCCGGTGACCGCGCAGTCGAGCTGATGAAGGCGGCGGTGTCCGCGACGCACACCCCTCAGGTGGTGGGCGGCGTGGGCGGCTTCGCCGGTCTCTTCGACGCCACTGCACTCAAGGACTACCGCCGGCCGCAGCTCGCGACGTCGACGGACGGCGTGGGGACGAAGGTCGCGCTGGCGCAGCAGCTGGACATCCACGACACGATCGGCCACGACCTCGTGGGCATGGTCGTCGACGACATCGTCGTCATCGGGGCGAAGCCGCTGTTCATGACCGATTACATCGCGTGCGGCAGAGTCGTCCCGGACCGCATCGCCGCGATCGTCCGAGGCATCGCGGAAGCGTGCCAGAGCGCAGGGGTCGCGCTGATCGGCGGCGAGACCGCTGAGCACCCCGGCCTGCTGGGCGACGACGAGTACGACGTGGCAGGTGCCGCGACGGGCGTCGTCGAGGCCGACCAGGTCCTGGGTGCTCATCGTGTGCAGGCGGGCGACGTGCTCGTGGGCCTTCCGGCTTCGGGGCTGCACTCGAACGGCTACTCGCTGGTGCGGCGCATCCTCGCGGATACCGGCTGGTCGTTGGACCGTGAGGTCGCGGAGTTCGGCCGCTCGCTGGGCGAAGAGGTCCTCACCCCGACGCGCGTGTACGCGGGCCCGCTGCTGGCGCTCATCTCAGAGCTTCCGGGCGCTGTGCACTCGATCTCCCACGTCACGGGCGGTGGACTCAGCGCGAATGTCGCACGAGTCCTCCCGCAGGGCACGGTGGGCGTCATGCGCCGCGCCTCGTGGACCGTGCCGGCAGTGTTCGATGTGCTGGGCGACCTCGGGCGCGTCCCCCGACTCGACCGGGAGCGCACGTGGAACCAGGGAGTGGGCATGGTGCTCGCAGTCGACCCCGAGCGCGTCGACGACGTGCTGAGCGCCTACCCCGGAGCCTGGGAGCTGGGCGATGTCCGCGCTGACGACGGAGCTTTCGGTGCGGACGAGGCCTACGTCCAGGGTGCGAAGGGCGTCGACGCCGGTGCTGCGATCCTCACCGACTGACTGGGGGTGAGCGGTTCCTGCTGCGGCGTCGGGGCGTCAGCCTCGACCGTGAATGCGTGAGGGGCGGGGAGACCGGATGGTCTTCCCGCCCCTCACGTCATGAGTGACGACGGTACCCGTCAGCGCTCCTCGCTGTCGTCGTCTTCGTCGACCTCGTCGTACGTGTCCGCGTACATCGAGAGGTCGTCGTCATCCGACACCGCGGATTCCTTGCCCAGCTCACGCTGCAGCGCGCTGAGGTCCGTGTCCGGGCTGTAGTACTTGAGCTTCCGAGCGACCTTGATCTGCTTCGCCTTGGCGCGACCGCGACCCACTGGCCTGACCCCCTCCGTGCTCATCCAGGGCGGGTGACATGAGGTCCCTGGCCCGTCTTGAATCGTTCTCCGGAGCATCCTACCTCTTCGCGGCAACCGTAGCCATTCCGGGACACGGTCCGAAGCCGGGCTCGAACACTGCCCTTCCAGACGGAGGGCGGTGCTTCGGACGTTCCCTGGGCGCAGAGGACCACCCTCGCGGATAGGCTTGTGCCCATGTCATTCACACGTCCGTACGAGCTCTGTCTGCGGGTCTTCGAGCCCCTTGCCGCCCATCCCGACTGGCAGCGCGGCGGCCTGGAGGCCAACAGAGAGCGGATCGAATCAGCACTGCGGCAGGATGCGGACGACCGGCTGGTCGTGCTGCCCCCCGAACCCATGCCTCCTGCGACTCCGAGCATGCGCATGTACCTGCCTGCTTCGCAGACCTCCGATGGGATCGACAGGGTCTGGCCCGTCCAGCAGGACGTGCTGTCCTGGAGCGCGATCCGCGAGCTGGAGGAAGCAGTGCCCAACGCTCTGCTCGACCCGCTGGTGCCGCGCAGTGTGCGCCGTGAGGCGTCGATGGAGCGGATGGATTGGCTGCGGCGCGAGGACGGCGACCTGGTGTACGCGCAGATGGGCGCGTGGCACGTCCCGTTCCAGTGGTGGCTCGCCTTCGACGAGTCGGTCGACCAGGTCATCGAGGAGGAGGGTCCCGACGGATCGACGCGCATCCGCGTGCGCGCGGAGATCATGAGCGCCTCCGCACGTGTGGACTGGGCGCGCGACATCCTGGCGGAGAGCACTCCACCCGGCGGTGCGGGGACGATCGTCTCCGACTTCGCAGAGTGGTTGGACGGCTTCGACTTCAACTCGATCCTCGAACTCGACCTCGGGGGGATGTCCGCAGCCCACTGGGAGAACGACCTGCGCGCGCTGGTCGATGAATGCGTGACCGCACTGGGCGATGACGACTCCGAGCGCGCCGCGAACGCCTTCGGCCGGTACATGCACGGTGTGGAGACCCAGCGCCTGCAGGCGCGCGCGAACTGACGGAGACGCAGCCGACGTGCGAAAGGACATCGCAGGACTGCGGGGGACGCGGGGCGCGGCGTGAGCGGGTCCGGTCGTCGCTGGCTGTGGCTCCTCGTCGGGTCGGCGATCCTCACACAGACGACGCTCAACCTCGTCCGTCCCACCGTGAGCTACCAGCTGTTGGGGATGGGCGCGGACGCGGGCGTCGTCGGCGCAGTCACCTCCGCCTATGCGCTGCTCCCCCTGGTGCTCGTGCTGTGGCTGGGGCGGCTCACGGAGAGGACACCCCGCCTGTCCGTCCTGGTCGCCGTGGCTGCGGTGGTCTTCTCCGCGTCCTGTCTGCTCCTCTCGATCGCGACCACGATCTGGGTCGTGGCCCTGGCCACCGTCGTGCTGGGTGTCGCCCACATCGTGTTCACCATCGCGGGACAGGCGGCCATCGCGCGCTATCTGCCCTCCGAAGAGCTGGATCGGGGCTTCGGCTGGTTCACGGCCGGGTTCGCGGTCGGTCAGCTGATCGGGCCGGTCCTCGGCGGCCTGATGCTGGGCGCGGACGCAGGCCCGGGCGACCGCACTGCGGCCATCGGCCTGATCATGCTCGTCGGTGCGGCGGTGTCGCTGGCGGCGGTTCCCGTGATCGCCCCGCTGCTCCTCGGCCGGGCACTGCCCGGCTCGAGTGCTGGCGCACCGGGTGCGGAGGACCCGCAGCCGAGGCCCCCGCAGTCGTCCGCTGATGCGGGGCCCGATGCTGCCGCTGCCTCTGCGGCAGCCCCCACGATGCGCGGAATCCTGCGCGTGCGGTCGGTTCCCTCGCACATGGTCGCCTCCCTCGCCCTGCTCGCGATGGTGGACCTGCTCATCGCCTTCCTCCCGGTCGTGGGGGAGCAGCAGGACGTGTCCCCGGTGTGGGTCGGCGTGTTCCTCGCGGTGCGTGCCGGCGCGACGATCCTGTCGCGGATCGTCCTGCCGTGGCTGTCTGCGCGCTTCAGGCGGTCAGACCTCGTGATCGTCAGTCTCCTGGGTGCGGGCGTCATGATCGTCGCCACTCCGTCGACTCTCATGTGGCCGACCGTCACGATCGTGCTCATGGCCATCGGCGGGTTCTTCCTGGGCCTGGGACAGCCGCTCACCATGACTCTCATCGTGCAGGCGGTGCCGATGACGTGGCGGAGCACCGCGCTGGCGGTGCGGCTCATGGGGAACCGGCTGGGGCAGGTGGCTCTGCCGATGGCGGCAGGAGCCGTCGCTTCCACTGTGGGGCCGGCAGGCGCGATCTGGTTCGCAGGACTGCTGCTCGTCATCAGCGGCGGGGAGAAGTCGCTGAGACGGCGCCGGCGAACGACCTGACCCGTGAGGAGATCGGGTCGATCACCGCGGAGTTCGTCGCGGATTGACCGTGTCGCCCGACCGCGCCGGTGCGGGGGCGGGCGGCGCGGGCCACGTGAAGAGGACCGTGCGGCCGAGCGGCACCATAGCGAGCGGGAGGGCGAGCCCAGCGATGCAGAGGATCGTGACGACTGCCCGGGCGTCGGTGATCCCGAGTGCATCGATGGACTCGAATGCGACTGTGATCGCTGTCAGGTTGACCAGGTAGACGACGATCGATCCGCGTCCTGCCCACTCGAGGAACCTGATGCGAGGGATGCGCGGGGCCAGCCACAGGACGCCGAGCACTCCGACGAGCGATATGAGGAACGTCGAGAATCCCATCGCGGTCCGCAGCTCGCGGTCATGGGCTGCGATGTATCCCCACACGACGGTGAAGGCGAGCATCGCCGAGGGCAGTGCGGGGTGCAGTCGCTGCCACGTGTGCAGATACCTGCTCACGGCCGCGCCGACGAAGAAGAACGCGCCGTACCAGAGGACCTTCTGGCCGTACTCGGCCCATGACCCGTCGGAGACGATGAACGTCGCGGCGATCGCCAGGGGGACCGGAAGCGCCCAGGACGGCAGGAAGCGGGTGAGCGGCGCGACTGCGTAGCAGACGATGAGGACCGACAGGAACCACATGTGCTGCCAGCCCATGAGCATCGCCGGGACGTCTGTGAAGAGCCGCAGCGGGTCGTCATCGGTCCAGAGGACTTCGAAGCAGACGACGACGATGGCGGTCCACAGGGCGAAGGGCCAGACGAGCCCGCGCAGCTTGCCCGCCGTGTACGTCTTCAGCGGCTTCGCCAGCGAGCGCGGCAGGAGGAGTCCGGAGAGGAAGAAGAGCAGAGGCATCCGGAACGGCTGCATCGCCTCCCCGAACCGCAGCAGTGCGTCGGGAGTCCCGGGCACGCGCTCGGCGACCGGGTACTGGATGTGGAACAGTGCGACGAGGAGCACCGCGAGCCCGCGGAGCATGTCCATCCACCCGGCGCGGGTCCGCGCGGTCTCTGTGTCAGCCATCCCCATCAGCGTACGGGAGGTGAACGGAGCACCGGGCGGTGAGGCCGGCCTCGGCGGTGATGGTGCGGGTCAGCCGCGGCGGTACTCAGCCATCATCGGGCAGTCGAACGGGTCGCGCGCGGCGAGGCCCACACGATTGAGGTAGCCGATGACGATGCCGTAGGACTGGAGCAGTCCGGTCTCCGTGTAGGGGACACCCAGCTCGCGGCACTTCTCGAGCACGATCCGACGGGCCTTCGCGAGGTGCCGGCGCGGCATGCTGGGGAAGAGGTGGTGCTCGATCTGGTAGTTGAGTCCTCCCATGAACCAGGTCGCCCACCAGCCGCCCCGGATGTTGCGGGACGTGCGGACCTGCTTCGAGAAGAAGTCCATCTTGACGCTGTGGTCGATGATGGGCATCCCCTTGTGGTTCGGCGCGAACGATGCGCCCATGTAGACGCCGAACACCGCCAGCTGGACCCCGAGGAACGCGAATGCCATGCCCAGCGGCAGGAACATGAAGAGCGGGATGAGGTACGCGGGAAAGCGAATGGCGAGAAGTGTGAGCTCGATCCAGCGGTGCTTGACCTTGCCGCGCGAACACAGGTGGAGGATCCCCTGGACGTGCAGGTTGATCCCTTCGAGGGTGAGGAGGGGGAAGAAGAGCCAGCCCTGGTAGCTCTGCAGCCACCTGATGGGTCCCTTCGTCTGAGCTGCGTCCGTCGCGACGAATGACAGTGCGCCGGGTGCGATGTCCGGGTCCTTCTGCACCTTGTTCGGGTTCGCGTGGTGGCGCGAGTGCTTCGAATCCCACCACGAGTAGCTCATGCCGACGAACCCGCCGAAGAATATCGAGAGGCGATCGTTCGCGGGGCCGGACGACAGGATGGTGCGGTGCGCTGCCTCGTGGGCGAGGAACGCGACCTGCGTGAAGAGGATGCCCAGAGCCGCAGCGATGAGGAGCTGGAACCAGCTGTCGCCGAGAAGGACGAATCCCACGCCGCATGCGATGAATCCGATGACGAGAGCCGCACCGATGAGTGCGTAGAACCACGGTGTCCGCGCGAGCAGACCCTCGGCGCGGACGACTTTCGAGACCTCCAGATACGACTTCGCCAGAGGGGGGAACGGGAGCGTATGCACCAGGCCGGATTCCTGGGCGGGGGAACTCGTGATGGGGCTGGCGGAGGAGGGGGAAGTCGTGAGCTCTGAAGGAGCAGATGCAGGCATGTATGTCTACCGCTTCTTGTCGTGGGGCAGCATTGTCGGGGCCCCAGTGTGATGAATGGAGAACGGGGGTGGAAGGTCAAAGACCTTCCACCCCCGTTCACTGAAGATCAGAGAGCCTGGACTCGCGTCGCCTGCATGCCCTTGGGGCTGGACTCTGCGTCGAAGTCGACTGCCTGACCCTCTTCGAGGCTGCGGTAGCCGGAGCCCTCGATAGCGCTGAAGTGGGTGAAGACGTCAGCGGACCCATCGCTGGGCTCGATGAAGCCGAAGCCCTTTTCCGCGTTGAACCACTTGACGGTGCCTGTAGCCATACTGCATATCCTTTGTGTACGGGCCACCCACCTGAGTGACCGTGTTTTCCGAGCCGATTACCGGTCCGGAGATCTGGGGGATGCACACCTGAGAGTGTGCGGTGCATCCGACGCTGTGCGCCGGACGGGTGAGGGTCATCCGTGGAGGCGGCTTGGTGGGGCACGCAACGGTGCGTGCAGTGCCTGCCTGCGGATGGTGAGAGGTGAAGCGAGTGAAGAAGATGAAATATCGTTTCGTCGGGCCTTGACGGCTGGTCGAATATTCGCCGGGTACAGAGGGGCATGTCGACCGGAGTGGCTCTCCGACTGACTCAGCGGTAGTGGCTTCGAACGCCTTGTGGACGTCTGGCTGCCGCACCGATTGATTTCATCCTAGCACGGCGGATCGGATTCGATGCATCGGCAGGATCCCGAATAATCACGGTCGAACCGGAGGCGCGCAATCGCGCGGCGGAGGAGGATCGGACCGTACTCACCCACCGTGACCACGAGAGGAAGGCACCCCATGAAGCTGTCCCCTGATTCTGAAGCCGTCGTCGCAGCGACGGCGGAGGTCGTCGCCGCGCATGCGGAGGAGATCACGACCGTCTTCTACCGCGACATGTTCGACGCGCACCCGGAGCTGCTCAACGTGTTCAACGTCGCCAATCAGGCGGTCGGGGAGCAGCCCAAGGCGCTCGCGGCCTCTGTGGTGGCCTTCGCGGTGAACCTCATCGATCCGGACGCGCCGGACTTCACCCCGATCATGCAGCGGATCGCGCACAAGCACGTGTCCCTGGGCATCAAGGCGCGCGAGTACACGATCGTGGGCCGCTACCTGCTGGGTGCGGTGGGGAAGGTGCTGGGCGACGCGGTGACGCCGGAGGTCGGCCAGGCGTGGGACGAGGTGTACTGGCTGTTCGCCACGTCGCTCATCGCGGAGGAAGCGAAGCTGTATGCGGAAGCGGGGACCGACCCGGAGGAGCCGTGGCGGCAGTACCGCGTGGTTGAGCGCTTCGAGGAATCCGACGAGGTCTTCTCCCTGCTGTTGGCACCGGTGTCGGGCCAGATCCCCAGCCACCGCACGGGCCAGTACGTCGCGATCGCCGTCGATGTCCCCGGTGGGACGCGGCAGCCGCGGCAGTACACGATCTCGTCCGGGCCGCGCGGCGATTCGATCCGCGTGACGATCAAGCGGGTCCGCGGTGTCGACGGTGCGCCCGATGGCCAGGTGTCCGGGTGGCTCCACGAGAACGCGGTGCCCGGTACGGTCCTCGACGTGTCGCAGCCTGCCGGCGACGTGATCCTGGATGAGTCCGATTCGCCGGTCGTCCTCGTGTCCGCGGGCATCGGGATCACGCCTGTCGCCGCGATCCTCGAGGACCTGTCCCGCCGGCAGCCGGACCGCACGGTGCGGCTCTTCCACGCGGACAAGTCGCACGGCCAGCACGCCCTGTACGACGGTCTGCGCCGGCAGGTGCTGGCGATGTCCGACGCGAAGGCGCAGAACTGGTACGAGGAGGAGGCGGAGTCCGCCCCGACCCTGCATCCCGCGCGCTCGGGCTTCATGGACCTCACCGACGTGGAGCTGCCGGCCGAGGCGCAGGTGTTCATGTGCGGACCGCTGCCCTTCATGCAGATAGCCCGGCGCACCCTGATCTCGCAGGGCGTTCCCAGCGACAGCATCCACTACGAGGTCTTCGGGCCGGATCTCTGGGTGCGGAACCCGGAGGGCTGAAGCACCTGAGCCCACCTGGGCTCGGCTGATCGGATATGCCCGACCACCGGCTCGAAGCGCCGTGTCCGGGCGCGGCGTTTCGAACCGGTGACCGGCAGGTCGCGGAGGTGGGTGACGTGGCGTTCCACCGGGGGTGGGCGATGCCGCTAGTGGCGCTGCTCGTCCCGGCGTCGATCCTGCAGTGAGCGCATTGCATCCGCCGCGTGCTGCTCGAGCTCGGCGTCGTCCTTGTCGCCGTCGATCCCGCCCGGTCTCTTCACCCGTGGGCCCTCGCCGGCAAGCCCCAGGACGAGGACGCAGCGGTCCGGCCCGACGAAGGGGTGGAGCCTTCTCAGTTCGAGCGGTCCGGCGACCTGCTCGAGCTGGTGGCGGACGAGCTTGGCGTGGACGGAGCACACGAGCGGGCGGTCCGTATCGATGAGCTCCTGGTAGAGGCAGGGGACCAGCCCCACCGTGAGATCGTGGTCGTCGACGTCCGGTTCGAGTCCCGCATCGTCAAGATGCTCGTACAGTGCATCGAGCTGGTGGACGGCGTCATCGCCCAGGTCGTCGCTGTGATCGAGATCGGGTTCGATGGCGCGCAGCATCGATCCGCGGGATCTGGCGTCGCCGGCGCGGCGCTCGGCCTCCGGGTTGTGCTCGGCGCGGGTCACGGGGGAGTAGCCCATCGGCGGTCGACCGCGCCTGCCGGTTTCGACGGGAGCGCTCACGACGAGGCCCTCCTCTTCGAGGACGCGCAGGTGATCGCGGGCGGTGTTGATGTGGAGGCTGGCATCGTCGGCGAGAGCTCGCAGCTGCTGACCGGGCTGCCGGTGCACGGCTTGCAGCAGTCGGAGGCGGCTCACCTGTGTGAGCCCCCTGTAGTCATCGACCCGGCGCGGCATGCCGTCAGTGTAGGTGCGGGGCACGGAGGCCTCGCGGTGCATGAGCATCGTTGGACGGTGGCGTCCCACTGTCTGGAACCTCGACGCCCTGACGCCGGACTTCGAACGGCGCACCGAGAGCGCGGCTCGTCGGAACGTGGATACCGGTCGTGACCTCGCCGCGCCGGCCGGAGTCACGAGGGCACGAAGAAGCCCCCTGGCGAACCAGAGGGCTTCTTCGTGATGGTGGCTCCGACCGGCGTCGATCCGGTGACCTTTCGATTTTCAGTCGAACGCTCTACCAACTGAGCTACAGAGCCATATTCGATTGTCGACCTGATCAGCCGAGGCTGAACATGTTGGCCGATGAAAGAACAAAGGCTCTTCTGCGACAGAAGAGCCTCATGCTCCGCGACCCTGACGGGACTCGAACCCGCGACCTCCGCCGTGACAGGGCGGCGCGCTAACCAACTGCGCTACAGGGCCATATTCATTTGTGCGTGTGATGAGCGCGAACGCCTATCGTACACGTACCCCCAACGGGATTCGAACCCGTGTCGCCGCCGTGAAAGGGCGGTGTCCTAGGCCACTAGACGATGGGGGCTTCTAGCGGTCTACCGCCTTTCGGCCTGCGAACCTCCGTAAGCTTAGCCCCATCTTCAGGCGGTTCGCAAATCAGATCAGCCGTGTCCTCCGTCACAGATTCCTCTGCCGATCCCCGCCGCGGAACTTCGGAGCTTCCGCCCTCCCTAGACTGGTCGCATGGACGCGAGCGAGGTCAGTGACGAGCTCTTCGACTCCCTGGTCGATCAGGCGGTGGAGGATCTGCCGCCGGGCGTTGTCGACCACATGGACAATGTCGCCCTCTTCGTCGAGCCGGAACCGCCGGCGGAGACTCCCGGGCTGCTGGGCATCTATGACGGCATTCCCCTCACGGAGAGGGGAGGGGGCTCGTTCAGCTTCGTCCCGCCGGACACCATTACCCTCTTCAAGCACCCGCTGATCGCCTTCGCGGAGGATGTGGAGCACCTGCGTGAGGAGATCCTCGTGACGATCGTCCACGAGATCGCTCACCACTACGGCATCGAGGAGGACCGGCTCCACGAGCTGGGATGGGGCTGAGCTCTGGCGGGCAGAGTCCCGGTGGGCGGGCCCCGGCGGACTGAACTCCGAGGTGCTGAGTCCCGCGGGCGGTCCGGCCGGAACGGAGTGGCGTCATGTGTGACGCAGGTCGCTCGATTTCGTGTGGGTACAGCGTATCTCGTATCGTGGTCGCATCATGTCCCGTCGAACTCAGGTGGTAGCCGCCACGCCCGCACTGCGCGTACTCGGACTGGCCGGTATCGAATACACGGTCCACGAGTACGAGCACGACCCCCGTGCTCGCCGCTACGGCGGCGAAGCAGCAGAGAAGCTGGGCGTCATACCCAACCGGGTCTTCAAGACCCTGCACATCCTCGTCGACTCCGAGCCGGTCAGCGCGCTGGTGCCGGTGTCGGGTCAGCTGGACCTCAAGGCCCTCGCCTCTGCGGCCGGCGGCAAGAAGGCGACACTCGCCGGTGTCGCGGAAGCAGAGCGCCGCACGGGGTACACCGCAGGCGGCATGAGCCCGTTCGGGCAGCGCACCTCCACTCCTGTCTACGTGGACGAATCCGTTCTCGAGCACGACACGGTGTTCATCTCCGCGGGTCGCCGCGGGCTCGAGATCGAGATGCGTCCGAACGATCTGCTGATGCTCACGAACGCGTCCGTCGGCCGGATCGCGCAGCTCGACTGACCTTCCGGCCGGTGACCGTCCGGCCGACTGCCCCGGTGATCACGCCGACCAGGCCGGTGCGCCGATGGCGGGGTCCACTGAACCGGCGCTCACGTCGGCGAGGCTGTGCAGGCCCGCGTCCAGTTCCGCGGGCGGGATGCGGACGGTGACGACGACCTCGGCGCCGTACTCCGATTCCGTGGTCCAGCCTGCGGCACGCGCCATCCGATCGATCGCCGCGGCCAGTGCGTAGTCGACCGTCACCGTCACGGGAACGTGCTGGGAATGCGTCACGATGCGTGCCGTGGCCACAGCCTGCGAGGCGGCGTCGCCGTAGGCGCGCACCAGACCGCCCGCCCCCAGCAGAGTGCCGCCGAAGTAGCGCGTGACGACTGCCAGCACGTAGGTGAGCTCGTGTCCGACGAGGACATCGAGGATGGGGGCGCCCGCGGTGCCGGCAGGTTCGCCGTCGTCGCTGAAGCGGCGCGTGCGGGAATCGGGGTCCAGGACGAACGCGGTGCAGTGGTGCCGTGCTCTGGGGTGGTCGGCGCGACGCTGCGCGATGACCTCGCGAGCACCCTCCTCATCCGGGACGGGCGCGAGAAGACCCAGGAAGCGGGACCGCTTGATCTCGATCTCCGCCTCCACGGCGCCGGTGAGTGTGCGATACGAGGTCGGGGAGGCCATGGTGCGACCCTATCCGTGTGCGAGATCGGACGTATCGTGGGAGGGAAGGCCGGGAGAGCCCGGCACGTCACGGCGGTGCGGGCCGGCCCCCACCCGAAACCCTGGAGGACGACGATGTTGGATTTCTCGGAGGACGAGCTGGAGGAGCTGCGCGGGGAGTCGCAGCGGGCCTACGACCTCGACCGGGCGCACGTGTTCCATTCGTGGTCGGCGCAGAAGCAGATCACCCCGATGGTCGTGTCCCGGGCCGCAGGGTCGTACGTGTATGACGGGGAGGGGCGGCCGCTGCTCGACTTCTCCTCTCAGCTGGTCAACACGAACATCGGTCACCAGCACCCCACGGTCGTGCAGGCGATCAAAGACCAGGCCGACGTGCTCTGCACCATCAATCCCGCTCACGCGAACGACAAGCGCTCCGAGGCCGCCAGGCTGATCACGGAGCGCCTGCCCGCATCGCTCGACCGCGTCTTCTTCACGAACGGCGGTGCGGATGCCGTCGAGCACGCCGTGCGCATGGCCCGCCTGCACACCGGACGGCGCAAGGTCCTCTCCCGCTACCGCAGCTACCACGGCGGCACGGAGCAGGCCATCAACATCACCGGTGACCCGCGACGGTTCCGCAATGACATGGGCGACGCGGGGACGGTGCACTTCTTCGGTCCCTTCCTCTACCGGTCCGAGTTCCACGCGACGACCGAGGCGGAGGAGACCGAGCGCGCGCTCACGCACCTGCGCCGCACGATCGAGCTGGAGGGCCCGCAGACGATCGCCGCCGTCATCCTCGAATCGATCCCCGGCACGGCGGGGATCATGATTCCGACGACGGAGTACATGCAGGGCGTGCGCGCACTGTGCGACGAATTCGGCATCGTCTACATCGCCGATGAGGTCATGGCGGGCTTCGGCCGATCGGGGACGTGGTTCTCCTTCGAGCACTTCGACGTGGTCCCGGACCTGGTGGCCTTCGCGAAGGGCGTGAACTCGGGCTACGTGCCGCTGGGCGGCGTGGCGATCAGCGACGCGATCTCCGCTACCTTCGCCGATGCCGCGTACCCCGGCGGGCTCACGTACTCCGGGCATCCGCTGGCCTGCGCCGCCGCCGTCGCGACGATCGCAGCGATGGAGGACGAGCGCATGGTGGAGAATGCTGCGCAGCTGGGCGAGACCGTGGTGGGCCCACGGCTGCGCGAGATCGCAGCCACCTCTCCGATCGTGGGCGAGGTGCGCGGCACGGGGATGTTCTGGGCGATCGACCTCGTGAAGGACAAGGACACGAAGGAACCGCTGGCGCCCTACGGCGGATCGTCGCCGCAGATGAACGAGGTCATCGGTCGGATCAGAGCCGGCGGTGTCCTGCCGTTCGCCAACTACAACCGCATCCACGTCGTCCCGCCGCTCAACGTGAGTGAGGCGGAGCTGAGGGAGGGCCTCGCAGTCCTCGAGCGCGCATTCACGGAGCCCGTCTGATGCTCATCTGCGAAGACCTGCTGCTCCTGCTCACGCGCGACGACGGCCGGACCGAGGCGTGGGTGAGCTACCGCGACTACGCTCTGGCAGCCGGCCTCCTGGCCGATCTGGCGCTGGCGGACTGCGTCGAGTTCGAGGACCGGAAGAAGGATCCGAAGGTGTGGCTGTCCGGTGAGCTCGGAGGCGGCGACGCGGAGGACGCGGGCCCCGGCGCCGTCATGGATTTCGGCGTGCGGGCTCTCGCGGCGCGTTCGAAGCCGCCGCGGGTCCAGGCCCTCGTCACCGCAGGCTGGTTCAATCCCAAGGAGGTCGTCTCCCGCAGCCTCGTGGCCCAAGGGGTCGTGGATCTGGAGGAGGCGCGATTCCTGGGGCTCAAGCCGGAGCGGTACCCCGCCATCGATGGCGGGCCGGAGGCGCACACCCGCGCTCGTCTGCGTGAGGCCCTGGCTGGACGGGGCGATGTCTCCGTGTCGGATGCGATGGTGCTGGGGATCCTGCGGGGGATGGACTCCGCGAAGGTCATCCTCAAGGAGGAGGCCGCAGCCGAGGGGGCTGAAGGGCCGTGCTCTGAACAGGCGCATCGATCGGATCGCCGACGAGCTGCCCACTCCGGCCCAGCACAGCGGCAGGGCACTCAGTGCGTCCATCGCTGCGATCAGCGCGGCAGTCTCGGCCGGGGTCGCCGCGTCCGTGGCGGTGTCGGCCTCATCGTCGGGAGGCTCGTGAGCCCTGCGGCGACTCCGGCGCTCGATCGCTGGGGGCCTCCGCTGGACCGCTCAGGGACCGCTCAGGGACGGATCAGGAGTCGGAGTCGTGGTCGACGCACGGCGCCGGGTCCAGGTCGGTCGCATGCGCCCACAGGGCGGCATCGAGGATTCGCAGCCGCTCCTTGTCCGCTTTCACCCGACAGTCGGTCTCCAGGGACTTCAGGGCGCCGATCGTCGTGTCGAGCGCATCGCTCACGTCGTGATCGCGCATGAGCGTGCGGAACACCCTCCAGTCCTTGCCGTAGTCGCGGAGCTCGGAGACGCGGAGGAGGCCGCGGACCGCCGCGTCGCGGACGGGGAAGAGGTCCGGTCTCTTGCGCGCGGCCAGCTTGCTCGCCGTCACCCAGGGGTTCGGGTCTGCGGCGCCGGCCCGGCCCAGGATCTCCTTCAGGAAGTCGTAGACATCGCTCATGGGCCGGTAGTGCTTGGCCTTCGCATCCTCGAGCCGGCGGTCGGGCAGCGCGTCGAGCAGGCGACGCACAGTCTTCCGCGTGCTCTTGTCGTCGAGGAGCAGGCGGGTCGAATGCGCGGGGACCGAGGCGGACAGCATCGTCGTGGCCAGCAGGTCGGCAGTTGTGATCGCGTCGGACGTGTTCGGCGTGATCCGTGTGAAGCTCGACCCGGCGAAGTCGGTGTCGACGCAGTAGTGGCGCCGCAGTCGCTGGGGGGTGTCCGCGCTCGTCAGTGCGATCAGCGCCTGTTCCCGGGCGTGGTCGATGTACTGCTGCTCCACCTCAGGGAAGCCCTTGCGAGACATGGTGTCTCCTCTTCTGCGCCGGACGGCGTCCTCGTGGATGTGCTGGGACTCGACTCTATGCGCTGACAGGGCCGCCTGTCTGTGTGTGACCCCCGACGGCGCCGAGCGCGATCCCGCAGTAGCGCGCAGCCAGCTCGGAGCTGCTGAGGGCGCCGTCCGGTCGGTACCAGTCGGAGACGGAGGTGCACATCGTGACGACCGCGCGGCTCGCATCCCGCGGATGTTCGGTGGTGAAGGCGCCCGCCGCCACGCCGTCTTCGACGACCGACTCCACGAGTCGCTGCTGGCGGTCCCGTTTCGCGATGTGATCAGCTCGGGCATTCGCCTCGAGACTGCGGATCTCCGTCAGGGCGATGAACGCCTCGTCCCGCCGCTGGGTGTGGAACTCGAGCAGGCAGGTGACGATGTTGACGAAACGGTCGACCGGGCCGCCCTGCGCGGCTGCATCCGCCGCGATGCTGCGCTGCCAGAGATCCTCCATCGCCTGGCTCATGACGGCGACGAGGATCGCGTGCTTCGACGGGTAGTGGTGGTAGACGCCCGCTACGGACAGGCGGCTCGCCGCGGCGATCATGCGGATCGTGGTGCCGTGATAGCCGTGCAGGGTGAAGCAGTGCAGCGCCCCCTCCAGCACGGGGTGGAGCTGCGAGCGCGCATAGTCGTGCCAGGTGTCCGCGCTGACAGCGTCGGTGCTCACGGGGCCTCCTTCGGATGCGGGGCCGTGGACGGGGTGCTCATTGACACGGGTCGTGATGTGGACCACAGTACGGTGAAAGCTCACCGATCGCTCGCTCGGTCGGGGTGGCAGCGCAGACGACGGTCGACGACGGAGAGGTGCAGCGAGTGGACGAGCAGCACGCAGGGGGCCAGGCGATCGCCGGAGACACACGTCCCGGCACAGCACAGCAGAGCGGACAGGATCCGCTCGCCCCGGAGATCGTCGCGACCATGGGGGACGTCCCCGCCGGGGCGCTGCCGCCCCTCCTCGTCCTCGATGTGGTCGAAGCATTCCTCGACGCGCACGGGATCGGAACGGGACCCGTCACCGCAGTGCGGATCGGCGACGGGCATTCGAACCTGACATTCCGGGTGACACGGGCCGGAGCCGATGTCGTGCTGCGCCGCGGTCCGCGACCGCCTCTCCCACGATCGGCGCACGACATGGTGCGCGAGGCGCGGATCCAGCAGTCGCTCGCCGGTCAGGGCGGCGTGCCCGTCCCGCACATCCTCGCCGTCTGCGACGACGCGGACCTGCTGGGTGTGCCCTTCTACGTCATGGATCATCTGGACGGCGATGTCATCACAGAGGTGGAGCCCCAGCGGATCCAGACGCCGCAGGCCCGGCGCGCGGTCGCGATGAACATGGTCGACACGCTTGTGGCCCTCCACCGCATCGACGTGTCAGCACCGCCCGTGTCGGACATCGGCAGGCCCAGCGGCTACCTCGATCGGCAGGTGGCCACCTTCCGCAGGCTCTGGGACGTGAACACGCGGCGTTCGGTCCCGGACGTCGTCCGCGTGGCGGACCTCCTGGCCGCAGACGTTCCCGCGACGCAGCGCCACGCCGTGGTGCACGGCGACTACCGACTGGGGAATCTCATGATCACCGGTTCCGGAGAGCCGGAGGTCCGAGCGATCCTCGACTGGGAGATGGCGACGCTGGGGGACCCGCTCGCGGATGTCGGCTATCTGCTGGCGAACTACTCGGAGGTCGGATCGCCCGATTCGGCCCTCGACCTGTCGCCGGTCACGCGCCGTGACGGATATCCGACGGCGGCGGAGCTCGCCCAGCGGTACGCCGAGGCGTCGGGTCTCGACCTCAGCGACCTCGGGTGGTATCGCGCCCTCGCCTACTGGAAGTCCGCTGTCTTCTGTGAGGCGATGTACACCCGCTATCTGGCGGGCGAGCGTCCCGGCGATGACTTCGCCCCCCAGCTGGAGGCCGGTGTGCCGGATCTGGCCCGGCGCGCATTGGAGGCGCTGGGCCATGGCTGAGGAACCGGCCTGGGCTCCTCTCTACCCGGACGGTCTCAGCGTCGACCCGCCGCAGGTGCCCGAGTCCCTCGTCGCGGCATGGCGCGACCGCGCGGCGACGTCCCCGGAGTCGCCCTGCCTGGTCTACTTCGACACCACGCTGACGGTGCGACGGGTCGACGAGGACTCCGATGCCCTGGCGTCCCACCTCCAGGACCGCGGTGTGGATCGCGGCGACGTGGTGGGCGTCCAGCTGCAGAACATCCCCCAGTTCGCGATCGCGATGCTCGCGCTGTGGAAGGCGGGGGCGACGGTCCTCATCCTCAACCCCATGTACCGCGGAGCAGAGCTCCGCCGACTCATCGACGACTCCCACGCGACCGGTTTCATCGGGCTCGACCGGGAGGGAGACGAGGCAGCCGCGACGTTGGCCGGCTCCACGGTGAGGTGGCGCATGACCACCAGCGACCTCGACCTCCAGACGGAGCACGATCCCCGGATCTTCGCGGACGCGGCGCGGGTGGTCGTCGAGGGTGCCGATGACCTCCTCACCGCTGTGCGGGAGAACGCGGGCCGAACCCCTGCCGTCGCCGAGGTCCGGGCTGAGGACGCCGCGCTGCTGACCTACACGTCCGGGACCACGGGCCCGCCCAAGGGCGCACTGAATACGCACCGCAATGTGCTGAGCACCGCTGCCGCCTTCAACGCGTGGCAGGGGGTCGGCGATGAGGACGTGGTCCTCGCCGTTGCTCCGCTCTTCCACATCACGGGCGCCGTCGCGACGGCAGCGGCGACGCTCGTATCCCCCGCTGCTCTCGTCTTCCTCAATCGCCTGCATCCTGAGGTCATGCTGGAGGCGTTCCAGCGGCATCGTGTGAGTGTGACCGTCGGAGCGATCACGGTCTACAACGCACTCCTGGCCCTGGACCGCGGCGATGCGGCGGAGTTGGAGACGGTCCGGTGGCTGTACTCCGGTGGCGCACCGATCCCACCCGCGACGGTGGACCGCTTCCAGAAGCGGTTCGGCCACTACATCCACAACATCTACGGCATGACGGAGACTGCCTCCGCGGTCATCGCAGTGCCGCCGGGGGCGCGGGCTCCTGTCGACGCGGCGAGCGGGACCCTGTCGATCGGGGTGCCGATGCCGGGCCTCGACGCGCGTGTCGTCGGAGCCGACGGCAGCCCGCTCCGCTCCGGCGAGGAGGGGGAGCTGCAGATGCGGGGCCCCCAGGTCATGCCGCAGTATCTGCGCAAGCCCGAGGAGACCGCACACGTCCTCTCCGCAGACGGCTGGATGAGCAGCGGCGACGTCGCGATCATCGACGAGGACGGATGGGTGTACCTGGTCGATCGGCTCAAGGACCAGATCAACGCGTCCGGCTTCAAGATCTGGCCCCGCGAGGTCGAAGACGCGCTCTACGAGCACTCCGACGTGTACGAGGCCGCGGTCGTCGGCACTCCTGACGATTACCGCGGGGAGACCGTCACCGCATACGTCTCACTGCAACCGGGCGCGCCCACGACCGCAGCAGCGCTGCAGGAGTTCACGAAGGAGCGACTGGCGGCGTACAAGTACCCTCGAGAAGTCCACATCATCGACGAACTGCCCAAGACCCAGACGGGGAAGATCAAGCGCCGCGACCTGCGCGACCAGGGGTGAGCAGGAACAGTACTCATCGCCTGGACACCGACCAGGCTCAGGACACTCACCCGGCCCGACGACCATCCTGGGTGTGATCCTGGGCGTCCAGCCTCGTCACAGGGTCGAGTGCGTGAACTCCCCGCCGGCGAGGGTGGCGACGACGTCGATGTCCTTGATCGTCGTCGCGTCGACGGAGAGCGGGTCATCACCCAGGACGACGAGGTCCGCGAGTTTTCCGCGCGCGAGCGTCCCCTTGACCGCGCCGTGGCCGGAGGCCTGGGCCGCGGTCCGCGTGTAGGCGGTCACCGCCTGCTTCGCGGTGAGGCATTCCTCGGCGGACCCGAAGACGTCTCCCGTGCTGGTGAGACGATCCACGAATGACTGGATGCCGCGCAGCGCATTGCCATCGGAGCACGGACGGTCCGACGATCCCGCGAGCAGGACGCCGGCGTCGACGAAGGACCGCCCCCGGTACAGGAGGCGGCGCCTCTCCTCTCCGACCGAATGGTTCATCCCGTCGCCGATGTCGCGGGCGAACGATGCCTGCGGGGTGACGGCGATGCCGTACTCGGACAGCGTCGCCAGGTGCTCGTCGTGGACGGTGCCCGCGTGCTCGATGCGGTTGGGGACGCTGCGCCGTCCATACGTATCCATCGCCTCGACGATATTGCGGACCGCGTGGTCGACGGCCAGGTCGCCGATAGCGTGGACGGCCAGCGACCATCCGGACCGATAGACGTCGAGGATCGTCCGGCGGAGCGTCTCCGGGTCGTCCTGCAGATATCCGGCAGTGTCGCGTCCTGCGTAGTCCTCCCTCATCGCGGCGGTCTCACCGCTCATCGCCCCGTCCATGAAGATCTTCGCGGGTCCGAAGCTCAGCCAGTCATCGCCGAACCCGGTCCGCACGCCGGTGTCCAGGCCGATCCCGTAGTCGTCCGCCGTGTGCGCGCCGATCCGGTGCAGCCCGTCGGCCATCGGCATGATCTGTGCACGTGCGCGCAGCTTCCCCTGCTCCCGTGCCGACTGGTACGCGTGCGCTTCGAGGGGGGAGTGGCCGATCCATCCGGCGAAGATGCCGCATTCGCCGAAGCTGGTGATCCCCTCCGACGCATAGACCGCAGTCGCACGGTCCAGAGCGTCGACGACGGTGTCGAGGGAGTAGGGGCGGATGAGGTCCTGGATGAGTGCCTGCGCGGTCTCCTCGACGAGCCCGGTGGGGTGGCCGTCCCGGTCGCGCACGACCCGTCCTCCCGCGGGGTCCCGGAAACCGGGGGCCAGCATTCCGGCGCGCTCCATCGCAGCGGTGTTGACGATCGCGGAGTGCCCCGACTGCTGGCGGAGGAAGAGCGGGCGATCGCCTGTGATGCGGTCCAGCACCTCGAGATCGGGGTACTCGCCGCCGTAGTCCCGGTGCCCGTATCCGGTGGCGTTGATCCATTCGCCGGCCGGGGTGGACTGTGCCGCGTCCTCGATCCGGCGGTAGACCTCGTCCAGGCCGCCCGGCAGCGCGGTGCAGTCGACACTCGCCAGCGAGAGGCCGTACCAGGTCGTGTGGCAGTGCGCATCGTTGAACCCGGGCAGCACCGTCGCCCCGTCGAGGTTGATGCGCCGCGCGGCGTTGAGGCTGCGCACGTCGTCGTCGAACCCGACGATCTTCCCCTCCCACAGGCCGATCGTCCGAGCTCCCGGCCGGTCGTCGTCCAGGGTGCGGATCCGAGCGTTGTCCAGGATGAGGTCGAGCATCGGGGATCTCCGTTCGACGGGCGTGCGCGGCGCGAGTGCGGTGCTCACCGCAGGTCCAGCCTAGAGTGTCCTCCTCGGACCGATGAAGGGGCCCGACCGGCCGTGATCCCGTGATCGCCGCTCACGGGGTGAGGGGGTGCGCGTCCCGACTGACGGAGTCCTTGCCGTCCTCGACGGTCGCGGTCGCCGCGACGAACTCGCGCGGTTCCATGACGAGAGAGGTGACGCCGCTGGCGGTGATGGTGCCGCTGGTCACCGTCAGGGAGTGTGCGGGCCCGCCGGCCTCGAGCAGGCGAGATCCGGAGCCTACGACGACGGGGGCGACGAGCAGCCGGTAGATGTCCACCAGCCCGGCCTCGTGCAGGCTCCTGGCGAGGCGGACGCTGCCGTGCACCTGGAGCTCGTCGCCGTCCCGGGCTTTGAGGTCACGAATGCGGTCCAGGGCATCGGAGTCCAGGACCGTCGTCGTGTCCGCCCAGGTCTCGCCGGTCGGCGAGGAGGTGACGACGTACTTGCGCAGGGTGTTGATGGCGGCTGCGACCCGGTCGTCGGGGTCAGTGACGAGCGGCCAGTGGCCGGCGAAGGTGTCGTAGGTGTGGCGGCCCAGGAGCAGAGCGCTGGCGTGGCGGTACCACTCGTCGACGGCCTTCCCGCAGCCCTCGTCGAAGTGCGGCAGGAGCCAGCCGCCGCGGGTGAATCCGCCGCGGGTGTCCTCCTCGGCGCCGCCGGGTGCTTGGCTGACGCCGTCCAGGGTCGTGAACAGGTTGATGCTGAGCTTCATGAGGGTGTCCTTTCAGGGGGCGGGTGCAGACAGGGGGACGCGGAAGGAGCGGGTGAACTCCTCGAGGAGCCGCCGGGCACCCGCAATGGCGATGCCTCCTGAGGCCAGCGCCTCTTCGGGAGTCAGGGTTCCCGCGAGCAGAAGACGCAGCTCGGGGCCGGCGTCGATGGTGAGATCCGGATCCGACGAGGGCTCGCCGGGACCCACCGTCACCTCGTCGCCGCGGGTAGTCGCCCAGGCGGAGGCCGCGCCCGAGCGCACGTGGTACGTGAGCGGCCCGGCGAGGCCGCCGGGCCTGTGGGCGGAGCGCAGCGCGCTGGCCAGTGAGGAGTCCGTGACGACTTCCGACTCCCGGGGAGAGGCCATCGCTTCGGCTCCCCAGCGCCCGAGGGCGTCGAGGATCGGCTGCAGGTCGCGGCCGCGGGGCGTCAGCTCGTAGAGCACCCCGCGGGCCGGGGATGGTGCGGCCCGGCGCGTGATCACGGCTGATTCCTCCAGCTCACGGAGCCTGGTGGTCAGCACCGTGGTGGGGATGCCGGGCAGCCCCTCATGCAGGTCCGTGAACCGTCGGGCGCTGACGGTGAGATCGCGGACGATCATCAGCGCCCATCGTTCACCGAGCACCTGTGCCGCTCTCGCGAGGCCGCAGAACTGTCCGTAGTCCTTACTCATGACTCCAGAATATAGAGTTCACTTCGCAAAAGAAAGAGCTGAAGCAGGGGTCTCGGTATTCCGCGGGAGGGTGCTCTGGAGCTCACCAGCGCTCACACGCGCGGCAGTCGGACCTCCGGATCCGTGCGGATGTGCAGGAGTGCGGGACCGTCGTGCGCGAGCGCCTGCTCGAACATCGGCACGAAGTCGGCCGTCCGCTTCACGGGGAACCCGCGTCCGCCGTACGCATCGGCCAGCGCCGCGAAGTCCGGGTTGGTCATCGTCGTGCCGGAGGGGCGACCGGGGTACTCCCGCACCTGGTGGCCGACGATCGTTCCGTAGACGGAGTTGTCATCCACGATGACCGTGATGTTGAGGCCTTCGTGGACGGCCGTCGCGAACTCCTGGCCGTTCATCATGAAGCAGCCGTCGCCGGCCAGCGCCACGACGGCGCGGTCGGGGAACGTGAGGGCGGCCGCCACGGCCGCGGGTGTTCCCATGCCCATCGCGCCGTTGCGCGGTGCGGCGACGGAGCCCGGGCCGTGCAGAGGCCAGTAGCGCAGCGCCCACGCGGAATAATTGCCCGCGCCGTACGTGAGGATCGCGTCGTGGGGGAGGACCTCCGCCGCATCGCGGTAGGCCCGGTCGCGGTCGATGAACTCATCGCTGCGCTCGCCCCCGACGACGCTGGTGCGCCAGTCGATGTACCGGCTCCGGTGGTCCGAGTACCAGGCGGCATCCTCGGGGGCGTCCTCCGGCACGGCGGCCGAGGTGCCGACGGAGGCGCCGGTCGAGCCCCCGTCCGCGGAGCCGTGCGCAGCGGAGGACGACAGTGCCCGGGCCAGTGCCACCGGGGTGGTGAGGATCTGCTGATCCAGCGGCCCGAAGTGCCCGTGGGCGTCCGGGTCCGGTCCCGCGACGAGTGTGCGGTCAGGGCTCACTCCGAAGGAGTACCCGCCCGTCATGACATCGGCGCGCACACAGCCGATGAAGATGTGGAGGTCCGCTTCTTCGAGCGCGTCCCGTGTGCCGGGCCAGCTGGAGAATCCCAGCGGTCCCAGGAACACCGACTCGTCATGGTCCACGGCATCGTGTGCGCGGAAGTCAGCGACGATGCCGGCCCCACGACTGCGGGCCCAGGTGGAGATCTCCGCAGCGGCATCGCCTGTCCAGCCCTGTCCTCCGACGATCAGAAGGGGTTTCTGCGCGGCGGCGACGGCCGATTCCACGGCGGCGACGTCCACGGGCGCGGGTGCAGGGGCGGGCAGGGGACGGGGCGGGACCGGCTGGGAGGCGGTGCGTTCGAGCAGCGTCTCCTCCGGCAGGCCCACGATGACCGGGCCTGGTCGGCCCGAGGCGGCCGTATGGAGTGCGTCGGCGACGACCCTCGCGGCGGAGTCCGGGTCATCGAGGATCAGCACCTTCTTCGCGGTGGAGCCGAACCAGCCGGCCGGTTCGAACTCCTGGAAGGCCTCCCGTCCGCGCTGCGCAGTGGGGATGAGGCCCACGAACAGGACGAGCGGTGTCGCATCCTGGTATGCCGTGTGGATGGAGATCATCGCGTTGGAGGCGCCCGGCCCGCGGGTGACCATGGCGATGCCGGGACGGCTGGTCAGGCGAGCCTCTGCGAGTGCGGCGTAGCCCGCCCCGCCCTCCTGGCGGCACACGACAGTGTGGATGGGGGAGTCGTAGAGCCCGTCGAGCACGTCGAGGAACGATTCGCCCGGCACGTTGTAGATCCGCTGGACCCCCTCAGCTTCCAGCTGACGGACGATGAGGTGGCCTGCGGACATGGTGGACGTGGTGGCTCCGGCGGCGGTGGCGGACGCTGTGGCTTCGCTCATGGACACAGTCCTATCACGTGGCCCGGACGCTCAGCCGTCGACGGTGCCGTCCGGGTGGAGGACGCGGGCCAGGAACGACTGCGTGCGCTCGTGCTGGGGATTGCCGATGACCTCGCGTGCAGGACCCTGCTCGACGAGGAGGCCTCCGTCCATGAAGAGGACGCGGTCGGCCACGTCGCGGGCGAAGCCCATCTCGTGCGTGACGACGACCATCGTCATGCCGGCCTTCGCCAGCTGGCGCATGACGCCCAGCACGTCGCCCACCGTCTCCGGGTCGAGTGCGGAGGTGGGCTCGTCGAAGAGCATGAGCGACGGCTGCATCGACAGAGCGCGGGCGATCGCGACACGCTGCTGCTGACCTCCGGACAGCTGGTCCGGATACCGGTCGGCCAGTTCGGCGAGCCCCACCTGTTCCAGATGCTCTCGAGACGTGGCGTCTGCTTCGTCCCTGCTCCTCCCGAGGACACGTCGCTGGGCGATCGAGCAGTTGTCCAGCGCACTCATGTGCGGAAAGAGGTTGAAGCTCTGGAAGACCATGCCGACGTGCGCCCGCATCTCGTCGAGCTGCACGTCCGGGTCCGTCGCGTCGAAGCCCGCCACGGTGATCGTGCCGTCGTTCGGCTCCTCCAGGAGATTGATGCAGCGCAGCAGAGTCGACTTGCCGGATCCGGAGGGGCCGATCAGGCAGACGACCTCTCCCGGCTTCACATCGACGCTGATCCCCTTGAGGACCTCTACGTCTCCGTAGGACTTGTGGAGGTTCGTGATCGTGCAGCCCTGCGCTGCGGGCACGTGAGGGGTGGCGGGGGTGCTCATGGGCGCTCCTTGTGCGGGTACCGGTCCTGCCGGAGATCTGCCGGGCCGTGCGGGTGAGGGGCGGGTGCCGTCATCGTGTCCGCACTACGGCCTCGACAGCTTCGCTGTGCGTGATTCGAACCTGCGCGCCAGGATGCCCAGTGGCACCGTGATGACGAGGTATGCGGCGCCTGCGATGACGAGTGGGGTGAGACCCGCTTCCGGGGACGAGATCGCCTCGCGGCCGAATTTCGCCAGCTCGTACTGGCTCGCGGTGAGTCCCAGCAGGTAGATGAGCGACGAGTCCTTCGTCATCATGATGATCTCGTTGGTCAGCGGCGGCAGGATGATCCGGATCGCCTGCGGGATGACGATGCTGATCATCGCGCGGGTGTGGCTCATGCCCAGCGAGCGTGCGGCCTCGTACTGGCCCTTCGGCACCGCCTGCAGGCCTGCGCGCAGGGTCTCTGCGATGTATGCGGACGCGACGATGCCGAGCGACAGCATGACAGTGACGTACGTGTCGAGCCGGATGCCGAAGGCGAAGGGCACCGCATAGCCGAACGCGATGAAGACGAGCAGCGCGGGGACACCGCGGAAGAACTCGATGTAGAGCGTCGCGAGCCACCGGTACGGGCCCACGGAGGAGATCTTCATAAGAGCCAGGAGGAGGCCCAGGGCCAGCGCGAGCACGAAGCCCAGGGCGGTGTAGATGATCGTGTTCTTCAGTGCGGTCGTGACGACGCCCGGGAACTGCTGGAGGGCGACCGTCGGGTTGAAGAACTTCTCGCCGACCGTCTGCCAGTCGGTGACGAAGGCGGCTGCAGCGGCAGCGACGATGAGGATCGCGTACTGCACGATCCTGGACGTTTGTGCGCGCTTGCGCGGACTCATTGCCACGGGGGCTCTCCTCGATCAGAGGTGGGTGTACGGGCGGCGCTCTGCGGGGTGAGTGAGCCTGCCGCGCTGCGTGTGGGGGCCAACGGGTGATCGTAGCCGACCCGTCGGCCCCCAGGTCACGTCACTCGGATGCAGGCCCCTCGTCCGCCTCCTCGGCGCTCAGCCGAGCCGCGTCCGCGACCTCGCCGAACCACTGGTCGACGATGGCGTCGTACTCACCGGAGTCGCGCAGCTCTGTCACGGTCGCCTCGAACTGCTCGAGCATCGCGGTGTTGTCCTTCTTCACCGCAGCGCCGATGACCTCGCCGGTGTCGAACTCCTCGACCAGGTGGAGGCTGTCGTCCGACTCGGTGGCCGCGAAGATCGTGGAGATGTTCGCGATGACCGCATTGACCTGGCCGGACTGGATGCCCTGCGTCATGAGGCCCGCGTCCTCGAACTGGACGGGGGTGACTCCGTTGTCGGTGGCGTAGGTCTCTCCGGTCGTCGCCTGCTGGACGCCGGCCTCCTCGCCCTGGATGTCCTCGATGCTCTCGACGTCCGAGTCCTTCTTCGTCATGAGGGCGAGGTTGTCCTTGAGATACGGCTTGGAGAAGTCCATCTGCGTCTGGCGCTCCTCCGTGATCGTCATGCCGGACAGGGCGATGTCGCATTGGCCCGTGTCCAGGGCGGATCCGGACTGGATGGCTTCGAAGGCGGTCGTGATGACTTCGAGTTCGACGCCCATGCTGTCCGCGGTCGCCTGCGCGAGGTCGATGTCGAAGCCCACGTTCTCGCCGTCCTCGACGAATTCGAACGGCTCGTAGGGGATGTCGGAGCAGAGGGTGAGCTTCCCCGCGGTGACCAGCTGGACGCCGTCGACCTCCGAGACGGCGTCGGGATCATCGCCTCCGCATCCGGACAGTGCGAGGAGTGCTGCGGCGCTCGCGGCGACTGCAGGCAGGATCTTCTTCACGTGGTGCCTCCTGGGACCGAGTGTGCGGGGGGTGGAGGAGGCGGGATGGCCGACCTGCCCGATCCGCTGTCATACAGGTGGAATATACCTGTGGTCCGCGTCACTCGTCACCAATGGGTATGAATACGGCGGCCCAGGCTGACCCGGATCCGCGAGGGGCGGGTCGACGGTTCGACGGACGGGCGCAACCGGGAGGCCGTCGAACCTGCAGCCCGTCCCTCGCGAATCGGGTGGCGCGCGACTCGGGCCGCGCGTGGCTCGGACCGCGGGTGGCGCGTGGCTCGGGTCGCGGGTGGTGCGGTTCGTCGTTCGACGGGGGCGGCGCTTCTCGCCTCGTGGGTCAGGCGATGCGTTCGCGGTGGCGCCGGCGGCCCAGTCCGAACGCGATGAGCAGGACAGCGGTGCCGGCGATCGAACAGAGGACGCCCACTGCCGCGGGAGCCCGGAATCCCAGGCCGGCCGCGACGACGACGCCGCCCAGAAAGGCGCCCAGCGCATTCGCTGCGTTGAAGGCCGCGTGATTCATCGCCGCGGACATGTTCGGAGCGTCGGGGGACTCTCGCAGCAGTCGCGCCTGCAGCCCGTTCGTGAAGAGGCTCATGGCGATGCCGTTGAGGAACAGCAGGGGCAGGGCGATCCACCAGATATGGGCGAGCACGGCGAAGAGCGCGAGGACCACGCCCATGCCCACCACCCCTGCGAGCGCAGACTTGTCGATGGATCGGTCCAGGCACGGTCCTGCGACGAGTGAGCCAGCCGTCATGCCGCAGCCGTAGAGGACGAGGACCCACGGCAGGAGGCCGCCGGGGATGCCCGTCACCTCCGTGACCGTCGGGGTGATGTACGTGTAGAGCGCGAACGATCCGCCGAATCCCACGGCTCCCGCGAGCAGCGGCAGCCAGACCTGAGGGCGGGTCATGGTCTTCAGCTCCGCTGTCGCGGAGGACGTGGGTCGTGCGGGGACCGCCGGCAGGAACGTCAGCAGTCCGATGATCGTCACGAGTCCGATCAGTGCGATGACCACGTATGCGGCTCTCCACCCCGCGGCGCTCCCCAGTGCAGTGGCCGCGGGGACGCCGACGATGTTCGCGATCGTGAGACCCAGCATCGTCCGTGAGATCGCGGTGCCGGACCGTTCGGGCGGCACCAGGCCGGCGGCGACGATCGCTGCGATGCCCAGAGTGATGCCGTGGGGCAGTCCGGTGAGGAACCTGACTCCCAGGAGCATGGGCAGGTTCACCGCCAGGATGGTGAGCAGATTGCCGAGGGTGAAGACCGCGGCGGCGAGGATGAGCAGCAGCTTGCGGTCCATCCGCGGAGTGAGCGCGGTGAGCAGCGGGGCGCCCACGACCACTCCGATCGCGTACGCGCTGACGGCCATTCCTGCCTGGGGGATCGTGATGCCCAGGTCTTCGGCGATCCACGGAAGCAGCGTCATGGACGCGAATTCGGTGGTGCCCACTGCGAATCCGCCCGCTGCCAGAGCGGTGAGCGCCATGCTGGGCGAGCGGGGCGTGGAGGGGCGAGCTCCGAAGGGACGGCCGCGGGCCATGGGGCTCCTATCGGGCAGGTGGTGCGGGAGCGGCGGCACCGCGCACGAAGACTTGATTCTATGCCTCCGCTCCGGTGCAGGGACAGGCTGGATGAGCAGGGGTGACGGTTCTCACCGGATCCGACGTCGGGGATGCGACCGGCGCGATGCACGCGGGCGTTCGGCCGGTGGTTACGATGTTCTTAGCATTCAGTCAGGAAGACAGCTCTGCGGCACCCGAGGGGCTGTGCCCGTGCGGGAGGACAGCAGTCAGGACATGAGCGACGCGATGGATGAAGGTACGGCGGATCGGCCGGATGAGCACGAGGCGACCGGTTCGGAGATCGAGCGAGCCGTCGACGAAGGCGTCGACAGCGGCCTCCCGGTGGGAGTCGGCGATGATCAGCTCTCGTTCAAGTACAGGGCCATGCGCTCGATGTTCCGCGGCTCCATCCGCACCGCGCACCGTCCGACGGTCACGGGCATCACCAACGTGCCCAAGACCGGCCCTGTCATCATCGCGAGCAACCATCGATCGTTCGCGGACTCGATCTACCTGTCTGCCCTGTCCCCGCGTCGCGTGAGCTTCATGGCGAAGGCCGAGTACTTCGAGCGCAGGAACGTCCTGAACAAGATGGTGGGCGGCTTCATGAGCGCCGTGGGCGCGTTCCCGGTGGAGCGCGGGACTGCCGCGGCGGCGGTGAAGGCGCTGGAGACGGGCGAGGAGATCCTGCGCGCCGGCGGAGTGTTCGGCATCTACCCGGAGGGCACGCGCAGCCGCGACGGGAAGGTCGGGGAGGGGAAGACCGGGGCGGCGGAGCTCGCGATCCGCACGGGCGCGACGATCGTGCCCGTGGGTATCGTCGGCACGGAGGACGTCATGCCCGTCGACGCGAACGCTCCCCAGCCCAAGACGTTCTCCATGACCTTCGGCAAGGCGATCCCCGCCCCGCCGCGCGCGCACCCTGCGGGGCCGCAGCGCCGTGAGGTCACGGAGCAGATCATGTCCGCCATCCGTGCGCTGGTGGAAGAGGCCGAGTCCGAGCGCGACGCCAAGCGCCGGCGCTGACGCCTGCCAGCTCAGCACTGACACCTGCCCGTCCAGCACTCCACCTGCCCGTCCGGCGCTGACGCGTGCCCGCGTGGCGATCCCGCGGGGGGAATGGAACCGCGTAGGTGAAGGTTGCAGGATGCGGAAGGGCTGATCGTTCTTCTGACAGTCGGGCAGCGACCCGACACGTATGACGAGGAGTGGTTCTCACATGGCACGTTTCTCAGGCAGGACCGTCATCATCACCGGCGCGGGCTCCGGACTGGGGCAGGCGACTGCACTGCGTCTGGCGCAGGAAGACGCGAACCTGGTCCTGGTGGACATGAACGCCGACGGTCTCGAGGAGACGAGGACGCAGGTCGAATCCGCAGGCGCCGGCGGCGTCGAGCTGGTCACGGCGGACGTCACGAAGTCCGAGGACGTCCAGAAGTACGTGGACGCTGCGCTCACCACGTTCGGTTCGGTCGACGGCTTCTTCAACAACGCGGGCATCGAGGGCAGGCAGAACCTCACAGAGGACTTCGGCGATGACGAGTTCGCCAAGGTGCTCGCCGTCAACCTCACCGGCGTCTTCGCCGGTATGGCGGCCGTCCTCAAGCAGATGCGCCGGCAGGGCTCCGGTGCGATCGTCAACACGGCGTCCGTGGGCGGCATCCGCGGTGTCGGCAACCAGTCGGGCTATGCGGCCGCGAAGCACGGAGTCGTGGGGCTGACCCGCAATTCCGCCCGCGAGTACGGCGAGCACGGCATCCGCATCAACGCGATCGCTCCGGGGGCCATCATGACCGCGATGGTCGAGGGCTCACTGCGTCAGCTGGGCGGTGAGGACTGGGAGGCGGCCGGCGAGGAGTTCGTGTCGGCCAATCCGATGAAGCGCTTCGGCAAGCCGGAGGAGGTCGCGGCCCTCGTCACGTTCCTGCTCGCCGAGGAGTCCGGCTTCATCAACGGCACGGTCGTCCCGATCGACGGTGGTCAGCACGCGATGTACTGAGCTGCGTCCAGCGGCTGTGGGGGAGACTGGGAGGCATGTCCGCCTCGCAGTCTCCCTTCTCCGCGTCTGATCCCGTCTACGCCGACTACAACGGAACCACGCCGGTCGACCCTCGCGTCGTGGCGGCGATGATCCCGTTCCTCTCCACCCACTTCGGCAACCCCTCCAGCTCCCACGGGTTCGGGACGGCTCCTGCCGAGGCTGTGGCCCGCGCCCGAGCCCAGGTCGCCTCGCTCATCGGGGCGGAGTCCGGCGCCGAGATCGTGTTCACCGGCAGCGGCACCGAGGCCGACCACCTCGCGATCCGGGGTGTGCTGCGAGCGGTGCGGACAGCCTCGGCGGAGGGTGCGGGAGCCCCGACTCCTGCGGCCGGCTCCGGGTCTGCCGGGGCCCGTCCCCACCTCGTCATCCAGGAGACCGAGCATCCGGCTGTGCTGGCCGCCGCCGAGGTCCTGGCCGGGGACGGCGTCGACGTGACCAGCCTGCCGATCGACACGGACGGGCTCGTCGACCCGGCATCGCTCGCGGCCGCGCTGCGACCGACCACGGTCCTCGTGTCGATCATGCACGCGAACAACGAGACCGGGGCGATCCAGCCGATCTCCGCGCTGGCGCGGACTGCTCGGGACGCCGGAGTGCTGTTCCACACGGACGCAGCGCAGAGTGTCGGCAAGGTGCCCGTCGACGTCGATGCGCTGGGGGTCGACCTGCTGACGGTCGTGGGCCACAAGCTCTATGCGCCGAAGGGTGTGGGGGCGCTGTACGTCCGCGCGGGTACGCCGATCGCGGCGCTGATGCCCGGCGGAGGGCAGGAAGCGGGACTGCGAGGAGGGACGGAGAACGTCGCGGGGATCGTGGCGTTCGGCGAGGCTGCGCGGCTGGCCGGCGAGGATCTCGACACCGGCGGACCGGAGCGCATGCGGAGGCTGCGCGACGAGCTGGAGGTGGCGCTCGAGGAGCTGCTGCCGGGGCGGGTGCGTCTCAATGGTCCCCGGGAGGAGAGGCTGCCGCAGACGCTCAACGTGAGCATCGCGGGCTCGCGGGGAGTGGACGTGCTGGCGGGCGCCGCGAGCGTGTCCGCGTCGACGGGATCGGCCTGCCATGCGGGGACGGACGCGCCGTCGCCCGTGCTCACCGCGATGGGCATGGACGTGGACCGCGCGATGGGAGCGCTGCGTCTATCAGTGGGGCGGTGGACGACCGAGGACGACGTCGCGCGGATCGCGGCGGGGATCGCCGCGGAAGTGGTCGCGACTGACGTGTGAGCGCCGGATCAGGAAACACCAGCTTTCATCAGTTCGCAGGGGATAGAACGTGTGCGGTCTGATGAATGCTGGTGGTGAGTGTGCTGGTGCCCACGTGTGGCTCACGATTCGGGCGCAGCGTTCGTGCGGCCTCAGAGCGCTCCGTGCCTCTTCATCGCATCCCGGCCCACCAGCCAGAGGACGAGCCCCAGCAGAGTGACGGCGCCGAATCCCAGTGCGCCGAAGACCGCCGCGAGCACGCCGCCGATCCCGCTGAGGATCCCTCCGACATCCGTGGGCGGTCCCAGAGTCACGTCGACGCCGGCATCGGGACTGCACGTGACGGTGTAGGTGCCCGGATCCTCAGCGGTGAATCCGCCGTCGCTCACGCGGGTCTCGCCGCCGCTGGAGGTGGTGTGCTTCGTCCCGCCCGGCCTGATGTCGACGACGGAGGGCCCGGTCGCGGAGCAGTCGGCGGCTCCCGCGGGGACGTAGTCGGGTGGATCGGAGTCGTCGTCGGAACCGTAGCCGGAACCGTTTCCTGAACCTGCAGTCGATGGGTCGACGACGCCGGGCACGTAGTACATCATCTGCTCGCCGGCTTCGAGGTCGATGTCGGTGGGGCCGTCGACGGGATGCGAGATCGCGGCGGACTCCGCGACGCGGGTGAAGCCGGAGACCGCGAGGATGACTCCGCCTGCGACGCAGACGATCGTGAGGATGCCGCCGATCCAGAAGAGCAGCCGCCCGATGCCGCGCATCCGTGTGCCGGGCGCGCGGCCGTGTGGTCCTGCTGGGTGCATTGTGTCTCCCGTTCGTCGTGTCTCCCGTTCGTCGTGTCTCCCGTTCGTCGTCGCTCGTCCAGTCTGACGGACTCAGCACGCGAGCGTGTGTCCCCCGCGGTAGCTGAACAGCCACACGCATCCGTCTCCGCACACAGGACCGTTCGCCGGATCAGGACGAGATGCACAGGCTCCGAACTTGAAGCGGGCAGTAGGCTGAGAGCATGACTGAGTACAGCGGACAGCAGCTCTCACAGGCACTGCAGGAAGCACGACTCACTGATTGGAGCGCGGCCCAGGACGGCCTGCGCGCCCGCTTCAGCACGGGCGATTTCATGGCCGGGCTCGAACTCGTCCAACGGATCGCCGCAGTCGCCGAGGATGCGGGGCATCATCCGGATCTCCTGCTCACCTACCCGCACGTGGACGTGCGTCTCATCAGCCACGATGTCGAAGGGGTGACGGAACGCGATCTGCGGCTCGCGCAGCAGATCAGCGAACTCGCGGCCAGTGCCGAGATCGACGTCGCACCGACGGACTGACCGGGGCGACCGGACTGCCGGGGCGGGCTGAACCGACCCGTCAGTCCGAGGTCAGCGCTGGTGGGAGAAGCGCGGAGCGCGTCAGGGGCCGGGCTGTGCGCTCCTGGCCCTCGGCAGACGCAGCAGGTCGACGGTCGTCGCCCCGTTCCGCAGTCGCTCCATGAACTCCTCTTCTGCCGCGACGCGGTCATCCGCATGCTCGAGTGCCTCATGTGTGTGCGCGGCCGGGACGATGACGACGCCATCCGCGTCCGCGACCACGAGATCGCCTGACTGCACGCGCGCGCCGTCCACGCTGATGGTTCCCCCGAACTGTCCGAACCATTCCTTCCGCGTGCCGACCACGGAGGAGCATGACGAGAAGACGGGGAAGCGCATCCGGCTCATCGCTTCAGTGTCGCGCACACCGCCGTCGATGATGAGGCCCGCGATGCCGCGCGCTCGAGCGGCGACGGCGAGCACTTCACCCCAGTGTCCGTATTCGGCTCCCTGGACGTCGACCGTGAGGACGGTGCCGGATGGAGCCTGGAGTACGGCGTGGTGGAGCGCGAGGTTGTCGCCTCCGCGTCCGTGGACGGTGAATGCGGGTCCCGTCACCGCCGCTCCGGGCCAGGCCGGTCGCAGTGACGATCCGCAGGCGAGACTGTGCGCGGAGGCTTCGAACAGGGTCGCAGCGGAGTGCCCGTGGGCAGTCGTGTCCGGCCGACCGTCCATACGGCTGGAATCGTCCATGCTCCCAGAATGGCGGGGCGGGGCGCCGGTGGGAAGGGGGCGGCGCTGAAGAATCTCTCGTCGACCGGCTCGTGGCGCGTGCGCTAGCCTGACTGCGATGCAGCTCACGCGGTGATGACATCGTCGTGCAGCGCCGTACGCCCTTGCTGGTTCCGTCTCGAAAGGCCATGCATGCTCACGCGCTCCGATGTCCTCTCCGCCCACGACCGGGTGCGCGCCCACGTGCGCCGAACCCCGATGATCGAGGTGGAGGGGGCCCGCGGGCGATTCCTCCTCAAGTGCGAATACCTCCAGCACACGGGGTCCTTCAAGGCTCGCGGAGCCTTCAACCGCGTCCTCGCGACCTGGGAGCGCGGTGAGCTGGACCCCGACGTGGGCATCGTCGTGGCCTCCGGAGGCAACGCAGGGATGGCGAACGCCTTCGCCGCGCGCCAGGCGGGTGTCCCCGCGACCGTGTTCGTCCCAGAGACTGCCCCGCAGGTGAAGGTCGCACGCCTCGAGTCCTACGGTGCGATCGTGCGGCCGGTGGGGCGGGAGTACGCGGAGGCGTTCACAGCCGCGATGGAGCACACGCAGCGCACCGGCGCCGTCTACTGCCACGCATACGACCAGCCGGAGATCACTGCCGGTGCGGGCACGATGGCGGAGGAGATCCTTCAGGAGGCGCCGGACGTCGACACGATCGTCGTCGCAGTGGGCGGAGGAGGGCTGCTCGCCGGCACACTGGCCGCCGCGGAGGGCCGTGCGAAGGTCGTGGGAGTCGAGCCCCGCACAGCCTCCACACTCTCGACTGCCCTCGCCCACGGTGCACCGGTCGACATCGACGTGTCCGGCATCGCTGCCGATTCACTCGGTGCGCGTCGGATCGGTGACATCGGCTTCGACGCCGCGCGTCGGGTCGGTGTGACGAGCCTGCTGGTCGAGGATGATTCCATCGCCTCAGCCAGAGCGGCACTGTGGGAGGACTTTCGGATCGCCGCGGAGCACGGAGCCGCCACGGCGTACGCGGCCTTCCTCTCCGGTGCCTACGTTCCCGCGGCCGGCGAGCGAGTCGCCGTCGTCGTGTGCGGAGCGAACACGGACACGTCGACGCTGTGATCCTGTGCCAGTCAGGCGCTGTGCCTGCAGTCCCTTCGCCTCAGGCTGCCGCAGTCTGACGAGCGCTCTTGGAGCGAGGAGCGAGCAGCCGATCGACGCTGAAGCGCCCTCCTCCGGTGGCGGCGAGGATGATCAATCCGGCGAAGATGGCTGCCACGAGCTCATACCCGCCGTCTTCTACGAAGATCCCCGCCTCTGCGTGGACCACCAGGGCGGCCACGATCATGCTGACTCCGTTGACAACGGCGAAGACGGGAGTGAGCACCCCGAGAATCAAGGCCACTCCGCCGATGATCTCAGCTCCCGTCACCAGGGCGGCGGAGAAATCGGGGGCCAGGATGCCCATCTCGGCGAAGGACTGCCCCGTGCCGGCAACGGTCCACTCGCTGTACTTCTGCCAACCGTGAGCAATCAGGACCACGCCCAGAACGAGCCGAGCGACCAGGAGGGCGAGGTCAGTGAGGAGCGGGAACTTTGCGGCAGGGTGCAGCAGGGTCAGCATGGGAGTCCTTAGCGATCGAGGGAAGTAGTTGAAACAAAAACTAATCTAGTGTCAGATTTGTTGTCGCGACAACCTAAAGGCTGCGAGTGTGCCGAAGGTCACTCCATGAATCGGCGGGTCTGGGGTCGGATGCTCCGGCGTCTCGCGGGAGGGTCTGTGAGTTCGATCGAGCGGCGCCGTCGGCGCCTGGAGGCTCATCGCGGCTCACGTGCATCCGGGGTCGCGTCAATCCGGTGCGCTCCCAGAGGGGTCCTGGGGTGGGTTCCCGGTGGCGTGCATGCGCCCCTCGGGGTCCAGCTGCCTCAGCATCGCCGCAGAGATGGCTGAAAGCTCGTGGATCTGCTCAGGGGTCAGCTGATCCACCACGAAGCGACGCACTGCTCCCACGTGGCCCGGCGCCGACCGGACAAGCTTCTGTCGCCCCGCTTCGGTGAGGCTGACGTTCGTGGCGCGGCGGTCCTCTGCGCAGGTCGACCTTTCCGCATAGCCCGCCGCCTCGAGGCGGGACACCACTCGGGAGAGCCGCGGCAGCGTCGCATTCGTGCGAGCTGCCAGAGCGCTGGTGCGCAGCGTGTGATCGGGGGCCTCGGAGAGCATGGCAAGAGTGAAGTACTCGAAGTGTGAGAGTCCCGCATCCGTCTCGAGCTGGAGGTCAAGGGCTGACGGGAGCAGCTCCAGGACCGCTGTGAAGCGGACCCATGCGACGTGCTCCTCTTCGGAGAGCCATCTGGTGTCGGTCATGCCCCGACCCTATCAATGCTTGCACGTACAACCAATGCACGGCATGTGGCTTGCAGTGGCAGTCAAGAGCCTGCTGGTGAGTGGTCGCGGGTTCATCTCGAGTGAGCATGGGTCTGCTGAACAACCTGGCCGTCACACAACCGTGAGAGCGCGCAGTCGTCGGTCCTGCTGGGCTGGACTCGCCACCCGATGGCGACAAGTCTCGGATCGCCACGGGCGACTCGTGTTCAGGATGAGTGGTCAGTGGTCGGTTGCGGACCATCTGCGGTTTGAGGAGCGTCGATGGCCGTCTGATGAGGGGATGTGCTCGAAGCTCAGCGGACGATGATGAGTCGCCGGCGAGTTGGGCGGCCCGTCGCTGAGGATTCGCTGCGGGGGCGGGCCCGTGCCGCTCCTCACACCCCGCCGCCCGGCCGCTCCTCACACCCCGGCGGCGTCGAACGCGATCTGGTCGGCTTCCCGCAGGATGCGGGCGCTCTCGTCCAGGAGTGACCGCTCCTCGTCGGTGAGTTCCGGTTCGAGGATGCGTACGGCCCCCTCGCGGCCCAGCACTGTCGGCAGTCCCATGAACGTGTCGTAGTCCTCCCGGTAGGACGCGACGGCCATGATCGCGCGGCTGTCGTCGACGATCGCCTCTGCGATCTGAGCGACGATCGCGCCGATGCCGTGCTGGCTGGCTCCGATGCCCTCGATGATGGAGATGTTCGAGTACTTCACGGCTTCCCGGACGCGGTCCTGGACCGCTGCGATGTCCTGACCGGACTCCCCGATGAGGTCGAGCACCCGCCGTCCGCCCACCCGGGCGGTCGACCAGGCGTACACCGCCGAGGTGCCGTGCTCTCCCAGCACCACTGCATCGACCTCGCTGGCGGGTACACCGAGCTCCTGCCCGACCCGATAGCGGAACCGGATGGTGTCGATCGTCGTTCCGGACGACAGGACCGTCATCTCCGGGGCGAGGCGCCGGGCCAGAGCGGCCAGCGGGTCCGGCGGATCCGTGACGACGAGGACCGTCGCGGTCGGGTCGACCTCTCGCAGCTGCCCGATCATGTCTGCATACGCGCGCGCGTTGGCGGGTATGAGGACACGGCGTCCCGCGTCGTCGGAGCGGTCGGTGGCTCCACCGTCCTTCTCGTTCACCCCCGCGGTGATGATGACGAGGTCCGCGCCCTTCAGGTCCGCGTAGCCTCCGGCGCGCACGCGAGCACGGGAGGTCGCCGCGGCTGCGTATGTGAAGTCCTCCGCGAGTCCCACGGCCTTCGCATGGGTGCGATTCACGAGGATGATCTCCGGGTCCAGGCCCGTCGGTGCGATGAGGGAGGCGACGGTCGCAGCCGTGACGGCTCCTGCGCCGATGATGCCGATGCGCTTCATGGGGTTGGCTCCTCGTCGTCGGGGATGGTTGTGCTGGGGCCACCCTACGGAACGCACTCCAGTGCGCGAACAGCCAGTTCTGCCTAGTGGAACGAGGGGTGAAAGCCGCCGAGCGCTGATATGATGAATCCATCATGCCGTCAATAGACTCTCAGCGCCCCCTCTATGAGATCAAGGCGAATCTCTTCAAGGGCCTCGCTCACCCGTTCCGCATCCGCATCCTCGAACTGCTCTCCGAGGCCCACCACGACGCCGCGCGACAGGACGGGTCGACTGTCGAGGGGCGAGCCGTCGACGGCGCGATCGTCGATGGTGCGAGCGAAGCGTATGGAGAGCTGAGCGTGTCCGACCTCCTCCGCGAGACCGAGCTCGAGGCCTCTCATCTGTCCCAGCACCTCGCTGTCCTCAGGCGGCACCGGCTCGTCGAGTCACAGCGCCGCGGCAGCCGTGTCTATTACCGGCTCGCGCACGTGCGCGTCGCGCGCATGCTCGCGGTCGCACGGCAGCTGCTCCTCGACACCCTCGCAGCGGACGAGAAGCTGCTCTCCGACGCCGGGGCCCTCCCCGCGGTGCAGGCCCTGGAGTCCCGCTCCGATGACAGCGGCGAGCAGGTGGACGGTTGACCACTCAGGCCACGCCAGCGGGGGCCTCAGCATTGACTCGCATGTGGGGGCACCTCCGCAGCCTCTGCCCGGACCCGCGAGACTATGCGAAGCTGCGCACGACCTGGTGGGCAGACGTGGCCGCCGGCGTGACCGTCGGAATCGTCGCGCTGCCCTTGGCGCTGGGCTTCGGGGTGAGTTCGGGGCTCAGTGCGAGTGAAGGACTCATCACCGCGATCGTCGCAGGGTTCCTGGCTGCGGTCTTCGGCGGGTCGAACGTTCAGGTGTCGGGCCCGACCGGCGCGATGGTCGTCGTCCTCCTTCCCATCGTCGCCTCGCACGGAGCAGGGGCGGTCGCGGTCGTGGCGATCCTCGCCGGCCTGCTCGTGGCACTCGCGGGCCTCCTGAAGCTGGGGCGGACCGTGGGCGTCATCCCGTGGCCCGTCATCGAAGGCTTCACGCTGGGGATCGGTGTCATCATCTTCCTGCAGCAGGTCCCCTCCGTCATGTCGCCCGGCGGTGTGGGAGGCGGTGGGCTCAGCACGAACGCGCTCATCGCGGCTCTGCAGTCGATCGCGCAGGCGGAGTGGGACTACGTCGTCTGGGCGCTGGGCATCACAGTGGTCGTCGTCGTGAGCATGCTCGTGGCGGGGCGGATCCACCCGTCGGTTCCGGGGTCGCTGCTGGGCATCGTCGTGGCGACGATCCTGTGCGTCGTGCTTCCCGCGCCGCTGGCCGTCATCGGTGCGCTGCCGTCGGGTCTGCCCGCGCCGTCGCTGCCGACGGTCGCCGTCGCGGACCTGCCGGACCTCATGGGTCCGGTCGTCGCCGTAGCGGCGCTGGCCGCGATCGAGTCGCTGCTGTCCGCCCGCGTCGCCGCTTCGATGGCGAACACCGGCCCCTACAGCCCGGACCGGGAACTCGTGGGCCAGGGCATCGCATCAATGGGGTCCGGGCTGTTCGGCGGCATGCCCGCGACAGGTGCGATCGCCCGCACCGCCGTCAACGTCCGCGCCGGCGCTCGCACGCGGCTCGCGTCAGTCGTGCACGCCGTCGTCCTGCTCTGCGTCGTGCTCTTCGCCGCCGGGCCCGTCGGCATGATCCCGCTGGCTGCTCTGGCGGGCATCCTCATGCTCACCGCGTGGCGGATGGTGAACTGGGCGACGGTCCGATCGATCATGCGATCGACCCGGGCGGATGCGGCCGCCTTCCTGCTGACCGCGATCGTGACAGTGGCGTTCGACCTGATCGTCGCCGTCATCATCGGGGTCGTCGTCGCGGGGTTCTTCGCGATCAGGAATCTGGCGCGGGAGACGCGGGTGACGCGCGAGGCCGTGCCCGGCGAGCCGGAGCCCGGTGATGAGCGGATCGCGGTCGTCCGGTTCGACGGCCCGCTGATCTTCGCGTCCGGAGACAGGGTCTTCGACGAGGTGATGGCCTTCGATGGCATCCGCGTCGTGGTCCTGCGCATGTCGTCCGTCGAGGTCATCGACGCGACGGGGGCGCATGTGCTGGAGGACATCGTGACATCACTGGAGAGGCGCGGGGTCACGGTGCTCATCAAGGGCGTGCAGGCCCGGCATGAAGAGCTGTTCCGCACCGTGGGAGTCCTGCCGGCGCTGCGGCACGTCCGCCACCTGTTCGACGACCTGGACGAGGCAGTCGAGCACGCACGCAGTCATATCGAGCGGGAGGGGCTGCGGACGTAGTCTGCGAGGATGCGGAGCCCTGAGCGCCCTCACTCCACCGGCACGCGCAGGATCCGGTCGTCGCCCTCGGCCGGGTCACCACGGCCGTCCGTGTTGTTGGTGAGGATCCAGAGCGAGCCGTCGGGGGCCTCGGTGACGGCGCGCAGGCGGCCGTGGTCACCGGCGAGATGGTCCGTCGACTGCTCGGGATCATCCACCGGCACCTCCCACACGCGCTCCCCGCGCAGGTTGGCGATGACGACGGAGTCGCCCACGACTGCGAGGCCGGACGGGCTCGCGTCGGCCGGGTCCCACTGCTGGACGGGGTCGATGAACTCGTCGTCGCCGCCGATCCCCTCGACGTCCGGCCACCCGTAGTTGCCGCCCGGCTCGATGACATTGAGCTCGTCCCACGTGTCCTGCCCGAACTCGCTCGCGTAGAGGGTGCCGTCGTCCGTCCAGTCGAGTCCCTGTGGATTGCGGTGTCCCAGGCTGAAGACGGGGGAGTCTGCGAACGGGTTGTCGTCCGGGACGCCGCCGTCCGGAGTGACGCGCAGGATCTTTCCGGCCGGCGAATCCTGGTCCTGAGCACTGCTGCCGTCCCCGGCGTCCCCTGTGGTCACGTAGAGCATGTCGTCCGGCCCGAACGCGATCCGGCCGCCATTGTGGTTGCCGGCCGCCGGGATCCCGTCGAGGACGGTCTCCGGTGCACCGACGCCGAGGTCCCCGGGGCTGCCCGTGAGAGGGAACCTCACCACCCGGTTGTCGCTCGCCGTCGTGTAGTACGCGTACAGGTGGTCGTCGTGGACGGCGAGTCCCAGCAGGCCGCCCTCGCCACGTGGTGCGACCTCGTCGATCGTCGTCACCTCCCGCGTCTGGCCGGAGTCGTCGAGTGCGATGACGCGGCCGCTGTCGCGCTCGCTCACCAGGGCGGTGCGTCCGTGGAACGCGATCGACCAGGGCGCCTCCAGATCGGTCGCGACGTCGGTCGGGTCCGAGAAGTCGGGGGCGCCCCCGGGCGTCGGGCCGGTCGCATCCTCGGCGGCGCCGGTCGGTCCGGGGCTCGAGGCGGTGGTCTGGTCCGAGGCGGTGGTGTCGGCCTGAGGCTCCTCGTCGGTGCCGGAGTCGCCGGGTATCGCGCAGCCTGTGGCGAGCAGTACCAAGGCGGCGAGCGCAGCGGCGGCCGCGCGGGGCCTCGGAGTCGGTATCGGCAACGACCTGAGCGGCGGGACCTGTGCACGGACCATGGCCTCAGCGTACGGGGTCGGACGGACTGTAGACCCCGAAAACGTGACGCGCGTAACATCGTGGGTGAGGACCGGCTCCGCCACGGAAGGTGCATATGACCACGATCGCGAACCTGAGCGTCTCGCTCGACGGGTTCTACACCGGCGCGGATCCCAGCTCGAAGAACCCCCTGGGCGACGAGGGGGCGGTGCTGCACGGCTGGTTCGGGCACGACGTCGCCGATCGCGCTCAGCTCACTGCCGATGACATCCTGCGCCCCGAATTCGAGAGGACGGGTGCGCTGGTGATGGGGCGCGACAGCTACGAGCACGGGCAGGCGCTCTGGGGCGCTCGCCCGCCGTTCGAAATGCCGCTGTTCGTCGTGACGCACAGGCCGCGAGCGGACGATGTGCGGGAGGGTTCGACGTTCCACTTCGTCGAATCCTTCGAGGACGCGTGGGCTCTCGCGCAGTACGCGGCCGACGACCGAGCGGTCGGACTGCACGGCGGAGGCGTGATCCGCCAGGGTCTGCGCGGTGGTCACCTGGATGAGCTGCAGCTGCACCTCGTGCCGGTGCTGCTGGGGCGCGGGCGCAGGCTGTTCGACGACGTGGTCGAGTCGCCGGTGGGGCTCGAGATCCTGCGCGTCGCGGAAGGTCCGGGCGTGACGCACGTGGAGTATCGAGTGCGGCCGGGTGGATGAGGGCCGCGTCCGTCGACGGGAAGGTGCGCACCATGAGTGAGCGACTGCAGCGGAATGAGGAGCTGCGTGATCAGTTCACGTGGCATTGGGATCACCTGCTCCGTGAGCGGTTGAGCGGACTCACGGACGACGAGTACTTCTGGGAGCCTGTGGCGGAGTCGTGGAGCGTTCGGCCCCGTGGAGCCGGCATCGCACCGGTTCAGGCCGGTTCGGGAGCGATGACCATCGACTTCGCGTTCCCGGAGCCCGTGCCCGCCCCGTTCACGACCATCGCCTGGCGACTGGGCCACGTGATCGTGGGAGTTCTTGCTGTGCGGAACGCTTCTCACTTCGGGCGTGAGCCCGTCGACTACTTCACCTTCGACTATGCGGCGACCGCGGAGGAAGCACTCGCGCAGCTCGATGAGGAGCTCGCGACGTGGTTGGCCGGTGTTGAGGCGCTGGGCGAGGACGGGCTGGCCCGACCGTGCGGGGAGGCGGAGGGTCCGTTCGCGGAGGACCCGATGTCTCGTCTGGTGCTCCACATCCATCGCGAGCTCATCCATCACCTGTCCGAGGTGTGCGTGCTGAGGGACCTCTACCTGCACTCGCACGACTGCGGTGCCGCGGCTGGAGGGGTCGGGGCATGAGTGCGACCCTCCAGATCACGTTCGACGCGCACGACCCGCGCGGGCTCTCCGCCTTCTGGCGCGAGGTGCTGGGGTATGTGCATCCGGCGCCGCCGGGAGTGGAGCTTGCTCCCGGCGCCGACGCGATGGCGGCGTGGGATGTGTTCCTCGAACGAGCCGGCATCCCGCAGGAGCAGTGGAACAGCTCGTCCGCGCTGGAGGACCCGGACGGCCAGGGCCCGCGGATCTTCTTCCAGCAGGTGCCGGAGGGAAAGGCTGCGAAGAACCGGGTGCACCTGGACGTGCGTGCCGCACCCGGGCTCGAGGGCGACCAGCGGATGGAGGCGTTCGAGGACGAGTGCGCTCGTCTGGTGTCGCTTGGTGCGACGAGGCTGGAACGCTTCGATCCCGAACCGCCGTTCAGCCACGGCTTCATCGTCATGGCCGATCCCGAGGGCAATGAGTTCTGCCTGGACTGAGGTCTCACACGGCGGTGCTCTCCGATTCGACCGGCTGATTGCGGACTCGCAGCGCCTCTGCTCGTTCGTGGATCTCCCGACGCAGCTCCGCAGGTTCGAGCACCTCGACTCCCGGTACTCCCATGAGCTGGGAACTCGCGATGTCCACAGACTCCATATGCAGACGGATCTCCAGGCGGTCGCCGTCGCAGTCTGCTTCGCTGATCGCCGTTCGGGTGCCAGGGCCGGGCACGGCGGCGACCAGTACCTCAGCGGAAGCCATCGGCAGCGACAGGCGTACCGGAAGCGAGGCGAGGGACGCCTCCAAGGTCCCGCGGGATTCTCGCCAGTACTCAGCCAGAGAGAACTCCGCCGGCCTTGCACACTGCTCCGTCAGGATCTCCACGTGGGACATCCGCGAGAGACGATACGTGCGCAGAGTGCCCTGCCGTGCGGCGACGAGGTACCAGCGATCGGTCTTGAGGACGAGGCCGAGCGGATCGACGGAACGACGTCCTCGTCGTAGGGGGCTCTGCGCTGCGGCGGACCCGCTCGCAGCCGCCTCGACGTGTGAACGGAAGGCGTAGTCGAACGAGAGGCGCCGGCCCTCCCAGACACTCCGCGCCACCTCCGCCAGGGCCGCAGGTCGATCTGAGGGAGCGAACCACGCTTCGTTGTCGAGGAGGAAGCGCTCGTGGGTGCGTTCGGGGCTCGGCCCGAGCTGCGAGGCGGCGGACAGCATCTTGAGCCGTGCGGCTGTGAAGTCGTCATGCAGTCCGAGGTCCCGTGAGCCTGCCTCTCCGATGATCAGCGTCTGCAGTTCGACGGCTGTCATGCCGGTGACGGGGGATCGCCATCCGTCCACCAGTCCGACACCTCCTGCCGGCCCTGTGCGGGTCCACACCGGCACGCCGATCTGCTGCAGGGCGGCGATGTCGCGCTGGATCGTGCGAGTGGACACGTGGTGTCGCTCCGCGAGTGCCTGTGCAGTGGTGGGCCGCGCGTTCCCGAGCTCCAGCAGGACCGCCAGCATGCGTGAGGTCCTCATGGAGGAATCCTACGCAATCCCGACAGAGGATGTCCGGAATCCCTGCAAGGGTGGAATGACGCAGAAGGAATCGACCTGAAGGGACGCACTGTGGATGCATCGCCACTCACCGGCCGGATCGCACTGGTGACGGGCGCGACGCGCGGCGCAGGCCGAGCGATCGCCCGGGAACTCGCCGCCGCCGGTGCCCATGTGTACTGCACCGGACGCTCCACCCGGACCCAGGGCTCGGACTATGACCGGACGGAGACGATCGAGGGAACTGCAGAGCTCATCGCAGAGGCCGGTGGAACAGCCACTGCCGTGGCCGTGGATCACCGGTACCGCTCGCAGGTCGAGTCGCTCATCGCCCGGATCGAGTCCGCGCAGGGGCGGCTCGACATACTCGTGAACGACATCGGGGGAGAGGCCTACGTCGACTTCGACGTCCCCCTGTGGGACTACGACTGGGAGCAGGGGATGAAGCTGTTCGACACCGGATTCGTGACCCACCTCATCACCAGTCATGCCGCTCTGGGCCTGCTCAGCAGGACCCCGGGAGGCCTCGTCATCGAGATCACCGATGGCACGCGGGAGTTCAACGCCCGGCAGTACCGATCGACGGTCTTCCTCGACCTCACCAAGACCGCCGTGGACCGGCTGGCGTTCGCCGAGGGGCACGACCTGAAGGACCGTGGTGGGACGGCGGTCTCCGTGACGCCGGGATGGCTGCGTTCCGAGATGATGCTCGACGGCTTCGGCGTCACTGAAGAGAACTGGCGGGCGGCGGCCGAGGCGAACCGTGGCCGCGAGGACGCCGTGCCGCCGTATGACTTCGTCATCTCCGAGACTCCCGCGCTGCTGGCCCGAGGGATCACGGCTCTGGCCGCCGATCCGCAGCGTGAAGAGTGGAACACCCGATCGACGAGCTCCTTCGAGCTCGCGCAGCACTACGGGCTCTCCGACGTGGACGGGTCCCGCCCTGACGCGTGGTCGTTCATCGCGGCTCTGGACTCGTCGTCTGCGGATGAGATCGACATCGCCGACTACCGCTGAGTCTGACCGGGCCGGGCGGCTGATCCGCGCAGTCGCGACATGTCGGTCAGCACCATCCGCTCCGAGGTGTTCACGTGTGCGACCCGCGGCGATCCGCTCAGGTCGCGGTTCGTCGTGGAGTGGAACGCAGTCATCCCGCCCGCGGATGTCCGTCTGCTCGTGAAGGTCCGTGCGATGGCTGAGAGGAGTGCGTGGTCCGTGAACGTGGCCTCCTCGAAGCAGTTGATCACGTGATCGCCGATCAGTCCGACCCTGGTGTGTGATCCCCTGTGCTCGGCGGTGAAGCTCGCGAAACCGTGGGCCGCATGCATGCCGAGCCCCTGGGGCAGGTCCGTGAGGGCGACGGGGTGCGGGCCGGGTCGGACTTCTCTGACCAGCCAGTGGTGGGAGGCGACCCGGTGGAATCCGATCGCCGTGTAGAGCCCGATCGCCGGAGAGTTGTCGGCGAAGACATCCAGGCCGAGCTCTGTCACAGCGGGGAACTCGTCGGCGAACGCGCGGAGGATGCGCTTCCCGAGCCCTCGGCCCCGGAACGGTGGGAACACGACGAGTGAGGACAGGAAGCCGCGAGCGGGAGGATGCACGCGGAAGTCGGCGAATGCCGCTGGGCGGCCGTGAGCATCAGCGAGGACGCGCAGGCGGTGGTGGGGGAACGACACGGGAAAGTCGATGACCAGCCGCAGGTAGTCGAGGTACCCGTGCTGGTTGTCGACGACGTAGGGACGGTGCTCCGGCTCCACGGAGGCCTGGAGGGCGTCTCCGAAGAAGGTGAGGTGTTCCTCGGCCAGGCCCCTGAACTGCAGGTCGCCCCGCGGCGGGCAGATCATAGACGCCGGGCCCTCTCGACATCGAGGTCCTCCATGGCGGCGGACGGGTCCTCCACCACCCCGTCGCGTCGGAGCACTGCGCAGGCCGTGGCGAGGACGAGGCGGGTGTCCCCGCGGATGGACAGGTTCTCCACATACTCGACGTCGAGGGCCAGCCGATCGTCCCAGCCCACTGTGTTGCGGCCGTGCACCTGAGCAAGGCCCGTGATCCCCGGGCGCACCAGGAGGCGCTTCGCCTCAGCATCGGTGAAGTACGCGGTGTATTCCTCCAGCAGAGGGCGCGGGCCGACGAGGGACATGTCGCCGGTGAGGACATTGAACAGCTCGGGCAGCTCATCGAGGCTGGTGCGGCGCAGGGCCCGTCCGAAGGCGGTGAGTCGCTGGCCGTCGGGGAGGGGCGCGCCCGCAGAGTCCACCGCAGTGCTCATCGTGCGGAACTTGATCATGCGGAACAGTGCGCCGTGGCGTCCGGGGCGCGACTGCGAGAAGACGATCGGCCTGCCCAGTCGGATCCGCACGGCGATGCCGACCCCGATGATCACCGGGCCCAGGAGCACGAGAGCGGTCAGAGCCCCGACGACGTCCAGCGCTCGCTTCAGCAGGAGGCGGGCCGGGGTGAGCCTCCGGTGGGCAGGAGGGCAGTGCTGACCCATTGCCTCCCGCAGAGAGAGCTCAGTGTGCATGCCTGTTCCCTTCCGTCCGTTGGCGCCGCTCCGTCACTTCTATCGCTTGTATCAGCCGAAGGCCACGGACTGCGCGCGGGTTGTGCGGGCTCCCGCCCTCCACCTGCGGAGTCCCGCATCACGCCCGTGGAGCGAGCCTGCAGTGCGGGTGCTGTCGGTAGCGTGTCGGTCGTCATTGATTTCGAAAAGGGAAATATCTGCGGCGAGGGATCTCTGCGGTCGAACGAGAAGGGGGCTGATGCGTGGTGGGTTTTCGAGTGCTGGATTCGGTGGAGGATCGGAGCGAGTGGGTAGCGGTCTGGGAGAGGTCACCCATGCAGCTCCCCTACGCCCACCCGGGATACGGCGATCTGGTCTGCCCACCGGACGGCAGGCTGCTGGCGGCGGTCATGGACCTCGACCGCTCGACAGTCCTCTATCCGTTCGTGATGCGTTCGATCGACGGAGGCCCGAAGAGCGACATCAGCTCCCCGTACGGCTATGGAGGACCCCTGCGCTGGGGGCCGGACAGTGACGCTGAGCTCGCCTGGCGCTTCTGGGAGGAGTTCGACCGGTGGGCAGGGGACCACGGCGTGGTCGCAGAGTTCATCAGGTTCTCTCTGTTCGACGACGTCCTGCCATACCCGGGCACTCGGCGACCGCGGAATCTCAATTCCGTCAGTGAGCTGCCGGCTGACGAAGAAGAGCTCTGGGCGGGCCTCCACAAGAAGGTGAGGCAGGCCTTCAGGAGAGCACTGCGCGGCGAGATGAGGGTGGAGATCGATACCGACTGCTCGCGCCTCGACGACTTCGCACGGATATACCGCGGCACGATGGAGCGCCGTGCGAGCGACGACTGGTATCGATTCGACCGTGCGTTCTTCGCACGGCTGACGTCCGCGCTGGGGGATCGGGCCGCGCTGGTCTTCGCGATCCACGACGGTCGAGCCGTCGCTGCGAATCTGATGCTGCTGGGCGCCGACACGGCGTACGCATTCCTCGGCGGAACAGAGGAGGCGGCGCTCGGACTGCGGCCTACGGAGTTCATGGAGTACCACTCCATGAACTGGGCGAGAGAGATCGGCTGCCGGAGGTACGTGCTCGGCGGCGGGGTGACGCCGGGCGACGGCCTGGAACGGTACAAGCGACGTTTCGCGCCGGATGGCGGAGTGATGTTCCACACCGGTGAGAGGGTCCTCGACCCGGTCGCATTCGAGGCGCTCGTGGGAGAGCGGCGGCGTGAGTTCGACGCGGCGGGTATGCAGTGGGACGACGACGCGGAGTTCTTCCCGCTGTATCGGCGGCCGCTGCCGGAGGGTCCGCAGCCGGTGCCGGCAGGCTCAGAGACGCGGGGCGCTGACAGGTAGGCCCCGGAGGCCGAGTCCGGGGAGGAGCTGCCGCCCCACCCCTCGCCTTCGGGGCGTCGTCGTGCATTCCAGCGCCGACCGGCTTGCGACCACCGCCACGATCGCATCGCTGACGATGATGGTTCCCGCCATCCACCACGGCACGATGCCCGTGGTGGATGGCGGGAACCGGTGGCGCGCACTCTCAGAGCGAGGAGCATGGATGCCGGGTGTGAACCCCGTTGTCGTCACCTGCGACCGGGACTGCTCCTGCCGATGGTGGAGCGCCGGCCGGTGGGGCCCTCCGTGATCAGCGCCCCGACGTTGGTGGGCCCAGTGGGGATCGAACCCACGACCCACGGATTAAAAGTCCGTTGCTCTGCCAACTGAGCTATAGGCCCACGCAGAGTCTACAGAACCGGCACGGTCCACAGAACCGGTGAGTCCACAGAACCGGCCAGTGCACAGCACCGGTGCGTGCGCGGCGCCGCCCTGTCCTCACAGGTCCTGCCTTCCCTCAGGGCATCGGCACACCCGCATACGTGCCGAAGGACCAGAGATTCCCTTCCGGGTCCTTCACCGTGAACTCACGGCTGCCGTAGTCGGTGTCGACGAGCGGACTGACGACCTCAGCCCCCGCCCGCTGCGCCCGTTCGTGCAGCGCGTCGACATCCTGCACGACGACGTACGTGCCTGCTGTGCCGGGCCTCCGCGACCACTCGCGGCCCTCCCGGTACGACCCGAGCATCAGGCCGCCCGCACCCTCGGGCCACAGCAGCTCTGCGTGGGCGACGGTGTCTCCGTCGTCATGGCGCGCGGTGAGCCGGAAGCCGAATGACTCTGTCAGGTAGATGATGAGAGCTTCGGCGTCCTGAGCCTGCAGGGTCACCCACACGGTGGGGGTCGCGGCTCCCCGGCCCGCGCCCGCCGCCTGTTCATGCGCGCCGATCCCGGCGCGGTCGATGTCCGAGGGGTTCCGAGGATCCGTTTCTCCAGTCATGGCCCCAGCCTGGTTGCTCCCGTCCACTCAGGGAAGGGGGCCGCCGCGCTCCGAAGACGATTCACACCGGGCGGTGATCTGCCGCTGACGGGGCGTGCCCTCGTACCGACCTGCCCGGGCGCATGGCCCACAGCCTCCCTGCCTTCCAGCGGTGCGCGGGGCTAGGCTCGTGGATGGACACACGTCGCAGATCCGTCAGGAGAACGCCATGCCCACCGCCGCGCAGCACATCGTGGACACACTCGCAGCGAGCGGCGTGAGCCGCGTCTACGGGATCGCAGGCGATTCCCTCAACGGCTTCACGGATGCCCTGCGCGGCACGGACGGGATCAGCTGGTTCAGCACTCGTCACGAGGAGGCAGCCGCCTTCGCCGCCTCCGCTGAAGCCGGACTCACCGGTGCACTCGCCGCCTGCGCAGGCTCCTGCGGCCCGGGCAACACGCACCTCGTGAACGGGCTGTACGACGCGATGCGCTCGCGTGTGCCGGTGCTGGCGATCGCCGCTCAGATCCCCAGCGAGGAGATCGGCACCGGCTACTTCCAGGAGACGCACCCGCAGGAGCTCTTCCGCGAGTCCAGTGTCTACATCGAGCACGTCAGCAGTGCGGAGCAGCTGCCGCGACTGCTGCGCATCGCACTGCGGGAGGCACTGTCCCAGCGCGGCCCGGCAGTCCTCGTCATCCCCGGCGATGTGCTGCTCACGCGGATCGACACCGCCGCCGAGGCCGTCCTCCCCACCGCATCCGCCACCGTCCCGGCCGGGCCGGCGCTGGCAGGCGCCGCGCAGGCGCTCAACGACTGCACGAAGGTGACGATCCTCGCCGGTGCGGGCGTCGACGGGGCGCGCGATCAGGTCATCGAGCTGGCGGAGAGGCTGCAGGCCCCCATCGTCCACGCGCTGCGCGGCAAGGAGTTCATCGAGCATGACAATCCCTACGACGTGGGGATGTCGGGGCTGCTGGGCTTCGCGTCCGGCTACCACGCGATGATGCAGGCGGAGACGCTCGTCATGCTCGGCACCGACTTCCCCTACCCGCAGTTCCTCCCGCAGGACGCGACGGTCATCCAGGTGGACATCCGCGGCGGCCAGATCGGTCGGCGGACACGCGTCGACCACCCGCTCGTCGGTGACGTCCGCTCGACCGTCGCAGCGCTCCTGCCGATGCTCACCCAGCAGGAGGACGCGAAGCACCTCGCCCGGATGGTGAAGCACTACGGCAGGACCCGGAAGGAGCTCGACGACCTCGCGACCCCGGCACGCCGGCGGATCCACCCGCAGTACCTCACACGGCTGCTCGACGAAGGGGCGACGGACGATGCGGTCTTCCTGCCCGACGTCGGCTCACCCGTCATGTGGGCCGCCCGTCACCTCACGATGAACGGGAAGAGGCGCCTCATCGGGTCCTTCAGCCACGGGTCGATGGCGAACGCGCTGTCGCAGGCGATCGGTGCGCAGTCCGCCTACCCGGACCGTCAGGTGATCGCGATGGCCGGCGACGGCGGACTGTCGATGCTCATGGGCGAGCTGCTGACCGTCCACCAGTACGATCTGCCGGTGAAGACCGTCGTCTACAACAACGACTCGCTCAACTTCGTCGAACTGGAGATGAAGGCCGCCGGCTTCGTCACCCATGCGACGGACCTCGGCAGCACCGACTTCGCGGCGATCGCGGATGCGGTCGGCATCAAGGGGTTCCGAGTCGAGAAGCCCCAGGAGCTCGAGGAGACGGTGAAAGCGTTCCTCGCGCATGACGGCCCCGCGCTGCTGGACGTCGTGGTGGAGCGGCAGGAGCTCTCCATGCCCCCGTCGATCAAGGCACAGCAGGCGGCCGGCTTCGCACTCTTCGCTGTCCGCACCGTCCTGTCCGGGCGCGGCGACGAGCTCATCGACCTCGCGAAGGCGAATCTGCGCCAGCTGCTCTGAATCTGAGGTCGCGGTGGAGCCGCGCCGTAGGCCGGACGACCCTCGGTGCAGGTGCAGTCTCAGGTGCAGATGCAGGTGCACCTGCCCGACGGAGCGTCATCGTCTCTCAGAGGCGAGGGTCCGGCCGCCAGGTGCGGGGGACCTCGGGCGCGTCGCCGTCTTCGCCCGTCGCCTCGTCGATGCCGGGCAGTCCCAGCTGGTCGACGGCTTCTCCCTCGATGTCCTGCTTCCCCCTCCGCCGGGACGCGACCGCCATGAGATGGCGCAGCCCTGCGGTGATGTCCGCGTCGCGCAGCGGGCTGCTGGATGACGGGTCGAGGTCCGGCGAGAAGTGGTTCGGCATGTCGCCGAAGGCGTTCCGCGCATTCTTCACGACGGTGTTGGCCATGATGCGATTGGCGGTGCCGCCGACGACGGCGCCCACGCCGAACGGCAGCGCGCGCCCCACGATCGATCCGCCGGTGCGTGCGGCGTAGGTGCGGATGAGCTTCTTGCGCAGCTTCCGCACGACCGTGTCCATCACGACGGAGGGGATCTGCGTCGTCACGAGCGCACCGAAGTTCGAGTGGACGGGCGGGCCGCCCTCGATCTGGTCGGAGAACTGACGGACGAGGTCCTTGCCGGATCCGCCCAGCATGAGTCCCATGACGAGCGCATTCGCGCGCTTGGGTTCGCGCACCTGCATGCCGTGCAGCTCTGCGAGCGACTGGGAGTACAGGGCGGACAACTCCAGGAAGCCGCCCGTCTCGACAGCGGCAAGACCGAGCGCCGCCCCGGTGCCGATGCCGGGGACGACAGCGGTCGCGCCCACTGCTGCGCCGCCCCCCATGGCGAGGTTCACGTAGTGCCTGCGGAGGAGCTCTGCGATCTCGCTCGGGGAGGCGTGCGGATGGCGCCGGCGGACGCTGCGGATGTAGGCGAGCACGACCGGCCGCTGGACGGACAGCGCCCTGCCCAGCAGAGTCTGCGCCTGGGGGCGGAGCTCCCCGTCCTTCGTGAACGCGAACGTGTGAGCTGCGCCCAGTCCCCTCGAAGCGGTGGTCTGCGATGTCATAGGTCCTCCTCAAGGGCCTTCGAAGCATTCGTCTCCAGCGGCAGGAGCGCTGTGGCGGGGAGACTCCCACGACAGTACAAACACAACCTGGACATGTCCGCATTCCTGTGAGTTCCCGGAGGCGACCCAGGTGAGAAGCGGAGGGAGGCTCAGAGACCACTGGAGTGACGCTCGGGAACTGCGGGATCGCGCTGCTGTCCAGGCTCGAGGAGTAGCCTGAGGCATGATGCGCAGACACCATAAGCCCCTTCCGAAGGCGGATCTCGAGGGGTACGCCACCCACCCGGATCCCGCCCAGCTGGCCGAACTCGCGCACGCTGCGGCCTCGCTCCTGGTCTACGGGAACACCGAGGGCGCGCCCGCCGCTGCCGACGACGCCGACCGCGCCGCCCGTGACGATGCGGCGACGAGCCGCTTCGTCCACCTGGCCGACGAGATCGGCCTCGAGGCGATCGCGGAGATCTGGGCCTCAGCGCCCGCCGTGTCGCTGCCCGGCGTCCTCTGGCGGCTCTATGCCCTGCGCGAATGGATCATCCGCAATCCTCGGCGATCGGCAGAGGAGTACATGACCGGACGCACTGTGTCCCGGGCCGAGGGCCTGGGCGGTCGCATCCGCGTCGACGCGTATCTGGCGGAGCTGGTGGCGGGGATCGAGGATCCTCCCGGCCCCGATGAGGTCGTCCGCGCTGCGGACGAGATCCTCGCCGGGGCCTTCCGCGGCGACTTCACCATGGCCCTGCTGCGGGCCGCCGCCTTCGCCGAGGTCGCCGCCGCCGGCCGCTGGGAGCTGGGCAGGCAGGACGACTCGCGGGCGTTCGAGCAGCTTGCGACCGACCTCACCTCCTCAGCGCGCTCGCATCGCGCGCACGAACTGGCGTGAGACCACTGGCGTGATGTCTGCGGCACGAGTCGTTAGACTGGTGCCGTGGCCTTCGGGCCACACCGGGTGTCGGGCTGCTGAAGCCCCGGGCTCCAACACACGCCGCTTCGAGCGGCCTAACGCCGAGAGGCGCTCTCAGTCCGGCACCCACCCCATTTTCCGAATCAGCGAGGATGGTCTTCCTGTGCGCCTGCGCCGTACGTCTCACGAGGCGGAGTACTTCACGCACCTCACCGCCATCTCCTCCAGCCTGCGGCAGAGCAGCCTGATCCTCGCGGAGCTGTCCGGCATCCCCGTCGAGGAGCGCCGCGAGGCAGCCGGTCGACTGGCAGCCGTCTCCGATGAGGCGGATGCGGCGGAAGCGGCGGTGCTGCGGGCTCTGCGGGAGAACTACGCGACGCCGATCGACCGCGACGCCCTCTATCGCCTCACCAACTCGCTGTGCCAGTCGACGCACCGGCTCGAATCCGTGGGCTTCGCTCTGTCGTCCTCCGCCTTCGAAGATCTCCCCGTGGGTGTGCTCGAGATGCTCGCCCTGCTGTCGAATGCGACGGACCAGACGCACAGCATGCTCAAGCGGCTGCCGGGCAAGCCGGATCAGTGGCAGTACGTGGAAGCGATGTCACGGCTCTTCTACCGGGCGGAGGCCCTGCACCTGCAGGTGTCCGACGCGGTGCCCGCGGCGCGGAGGGGGCTGGCGTACCTGGCTGCGGCGACCCTGCTGGGGCAGACGTTCTACGAGTCGGCCCGTTCCTTCACCTCCATCGGCACAGTCGTGGCCGAAATCGCCGTCCGCGAATCCTGAGCGGGGAACGTGGAGCTCCTCTTCGTCGTCGCGGTCGTCTCCGTCACCGCGTTCGCCTTCGTCAACGGCTTCCATGATGCGGGTGCCACAGTCGGCAACGCCGTCGCGAACCGTGCGCTGAGTCCCCGCATCGCACTGTGGCTGTCAGGAGCCTTCAACTTCATCGGTGCACTCCTGGGCCAGGGAGTCGCCCTGGCAGTCGCGGAGAACACGGTGTCGCTGCCTCACGACCCGCACGGCATCCTCTCCGTCATCGTCGCGGGCATGACCGCGGCGACGGCGTGGGGGATCGTGACCTATCTGCTGGCCGTGCCCGTGTCGTCCTCCTACAGCCTGGTGGGCGGGGTGCTGGGAGCGGGCCTGGTGTACGGAGCCGTCGCCGACTTCGAGGGCATGCTCATGCGGCTCATCCTGCCGCTTCTGACCGCACCGCTCGTCGTGCTGGGCCTGTCCGCTCTGGTCACTGCCGTCGTCACCCGTCTCGCAGCGACGTCTGCGCCCAAGCCGCTGTTCCGCACTGCGCGGGCGGCGGACGCGGTGATGACGGGGCTCCTGTCCTTGGGTCACGGAGTGCAGGACGCGCAGAAGTCCGCTGCCGTGCTCGCGATGGCGGTCCTCGCCTATGAGGGGATCGACTTCGCGGCGGGGGAGGACACGACGGTCGGCTGGCCGGTCCGGCTCCTCATCGCGACGGCACTGGCTGTCGGCACCGTCACCTCAGGCTGGCGGGTCGCTCGTACGGTCGCGGTGCGGATGGTGAAGCTCGATCCGCTCAAGTCCGTCATCGCGAACGGCGTCGCAGCGACCACCACACTCGTGTCGGCCTTCGCCGTCGCGGTGCCCGTCTCGATCGTCTACACCGTGTCCGCGGCGAACGTCGGCACGCAGTTCTCCGGCAGGCGGGGCCACATCCGCACACGGTTCCTCTACCCGGTCATCGGCGCCGCACTGCTGGGGATCCCCGTGCCGGCGGTCCTGGGCGCGGCGCTCGCAGGACTGCTCATCCTCATGGGCGTCTGAGCAGGTCGGGTCACAGAGGTGCGGCCGGCTCAGACGGGTGCACCTGACCGCGTGGCCGCCCTGCTGGGCTGCACAGTCGTGCTGAACGACAGGGAGTCGTGCTGAATGACGGAGACGGGACCGGACGCTGGGTCCGGCCCCGTCTCCCTCATTCGGCCCGTCGGGTCAGCTGTCCCGTCGGATCATCCGAAGCGGCCGGAGATGTAGTTGAGCGTCTGCTCGTTCTCCGGGTTCTGGAAGATCGTCTTGGTGTCCGCGTACTCGATGAGCTGGCCCGGCTGACCGGTCCCCTGGATGTTGAAGAACGCGGTCTTGTCCGCCACGCGTGCGGCCTGCTGCATGTTGTGCGTGACGATGACGACCGTGTAGTCCTCCTTGAGCTGGTTGATGAGGTCCTCGACGGCCAGAGTGGAGATCGGGTCGAGCGCAGAGCACGGCTCGTCCATGAGGATGACGGACGGTTCGACGGCCACCGTGCGGGCGATGCAGAGGCGCTGCTGCTGGCCGCCCGACAGCCCGGAGCCCGGCTTGTCGAGGCGGTCCTTGACCTCGTTCCACAGGTTCGCGCCGCGCAGCGACTTCTCCAGGATCGCATCCGCGTCGGACTTCGACAGGCGCGTGCCGTTGAGCTTGTAGCCGGCGAGCACGTTCTCACGGATGGACATCGTGGGGAACGGATTGGGGCGCTGGAAGACCATGCCCACTTCCGCGCGGATGGTCACCGGGTCCACGCCGGCGTCGTAGATGTTGTCACCGTCCAGGAGGATCTTGCCGTCGGCGTATGCGCCGGGCAGCACCTCATGCATGCGGTTGATCGTGCGGAGGAAGGTTGTCTTACCGCACCCGGACGGACCGATGAAGGCCGTGACGGCCCGCGGCTCGATGCGGATGTTCACATCCTGGACGGCGAGGAAGCTGCCGTAGTAGACGTTGAGGTCGACTGCGTCGATGCGCTTTGCCATGGGTCTTCGTTCCTTTGCTTCTGTGCCTGCTCGTGCCTGCTCGTGCCTGCTCGCGCCTGGGTCAGCGCCCGGTCTTCGTCGGCGCGAATGCCTTGGCGACGATGCGGGCGATGAGGTTGAGCAGCATCACGATGACGATGAGCACGAGCGCGGCGGCCCATGCACGCAGCTCCGACGGCAGCGGAGCGCCGGGAGCTGTCGGGTTGATGAGCTGACGATAGATGTAGACGGGCAGCGCCGTCATCCAGCCGTTGAACGGGTTCCAGGTCGTCGTGGCGAGGAAGCCCGCGGTGACGAGGATCGGAGCGGTCTCACCTGCGACGCGGGCGATCGCGAGGGTCACGCCGGAGGCGATGCCGGAGATCGATGTGGGGAGGACGACCTTCATGATCGTCTGCCACTTGCGGACGCCCAGGGCGTACGATGCCTCGCGCAGCTCGTTCGGCACGACGCGGAGCATCTCCTCCGTCGACCGGACGACGACCGGAATCATGAGCACGGACAGGGCGATCGACGCGGTGAGTCCCATCTTGACCATCTGGAGCTGGGCAGGACCGGTTCCGATGAACGTCGTGACGAACAGCTGGACGGCTGCGAACGCGAAGAGACCGGCGACGATCGACGGGATGCCCGTCATGACGTCGACGAAGAAGGTGATGGAGCGCGCGAACAGGCCGCCCCGGCTGTATTCGGTCAGATAGATCGAGGCCATGAGACCGATCGGCACGGAGATGAGCGTGGCGAGCACGGTGATCATGAGCGTGCCGATGAGACCGTGGACGAACCCGCCGGCGAGTGATTCTCCCTCATCCACCGTGGCCTGGTCCGTGGCCCCGTTGGTCGTGCTCATGTCCTCTGTCAACAGGCTCGGATTGGCGATGAGCGTGGGCAGTCCCTGCGCGAACACCGTCCAGAGGAGGGACACCAGCGGGATGAGTGCGACGACGAATGCCGCCCACACCAGGTTGCGCCACAGGCCGTCCGTCGCACGGCGCCTGTTCTCCATCACGCGGGTCGTCACGTACATGCCGATGACGTACAGGATGGCGGAGAAGATGAGCCACCCCGTGACGGAGAAGCCCTCACCTCCGAGCACGACGGTGATGCCCGCACCGACGACGAGGGCACCGGCGAGCACGACGGCCCACACCCAGCGCGGCTTCTGACCCGCGGTGAAGGCGTTGCCGTTCCTCGAGGACTTGCCGTTCTTCGACGCCTTCGGGTCGGGGGAGGCCCCCTCGACTGTCTTCTTCACTGCTGTCGACATCAGTTGGCTCCCGAGAATTCCTTGTTGCGGTTGACGATCGCGCGGGCGACCATGTTCACCGCAAGCGTGATGATGAAGAGCATGAGGCCGGCCGCGACGAGTTCGGACTGGCGCATGCCGAACGCCTCAGGGAAGTTGAGCGCGATCTCCGACGGGATGGTCTGATTGCCCGACGAGATGAGGCTGAGCGTGAAGACGCCGCCGGACAGGACGAGGGTGACGGCCATGGTCTCACCCAGCGCGCGGCCCAGTCCCAGCATGACGGAGGAGATGATGCCCGCGCGGGCGAAGGGGAAGACGGTCATCCTGATCATCTCCCACTGCGTCGCCCCCAGTGCCAGAGCCGCCTCTTCGTGCAGCTTGGGGGTCTGGAGGAAGATCTCACGGCAGAGCGCCGTGATGATCGGCAGGATCATCACGGCGAGTACGACTCCGGAGGTGAGCAGCGTACGCCCCGTCGTGGACGGATCGCCGGAGAAGAAGGGGATGAAGCCGAGCACGTCGTGCAGCCAGCCGTAGACCGGCACGAGCGCGGTGGAGAGCGTGAGCATGCCCCACGCGCCGTAGACGACCGAGGGGATCGCGGCCAGCAGGTCGATCACGTAGCCGACCGGCGTCGAGATGCGCCGCGGTGCGTAGTGCGAGATGTACAGCGCGATCCCGATGGCGACCGGCGTCGCGATGAGGATGGCGATGAACGAGGCCATGATCGTGCCACCGATGAGCGGGACGACGTAGACCCAGAAGTTGTCCGCGCTGCTGATCGAGTCCTGGTCGGAGAACAGCGTGGGCGCCAGCGCGGGCAGCGATTCGGTGACGAGGAAGATCGCGACGAACGCGAGCACCACGAGGATGAGTGCGCCGGCGCCGTACGACAGACCGGCGAAGATCTTGTCCCCGGAGGCATTCCCCGATGACTTCGTGATGGGTGAGGACTTGGGGTCCCTCGCTTCGGTGACCTGCTCAGTCACGATGACTCCCCTCGGAGTTCGGCAGTCCGGAACGGAGCTCCGGAACCATGGTGGAACTGTGAATCATGGGCATCGAGCAACGGACACGACGCTGCCGCCGGTCCACTGTGTGAGTGAACCGGCGGCAGTGCCGATGCCAGTTCGGAGCCTATATCAGCCCTGGACTGCGATGCTGTCGATGCGCTCGGCTGCGGCGGTGCGCGTCTCGTCGGAGATCGGCGCGGAGCCGGCCGAATCCTCGGCGGCCGTCTGGCCCTCCTCGGAGATGATGTACTGGCCGAACGCCTGCGCGAGGTCAGCGGTCTCCTGGTCCTGGTACTGCTGGCAGAAGATGTGGTAGGAGACGAGGACGATCGGGTAGACGCCGGCCTCCTCCGTCGCGCGGTCGAGCTCGACCGATCCGTCTTCCTTCGTCTCCGAGGCCTCGACGGCCTGCGAGGCGGCGTCAGCGGAGTACTCGACGTACTCGCCGCCCACGCCCACCGCGACGGTGCCCAGATCGCCGACCTGCGAGGCGTCCGCGTAGGTGATCGCGCCGTCGGTGCTGCCCGCCAGCGACACGACGCCGGACGTCTGCTGAGCGGATTCCGCGGCGATGTCGGACGGCCAGGTCTCGACCTCGTCGTACTCCCAGGCGTCTCCGGCCGCTTCGTTGAGGTACGCGGTGAAGTTCTCCGTGGTGCCGGAGTCGTCGGAGCGGTGCACGACGGTGATCGGCGTGTCGGGCAGCTCGGTGCCCTCGTTCTGCTCCGCGATCGCGTCGTCGTTCCACTCGGTGATCTCACCGGCGAAGACCTGAGCGATGGTCTCCGCATCCATGTTCACGGTGTCGACGCCCTCGAGGTTGAAGGCGACCGCGACGGGGGAGATGTAGGACGGGACGTGGAAGATGCCCTCAGGACCGCAGACCGATGCGGCCTGCTCCTGCTCATCCTCGTCCATCGCGGCGTCTGAACCGGCGAACGAGTACTGGCCCGCGAGGAAGCCCTCGCGGCCGGCGCCGGAGCCGACCGGGTCGTAGTTCACGGTGAGATCGGGGGAGACCTCGGTGACGCCCTGGGTCCACGCGGTCATCGCGGCCTCCTGCGACGACGCGCCGCCGCCGATCAGAGTGCCGGAGACGGAACCGGCGTCCGCTGCGGGCTCGCCGCCTTCGCCGTTGCCGGATCCTCCGCCGCAGGCGGAGAGGGTGAGTGCGCCAGCTGCGAGGACTGCTGCAGCGGTACTGAAACGCTTGAGCTTCACGTGGGTGCCTTTCGCTCCATGTGTAAGGGGCATCCGGGGAGAGTTCCCAGGTGCAGGGGATACCCCTCTGAGTGCGGTCTCTACGCTACGAGTGCAGTATGACTCGAAAGGGAGTCGAATGTGAACGGCCGGTGAACGAGGTGCCCGGCGTCTGGGATCCTCGTCACACCAGGGGATCGTCGCCGTGGTCACGCGTGACGCAGGTCATGTGTCGATCGGCCGGTAGCGCTCGAACTCGACGATGCGGGGGACCGCGCCGGGGCGCACGTACGCGACCAGGATCTCGCCGGGATTCATGAAGGGATCGCGCGGCGGGAGGCGTTCAGCGAGCCCTGCCGGCGAGTGATCTGCGAGAACCTCGAGGACGGTCGGCAGGACCGGGCGGTGCGTGCACAGCGCGGTCGGGACGCCCTTCACGAGGATCTTCTCCAGCACCGCGCGGGTCTTCTGCGGGTTCTGCGCGTTCGCCTTCTCACTGAGCGTCGTGCGCTTGCGGATGCTCTTCCCCGTCGCGGCGGACAGCGGTGCGAGCGTGGCCACGCACCGCTTCCACGGGCTGGAGACGAGCCTCTTGAGGTGCCACGCGGACAGCAGTCCCGTGAGCGCCAGCGACTGGCGCGTGCCGATCGCCAGCAGGGGTCGCTCATGCTCGATCTCGTGCCACTTGGCGCGGGGGAATGCCTTCCCGTGCCGCACGATGATGAAGGGCCATGCCCGCAGGGTCCCCGTGGAATGCGCGTGGACGACCTTGTCGAGCTGCTCCCGATCGTCGAAGCGTGTGAGCATGGCCTTCGCCCGAGCCGCGGTCACCCAGCGGATCTCGTCGATCTCTCGGGGATTCTGCACGGTGCCGGTGGGCTTCCCGGTGACCTCCGCGGCCCAGTAGGACACGTGCTTGCGCAGCGCCTTGCCCACGGTGTAGCGGGCGCTGGGCAGCGGCAGACCGAGGGTGACCGAGTACCCGGTCTCCTCGAGCACCTCGCGGACAGCGGCCTCGGGCAGGGTCTCGCCCTTGTCGACCTTGCCCTTGGGCCAGGACCAGTCCCGGTAGCGGGGACGGTGGACCAGCAGCACCTCGAGCTCCCCGGCCCGGTCCCGCCACAGGACGCATCCGGCGGCGAGGACGTCCGCATGCAGATGCGCAGACTCTCCGGCGTTGCTCACCGGTGAGGGGCTCATCCGCGCTGCCTCGACCAGCGGTGACGGTGGACTCGGTGGAGAGCGGTCTGATAGTCGGCGAGCGGTGCGCCGTGCGCATCGAGGGACGAACGGGTCCACAGGCCGTCGCCATCGAGGTCGAAGCGTGCGGTGTCTTCGGTGAACGCGAGTTCGAAGAGCTGCCGTGCCTCATCGATGTGCCGCGGGTCCTGCAGGTGCACGAGGGCCTCGACGCGTCGGTCCAGATTGCGATGCATGAGGTCCGCGGAGCCGATGTACGCCTCCGTGCGCTCGTAGTCGTCGCCGTACTCGAAGACGTACACCCGCGAGTGCTCGAGGAACCGGCCCAGGATCGACCGCACCCGGATGTTTTCGCTGAGTCCCGGGATGCCGGGGCGGATCGCGCAGATCCCCCGGACGAACAGCTGGACGCTCACTCCCGCGCGGGATGCGAGGTAGAGGTGATCGATGATCTGCTCGTCGACGATCGAGTTCACCTTGATGCGGATGCGGGCGCGCTCACCGGCGCGTGCGCGCGTCGTGGCCTCGATGATGTGCTCGAGCAGGCCGTCGCGCACACGCGCAGGCGCCACGAGCAGGCGGGAGTAGGTGGTGCCGGGTGCCAGGCCGGACAGCTGATTGAACAGCTTCGCGATGTCTTCGCCCAGCTGCGGATCAGCGGTGAGCAGACCCATGTCCTCGTAGCCGCGCGCGGTCTTCGGGTGGTAGTTGCCGGTGCCCACGTGGCCGTAGCGGCGCAGCCCGCCCGCTTCGTGGCGGACGACCAGGCAGAGCTTCGCGTGCGTCTTGAGCCCCACGATGCCGTACACGACGTGGACCCCGGCCCGTTCGAGCTTGCGGGCCCACGTGATGTTGTTGGCCTCGTCGAACCGGGCCTTGATCTCCACGACCGCCAGAACCTGCTTGCCGGCCTGTGCCGCCTCGATCAGGGCGTCGACGATCGGGGAGTCTCCGCTGGTGCGGTAGAGCGACTGCTTGATCGCGACGACGTGCGGATCCTGCGCCGCCTGCTCGATGAAGGCCTGCACGCTCGTGGAGAAGGACTCATAGGGGTGCTGCACGAGGATCTCGCGCTCCCTCAGGGCGCCGAAGACATCGGGCTGCTCGGACGATTCGGCCTCGGCCAGGTCGCGGCTGACGATCGGCACGGCCTTCCCGAAGTGGAGGTCGTCCCGCGGGACGTCGGCGATGATGGCGAGCCCGCGCAGGTCGAGCGGGGTCGGCAGCTCGTAGATCTCCGATTCGTCGATCGCCAGCTCGTTCACGAGCAGCTCGCGCACGCGCGGGTGCATGTCCTCGGTGATCTCAAGGCGGACGGCGGGCCCGAAGCGGCGCCTCTCCAGTTCCTTCTCGAGTGCCTTGAGGAGGTTCTCCGCGTCGTCCTCCTCGACTTCGAGGTCCTCGTTGCGCGTGATCCGGAAGCACGCGGCGGACACGATCTCCATACCTTCGAACAGGGAGTCGAGGTGCGCGGTGATGACGTCCTCGATCGGCAGGTACCGGGCGGGCGTCTCCGGGCTCACGGGAGCCTCTGCGCCGGGCGTGTGCGCAGTCGAGGAACCGGTGCCCTCGAACTCGGACACGTTGATGAACCGCGGCAGGACCGGAGGCACCTTGACGCGGGCGAAGTGCTCCGCGCCGGATCGCGGATGCCGCAGCACCACGCCCAGGTTGAGGGAGAGCCCCGACACGTACGGGAAGGGGTGGGCGGGATCCACCGCCAGAGGCGTGAGGACCGGGAACACCCGTTCGCTGAAGAGCTCCGAGACCCCGTCGAGCTCCGAGGCCGTGAGGTCGTCGAGGCCGACGACGAAGATCCCCTCCGCCTCGAGGCGGGGGGTGATGTCGTCGCGGTAGAGCTCCGCGTGGCGACGCACGAGGCCGCGGGCGGTCTTCGTGATCGAGCGCATCGCGGTGCGCGGCTGCGTTCCCGTGACCGACGCCACGGCGAGCCCGGTCGAGATCCGCCGCTTGAGCCCCGCGACGCGGACCATGAAGAACTCGTCGAGGTTGGAGGCGAAGATCGACAGGAAATTGGCGCGCTCGAGCAGCGGCAGAGTCGTGTCTGCGGCCATGTCCAGGACACGCTCGTTGAAGGCCAGCCAGGACAGCTCGCGATCCAGGAACCGGTCTGCGGCGGCGGGGAGATCGTGCTCCACGCCGAAGGTCGTCACGTCATACGTCTCATGGTTCATGGGGGCGCTCCGGCGGCTCGTAGCTCACGTGGACAACCGTACGTGAGAACCCGACATCCCTGTACAGCGGCAGGGCCTTCTCGTTGTCGCTCTCGACGTACAGTTCGATCGCCTCCGCGCCGTCCGCGATCATCCGCGCCATGCCCTCGACGAGCAGGGCCCGGCCCAGCCCGCGCGCATGCACCTCGGGGTCGACGCCGATGACGTGAACCTCGCCCATCGCGAGGCCGGACGGGTGAGTGGCATGCCGCTTCGTCTCGTGGAAGCCCAGGACCCTGCCGTCGGCGGTCCGCTCGGCGATGACGACAGTGCTGGGGTCGAAGTCCGGTTCCCCGGTCCGTCGGCGGTAGTCCGCGGGATCCTGACCCCCCTGTTCGGGATGCCAGCTGAACGCGGCGTTGTTCACCGCGGCCCAGGCCTCCGCGTCATCGGCTCGTACGTCGCGCAGCACCACCCCCTCCGGTGCATTCAGCGCGGGCAGCTCGGGCACTCCCTCGGTCGTGAGCTGCAGCAGCTCACGAGCTCGGCGGCGTCCGGACTCCTCCGCGAGGCGGTACGCAGCTGGATGGTCGCCGTGCGACCAGAACCAGGGGTCACCGCCCGAGGCGCGGGCCGCTTCGGCGAGAGCGGTGACGAGAGCGCGGCCCAGGCCTCGGCGGCGGTGCTCTGGAGCCACAGCGGCCTCGGCCGCCCAGCGCTCGCCCTGCAGAGCCGCGACTCCGACGCCCGCCAGGGGGGCGTCGGGTGAGCCCGAGTCGCCTGCGGCGGCCTTGCCTCCGGTCGTCTCATCGTCGGTGGCCTCGGCGATCCCGAGGATCACGGCAGTGCCGTCGGCCGCTGCCTCGAGGAGCCCGTCGGAGATCGGCGGGATGCCGTCGGACTGCGTCGCGGCGGCCAGCACCGCCTGTGCGGCGTCCAGGGACGACAGGGCGATCGTGCGGGGTGAACCGGCGGGCGTCGGGGCGTTGGTGTCAGTCATCTGCGTCCTCCAAGTCGTCGTGCTCGCGCACGCTGCGCGGGATGTGCCGCGGCGAGAAGCGGCATCCGAGGCGGTGCACCGTGCGGAACCTCGGATCGGGCTCGATTCCGAGCGCGGGGTCGGCTCGGGTCCGCCCTGCTCTGCTCTGTTCCCAGCGTGGCCCTCCGTCGCCGGATATGCACGTCGACCGGTGGGCCGCCTGCCGGGTGGGCCGGTCGATGGGTGGGCAGCCAGGTGGGGCGTCTGACCTGTCCGCGGGCAGACGAGCCGATGGGCAGTGGGATTCCGTCCGTGTCGGATGTCACGAGTGTAGTCGTGCCCGACGTGCGGATTCCCTGTGCCCGGTGCGCGCCGATGCGACGTTGAGCGCCGGGTGTTGCAGGATGGAGGGGTGTTGAGATGGATGCGAGTCGCGATCGCCGTGTGCCTGACCCTGGTGCTCGGCGCCTCGACCTTCGTGGGCGAGTTCCTGCTGAAGCCGTCGATGGCCTTCGCCCCGGGGGCGGTGCTCGTCATGCTGGTCTTCGCCTACGGCTGGCCCCGCCTGACGGACTCGCCGCAGCCGCGGGCGACGTCGATCATGCTGGCTGTCTTCGGCGGGGCGGGCGTCGTCGCGACCGTGCTCGCTGACGAGGGGCCCTTCCTCGAATGGCTGCCCATCCTGGTCGGGATGGGGCTCCTGTGGGCGTTCGTGCAGAACCTGACGCGCGGAATCGGAGCCTCCCACGCGACGGTGAACGTGTCGGCTCAAGTCGCCGGACTCGCCATCACACTGTCCGCCGCCACGTGGGTGGCGGCGTTCCGGCTCACGAACGACCACACGACGATCCTGTCGGGGCTCGTCGCGGTCGTCCTCGCGCTCGCCGCGACGGCACTTCCCTGGCCGGCCCGCTACACGTCGCCGCTCGCGGTCGTCGCAGGCACCCTGGGTGGTCTGGTCGCGGCCGTCGCCGTCGGCGGGGATTCGGCGGCGCTCGTGCTGGCCGGCGGTCTGGGCGCGGTCATGGGCGTCCTCGCGGCAGCTGTGGACCGACTCCTGGGACTCATCGCGGAATCGAAGTACCAGGCTGCGGCTCTGACCGAGGCGCGTCGTCGGGACAAGGCGAGGCTCTTTGCGGTCCACGCCTCTCTGGGGGCCGCGCCCATCGCCCTGGGCGGTGTGGTCGTCTACGTCCTCACCCGCGTCGCCGGCCCCGTCTGAGGGGAGCGCCCTCCCGGTGTGAGCGCGTCCCCGCGCTGGGATAGACTGCCGCGCATGGAGGAATACACCGGACTTGTCCTGTTCTTTGAATCTCTCGTCGTGCTCGCCGGCCTGGGTGCCATGGCCGTGGGCGTCAAGGTCGTGGCCAGCCTGTTCAAGGTGAAGCGCTGACCCATGCCCGTCGAGATCCCGGTCGACCTGCAGCCTGAGCTCGTCCCGCTCGCATGGCTGATCGGCACGTGGGAGGGCCACGGCGCAGTCGTCTACACCGATGCCGAGGAGCGGCGCGTGTTCCAGCGCGCCGAATTCTCGATCGAGGGCGACCAGCCGTACCTGCTCTACACCTGCCGCACGTGGTTCGACGAGGCTGATCCCACCCCCGGCGCGCTGCTGGGCGTGGAGACCGGCATCTGGCAGCTGGCCCGTCCCCGCGGGGACCACGACACCGGCCCCGGGCTCATGCCACCCAGCGCTGACACCCCCTACACCACCGCCGCGGCGGTCGAGGAGCTCCGCACGGAGCGCGACGACTTCGACATCGAAGTGGCGCTCGCCTATCCCCACGGGCTCATGGAGCACTACGCGGGGCGGATCGCGGGACCGCGCGTCGACCTCGTCTCCGACGGTGGGGTGAAGACCCCGAACGCACTGGACTACCGGGCGTCCAGCCGCATGTACGGGCTGGTCGAGGGCCGCCTCATGTGGGTGTGGGAGATGGCCGCGAACGGCCACGACCCCGCTTCCCACGTCTCTGCTGACCTGCAGCGCACCTCGCCTTCAGTCCTGGACTGACGCACCGGTGCTCCCGTGAACGGGTGGACTGCGGTGAACGGGTGGGCCGCCGGCCCGGGGGCCGCCCCTCCTGCAGATGGTCGTCGCCGCCGGCCCGGACTGCTCGTGTCCGCGGTGATCATCGTCCTGACGCTGGGACTGGTCGCCGCCGCATGCGCCGTCACCGTGATGAAGCGCGTCGACCGCCTCTCGACCGCTCTGGATGCGGCGACGGAGAGCTCCGAGACCCTCTTCGCAACACTGCTCACCGACCCCGCGACGGCAGAGGCGGAGCTCGTGGCGGTGCGCTCCGCTCTGGATGACGCACAGGACGAGTTCGCCGCCTTCCCGATGCCCCAGCTGGGCTGGGTCCCGGGTCTGCGCGACGACCTCGACGCCGCGGATGAAGCACTCACAGTCGCGGACACGCTGGTCGACGAGGTGGCGCCCACTCTCATCGACGTCGCCACGGTCGTCGATCTCGAGACGGGTTCCCTGCGGAACCCTGCCACCGTGGGGTGGGGAGCGTCGTTCGGCTCGATCGGCGACATCGCGACGGAGGGAGCAGAGGCGCTCGACTCGCTGTGCGCTGCCGCGGACTCCCTCGATGCGGTCGATCTGTCCGGAGTGATGGACGCCGTCTCCCACTCGATCGACGACTTCCGCACCTCGGTGCGCGATGCCTGTGACGACGCGTCGGAATACGGGCCGGTGCTCGAGGCATTGGACTCAGGGGGAGACCTGCTGACACAGCTGGTCGATGACATGAGGGATGACGTGTCGGGGCTCGAGGACGCCCTCCGCGACATCATCGGATGACGGGGCGGACCTCGCCGCCACGACGAAGGAGCCGCACTATGAGCACACCCAAGAATTCTCTGATCTTCCCGCGGTCCTCCGCGGTCTACGGCGCGGGGGAGCACGCGGGCGAGGTGGCGCACTTCGGGATGCCCCTGCGCGAGCAGCGACAGCTGGCCGACGGCGCGGCGATCGCGGACCTGTCCGCCACGCGCGTCTTCCGCTTCGAGGGGGCCGACCGCCTCACCTTCCTCAACACGCTCACGTCGCAGAAGGTCGACGCGCTCGAGCCGCATGTCTCGACGGAGACGCTCGTGCTCTCACCCACCGGGCACATCGAGGGCTGGCTGCGGCTGATCGACGACGGAGAGGTCCTGTGGGCGCTCTCCGACGTCCGCACCGACGAGGCGATCGACTTCCTCGACCGCATGCGGTTCATGATGCGCGTCGAGATCATCGACGTGACCGACTCCTTCCAGGCGGTGGGCTTCATCGGCGCACCGCCGGAGGAGCTCGCGACCGCGGTCGTGTGGAACGACCCCTGGCCGGCGATCGGTGCGGGATCCACCTCCTATGCCGCGATCGACCTGGGCGCGCGGGTCGCCTCCGATGACCATCCGGGTGCTGACATCGACTTCCGCATCGCCGTCGTCGACCGCGCTGTGCTGCGCGACTGGCGACACGACGGGCTTGCCGTCGCCGGCCGTGAGTCGTGGGATGCGCTGCGCGTCGAGGCGTGGCGCCCGGCCGCACCGGAGGTCGACCACCGCGCGCTCGTCGGTGAGCTCGACGTGCTGCGGACAGCCGTCCACCTCGAGAAGGGCTGCTATCGCGGGCAGGAGGCCGTCGCCCGCGTGCACAATCTGGGGCAGCCGCCCCGCCGGATCGTCTTCCTCCACCTCGACGGGTCGGGGCACATCGTGCCGGATTCCGGCTCCGAGGTCCGGGCCGAGGTGCGCGGTGCCATGCGGTCCGTGGGCCACGTGACGACATCGGCGCTCCACTGGGAGCTGGGGCCCGTCGCCCTGGCCGTCATCAAGCGCGGCGTGGACCCGGAGGCCCCGCTGCACGTCGTGGTGAAGGGTGCCGAGGGTCAGGGTGCCGCGACCGCAGGGCAGCACGAGCCCGCGGAGCCGGAGGAGCTGGTCGTGGCCGCGCAGGACCAGATCGTCGTGTCGAAGAGGGAGCCGTCGGGCCCGCGTGTGCAGAGGAACCCTGCCGTCGACCAGCGTCGTCTCTGACCCCCGGCGGGGAGTGCCGCCGGACGCCCGTGCGCGGCGGGGGCCGGCGGTCGGAAAGTGGTGACAGGGGCCTCGGGCGGGGGATATGTTCGTCGTATGACTCAGCTGGAGAAGGGCGGCCCTTCGCTGCCGCAGGAACGCAAGATCGTCACAGCCATCCCAGGACCCCGGTCGCAGGAGATCGAGGAGCGGCGGAAGAAGGCGGTCGCACCCGGCGTGGCCTCGGGAATGCCCGCCTACGTCGTCGCAGCCGGCGGCGGCATCCTCAAGGACGCGGACGGCAACCAGATCGTCGATCTGGGCTCCGGCATCGCGGTCACGACCGTCGGCAACTCGAACGAGCGGGTGGTGGCACATGCGAAGGAGCAGCTCGACGCCTTCACGCACACGTGCTTCATGGTGAACCCGTACGAGTCGTACATCGAGGTCGCAGAAGCCCTCAATCGTCTGACCCCCGGTGACCACGAGAAGCGGACCGTGCTGCTGAACTCAGGTGCGGAGGCGGTGGAGAACGCGGTGAAGATCGCACGCGTCCACACGAAGCGGAACGCCGTCGTCGTGTTCGACCACGCCTACCACGGCCGCACGAACCTCACGATGGCGATGACGTCGAAGGTCGCGCCCTACAAGAAGGGATTCGGGCCGTTCGCGGGCGAGGTCTACCGCGCGCCCATGTCGTACCCGTACCGCGATGATGCGGCAGCGGGTACGAAGGTGTCCGGCGAGGACGCGGCGCAGCGGGTGATCAGCATGATCGACAAGCAGGTCGGGGCGGACGACGTCGCCGCGATCGTCATCGAGCCGATCCAGGGCGAGGGCGGCTTCATCGTGCCGGCCGACGGCTTCCTGCCCGCGATCGTCGAGTACGCGCGTGAGAACGGCATCGTCTTCGTCGCGGATGAGGTCCAGGCGGGCTTCGCGCGGACGGGGAGGATGTTCGCGTCGGAGCACGAGGACATCGTCCCGGACATCGTCACGACGGCGAAGGGCATCGCGGGCGGACTGCCGCTCGCCGCGGTGACCGGACGCGCGGAGATCATGGACGCGGTGGGCGGCGGCGGCCTGGGCGGTACGTACGGCGGCAATCCTGCGGCGGTCGCCGCAGCGCTGGGCGCCCTCGAATCCTATGAGCAGGACGGGCTGGTCGAGCGAGCCGTCGAGATCGGTGAGATCCTCGTCCGCCGTATCGAGGCGCTGCAGGCGAAGCACCCGGAGATCGGGGACGTGCGCGGCCGGGGCGCGATGCAGGCCATCGAGCTGGTGCAGCGCGACTCGATCGATCCGCACCCCGGCCTCGCGAAGGCGATCGCCGATCATGCCGCGGCGAATGCGGTGCTCGTGCTGGTGACCGGCACGTTCGGCAACGTCCTGCGCTTCCTCCCGCCGCTGTCCATCAGCGATGAGCTGCTGAATGAGGCGTTCGACGTGCTCGAGGAGGGCTTCGCGAACGCCCTGGCCTGACGTTCGCGCCGGCTGACTGCGCAGGGCGGGCGACGGTTGCCCACGACTGGCGACGGCTGGCGACGGCCCGAGCGACCTCAGCCTTTCAGCGGGCGACGGGCGTAGTACGCCGCGAGGACCGCACCGGACACGTTGTGCCACACGGAGAAGACCGCGCCGGGCAGCGCCGCTGTGGGCTCGGTCGGGAAGTGGGTCTGCGCGAGGGACGAGGCCAGCCCGGAGTTCTGGAGTCCGACCTCGAACGACAGTGCACGGCGGCCCGCCGCGTCCAGGCCTGCGGCCCGCGCCGCGACGTAGCCCAGCAGCAGTCCGACTCCGTTGTGCAGCACGACTGCCAGGAGCACCAGCGCGCCGGCCTGCAGCAGCGATCCCGCGGATCCTGCCACCACGACGGCCACGACGTAGGCGATCGCGATCGTCGACAGCCACGGCAGGACCGGCCCCAGCAGATCGATGAGGCGGGAGAAGAGCGCCCGCACGACGACGCCGCCGATCACCGGCAGCAGCACGGTCTGGACGATGGACACCATCATGGAGCCGGCCGACACGTCCATGTACGAACCCGCGAGCCACAGTGTGAGGATCGGGGTGAGGAGAGGCGCGAGCAGCGTCGACACGGTCGTGACGGAGACGGAGAGGGCGACGTCGCCCTTCGCCAGATAGGTGACGACGTTCGAGGCGGTCCCGCCCGGAGCGCATCCGACGAGGATGACACCGATCGCCAGGGCGGGCGGCAGCCCCAGCGCCTGCGCGATGAGCCACCCGGCCAGCGGCATGGCGATGAACTGGCTGCCGGTGCCCAGCAGGATGACCCAGGGGCGCTTCGCGATGCGCGTGAAGTCGGGCAGCGTGAGCGTGACGCCCATGAAGAACATGATGACGCCGAGGCCCCACGGGATCGTCGGTGCCAGTGGGCTGATCGAGTCGGATCCGAAGAAGCCGACGATCCCGCCGGCGATGACGAGCAGCGGGAACACCGTCACCGCGATCCGCGCGTTCCGCTCCGTGAGCTTCTGCGCCTCGGGGTCCACCGGACCGCTCTGGCCGACGTCCGCATCTCTTCCGACGGCCGACTCCCTGCTCTCGTCCTCCACGCTGCCTCCTCCATCGACGTCTGCTGCACGACCAGATCGCGCACGGCGCGCACAGGTTATAGCAGTGCCCACTGCACTCGCGGACGGATTCCAACGGGCGATACGCGGACTCCGCGTCGGGATGAACCCCACCTGCCTCGGTGTTGCCACGGGCATGACGACTTCGCCTGCCCTCTCGCTCCTCGACCTCATCTCCGTCAGACAGGGCCAGACGACCGGCCAAGCCCTCGCCGCGTCGAAGGAACTGGTCGAGTCCGCGGACAGGCTGGGCTTCACCCGCTACTGGGTGGCGGAGCACCACAATATGCCGGCCGTGGCCTCGACCAGCCCCGCGACGGAACTCATGCACCTGGGGCAGGGCACCTCGCGCATCCGGCTGGGGTCCGGCGGCGTGATGCTGCCCAACCACGCACCGCTCGCAGTGGCGGAGCAGTTCGCGCTGCTCACCGCCGTCTACGGCGATCGCATCGACCTGGGCCTGGGGCGCGCGCCCGGCACGGATCCGTACACCTCGGCCGCGATGCGCGGGCACCTGGGCGAGGGGCAGCTCGTCGATCGCGAGGGGAACCGCATCGATCCGGTCGAGCAGTTCCCGCAGCACATCGTCGACATCCAGGCACTGCTGTCGCCTGCCGGTGCCGCGTTCCCCGTGCACGGCGGCAGACAGCACGTCATGCACGCATCCCCGCGCGTCGACGAGGCGGCGCAGGTGTGGCTGCTGGGCTCCAGCGGCTATTCGGCCCAGCTCGCCGCCGCACTCGGGCTGCCGTACGTCTTCGCCAATCACTTCGCCGGCCGCGGCACCTCCGCCGCGATGGACCTCTACCGCGAATCGTTCACGCCGACAGAGCACGGCGAGGAGCCGCGGACGTTCGTGACGGTCAACGCCGCCGTCGGCGCGACCACCCAGGAGGCGTGGGACCTCGTCCAGCCGTTCGTCTATCAGATGGGGCAGCTGCGGATCGGTCCTGAGCTCCAGGCGCAGCGCCTCGTCGGGGACGACGTCGAGTCCGTCATGACGGAGGGGCACCGCCGGATCGGTGAATCGATGTGGGACTCCTGGGCGGTGGGCACCGCCGCCGAGGTCGCCGATCGCCTGCGCGGGATCGCCCAGGAGTTCGGTGTGGACGAGATCATGATCCAGCCGATCGCCGGAGCCGGCCCTGACGATCCGATCGACAGGGTGCCTGCTCGTGTGCGGACGGTGGAGGCGCTTGCCGCCGAGTTCGGCCTCGAGCGCTCCTGAGGTCGTCGAACGGTTTACGCGGCGGGAGCCCAGCCGCTACTCTCGACGGTGAGACGGTGTCTTCCCCCATGCACCTGGACCGACCGCTGTGCGGTCGGTGCTGACCGAAAAGAGAATCCTGTGAAAGCGAAAGCACTTCTGCCCGTCCTCGGGCTGTGCGCGACAGCGCTCATCGCACAGCCCGCCCTTGCAAGCACCGGACCGGACATGTCCGGCGCCGCCGATGACGGCGTCGCCCTGCGTGCCGAATCCAGCGGAGAGATCGGAAAGGGCGACACGGCGTTCGTCAACGTCACATCCGCGACAGTCTGGACGTCGCCCGACTCTCCTCGCTCCGTCGACGCCCCCGCGACGACGGCCCCTGTCGACCTCGACGCCTGGAACAGGGCGCTGTCGTCGACGGAGAACCGACGCGGACTCACCGGCCTCGTGCAGACCCAGGCCCCCTACGGCGCAGAACTGACTGTGCTCGCTGTGCAGGGCACATGGGCGAAGGTCGCTGTCGCGGACCAGTCCAGCCCCAAGGAGGACCGCGGATACCCGGGCTGGGTGCCGAAGGCGCAGATCGTGGAGAACGACCGATTCGTCGAACTCAGCGAGGACCAGCCCACAGCCGTCGTCACCGCTCGCACCGCAGACCTCGACGGCGTCCAGTACGCCGACCTGCCGGGCGATGAGACGCCGGAGGCGACGATCAATGTCGAGCTGCCCCTCCTCTCGCAGGATGTCGAGGACGTCCGTGTGGCGCTGCCGGGCGGCGGCGCCGCGTGGATCGACTACGACGACGTCCGCATCGACGACCCTGACCACGACTTCACCGTCCCGGAGCCCTCGCGGTCCGACCTCGTGAGGACGGCGGAGCAGTTCGAGGGCCTGCGCTACCTGTGGGGCGGTGTGAGCCCGTACGGCTTCGACTGCTCGGGCTTCACCCACACGGTGTTCCGCGCGCACGGCATCGACATCGCACGCGATGCAGGCGACCAGCAGAAGCAGGGCGATGCCGTGAAGCAGTCGAACCTGAAGAAGGGCGACCTCCTCTTCTTCGCCTCGGGCGGATCAGGACGCGCCCACCACGTCGGGATGTACGTGGGCGACGGCAAGATGATCCACGCTCCGAATGCGGCGAAGTCCGTCGAGGTCGTCGACTGGAAGTCGTGGGACAGCGGCGGCCAGTTCGTCGAGTCCCGCCGCTACCTCTGACAGTCCTCCGCAGCTGACGAAGCTCCGACCTCTCGAAGGGTCGGAGCTTCGTCGTCGCGTCCAGCAGTGCACCGCCGCAGCGTTCAGCCGGCGCTGGCCTCACCGTGCAGCCGCATCGCGCGCTGCAGGTCGTCCAGCGCTTCGATGAGCAGTCGACGCTGTGCCGCGGGAGCGTCGGGGTGCTGCTGCAGCCAGTCCTCAGTGCGCGATGCCACGCGACGCGGCCGTGATGACCAGTCGGGGTACAGGCCGACGACCAGGCGGCGGGAGATCTCGATGGGACGTGTCGACCAGAACTCCTCGAGCAGTGAGAAGTAGTCGTCGACGCAGTCTTCCATCATGGGGTGCGGCGCCGGCGCATTGAGTCCGCCGATCCGGGCCGACAGCATGTCGTTGCTGAGCGACGTGTCCCGTGTCGCCTCGCCCCATGCCGTCCGGCGGGCGATGGCCAGGGGGCGCGCGGCTCGCACCATCGCCGCGTTCACGGCGCCGGAGCCGGTGCGGTCCAGCCCCGCCTCCGCGTCGATGTCCTCGATGTCCGCCCACCCCAGCACGACGAGGGCACGCAGCGCCATCCACCGGAGTGCGTGATCGACGACCAGTCCGGGCGCGATATCCGTGAGTGCCGCGCCGGGCTGGGTCTGCAGCACGAGCGAGGCGAATCCGCGCCCCGCGGCCACGGTGCGGTCCGATCCACGGGCGCCGGCCGTCCGCGCGCACAGCCCCATGGCGAACCGCGCGAGGCTCAGCTGCCGGTCCGAGCCCGCCGGCTCCGTCTCCAGAGCCTCGAGGACGGCATCGAGCACTGCCGCGACCGCGTCGATCCTCTCTGCGGCGGGCAGCCAGCGATCGAGTGCGGTGCTGAGTGTCCCCATGACGGAGGACAGGATCCCGGGATGGTCCTCCGTCATGAGCAGTCCAGTGGCCGCTCGGAGGTAGGCGGGGACGGGCATGACGCCGTCGCGCACAGCATTCGCGAACGCAGAGATGACGATCGCCCGGTCCAGCGGATCGAGGTCTGCTGCGCGACGGGCGGCCGTCTGCTCCGAGACCTCGTCCAGCCGCACCTTCGCGTAGTCCTGATCGCCGTGGTTGAGCAGGAGCAGTACCGGCCGGTGCAGTCCGACGAGGTCCGGCAGCTCAGTCGACTCGTCCGCCGCTTCGACGTCCCATGTCCGCGTGAGACGAAGACCGCCGCCGAGGTCGTCGCCGCCTCCCGCGCTCCGGGCACCTGCGACGTCGGCACCCTCCACCTCGGTATCGGTCGGATCGGCGCTCGACCCCGCGTCGAACGCAGCGAGTGTGAGGCGGTGCGGTCGCAGGACGCCCGGCTCGCCGTGCGGGGCGAACCCGTCACGCTGCACGAGGTGCGCCGAGGAGATCGTCCCCTCCTGGTCCTCGATCTCCAGCCGCAGCTCCGAGGTGCCGCGGGTCTGCAGCCACGCGGCCGCCCATGCCCGGACATCGCGGTCCGGCGCCGCCTCATCGAGAGCCGCCAGGAAGTCCTCCAGCCGCGCGCTGCCGTAGGCGTGCGCGTCGAAGTACGCGTTCGAACCAGCGAGGAACGCCTCCTCGCCGACGTACTCGACGAGCGCCTTGAGGACGGACGCCCCCTTCGCATACGTGATGCCGTCGAAGTTCAGCTTCGCGGCCTCGACGTCGGGGATCTCCGCGACGATCGGATGCGATGTGGGGTACTGGTCCTGCCGGTAGGCCCAGTCCTTGCGGCGCAGAGCGAAGCTCACCCAGCCGTCGGAGTACTCCGTGGCCGATGCCAGCGCGTGGCCGCCCATGAAGTCCGCGAACGACTCCTTGAGCCACAGATCGTCCCACCACGTCATGGTGACGAGGTCGCCGAACCACATGTGCGCCATCTCGTGGAGGATCGTGTTCGCGCGGGCCTCGCGATCTGCACGGGTGGCGCGATCGCGGTGGATGTAGTGGTCTGTGAACGTCACGAGACCGGGGTTCTCCATCGCACCGAGGTTGTACTCCGGCACGAAGATCTGGTCGTACTTCCCCCACGGGTACGCCGTGCGGAAGATGCTGTGGAAGAAGTCCAGCCCCTGCCCCGTGACGCGCAGGATGTCTTCCGCGTCGACGTACGGGGCGAGCGACTTCCGGACGTGGACGCCCAGCGGGATGACCTCGCCCGTCCGTGCGACCCGGTGCTCCCCCGTGACCTCTGCATAGGGGCCGGCGCACACGCAGGTGAGGTAGGACGACATCGGCAGGGTGCGGGCGAACCGGTGCATGCGGACGGGGCCGTGGGCGGGGCGGGTGCCCGCGGCCTCGGCGGACAGGTCTGTGACCGATTCCGCGGCGGTGTTGTTCAGCACCGTCCACGCGGCGGGCGCGAGCACCTGGAAGGTGTACGCGGCCTTGAGGTCGGGCTGGTCGAAGACGGCCGCGACGCGGCGGGCGTCCGTGGGCTCGTACTGGGTGTACAGGTAGGTGAGACCGTCGGCGGGGTCGACGAATCGGTGCATCCCCTCGCCGGACCGGGAGTAGGCGGCATCGGCCAGGACGATCAGCCGGTTGGGCCCCTCCTGGACGGAGAAGCGGATGCGGGTGCCGTCGAAGACCTCGGCGGGGTCGAGCGCCGTACCGTTGATCGACACCGCGCGCACGGACGGGGCGATGAGATCGATGAACGTGGAGCCGTTCGCACGGGCGGTGAGGTCCACGGTCGTGCGGCTGCCGAATGTCGTGACCCGTGGGTCGGCGGCGCCGGAGAGGTCGAGGTCGACGGCGTAGTGCTCGACGGTGAGCAGCGTGCTGCGAGCCTCGGCTTCGGCCCTGGTCAGGTTGGTCGTCATAGTCGTCACGGTGGCGTGTTCCCCTCTCCTCCCCGGTGCCGAAAGCATGCCACACCCCCTCCGCCGTTCCTGCACCGGGACGAGGTGTCTGGTATCCGCTCCGCACGAGCCGAAGGTGCGCAGGGGAACGGGCTTCGATGCGTGCTGGACGATGCCGACCTGGATAGAGTGGCCGCGTGGGTGCGAAAGGGCGTATGCGCAGATGGACCGCCACAACGGGGCTGGTCCTGCGCAACCGTGTGCGCATGGGGACGCGTCGTCTGCGCCTGAACATCAGTCAGGTGCTCCAGCTGACGGTCGCCGCGACGTTCGCCTACGGATTCTGCGTCTACGTCCTCGGCCACAGCGCCCCGTTCTTCGCAGCCGTCGCGGCGGTCGTGGGGATCGGCCCGATGATGGATCGGCGGCTGCGCCGCTCGATGGAGATCGGCTTCGGCGCGGTTCTGGGAGTGCTGTTCGGCGACCTGTTCGTCCACATCTTCGGAGGCGGACTCTGGCAGCTGGCCGTCATGCTGTTCACCGCCGTGTGCCTGGGCATGTTCATGAACTCCGGTGCCATCTTCGTCACCCAGCTGGGTGTCCAGTCGATCTACATCGTCACCGTTCCGGCGGAGTTGTCCGCGGGGGCGTTCTCCCGGACGACGGATGCCCTCGTGGGCGCGTCGACCGCGGTGCTCCTGGCGTTCATCACCCCGTCCGACGCGCGCAAGCGTCCTCGTGACCAGGCCGCGAATCTGCTCGAGGAGATCACGATCCTCCTGCGGGAGGCCGCGGATTCACTGCGGAACGCGGATGCGGATGCCGCCCGCCGCGCGCTGTCCCGCGCCAGGGATTCCCAGCAGTACGTCGACTCGTGGCGGGCCGCCCTGCGCATCTCCGAGGAGGCGGCGCGCATCAACGCCCGGTCGCGTCGCTATGTCGCCGAGGTCTCCCGCCTCGCCCGCGCGTGCGAGTTCGCGGACAGGTCGATGCGTATGATCCGCGTGGTCCTCCGCAGGGCCGTCTCCGTGTCGGAGAACGGGGAGTCGGACCCGACCCTGTCGGAGGCGATGTCGCAGATGGCGGATGCCTCCCGGGTGCTGCGGACAGCGCTGCTGGAGGGGAAGGACCGGGCCGAGGCCGAACGGATCTACACGGAGGTCGCCGGCACCCTGCGGCCCACCGTCGCCATGCACGAGGACATCGAGCAGACCACGATGCTCCTGCTCCTGCGCCCCCTGGTGGTCGACCTCCTCCAGGCGGCCGGTGCATCCGCGGCGGAGGCGAACGCGGCGCTGCCGACACTCGAGGTCGAGCCGGAGACCGGCACCCTCCGTGTCGTCGAGGACGATGCGAAGCCGCGGGGTGCGGCGGGCACGGCCGCGGCAGAGGCGATCGCGGACACGTCCGGTGCATTGGGCGCGGACGGGCCCGCGCTCGAGGCGGCGGAAGGGTCGGAGGCACAGCAGGCTCGCCTCGCCGGGAACCACCGCAGGCAGGCGCAGACGCCGGATGCCGACGACCCTGGGCCCGAGGTCGCAGTCCTGCCCGTCGTCCCCGACCCCTCCCGGCGGGGTCGGGCAGGGGCCGAAGAGGGCCGTGCGGATGAGACGGGGACCGACCGTGAGGACTACTGACTGAGGGCGACTGACTGAGGGCGACCGCCTCAGGATGATTCGACGATGCACACGGCCATCGTGCCCGGGGCCAGCGCCTCGTACGCGTGGACCCCGTCACCGGCGTGGCGCGCGTAGTCGCCGGCGGTCAGGTCGATCGAATCGTCGTCTACGGTGAGGCGCAGCGCGCCGGTGGAGACGACGAGGTGCTCGATCGTGCCGACGGGGTGCGGCTGGGCGACGCGGGCGGCGCCGGGCTCCATCTGCACGAGGAAGACATCGCGGCGTGCATGCGGCGGGCAGGCGGACAGCAGGGCCGCGGAATACTCCGCATCCGTCGACGGCAGGGGCATCGCCTCACCTCTGCGTATCACGGACAGGGGCGGGCGATCCGTCTCGAGGAGTCGCGAGATCTGGACGTCCAGCGCGGTCGCGATCGCCCAGAGCGTCTCCACACTGGGGTTGCCGTCGCCGCTCTCCAGCTGCGACAGGGTCGACTTGCCGATGCCGGCGCGCTTGGCGGTCTCCGACAGGCTGAGGCCGTGTCGCTCCCGCTCGCGCTTCAGCGCGTGGGCGAGCCGGCTCATGGGGGAGCCCCCGTGCAGCGTCTCCGTGCCTCCGTCCATGCCGACCATCCTACCCTCCGTTCCACACACAGCCCGATCGTTCTGTTGACGGAACGTGTAGTTGCTGGGCAGGATGGGTGCATGCGCGCGCTGAGAGGGGTCTCCGGGACTGTCTGGCGCGACGCCGTCCTCATGAACGTCATGATCCTCCTCGTGGGGATCTCGTACGGTGCGATCGCCCATGCTGCGGGGTTCCCGCTCTGGCAGACCGTGCTGCTCGCGGCGGTGGCCACCGGCGGCGCAGCCGAACTCACCTTCGTGGGCGTCATCGCTGCCGGCGGGCTTCCCGTCTTCGCTGTCATGGGCGGCCTCCTGGTGAACGCGCGGAACTTCGCGTTCGGCCTGAGCATCGGCCAGTATGCGCCAGCGGGATGGAGGACGTATCTGGCTGCGCATCTTGCGAACGACGAGGCGACGGCGTTCGGGCGCGCCGGTCGCACCGACCGCGAGAAGTGGTCGCGGTTCTCGATCTCCGCGGTCATGCTCTTCATCGCCTGGGTAGGCGGTGCCACTCTGGGCCAGCTGCTGGGTGCCGTGGTCGACGCGAACTCCCTGGGTCTGGACACTGCACTGCCGATCCTGCTGTTCTGCCTGGTCGTTCGCGATCTGAAGGAACGGTTCCTCGGCATCACGGCGGTGGGCGGAGCGGTGCTGGCGCTCGCCCTCACGCCGGTTGCGCCCCTGGGACTGGCGTCCGTCGTGGCACTGGTGGCACTGCTGCCGGCCGCGGGGTACCTGCACATGCGCAGGAGACCTGCCGACGCGGCGCCGGATGTGCGGCCGGCGAACGATGGAGAGGGGGTCTGAGATGGAGACGGTCCCGTTCCTCCTGGCGCTCGCCGGACTGGCCGGCGGCACGTACGTCATGCGTTTGCTGGGTGTGCGTCTGGGCGCGCGCGCCCGTGCGGGAGGCGAATCGACCGAGGCTTCGGGCGGACGGCTCTGGATGGACCGCGCGGTCGTCGTGCTGGTGCTCGCCGTCGCGGTGACAGGAGGCTTCTTCGACGGGCAGGAGGTCGCGGATCCTGGTCGTGTCCTGGGGGTGTCTGCCGGCATGGTGGCAGGAGTGCTGCGTGTGCCGATGCTCGTGTGCGTGCTGATCGGGATGGCCGTCTGTGCTGTCGTGCGCGCGACCGGCTTCGGCTGGTAGAGGCGACTGCCGGGGCGTCTGGAGTGTCGCTGGTCTGCCTGGGAACGGAGTGCAGTCCGTCTGAGTGTCGGTTTCAGGCGCACCCGTTACGCTGGAGTGCATGCAGGCCCTCGGATCGATTCAGAGCATCCTCTTCCTCGTCATCGTCGTGGCGATCTTCGTGTTCACAGTGGTGGGCCTCATCTCGTCCCTGCTGTACTCGGATGAGATGTACCGGGCCGCCGACAAGCGGACGAAGAAGTTCTGGTGCCTGATCCTCGGGGCGGCGACGCTCGTGGGCTTCTTGGCGCTCCCGCCGCTGAGCGCGATGCCCATGTTCGTGACGATCGTCGCGCTCATCGCCGTGGCCGTGTACTGGGTGGACGTGCGCCCCGCGCTGCGCAGCGTCGATCCGCGCCGCCGCCGCAAGCGCTGAGCCCGCCTTATTCGCGGACCATGCGGATCTCCTCCAGCCCCTCCACGTCGGCGTCGGTTCTGCGCATCCCGTCGGATCGGAACCCGTTCTTCTCGTAGAAGCGGATTGCTCGCGGGTTCTCCGCCGCCACCCACAGGCATGCGGGTGAGTCGCCGATCGCCGAGTCGAGGAGCCCTTGTCCGGCCCCGCTGCCGTAGTGCTCCTGCAGGACGTAGAGCGCGTAGAGCTCCGTTCCGGTCCTGTCGGCATCCCGTGCTGGGCCGTGGATGCTGAATCCGATGACAACACCAGCGAACGTCCTGTCTGACTGACCGATCGTGCGGTCAGTTCTCGTTGCGATGCGCACGCGATCCGACGCGTGGTCGTGCATGAGCGTCGACCGCCACATGTGCGCTCGCTCGGCACGTGCGGCCTCATCGTAGAAGTGCTTCGGGATGAGATCGCCGTACGCCTGCCGCCACCCGGTCACATGGACGTGCGCGAGTGCCTCGACGAGTGGATCGTCGAGGGCGATCTCTGACCCGCCGATATGCGGAGGGCGCGGCGAGCGGACTTCACACTGCATCGTTGCTCCGAAATCGTCGAAAGTATGGAGCAGCCGGTCTCTGACCGGGCGGCTGCGGACTCACCATCGCGCACTCAACATACTGCGCTGCGCGGACCGGAACATAGCGGTTGCACCAGCGCGTTGCCCGTACCCACCAGCTTTCGTCAGACCGCACACCTTCTTTCATGTGCGGACTGATGAAAGTTGGTGGGTGGCGGATCCCTGGGTGGCGGATCCCTGGGTCGGCGGCGGCTCTCTAGACTGTGTGCCATGACGGATCCCTCTTCGTCGGGCGCCGCGAGCGACGGTCCCGGACGCACTCCCGCTGCCGACCGCAACCGTCCGGGTGAGGAGACCGGCTGGATCTCGACGTTCGGCTCCGGCGATCCCATCACGCTCTTCGCACACGGCTTCTCCGGCCAGATCCGCGACACCCGCCCGTTCGCCGCAGGGATCGACGGCACTCGCGCTCTCATGCACCTGGGTGGGCACGGCGGTCGGCCGTCGCCGGGCGCGGGGTGGGGCTACGGCACGATCGCCGCCCAGCTGTCCGACGCGCTCGCCGCGACGGGGGCCACCCGTGCACTGGGCGTCTCCATGAGCGCGGGCGGTCTCGCCCGCCTCATCACGTCAGGTGACCCCCGCGCCACAGCGCTCACGAAGGTCGCGTTCGTCCTCCCCGCGTCCTGGGCAGGCTTCTCCCCGACACTCAGTGACGCGCTCGACGACAGCCTGACCCGTATCCGCAGACTGCTCGCCGACGGCGACCGCGACGGCCTCGTCGACCACTTCCTCTCCCGCGAGCCCGCCGAGGTCCGGGCCCTGGAACCTGCCCGCGCCTGGACCCGCCAGAAGGTCGACGCGCTGGTCGATACGGACATGTCCGACGGGGTCGGACTCGCGGCGGAGATCGCTGTCGACCAGCCGGAGGCCGCAGCTGACTTCGCGGGCGACGTCCTCGTCCTGACGCAGGAGGAGGACGCCTCCCACCCCGTGGAGATCGCCCGCGACTATGCGGCGGCCTTCCCTCGCGCCCGGCTCGAGGTCCTTGCGCCCGGGTCGATCCTGTGGCGCGGTCGCACCCGCATCCGCCGGCTCCTGACCGACTTCTTCAACGGCTGATCCCATGCCTGACACTCAGCCTGATCCCATACCTGCCGCCTCCGCCCCGCAGCTGCCGAGCGACGCCCCGCGCGTGCTCATCGACACGAGTGTGCTGGCGCCGGAGCCGCTCTGGCTCTGGATGCTCGCACTCACCGACGGCGCCCCGGACGCCACCCGCCCGCTCCTGGGCGTCTCCCGGGGCGTCACGCGAGAACTGCGGCACGCCCTGCGCCGCATCGACCCGCGGCTCACCCGTGCGCAGGCGGATCGTGCGGCGCGTCTGCGCACGGACTCGCTCACCCGCCTCGACGAAGAACCCGCAGGCCATGCAGCGCACCAGCGGACGGATGCAGCCGTCCGCCCGTCAGTGCGGAAGACCGCCCACCAGCCGGCCCGCCCCCACGTCCTCGACCCGGACGACGCCCACCTGGACGCCGCAGCGCTGGCGTGGGGCGCAGACCTGCTCGTCACCGATGACGTCCACGCGTTCGCTCCGCTCCCCGCCGAAGAACGGGGGTACGCGCTGCTCACCGCCGATGAGTTCCTCTGCACCCTCGTCGACACCAGCGGACTGTCCGTCGCCGAGGCCCTGCTCCGCTATCAGCACCGCCTCTCTCGGGTGCTGGAGGAGACGGGCGCCGAGGCGTCCGCAGGCTCGCCCAGCCATCGTCTGCGCCGCTCCCGGGCCCACCGGTTCGCGAGGCGGGTCGTCCGCGCGCAGCGCGCGGCGGCGGATGCGCCGGGCCCGTCCCGTCGTCCTGCCGGATAGACTTCGGCCGTGCGTATCGTCGTCCTCTCCCTCCACACCTCACCGGCGGCGCAGCCGGGCACCGGGGATGCCGGTGGGCTGAACGTCTACGTGGCCCACACCGCTGCCCACCTGGTCCGCGCGGGGCACACCGTGGACATCCTCACCGCGGACTCCGCCATCGCCGAGGACCCTGCCGCGGTCGACCTCGGAAAGGGCGTGCGCCTCCACACCGTCGCGGTGCAGGCGACGTCCAAGGACGAGATGGGTGCCGAGGCCGCACAGATCGCCTGCAGGATCGCCGACGATCCGCACCTGAGTGGTCTGCTCCGGCACGCCGACGTCGTGTGGGCCCACTACTGGGTGTCAGGGCTCGTCGCGTGCGAACTGCGCGAGATCGCAGCGGGCGATGCCGCGGGACGCGCCGCGGTCACCACCGAGAGCCCCACCACGGGCCCCACCGAGAGCCCCACCACGGGCCCCACCAGGAGCCCCACCTCGGGCCCCACCTCGGACCCCACTACGGGCCCGGAGCAGACACGGCCTGCGCTGGCGATGTCGTTCCACACGATCGCAGCGGTGAAGGACCGTGATCTGGGGGAGGCCAGGGAGTCGGCTGAGCGTCTCGCCGCGGAGAAGCGGATCGCCGCGACCGCGGATGTCCTGCTGGCCAACACCGCGTCCGAGGCGCACGACATGGGCTCACTCCTGGACGCGGCCCCCGACCGCGTCAGGATCGTCGCGCCCGGCGTCGACACCGATACGTTCCGCCCGGGGCGGGTCCAGGAGGCGCGGCGCGCGATCGGGATGGAGGCCGCCGATCTCCTCGTCCTGTGCGTCGGCCGCATGCAGTACGTCAAGGGCACGGACGTCCTCTTCGACGCACTGTCCGAGATCGCCGTGACCGAGCCCGTCCTCGCCGGGCGCACCCGCGTCGTGATGCTGGGCGGAGCCTCGGGCGAGGCCGACGAGGCCGGGATGCGGGAGGCGGCCAGGACTTCGCCGGCGGGCGGCCTCGTCGAATTCCGCGGACCGGTCCCGGCACGCGTGCTCGCCGACTGGTACCGGGCGGCGGACCTCGTCGTCGTCCCGTCCCGATCCGAATCCTTCGGATTCGTCGCCGCCGAGGCCGTCGCCAGCGGCACCCCCGTCCTCGCGTCCCAGGTGGGCGGGCTCACCCATATCGTGCGGCCGGGGGCGTCGGGCGTCCTCGTCGCTGATCGCAGCCGGTACACCTGGGCACAGGCGATCGTGACGCTGCTCGAGGATCCGGCCGGACGCGCGCAGCTGTCGACCGGAGCCACCGCGCTGCGCGACGAACTCAGCTGGGAGACAGCGGAGGACGTCATGCTGGAGGTGCTGATGGAGTTCGCAGGCCCGCCCCGTGCGAGGGGCGGCGACGAAGGGAGAAGCGCATGACGGAGGTCATCGAACTCGTCCGCCGCTGGGCGGACGACAACGACGTCGAGGTCGAATCGGTGAGCGCTGACCAGGCCGTGGTCATTCTGCCGGGGGAGAAGAAGCTCAAGACGAACGTGTCGATCCGGGCAGGCGCGCACGCGGTCGACTTCCAGGCCTTCATCGTGCGGAAGCCGGATGAGAACCGGGAGCGCTTCTTCCAGTGGCTCCTCCAGCAGAACGGGAGGCTGGGCGGGCTGTCGTTCTCCGTCGACGGGCACGATGACATCTACCTCAACGCGAGCCTGCCGCCTGAGGCGTTCTCAGTCGACAGCGCGGAAGACGTGCTGGATGCCTACCTGGGCCGGTTCCTCGGGATCGCGGACAGGTCGTTCAACGAGCTGCTGGTGCTGGGGTTCCTCACAAGCATGAAGCGCGAATGGGCGTGGAGGATCGCGCGCGGGGAGTCGACGCGCAATCTCTCCGCCTTCGAGCACCTGCTGTCCGGGGACGACAACGAGTTCATCGGCACCTTCACAGAGGTGGAGCCGCAGGACGCTTCGGACAGCTGACGACCGGTGATCGGCCACCGGTGACCTCCGGTGGCCGGTTCCCGCTGACGGGCCGGGGTCCGACCGTCGGGCCCCGGCGAACGGTGGTCCTGTGGGGCCGGAGGGGGAGATCGCAATGGGGCGACTCGTGTATTCGATGATCACGTCCGCAGACGGATTCGTGAGGGACGACGACGGGGTCTTCGATTGGGGAGAGCCGGACGAGGAAGTGCTGGCGGCCATCAATGAGGCGACCGCCGGCGCGGGGACGTATCTCTACGGTCGGCGCATCTACGAGCTCATGCACGTGTGGGAGACGGACCCCGCCGCAGCCGGCCAGTCGCCGCAGTCTGCGGAGTTCGCGACGATCTGGAAGCGAGCCGAGAAGATCGTCTACTCCACGACGCTCGACCAGGTGCGGACGGAGCGGACGCAGCTGCGACGGTCGTTCGACCCGGCGGAGGTCCGGGCGCTGGTCGACGCTGCGCCGGGTGATGTGACGATCGAGGGGCCCACGCTCGCGTCGCACGCTCTGCGCGAGGGCCTCGTGGACGCCGTGCACGTCTGGGTGCAGCCGCTCGTGCTGGGAAGCGGGCTGCCCTTCTGGCCCGGTTCCCGCACCGATCTCACGCTGCGCAGCGAGCGGTCGTTCGCGAGCGGCACCGTGGAGCTCGTGTACTCGCTGCGGTGAGCGCGGCCGGTGCGCGCCGCGTATGTCCGCCGGCCGCGCGGTGAGACGCGCTGCGGGCGCTGAACGGGGCCGTGCCAGAATGTGAGCATGACGTACAACCTTGTGCTGCTCCGTCACGGGGAGAGCGAATGGAACCAGAAGAACCTCTTCACCGGGTGGGTCGATGTGCCTCTCACGGAGAAGGGCCGGGCAGAGGGCGTGCGCGCGGGCGAACTCCTGCGGGAGAACGACCTCCTGCCCGACGTGCTCCACACGTCGCTGCTCAAGCGCGCGATCCTCACCGCACAGATCGCGATGGAGACGGCTGATCGTCCGTGGGTCGACACGGTCCGGTCGTGGCGCCTCAACGAACGCCACTACGGTGCGCTCCAGGGCAAGGACAAGAAGGCGATCCGCGACGAGTACGGCGAGGAGCAGTTCATGGAGTGGCGACGCTCCTTCGACACCCCGCCCCCGCCGCTGGACGACTCGTCCGAGTGGTCGCAGGTGGGCGATGCCCGCTACGGCAACCTGGGTGCGGCGCTGCCGCGCACAGAATGCCTGGCCGACGTCATCGTGCGGCTCCTGCCGTACTGGTACGACTCGATCGTTCCGGATCTGCAGCTGCGGCGGACCGTGCTGATCGCCGCGCACGGCAACTCGCTGCGCGCGCTCATCAAGCACCTCGAGGGCATCTCCGATGACGCGATCACCGGGCTCAACGTGCCCACCGGCATTCCGCTGCACTACGAGCTGGACGAGCAGACGCTCGTTCCGGTCGGCGGCAGGGGCCGCTACCTCGACCCCGCGGCCGCAGAGACCGCGATCGGCGCTGTGGCGAACCAGGGCCGCTGACGGCTGACCCGCCCTCCGCGAGGTGACCGCCGCCGCGGAACGACGGGCGAACTCCGCGGAACGACGTGACATGCCGTGAGGCCCCTCTCCGGAGAGTTCCGGGGAGGGGCCTCATGCGCGCAGCCGCGGCCGCGCGGGTGACGAGAGCGCGACTCAGCCGTGATCGCCGGGGATGAGCTCCGACTGCCATTCGCCCGTGAGCAGGTATTCGATGCGCTGGGCGATCGACACCGCGTGGTCGCCGAACCGCTCGAGGTAGCGCGACAGCAGCGTGACGTCCGCGACCTGCGAGGGGTTGAGGCTGGAGCCGGCGATCTTGGTGAACACCGCGAGGTGCAGCGTGTCGATCGATTCGTCGAGGTCGTCGATCGTCGGGACGGCCTCGAGCCCGGGCTCGGACACGAGTTCACGGATCGCATGCGAGATGCGCACCGCTGCCGTGGTCATGTCCTTGAAGATCTGCTCGAAGCCCTCGGGCACAGCCGATTCGGGGAAGCGGATGCGCACCTGCTGTGCGACGTGGCGGGCGAGGTCGCCCATCCGCTCGATCGAGGCGCTCATGCGCAGCGACGAGATGACCACGCGCAGGTCGTGTGCGACGGGGGCCTGGAGGGCGAGGATCTCTGCAGCCGACTTGTCGAGCTGCAGCTGCAGGCGGTCGATCTCCACGTCGCCGGCGATGACCTCCTCTGCAAGCTCGAGGTCGTTGGTCCTCAGCGCCTCCTTGGAATTCTCCATGGCGGCGCTGACCTTCTCGGTCATCTCGACGAGCATGTCGGCGAGTGAGTCGAGTTCGTTCTGGAAGACTTCGCGCATTCGGGGGGATTTCCTTTCCACAGGGTTCGCGCCGGGGCGGGCACAGATCCATCGGTTACTCTCGCACCGCTGCGTGAACCGCCTCTGTCCTGTCGGTGAACCTTTGCCATCATCCTAGGCGTTCGTCGCTCCCATGACGCTTCTGCCCCCGCCATCGGTCTAGGCTGGGAGCGTGGACCTGCTCATCGTCGCCGTACTCACGGGAACCGTGGGGCTGGGGCTCGGCATCGCCGGGATCCTGGCCTTCCGCTTCTCCGAGCACAGTCGCAGCGCCGCGGACCTCCATTCGGACAACGAGCTCCCGGACGGCATCGCGGAAGTGCTCGCCGTGCTGCCCAGCGCCGCGATCGTCGTGGACGCGGGGGACGATGTCGTGAAGGCCTCACCCGCTGCGTACACCTTCGGACTTGTCCGCGGGCATTCGCTCGCGGCCGACACCCTCGCCGAGGTCGTCGAGCGCGTCCGTGCACGAGGGCTCATCGAAGAGGTCGATTTCGAGCACGCGATCGCGTCGTCCGCGACGCCGCGCTTCCTGCACGCCCGGGTGGCAGCGCTGGGCTCCGCGTTCGTCCTGGTGCTCTGCGATGACCAGACCGAGGCCCGCCGCGTCGACGCGGTGCGCCGCGACTTCATCGCGAACGTCTCCCACGAGCTCAAGACGCCGATCGGTGCGGTCGCGCTCCTCGCGGAGGCCGTCACTGATTTCGCGGACGACCCCGAGGCAGTGGCCCGGTTCGGTCAGAAGATGCAGCGCGAGTCGACCAGACTCACCCAGCTCGTCAAGGAGATCATCGACCTCTCACGGGTGCAGGACCACGAGGTGCCGGCGAGCCCGGAGCGGGTCCCCGTCGCCAGAGTCGTCGAAGAGGCTGTGGACCGGGCCCGCACGGTGGCCGACGGGAAGCACATCGAGCTGTCCGCCCTGCACGGGGGCGACTGGTACATCGAGGGCAGCTTCGAGCTGCTGGTCAATGCCGTGCGCAATCTGGTCGACAACGCGATCCACTATTCCAATGAGGGCACGCGAGTGGGCGTGGGCGCGAAGCTCGAGGACGAGCGCGTCGCGATCGCCGTGACGGACCAGGGCATCGGACTCAGCACCGAGGACACGGAGCGCGTGTTCGAGCGCTTCTACCGAGTCGACCCGGCCCGCTCCCGCATGACCGGCGGGACCGGACTGGGGCTCAGCATCGTCAAGCACATCGTCGCCACGCATGGCGGGGAGGTGCGCGTGTGGTCGAGACTGGGTCAGGGATCGACCTTCACGATCCTCCTCCCGCAGGCGCACGCAGACGACATCACCCCGGGTCTCGCGGAAGCCGCGCGACAGGGGATCCTGATCGATTCCACGGGGGACGACGCAGCGCAGCCGGCCGTCGCCCCTACCGTGGACGGAGAGCATACACATGGAAGAGGAGCATCGTGACGCGCATTCTGCTAGTCGAGGACGAGGAATCGTTCTCCGACCCGCTGTCGTACCTGCTGGACAAGGAAGGGTACGAGGTGACCGTCGCGGCTGACGGGCTGCAGGCGATCAGCGAGTTCGACCGGGCGGGAGCGGACCTCGTCCTGCTCGACCTCATGCTGCCGGGAGCGTCCGGGACGGAGGTGTGCCGACAGCTGCGGGCGAAGTCGACCGTGCCGATCATCATGCTGACCGCGAAGGATTCGGAGATCGACAAGGTCGTGGGGCTGGAGCTGGGCGCCGACGACTACGTGACGAAGCCCTATTCGTCGCGTGAGCTGCTCGCCCGCGTGCGCGCCGTGATGCGCCGCAACGCGGAGCAGACCGACCTCGCCGATTCCGTGATCGAGGCCGGTGGGGTCCGCATCGACGTCGACCGGCACGTCGCGTCCGTCCGCGGGGAGGAGATGTCGCTCCCGCTCAAGGAGTTCGAGCTGCTGGAGATCCTCGTGCGCAACGTCGGCCGCGTCATGACGCGCGGGCAGCTCATCGACCGCATCTGGGGGCAGGACTACGTGGGCGACACGAAGACGCTGGACGTGCACATCAAGCGTCTGCGGGCGAAGGTCGAGCAGGAGCCGTCCTCGCCGAGCCTGCTCGTCACCGTTCGCGGACTCGGGTACAAGTTCGAGGCGTGAGCCTGGCCGATCCGGCGTTCGCGGCCGGACGGCGAAGGGCCCGGAAGGAGTGATCCTTCCGGGCCCTTCGATCGGTCAGGCGAGGGGGCGGGTTCCTCGAGGCGAGGAGCGCCCGTCAGTGGAAGCCGCGTCAGCCCTGCGCCGCTGCTCCGGCATCCGCTGCAGTGCCGGCACCCTCCGCACCTTCTGCGGCCGGGTCGGTGCCCTCTGCCGCCGCGGTCTCCTCCGTCGGATCCGAGGTGGGGTCACCCGCACCGCTCGTGGGCACGAGGTCCGCGTACTCCGGGAGCGTGCCGTCGAGCACCTGCGTGGCGATCGTCTCCGATTCGCCGCCGACCGTCACCTCGACGTCGAACAGGGACCCGATCTCTTCGTCGAACCCGCTGATGATGGCAGGCTCCGCGTCCGATGCGGGGTTCTCCGGATTCTGACTCACGACGGCGTCGGGCTCGACCGTGTGGTCGTACGTCTCCGGGCCGATCTCGATCGACACGTCACGGGGCTCATCGGCGCCGTTGATGACCGTGTAGAAGACCTGGGCATCGCCCTCTTCGCTCTGGATGATGAGCAGTCCGCGGATGTCGACGCCGTCGAGGTCCTCGCGGGACCATGCGCCGTCACCTCCGTGGTACTCATACTCCGCAGTCTGATCTGCGGACAGCATACTGGCACAACCGCTGAGGGGTGCGATGGCTGCGATCGCGGCTGCGGCCACAGCCAGGCGCGCGGTCCTCTTCTTCACGATCCGGGCTCCTTGGACGGTACGACGACACGGAACTTCGCAGTCATCCTATCGTTCTTTCGACCTGACGTAGAACTCGCTCCGATTCCGCTGGCAGGACCATGAATTCCGCAGGTCACGAGTGCACCGCGGCGCGGGGTGCGCGCCTGCCGGGCGCGTGTCCGCATGGCGAGAAACCCTGGACCTTATCACTCTGCCCATGTGTCCCGCATCATTTCTGCGGCGCGTCACATGTTAGACTTGGGTCCTGCGAAAGGGGTTCACAGAATATGGCATTTCATGTCGGCGACACCGTCGTCTACCCCCATCACGGGGCTGCGACTGTCCAGGAGATCAAGACTCGCGCGATCAAGGGAGTGGATAAGCTCTATCTGAAGCTGCAGGTGTCACACGGCGATCTCGTGATCGAGGTCCCCGCCGAGAACTGCGACCTCGTGGGTGTGCGGGACGTCGTCGGTGAGGAGGGTCTCGAGAAGGTGTTCCAGATCCTTCGCGCAGAAGTCACGGAAGAGCCCACGAACTGGTCCCGCCGCTACAAGGCGAACCTGGAGAAGTTCCAGTCGGGCGATGTCATCAAGGTTGCAGAGGTCGTCCGCGATCTCTGGCGCCGTGAGCAGGACCGCGGACTGTCCACCGGTGAGAAGCGCATGCTCGCGAAGGCACGTCAGGTGCTCGTGTCCGAACTCGCACTGGCGGAGAAGAAGGAGGAGGAGGAAGCAGAGGCGATGCTCGATGAAGTCCTCGCCTCCTGATCCCCCTCTGCCCCTGGCGGAGCGCACCGGCCGGTCACCTCACCAGGTGATCGGCCGTTCGCATGCCGCCCTGATGAGAACCGCTCGCCCTGACACCGAGGACCACAACCACATGACGTCGTCACCCATCGCCCCGTTCACGGAGCTCACCACGCGACTCGGCCGTGAGCTCATGACCGCACTCGTCACCGAAGACGATGCGGACGCGCTGGCCCAGCAGGTCGCCGGCATCGCAGAGCAGCTCTCGCGTGCTGCCGCAGCCCCGCACACGGTCAGTGTCGGGGATCCGCACACCACTCCCAACCACATCGCGGGCGACATCACACCCGCCTCGTCGCCGCGCAATCCGATCGCGCCGCCCATGAGCATCGTGCCGGACGGGGACGACTACCGGTGCGACCTCACACTCCCGCTCCAGTACCAGGGGCCCCCGGGCCGTGTGCACGGCGGGATCGTCGCACTGCTCATCGATCACATCCTGGGCCATGCTGCGAACTGGGGCGCGGAGAAGCGCTCGTTCACCCGCTCGCTGACACTGAACTACGACGCGGGCACCCCGATCGGGGAACCACTCACCGTGCGGGGCCGCATCGCCCGGGTGGAGGGCCGCAAGCGGTTCATGGAAGCGGAGATCATCTGTGACGACGTCGTGCGCGTGCGAGCGGAGGGTCTCTGGCTCTCGCCGCGTGAGGCCTGAAGACGTGAGGCCCGACGACATGTCGACGGTGCTCCTCCTCCCGGCCGCCGGGTCGGGCACTCGGCTGGCCGCCGGTGCGCCCAAGGCGTTCGTGCACCTCGCCGGGCGGCCACTGCTCGCACACGCGGTCGAGGGCGCAGTGCGCTCGGGGGTGATCGATGCGATCGTCATCGCCGCCCCGTCCTCGCTGCTCGAGGACGCGCGACGGATCGCGGAGACCGCCGCCGAGGCTCCGGTCGGGTCGCCGGTCGGCCTGGACGGCCCTGTCGATCCGGACGGCCCTGTCGACTCGGTTCGCCCTGGCGACCCGGACGTCCCTGGCGCGCCCGCACGCCCAGCCCCGGTTCCGATCACCGTCGTCGAGGGCGGCGCTGACCGCGTGGTGTCCGTCGCCGCAGCACTGGCGGCCGTCCCGCAGGCGGACCTGGTGCTCGTCCACGATGCTGCGCGCTGCCTCACCCCGGCCTCCGTCTACCACCGCGTCGTCGCTGCGCTGAAGGCGGGCGCCTCCGCCGTCGTCCCCGTGCTCCCGATGACCGACACCGTGAAGACCACGACGGATGCGGGGACCGTCGTCGGCGACCTCGATCGCACCGCCCTGCGACGCGTCCAGACGCCGCAGGGCTTCGTGCGGGAGGCGCTGATCGCCGCACACGGCCTCCAGCGCACAGATCCGGATCGGTCCGCGACCGATGACGCGGGGCTGGTCGAGCGCCTCGACATCGCGGTCGTCGGAGTGCCCGGAGACGAAGCGGCGCTGAAGATCACGCACCCCATCGACCTGCGCGTCGCGGAGCTCTACGTGAGCGACGGCCACGATGCGCACAGGAGATCCGAATGACTGATGCACCTCTCCCGTCACCCAGTCGGCTTCCCCGTGTGGGCACGGGCGTGGACGTCCACGCGTTCTCCACCGACCGGCAGCGGCCGATGTGGATGGCCGGCCTGCTCTGGGAGGGGCAGACGGGGCTGGCCGGTCACTCCGATTCCGACGTCGTGGCCCACGCGTGCTGTGATGCACTGTTCGCGGCTGCCGGCATCGGCGACCTGGGCGCGCACTTCGGGACGGATCGGCCGGAGCTGTCGGAGGCCTCGGGCGCGGTGCTCCTCGCCGAGGCGGCCCGGCTGGTCCGCGAGGCCGGCTTCGAGATCGGCAACGTGTCCGTCCAGGCCGTCTGCGCGCGGCCGAAGATCGGGATCCGCCGCGACGAGTCCCAGCGAGTGCTGAGCGAGGCCGTGGGGGCGCCGGTGTCCGTCTCCGGCACCACGTCCGACGGGCTGGGACTCACCGGCAGGGGAGAGGGCGCCGCTGCGATCGCGACGGCACTCGTCGTTCCGGTGGACTGACCTACGCCCTCTGCGCGTCTCGACGCGTGGTGATGACTCCGACGACCAGGAGTGCGCCGAAGAGGCCGAACGTGAGGAGCAGCTGCGTGCGGACGTCGGGGACCGTGAAGCCCAGCACGATGATCCCCACGAGCCCCACGAGCGTCGCCCACGACAGGTACGGGAACAGCCACATCGTCAGGGGGAGCTGCTCGCCGGCCTTCTCTGCCCGGGTGCGCAGGACCAGGTGGGCGATGATCGCAGACGACCACGTGACGATGAGGGTGGAGCCGACGATGTTGAGGAGCAGCCCCAGGACCTCCTCGGCCCAGAAGTAGTTCAGCAGCACCGCGACGAAGCCGAACGCCACGGACATCCACACGCCCAGGGATGGCACCGCGCGCTCGTTGACGCCGCCCATGCCGCGAGGTGCCATCCCGCGCTGCGCCAGCGAGTAGAACATACGCGAGGCGCCGTACACGTTGGCGTTGAGCGAGCTCAGCAGTGCGGCGACGATGATCATGCCGATGATCGCGGCGAGCACGGGGAGACCGGCCCGGTTGAGGACCGCGACGAACGGGCTCTCGAGCAGCGACGGGTCGTCCCAGGGCAGTGCGAGCACCATGATGCTCACCGAGCCCATGTAGAAGAGCAGGATCCGCCAGAGGATCGTGCGGGTGGCGGACCTGACGGATCGCTGGGGCTCCGCAGTCTCTGCGGCGGCGACGGCGACGATCTCGATGCCGCCGAACGCGAACACGACCACCAGCAGGCCCGCAGCGATCCCACCCATCCCGTTGGGCATGAACGAGGTCTCCGTGATGTGCGTGAGGCCGGGGCTGTCCGCCGGCGTCCACCCCAGCAGGAACGCGACTCCCAAGGCTAGGAACAGGAAGACGAACGCGACCTTGATGAAGGAGAACCAGAACTCGAACTCGCCGAAGCTCCTGACTCCCCACAGGTTGATCCACGTGAAGAGCACCATGAAAGCGAGCGCGTAGCCCCACTGCGGGAACAGGGGCACGACGCCCGCCATGATCTGCGCTGCGGCGGTCGCCTCCGCGGCGACGACGAGGCAGAGGGTGATCCACCACAGCCAGCCGACGGCGAATGCGGCGGACGGACCCAGTGCCTTGCCCACGTAGTAGGAGAACGCACCGGGGTTCGGGTCCGCGGCGACCATCTCGCCGAGCATCCGCATCACCGCGATGACGATGAGCCCGGCGATGGCATAGGACACGAGCACGGCGGGGCCCGCCGCGGCGATGCCGGCGCCGGATCCGACGAAGAGTCCCGCACCGATCGCGGACCCCAGGCTCATCATGATGAGGTGACGAGGCCGCATCACGGCGCGGAGTCCGCCGACCGACGTGTGGACTGACGACGCCTGGTCGTCCGCCGGCGCCGAGGACGCCGAGGAGCCGATCGACTCGCTGTTCGAAGGCTGGTTCTTCACAGCCCTGATCCTAGAGCAGGGGAGCTTCCCGGCGCCCTGTGGATCACCGCGCCCCCTCCTCCAGTGGACGGATCCACCGGAGAAGGGGGCGCAGTGTCCGCTGAGCGGAAGCAGCAGGTCAGTGCCGGCAGGTCACTCCCCGCGGTCCAGCCATTCCTGCAGATGCGGCCTCTCGCCGCCGATCGTCGTCGCGTCACCGTGACCGGTGAGGACCACTGTGGTGCCGGGCAGTTCGAAGAGCGTCTCGGAGATCGACGCCACGATCGTCTCGAAGCTCGAGTACGAACGGCCCGTCGCCCCGGGGCCTCCCTGGAACAGCGTGTCGCCGGAGAACAGGACGGGGCTCGAGTCCGCTGCGCCCTGCGGCAGGACGTCCTCCGGGATGCGCAGGGATTCGCCCACGTAGAAGCAGGTGGACCCGGGGGAGTGCCCCGGGGTGTGGAGCGCATTGAGGTGCACACCCGCCACGACGAACTCCGCGCCCGACTCGATGACCTTGTCGGGGCTCCGGTCGGGGAAGACCATGTCCCACAGCACGCGGTCGTCGGAGTTGAGGTGGATCGGCGGTCCGCCCAGCGCCTCCTGCGTCTCGTAGACCGCGCGGATGTGGTCGTCGTGCCCGTGGGTCAGGAGGATGGCCTTGACCTTCCGCTCACCCACAGCGGCCGCGACGGCCTGCGCGTCGTGCGCCGGATCGATGACGATGACCTCGTCGTCGTCACCGATGATCCACACGTTGTTGTCGACGTCGAATGTGCCCCCGTCCAGGGAGAACGTGCCCGACGTGACGATCCGCTCGATGCGTGCACTCATCAGAACTCCACCACCGATCGCAGGACTTCTCCCCGCTTCATCTTCTCGAACGCCTCTTCCACGCCGTCGCTCCCGATCCTCTCCGTCACGAAGCCCTCCAGGGGCAGTCTGCCCTGCTCGAACAGATCGACGAGCATCGGGAAGTCGCGCTCGGGCAGGCAGTCGCCGTACCAGGACGACTTGAGGCTTCCGCCGCGGCCGAACACGTCGAGCAGCGGGACGGACAGCTCCATGTCCGGGGTCGGCACGCCCACGAGCACCACGGTGCCCGCGAGGTCACGCGCGTAGAACGCCTGGCGCCAGGTCTCCGGTCGACCGACGGCGTCGATGACGACGTCCGCGCCGAACCCGCCCGTGAGCTCCTGGACCGCGCTCACCACGCCGTCCTCGTCGAGGTCCGACGAATCGATCGTGTGCGTCGCCCCGCGCTCCTTCGCCCAGTCGAGCTTCGTCGGATCGCGGTCGATCGCGATGATCGTGCCGGCGCCTGCGAGCTTCGAGCCGACGATCGACGCCATGCCCACTCCGCCGCAGCCGATCACTGCGACCGACTGGCCGCGCGTGACGCCGCCGGTGTTGATCGCCGCGCCGATGCCCGCCATGACGCCGCAGCCCAGCAGGCCCACGACGGCAGGATCGGATTCGCGCACCTTCGTGCACTGGCCGGCGGCGACCAGCGTCTTCTCTGCGAACGATCCGATGCCCAGGGCCGCCTCCAGCTCCGTGCCGTCCTCGGCCAGGGTCATCTTCTGCGTGGCATTGTGGGTGTCGAAGCAGTACCAGGGCTCACCGCGCTTGCACGCGCGGCAGATGCCGCAGATGGCGCGCCAGTTGAGGATGACGAAATCACCGACTTCGACGTCGGTGACGCCTTCGCCGATCTCGGAGACGATGCCTGCGGATTCGTGCCCGAGCAGGAACGGGAACTTGTCATTCACTCCGCCATCGCGGAAGAGCAGGTCGGTGTGGCACACTCCGCAGGACTTCACGTCGACGACGACTTCACCGGGACCGGGGTCCGGGATGACGATGTCGACGAGCTCCACGGGATCGCCCTTCGAACGGGAGATGACTCCCTTGACCGTTGACGGCATGAGGCTCCTTTCGATCACACCCCAGGTGGGTGTGCGGGAACGGGTCACCGCAAGCCTATCGACGGTGACGGGCGTTGGACAGCGCGGGGCGGAGCGTCCCGGTCCGGACTCACCTGAGGCCGGGGCCGGACGCCGACGAGGCCGGGGCCACGTGCCGCGCATGCGGCACCGGGCCCCGGCCTCGGGAACGGTGGTCCGGCTGTGGTGCCGGTCCAGTGCGGGTGAGGTCAGTCGGCCTTGCCCGTGGTGGTGTCCGGGTGGCGGCGCAGGTGCAGGATCGACCAGACCAGACCTCCCCAGACGGTGCCGAGTGAAACGACCATCATGACGACGGCTGCTGCGCTCATGCCTTGTCACCTCCAGAGGTCAGTGTTCGGGTGCGGGGGCGGGCCGCAGTGGTGTCAGTCCCGGCCCCGGATTCGGCTGCGGCTTCAGCCTCGAAATTCGCCCGCGCCTCGTCGACGCGATCCAGGCTCTTCTTCGGCCACGGGATGATGCTGACGAGGAAGGACACGTACGCGAGTGCGGCGATGAGGCCCCAGCCGAACAGCAGCAGGTGCCAGGTCGGGTATCCCTCGTAGCCCTCCTGCGCGAACGTGATCATCTGCTGGATGAGCATGAAGCCCAGGACGATCGGAGTGACGACGGAGACGAAGATGATCCACGTGCGGCCGACCTTGAACGACGAGACGCCGTTGAGGTGATCCCGCAGCTGCGGGAGTCCGACCAGCAGCCAGCCCACCGTGATGATGGCGGTGAGCGCGACGCCGACGATGCCGATGTTGTTGGTGAATGCATCGATGGTGTCGAGCACGCTCAGGCCGGTGGCCGTCGGCATGATGAGGATCGAGACGACGGCCATGAGGCCGCCCACGATCACCGTCGAGGTCCTCTCACTGATGCCCGTCTTGTCCGCGATCGCGGCGACGGGCACCTGGATGATCGAGACGAGTGATGTGAGTCCGGCGAAGATCAGGGTGAGGAAGAACAGCACGCCGAAGATCGTGCCGCCGGGCATCTGGCTGATGATCGTCGGGAACGCGATGAACGCCAGGCCCACGCCGTTGCTGACGACCTCGTCGACGCCCGTGCCCGCAGTGTGGGCCATGAACCCGAGTGCGGCGAAGACTCCGACGCCGGCGAGCATCTCGAAGCTGGAGTTCGCGAAGCCCACGACCAGGCCGGAGCCCGTGAGATTCGTCTTCCGCTTCAGGTACGAGGCGTAGGTGAGCATGATGCCGAACATGATCGACAGGGAGAAGAAGATCTGGCCGTAGGCGTTGACCCAGACCGACGGGTCCGTCAGCGCGGACCAGTCCGGGGTGAACAGTGCGTCGAGTCCGGCGGCGGCGCCCGGGAGGAACAGCGCGCGGACCACCATGATCGCGAAGACGACGATCAGGAGCGGCACGAAGATCCTGGAGAACCGTGCGATGCCCCTCTGCACGCCGGCATAGAGGATGGCGAGGCACACGACCCAGATGATGATGAGTGGGATCATCACTCCGGGCACGAAGTCGCCGGAGAGTCCGGCCTCGCCGTTCTGCTGGAGGTACTCGCCGATGAAGAAGCCTTCGGCGTCGTCGCCCCACGCCTGCGTGAACGAGAAGCCGGTGTACGACACCGCCCAGCCGACGATGACGGCGTAGTAGATGCCGATGAGGGTCGCGATGCCGGTCTTGAACCAGCCGATCGGCTCTGCGGCCCGGTGCAGCGAGCGATACGCCAGCGGCGCCGACGAACGCGCGCGATGGCCGATCGCGTAGACCACGAACAGCAGCGGGATCCCTGCTGTCAGGAGTGCGATGAGGTAGGGGATGATGAAGGCGCCGCCGCCGCTGTCGTAGGCCACGTACGGGAAGCGCCAGATGTTCCCCAAGCCGATCGCGGATCCGATCGCGGCCAAGATGAAGGCGGTGCGGCTGACGAACACCTGGCGTTCAGGTGCCTGCTGTGCCGACGACATGAAGTGGAGTCCTTTCGTCAGGGTGCGACTCTGCACTGAGGTGTGAAGTGTAAGTCGCAACCGAGCAGTCGCTGTGAATACCTTCTCAAGTGTGTCACCTCTCACTGCATGTCGTGTAGCTTACGCGCGCCCGTGACCGTGGTGACATCCGCGACGCCGACGGGTCTGCTGTTCGGGGGCCGCGCGCCTCCTCCTCTCGGTACACTTGCGGGCGTGATACGACTGCACAGCACCGCCACCGGAGACCTGATCCCCCTCGAGCCCGTCCGCGACGGCGAAGTGGGCATCTACGTCTGCGGTGCCACTGTGCAGGGCGCGCCCCACATCGGGCATATGCGCTCTGCGGTCGTCTTCGACCAGCTGCGCCGCTGGCTCACGTACCGGGGCCTGCGGGTGACACTGGTGCGCAACACGACGGACATCGACGACAAGATCCTCACGAAGTCCGTCGACGAGGACCGCGAGTGGTGGGCCCACGCCTATCACTACGAGCAGGTCTTCACCCGGGCGTACGAGGCGATGAACGTCCTGCCGCCCACGTACGAACCGCGGGCGACGGGGCACATCACGGAGATGATCGCGCTGATCGGTCGGCTCATCGAGGCGGGGCACGCCTACGCGGCGGATGACGAGTCCGGGGACGTGTACTTCGACGTGCGGTCGTGGGCCGACTACGGCGCGCTCACCCACCAGAGCGTCGACGACATGGCGGATGCGGCGGACGCCGATCCGCGCGGCAAGCGCGACGTCCGCGACTTCGCGCTGTGGAAGGGCCATAAGGCGGGCGAACCGGACACCGCAGCCTGGACCGCGCCGTGGGGACGCGGCCGACCGGGGTGGCACATCGAGTGCTCCGCGATGTCGACGAAGTACCTGGGTGCGGAGTTCGACATCCACGGAGGCGGGCTCGACCTGCGCTTCCCGCACCACGAGAACGAGATGGCCCAGTCCCATGCCGCCGGTGATGCCTTCGCCCGCATCTGGATGCATTCAGGGCTGCTCAACGTGGGCGGTGACAAGATGTCGAAGTCGCTGGGCAACTCCGTGTTCGCACACGACCTGATCGCGCAGTTCCCCCCTGCCGTTCTGCGCTTCTTCCTGTCCACCGCCCACTACCGGTCCACGCTCGAATTCTCTGCTGACCTCGTGGAGACGCAGCGGACGGCCTTCGACAAGCTCACCGGATTCGTCACGCGTGCGCGGGAGGTGCTGGGTGCGGAAGCCCCCGCCGTGCCCGACGCAGTGGTCGGCTATCGCGATCGCGCCGCGGACGTGCCCGACGAGTTCGCGGTCGCGATGGACGAGGATCTCTCGATCCCGCGGGCCCTGTCCGTCGTCTTCTCGACCGTGCGCGACGGGTCGAAGCTGGTCGCGGCCGCGACGGCCGACGGACTCGGCGAGGCCGATCGGACGCGGCTGGTGCAGCTGCTCGCTCAGGTCGAGCTGATGCTCGACCTGCTCGGGGTGAACCCCACCGACCGGGCGTGGGCCGGCCAGGCGGCCGGGGCCTCGGCGACGGAGGGATCCGGCGACGACCCGGTGCGGGCGGCGCTCGACAGCCTGGTCGACCTCGTCGCGCACCAGCGACTCGATGCGAAGGCGGCGAAGGACTTCGCGACAGCGGACGCGCTGCGGGACCGGCTTCGGGCGGCGGGCGTCATCATCGAGGACACCCCGGACGGATACCGCTACGACCTCACTCGGGACTGACGCGCACACGCGCCGGTCGAGCCACCACGACGATTCTCTCCATCAACCCTCGGAAGAGGAGACACCATGCCACCTAAACCACGCAGCGGAGCAGTCCGCAAGACCAAGAAGGGCCCTCAGAAGGGGACCGGCGGCCTGGGCCGCCGCAAGCTCGAGGGGAAGGGGCCCACTCCGAAGGCGGAGGACCGGGTCTACCACAAGGCCTATAAGAACGATCACGAGAAGGAGAAGGAGCAGCGGAAGCAGCAGTCGCAGCGGCGGAAGAAGGAAGCCGGCAAGGACACCGTCGCAGGCCGCAATGCCGTCCTCGAAGCTCTGCGTGAGGGCGTGCCTGCCACCGCGCTCTACATCGTGGGGCGGCCGGACGCGGACGACCGGATGACGGAAGCGGTCGCGCTCGCAGCAGACCGCGGGATCGTGATGCTCGAGGCGAGCAGGGCGGACCTCGACCGGCTCACGGACAACGCGATCCACCAGAGCATCGCACTGCAGGTGCCTCCCTACGAGTACGCGGATCCGAATGATCTGCTGTCGCGCGCCGCCGGCCGACTGGAGACGCCGCTGCTGGTCGCGCTCGACGGGATCACGGACCCGCGGAACCTGGGCGCGATCGTGCGTTCGGCCGCTGCGTTCGGCGGGCACGGCGTCATCGTCCCGGAACGCAGAGCCGCCTCCATGACGGCCGCAGCGTGGAAGACATCCGCAGGAGCCGCGGCTCGCATCCCTGTGGCACAGGTCGTCAACCTGACCCGCTCGCTGCAGGAGCTCAAGAAGCAGGGCGTGTTCGTGCTGGGACTCGACATGGACGGTGACGTGTCCCTGCCCGGGCTGGGGCTGGCGGACTCGCCCGTCTGCGTCGTCGTCGGGTCAGAGGGCAAGGGGCTGTCCCGCCTGGTGCGCGAAGCCTGCGATCAGGTCGTGTCCATCCCGATCGTGTCGTCCACGGAATCGCTCAATGCCGGCGTCGCGGCTGCGGTGAGCCTGTACGAGATCGCGCGGGCGCGGGGAGAGAAGAAGCGCTGAGCCGCGAGGCTGTGCGTCTGCAGATCGCTGCGGACGTGACGGCGGAGGCAGCCGTCAGGGGTGTGGGGCAGAACTCGTCCCCGCACCCCTGACGGATCACCTCGCCGATCAGCCGAGTTCTGAGTCCTTGAACTCGTTCCAGGACTCGTGATCCACCTCGTCGGCTTCCGCGACGTAGCGCTCCCACAGCTCGTCGAGCTCCTCGCCTCGCTCCAGGAGCTCGTCGTTGGCGGCCTGGCTCTCCTCGGACCACTCGCCGACGCTCTCGAGGTACGCGATGAGGCCCTCATGGTAGGGGACGACCGACGGAACCTTCGGCACCGCGTCCAGTGCCCAGTCAGGCGTCGTGGGTGTCGTCGTCTCGTAGCTTTCGAAATTGTCGACGAATCCGGTGACGAGCTCTTCGACCGCCTCCGCGGAGGTGTCCTCCATCGCGACCACGGGGAGGGGGTACATGAGAGTCTGGACCATCTCTCCCTCTTCCATCCCGGGCCCGTTCTCGAACTCACCGATCCGCAGCACGGGCGAGACGTTCTCGAGGCGCTCGAGGGCTTCCTCGGAGTCGTCGTCCATCGAGAGCACGCGGACGCCCTTCGACTCCGCGAGCTCGAAGAGGGGCGAGCCGTACAGCCCGTAGAAGATGACATCGACCTGGCCGTTGTCGAGGGCGTTCGGCTGGTCACCGTAGGCGACATCGACCTCTTCCACGTCGTCACGGGTGAGACCGCCGTAGGCCAGGAGTGCATCGATCTTCTGGTTGACCGATGGATTCGCCGTGACATTCGGCACCCGCATGCCCTCGAGGTCGGCGAACGTCTCGACATCGGAGTCGTCGAGGACGGTGAAGCCCTGTCGTGCCTCCACGGGGTACGCGACGCGGGTGTCGTGAGGCCCCTGCCCCTCCTGGGCGAAGTCGTGGTCGGCCTCGAAGGAGAAGATGTACTCGTCGCCCGTGCGCGAGAACTGGGCCTGGCCCTCGAGGAGGGGGGTCATGCGGCCGATCGCTGTATCGGACGGAGTGATGCGGACCTGCTTCTCCATGTCGCTCGTGACCATCTCTGCGACTGCGGCGAGATCGTTGTAGGTGGTGGTGCCCACCGGGTAGGTGGACCACACCATGGTGTCGGGGAGGCCGTCGTCTCCCGAGGCGGACGTGCTCGCCGAGCCGCCCCCGCATGCGGAGAGGGTGAAGGCTGCCGTCGCCAGCACGGCTGTCGCGGTGAGTGTGGATTTCTTCATGACCATTGCTTGCTCCGTTTTCTCAGGGGCGCTGCGCGCCCGGTTCGGGGTGTACTGCGGGGGCGGGCACAGGCTCAGCCGGCTGATCGAGTGCACCGCCCGCGTTGTAGAAGCGGGTGACGCTCATGATCAGGACTGAACACGCCAGCCCGAGGGTGCTCGACAGGAGTTCCGGCGCCAGGGTCGCCAGTCCTGAGACCACGAGCAGAACGCGCGAGATCATCGGGAGTCGTCGTCCGACCCCCGTCATCCAGCCCTCGAAAGCACATCCCAGGAAGAAGACTCCAGCTGTCGCGAAGCCGGCGGTGTACAGGATCTCCGCGACGCTCGAGTCCTGAGCGACGAGAGCCGGGTTGAGCACGAAGGCGAAGGGGATGATGTACTTCACCGATCCCAGGCGCATGGCTGTGAGCGATGTCGCCATCGGTGGCGTTCGTGCGATGTTCGCCGCGGCGAACGAGGCGAGTGCCACCGGTGGGGTGATGTAGGAGACGGTTGCCCAGTAGATGACGAACAGGTGTGCGGCGATGGGGTTGATGCCGAGCTCTGTCAGCGCCGGGGCCATCACGATCGCAAGGAAGACGTAGACGGCAGAGACCGTCATGCCCATGCCGAGGACGAACGATGTGACAGCGCCGGCTATGAGGATGAGGATGAGGTTGCCGTCGACGAGCGCGACGAGTTCGCGTGCCAGCGACAGGGAGACGCCTGTCATCGACAGGCCACCGACGATCAGGCCGACTCCTGCGATGATCCCGATGATCTCCGCGATCGTCCGGCCCGAGGCATAGACGAAGTCGAAGAGCATGCCCGGCAGCCGCTTCACATCACCGGCGAGGACGAACTTCGTGCACTCCACGACGAGGAGGAACGCGATGACGAAGTACGGGGCCTGAGTCTCATTGCGGGAGACGACCATCAGGACGATGAGTCCGATGAGAGCTGTGAGGTATGGCCATCCGTCGAAGAGGACTCGACCGACCCGTGGGAGCAGGTCACGGCGCATGCCGCGCAGCCCCGTCTTCGCTGAGAAGGCGTCGACCTGGATGAAGATCCCCAAGAAGTACAGCAGTGCAGGGATCGCAGCGGCCAGGGCGACTTCCGCATAGGGGACGCCGACGAAGGAGACCATGAGGAAGGCCGCGGCGCCCATGATGGGTGGAGTGATCGTGCCACCGGTCGCGGCGGTCGCCTCGACGCCCGCGGCGTACCGGCCCGGGAAGCCGCTCCGCTTCATGGCGGGGATGGTCATCGGTCCTGTGGTGAGCACGTTCGACACGGCGGAACCGGACATCATGCCCATGAAGCCCGACGAGATGACGGAGACCTTGGCGGAGCCACCGCGGAAGCGGCCGAAGACCGACTGCGCGAGGTCGTAGAAGAACCTTCCTCCGCCAGTCTGCTGGAGCGCCACACCGAAGACGAGGAAGCCGATGAGCAGAGAACCAGCAGTCTGCAGCGGCAGTCCCATGATCGAGTCCGCCCCCATCGCGTGGACCTGCGCCGCAGTCCTGAGATCGAACGGGATACCGCGCAGGAAGCCGATCGGAATGACATCTGCGACCAGTGGGTACAGCGAGAACGCCAGCGCGATGATCGTCACCACGAGGCCCGCGGTGCGGCGCAGCGCGTCGAGCACGAGCGCCCACAGGACGAAGGATGCGACTGTGCCGAGGGCGGGTGACGCGTAGTCCCAGCCCAGGTTCACGATGTTCTCGCCGTTGTACCCGAAGAAGACGCAGACCACGAGCGCAACCGCGGCCAGGGCGATGTCGTACAGCGGCAGGGGTCGTCCCCGCTGCCGCCTCGCCGCGGGGAAGACGAGGAAGACGATCGGCAGGAACGCCGCCAGGACGTAGTAGAGGTACGCGTTCCTCAGCAGGGAGAGTCCCCCCGGATTCCAGAAGAAGATCTGATTCATGGCCACGAGCACGCCCGCGAGGGTGAGGCCGACGATGACGACCTTCCACGGCAGTGTCACACGGCCGTCTGTCGCATCCGCATCGGTGATCTCCTCTGCGGCAGGGGAGGCGGTTCGTGCAGTCATGGAGGGGTCCGATCGAGGTTGCGGGGCAAGGACGTCGGCCACCGGTGAGGGTGCGTGCCACGGGCGTGTCCGCAGCGCTGTCCTGTGTCTGGTGTTCGCGTCATGGATCCAGTGGCATCTCTGCCCCGTGTCAGGCGTGAAACACTGTTTCAACGAATGGGATACTAGCAAGATGGATCGCCCACTGCCAAGTGCGTCACACCCGTGCGGTTGCGGCGCTCCTGTCGAAGGCGCGAGTGTCGAGGTCGGGAAGAGCGGAGGGGGCGCGAGATGACGAACGTGCAGAGCGTGCGATCGGCAGTGCGCATCATGGAGCTGCTCGCGGAGGAGCCGCTGCTGGGGATCTCGGACGTGGCCAGGAGACTGGAGCTTCCCAAGGCATCGACGTTTCGGATCATCCACACGCTCGCGGACTCGGGGTGGTTGGAGGAGGAGTTCCCGGACTCCAGGCGCTGGAAGGTGGCCGCGACCTTCGGTGTGTCCTTCGTGCGACCATCGGGAAGCTTCTCCGAGGCGGCTCAGCAGGCTGTCAACGCGGTCCGTGATGAGACGGGCGAGACGACGCATGTGCTCGTGCCGTCGGGAGCGGCTCTCATGGTCGTCTTCCGTGCAGAGAGCAGGCAGGACCTCCGGACGACCCTGTCGATAGGGACGAGGGTGCCGTGGGATGCGTCATCCAGCGGCGCAGCCTATCTGGCGTCCGTGCCGCCGGCTGAGCGCGAGCAGATCCTCGGCGACCCGGAGGCTCTTCTCGAGCGGGCGGGTGACCTTGCACATCTGCATCGGATCATCGACCGTGCAGTCGATCGCGGATTCGCCGTGATCCAGGGGCGGTGGCGACCGGGGATCGGCGGAGTCGCCGCCCCGATCCGGGATGGTGCGGGGCGCCCCGTGGGTGCCATCGCCATCTCGTACCCGCTCAGCAGGGTCCCGGAGTTCTCTCCGTGCAGTGCAGGTGAGCTGCTGGCCAGGCATGCCCGTGTGATCGAGCAGAGCGTCTGAGGGGCTCGCTCGGTGCGGGCCGTGGGCCCATGAGGTTCCGCGCTGAGTGCGGCGTGCCGTACTATTCCGTATAACTGAACGATCGATCACTAGGAGTCCGTGCGTGAGCATCCGCGGCCAGGCCATGATCGCGGGGGCGTTCGAACACCCCCTGCGGAAGATCCCCGATACGTCCGTCCAACGCGTCCATGCGGAGGTCGCCGCAGGCGCACTCGCCGATGCGGGCCTCACGTTCGCAGACGTCGACGCGTACTTCTGCGCAGGTGACGCCCCCGGCTTCGGTCCTCTGTCGATGGCCGACTACATGGGACTGAACCTCACGTACGTCGACTCGACGGACATCGGCGGGTCGTCCTACGTGGCGCACATCGGTCACGCGGCTGCGGCGATCGCGGCGGGCAAGTGCGAGGTCGCGCTCGTGACGCTCGCGGGTCTTCCGCTCCAGGGGCTCGCAGGGGGCGCGGTGACCGACCGTGCGCCGGAGTTCGCATTCGAGAACGTCTTCGGCACGACGACGCCTGCGATGTACGCGCTCGCCGCCCAGCGGCACATGCACGAGTACGGCACGACGGCGGAGCAGCTCGCGGAGGTCAAGGTCGCGGCCTCCCTCCACGCGCAGCACAATCCGAACGCACTGCTGCAGAAGGTCGTCACGGTCGAGGACGTCGTGGACTCGCCGCTCATCGCAGACCCGCTGCACCGACTGGACTGCTGCGTCATCACCGACGGAGGCGGGGCCGTGGTCGTCGTGAGTCCGGAGGTCGCGAAGCGGCTGGAACGGCAGTCCGTCCCGGTGCTGGGCCACGGCGAGGCGCCCAAGACGGCGGCCGGCGGCAGGATCGACCTCACGCACACCGGAGCCGTGTGGTCCGGACCGGCGGCCTTCGCCGAGGCCGGGGTCAGCCACGCGGACATCGACTACGCCTCGATCTACGACTCGTTCACGATCACCGTCATCGAGACGCTCGAGGACCTGGGCTTCTGCCCCAAGGGGCAGGGAGGCGCGTTCGTCGCCTCCGGCGCTCTGCGCGCCCCCGACGGCGGTCTGCCGTTCAACACGGACGGCGGTGGACTGTGCAACAACCACCCGGTCAACCGCGGTGGCATGACGAAGATCCTCGAAGCCGTCCGCCAGCTGCGCGGAGAGGCTCACCCCGCAGTGCAGGTCCCCGACTGCGACATCGCACTGGCACACGGCACGGGCGGATCATTGGGAACCCGGATGGGCTCTGCGACGCTCATCCTCGGACGGGAGGCATGATGGCCGACGCGACGACGACCTCGGCGGCGGGGGCTGCCGCACGGATCGGCAGCGAGCTGCCGGCGCCCACTCCGCCCATCAGCGCGGAGACCGCGGGCTTCTGGAAGGCGACGACGGAGGGGCGGCTCCTCTTCACGCGCTGCGACGCGTGCAGCGAGCCCACCTGGTACCCGCGCGAGTTCTGCCCCCACTGCGGCACGCTCGACGTGACGTGGGAGGAGGCCTCCGGCAGGGGAGAGATCCACAGCTTCACCGTCGTGCGCCGCGGCGGACTGGGCGCCTACGCCGGCGGCCCGCCCTACGTGCTTGCGTACGTCGAGCTCGAGGAGGGCGTGCGGATGATGACGAACATCGTCGACGTCGATGAGGTCGACCTGCGGATCGGACTGCCCGTCACCGTCGTCTTCCACGAGACGGACGGCGACGCGGCGCTGCCGAGGTTCGCTCCGGCAGGGACCTGACGCAGGCTGTGACGCAGGCCCTGTTCGCAGCCCGCGATCCCCGGGGCCTTCACGGTCACCCCGACTTTCATCAGTCCGCACACCTTCTTTCATATGCGGTGTGATGAAAGTCGGGGTGGATCGCGTCAGGGCGCCTCCCCACTCACACCCGCGGGGTGAACCGCCCGTCCTGCGCCATCCAGCCGCCGTCCACCAGCAGCGAATGGCCCGTCACGTACGACGACGCGTCCGACGCGAGGAACAGGACCGGTCCCGCGATCTCGTGCAGGACTCCCCAGCGGCCCAGGGTGCCCTTCTCCGCGTAGGCGTCCCACCATTCGCGGTCGGCCTTGATCTGTTCGGTGAGCGGCGTCTCGAAGGGGCCGGGCAGGATGGAGTTCACGCGCACGCCTGATCCGCCCAGTTCGCTGGCCAGCGTCTTCGTCAGCTGGACGACACCCGCCTTCGCCGCGGCGTAGAGACCCTGGCCCGGCTCGATGACGAGTGCGCGGAAGCTGGCGAACGTGACGATCGATCCCCGTCCCCGCTCCGCCATCCGCGTGCCGAAGGCGCGCATGAGCCGGTAGGTGCCCTTGAGGTTGATGTCGATGACGCGGTCGAACTCCGCGTCCGTCGTCGCAGCCATCGTCTTCCGCACGTTGAAGCCCGGGGTCATGACCAGCACGTGGGCGTCGGCGAACTGCTCCGCGACGGCTTCGACGTTCTCCGTCGACGTGATGTCGAGGGCGACCGCCTCGCCCCGACCGCCGCGATCGGCGATGATCTGCGCCGTCTCCCGGGCGCCGTCCGTGTTGAGGTCGGCGCACACGACGTGCGCACCCGCGTCGGCGAGTCCCACCGCGGTCGCACGGCCCAGGCCGGACGCGGAGCCGACCACGACGGCTGTGCGTTCGGCGAGGTCGAAGAGGGACGGGATGTTCGGCAGATCTGACACGGGTGGGGCCCTTTCTGAACGGATGCGTCCGGGGTGCGGACACCTCGATCATCCGTCATCCCGGACCACCCGCGCGAGTCCGGTCCGCATGCCGGTAGGACTGCTCCGCGCTCTAGGATGATGGTATGAACGTCACGGTCGAGGACATCGCGGAGCGGGCGGGGGTCTCCCTGTCGACCGTGTCGCGCGTCCTCAACGACCGCGGTCCGGTCGCGGAGTCCACGGCTCAGCGCGTCCGCACCGCGATGGCCGACCTGGGCTACTCGCGCTCGACCCTGCTGCGCAGCACGGAGCATCCCCTCGCAGCGGTGTGCGTCCCCGCACGCCCCGAGCACTGGCAGCTCGATGTGCTCAGTCGTGTCGACTCCGCACTGCAGCAGCGCGGAGTCCTCACCGCGACCCCGGCGATCGGTGCGGATCTGTCGGAGGTCATGGCGGTCGTCGACGCCGGCGCGGCGCTCGTCATCACCCCCATGCTCACCCCGCTGGAGATGGACATCCCGGTGGTGCGATTCGCCGGCGCCAGCCACACGGACGATCGGCTGCCCCACCCCAACGAGCTCGTCGCGGCCCGCATCGATCTCACCGGCGCGCTGTCGCTCGCGTTCGACCACCTGTCTGCCATCGGGCACCGGCGGATCGGCCTCATCTGCAACGATTCGGGTGTGCTCGCGGACCAGCTGCAGGCCCGCTTCCTCGCGGAGCATCCGATGGCGCGGTTCAACGACGAGCTCGACGACTGGATCGCACCGGTCCCCAAATCGGTGTCCGGCGGCGCGGACGCCGCGCTGCGCCTCAAGGACCTCACGTGCACGGCGGTCATCGTGCAGTCCGGACTCCAGCTCTACGGGGTGTTCCAGGGCATCCGTCAGCGGGGTCTCGCCGTGCCCCGCGACCTGTCCGCGGTGGGCCTGGGCGATTCGCTCACGGTCCGCTTCACCCGTCCGCCCGCCACGGTGCTGGGCTTCGACGCAGAAGTCATGGCGGAGGCGCTGACCGCCGGCGCCCGGACCGTGCTGGGTCTGCCGGGCGACGGACTCCCCGCCGTCCCGCCCACGGTCCGGCCGATGCTCGTGGCCCGTCGCTCGACGACAGCGGTGCTGCGATGAGCCGCCCCACCCTCGCCCGCATCGCGGAGGCCTCCGGGCTCTCCCTGTCCACGGTGTCGCGCGTGCTGCGCGATCGACCCGAAGTGTCGGCGGATGCGCGCAGAGCCGTGTCGATCGCGCTGCGCAGCCTGGGCGTGGAGCCGCCCCCGGCGACGAACCCGGGCACGTCCAGCGGCGCCCGGCTCATCGCTGTCGTCTCCAATGCGCTGGTGGGGCCGGACGTCGATCCCTACGGCACACTCGCGCTCGCCCTCAACCGCCGCATCTTCGCGCTGGGGGAGATCGCGGTGACCGCGGCGGCGGGCGACGGACTGGACCCTGCTGCGGCGTTCGCGTCGCGCGGAGTCGCCGGAGCGATCGTCCTGGGCGGGGCTGACGCCGGCGGCGAATCGCAGCGGCTCGCCGCAGCGGGGATGCCCGTCGTACGCATCTCCAACGCCCCGCACTCCGGACTGCCGCAGTTCGTGCTGGATGCGTCGAGCGGCATCGAGACCGCTGTGCGCCACCTCGCGCACATGGGCCATCGCCGGATCGGATTCGCCGTCGTCCAGAACTCTGCGGCCGAATCGCGCGCGAACGTGTTCCGGCAGGCGGTCGCGCAGACCCTCCACGTGCAGGCGAGCCGTGCCGAGGCGCCCGTCGAGGTCACGCGCGAAGGACAGCTCGCAGGGGCCCACGCGGCCGAGGTCCTGCTCGCCCAGGGCATCACCGCCGCCATCAGCTCGTCGCCCGCGATCACGCTGGGCTTCCTCGAGGCGACCGCGCGTGCGCGGCTCCACATGCCGGAGGACCTGTCGCTGCTCACGGTGGGCGACCTGCCGGACGCCGATGTGCTCGACCCGCCGATGTCCCAGGTCACGTACGACTGGACCCAGCTCGCGGAGTCCGCGGTCTCCGAGCTGCGACGGATCATCGACCAGCGCGATGCGGGGCACGCACCGTCCGCGCCCGCGCACTACCGGGTGGTGCCGGACCTCGTGCTCCGGGCGTCCGTGCGTCCGGTCACGAAGCGCTGACGGCCCCGGCTGTGCCGGTGGCACCGGTGGAACCGCCGCCGAGGTGCAGGCCGCGTTCCGCTGCGAGCCGGGCCAGGATGGTGGAGACGGCTTCGGGATCGGCGATGCGGAACGGCGCGCAGGTGTCCTGCGTGCCCACCTTGACCGGCAGCGACGCGATGTCGCCGCGTTCGTTCAGGTAGGCGAACGCGTCCTCGTCGGTCGTGTCGTCGCCCAGGAAGACGACGGCGTCCGCACTCGTCGCCTCGAGCATGCGTGCCAGGCCGTGGCCCTTCGTCTCCATGCGGACCGCGAATTCGGTCATCGCGTGCCCCGCGAAGCTCCGCAGCTGAGGCATCCGCTCCGCGAGTGCGGTGAGTTCCGCTGTGAAGAAGGCTGCGCGCTCCGCACTCGTCCCGCGGGTGTGCGCCGTGCGGCCCAGTGGCTTCCGCTCGATCCGCAGCTCGCCGTGTCCGGCTGCGGGAGTGCGGGCGCGGACCTCCTCGAATGCGGCGTCGAGCTGCGCGAGCGTCGCCGTCTCTGCCGCGGTGAGGGGCGTGGAGTACTCGCGGCGACGAGCCGTGGCGAGCGACTCGTGTGCCGGGTCGAGTGCGGAGAAGTCCGTCTCCAGGCCGTGGGAGCCGATGAAGATCGCGCCGGCGGGGGCGTCCGACAGGTCCTGCAGCACGGCGATGCTCCGCCCCGAGATGTACCCGACGGGAGTGTGCGGCAGCGCCGCGAGTGCGGCGACCGCGTCAGCGGAGGCCGGCAGTGGCGCGGACGAACCCGGGTCGTCCTGCAGCGGGGCGATGACCCCGTCGAAGTCGAGCGCGATCAGCAGGGTTCTCGCCGAGGCGATGGCCGTGATGTCGAGCGCGTCCGGGGGAATGACGGGCGGCTGGATATCGCGGGTCACTGAGTGGTCTCCGAGGCTGCGGGGGGTTTCGGAACTGCGGGCGGCGCCGAGGCGGGCGGTTCCAGCACGTCGGGTGATTCCGGCATGGCCGGTCGGTGCATGACGGCCGGCGCGGTTCCCTGGCGTGCTGCGGCCAGGCCGCGGAGTGTGCCCAGGAAGTCCGCGGACCAGCGTCGCACATCATCGGTGCGCAGCTTGCGGCGCATCGCGCGCATGCGGCGACGGCGCTCCGCATCGGGCATGCGCACCGCCATGAGGATGCGGGCCTTGAGCCCGGAGATGTCGTAGGGATTCACGGTGACGGCTTGGGTGAGCTGTTCGGCGGCACCGGCGAACTCGCTGAGGACGAGGACCCCATCGTCGTGCGTTCGGCATGCGACGTACTCCTTCGCGACGAGGTTCATGCCGTCGCGCAGCGCTGTCACCAGCATGACGTCCGCCGCGAGATAGTAGGCCGCCATCTCGTCGCGGGGATAGGAATGGTGGAAGTAGTGCACCGCCTGGTGATCGAGTGTCGAGTACTCGCCGTTGATGCGGCCGACCGCCAGCTCGACGTCGTCACGGATCTGCCGGTACTGCTCGATCCGTTCACGGCTGGGGGTCGCGATCTGCACGAGTGTGGCCTCGCCGGGCAGGATGCTTCCGTCGTTGAGCAGCTCCCCGAACGCCTTGATGCGATGGCGGATGCCCTTCGTGTAGTCGAGCCGGTCGACGCCGAGCATGAGCACCTCGGGATCGCCCAGTTCGGACCGGATCTCCCGCGCCCGCGCCACGATCCGGTCCTCCCGTGCGAGCCGGTCCAGCTCCTCCGTGTCGATCGAGATCGGGAAGGCGCGGGCATGGGCGACATGCGATTCGCGCTCGCCGTCAGCGGTCGGCACCGTGATCGCGGTGTCCTTCGTGGAGCGATTGAGGTTGATGCGCACGGCACGGCGGAAGTTCGCGGCATCTGCGGCGCGTTGGAAGCCGATGAGGTCTGCGCCCAGCAGGCCCTCGAGGACCTGGGATCGCCACGGCAGCTGTGCGAAGAGCTCCCAGCCGGGGAACGGGATGTGGTTGAAGAACCCGATCGCGAGGTCCGGGCGGGCGTCGCGCAGCAGCGCCGGCACCAGCTGGAGCTGGTAGTCATGCACCCACACCGTCGCGCCCGGTGAGGCGACGCGGGCGGCGCGCTCCGCGAACCGCTCGTTCACCCGCACATAGTCGTCCCACCAGGTGCGGTGGAACTCCGGGTGCACGATGAGGTCGTGGTACAGCGGCCAGAGCGTGGCGTTGGAGAACCCCTCGTAATACCGCACGATCTCCTCGGAGGACAGCGGGACGGGCACCAGGTGCATTCCGTCGAGGTCGAACGGATCGAACTCCTGGTCGGTCGCACCGGCCCAGCCCACCCATGCGCCGCGGTTCTGCTGCATGACCGGGGCGACTGCGGTGACGAGCCCGCCCGGCGACGTGCGCCAGGTGGGGGGCTCGGTCGACATGTCTCTGTCGACGGGGAGGCGGTTGGCGATGACGACGAAGTCGAATGTCTCATCGTGAGTCCCGTCGATGGTCATGCTGTGCACTCCTCCCGAGCTCCTTCTGAACGACGGCCGAACGGCCCGGCCGGGCACTTTCAGGTCTCTCCCCTAAGCTTAGCCGCGTGGGAATGGAGGAACTGGGCGGATACCGCCTGATCGAGGAGCTCGGTGCGGGCGGCATGGGCGTCGTGCACCTGGGCATCGACGGCGGCAACAGCCCCGTCGCCGTCAAAGTGCTCCACCCGCACATCTCCAGCGATGAGACGGCACGTCGCAGACTCGCCCGCGAGGTGAGGACACTGCGGCGCATCAAGCACCCGCGGATCGCGGAGGTGCTGGACGCAGAACTCGACTCCGACCGTCCCTTCATCATCACCGAGTTCGTCGACGGCACGACGCTGTCCGAGGATGTGCGGGGGAACGGGCCGTTCCAGGAGGACGAACTCGTCCACTTCGGCCATGCCCTGCTGGACGCCCTCAATGCGGTGCACGACGCCGGCGTCATCCACCGCGACCTCAAGCCCGCGAACGTCATGATCATGGACGGCGAGCCGATGGTCATCGACTTCGGCATCGCCCAGGTCGCGGACGAGGTGAAGGTCACGGCGACGGGTCTCGTCATGGGAACGCCGGGCTACCTCAGTCCGGAGATCGCCGACGGCAAGCCCTCCAGCGAGAAGACCGACTGGTGGGGATGGGCGGCGACGATGGTGTTCGCCGCGACGGGTCGCAACCCGTTCGGCTCCGGTCCGCTCGAAGCGGTGCTGGGCCGCGTGGCGATGGGCAGAGCAGACCTGGAGGACGTGCCGGCGCGGTTCGTGCCGCTCCTGCGCGCCTGCTTGGAGCCCAAGCCGGAACGCCGCCCGTCGGGAGCGATGATCCTGCAGGCCCTCGTCGACATCGAATCCGGACGCGTGCCGGAGCTCGGCGGCGGCACCAGCGCGCAGATCCCCCGGGCGGACGGGGTGGGGTCAGCCGGCCCCTACCCCGGGCAGCCGCGCGCGCAGAACGGGCCACCGCAGACCGCCGTCGGCATGCCGGCGGTCGCCCAGCAGAGCGCCGGACAGCACGGTGGAGCCGCGGTCAGCTCACGCGGCGCGCCGATGGCTGGTGCGCCGATGGCAGGTGCGCCGGCAGACGCACCGCCCGTTCCGTCGGCGAACGGGCAGGGTCCTGCACAGCATCCGGGTGAGCGCCCCTACGGTGCTCTCACGCTCGACGAGGCCGCACGGCAGCAGCGCGGACAGTCATCGCCCAACGGATACGCAGGGGCTGCCTACGCCGGTGGACCCTACGGGCCCGGACAGCCGGGGCCGCAGGGACAGATGCAGCCGTACGGCCAGGGCCAGCCGCTCGACGCGCCGGCCTATTCGCCCTACTCCGCCCAGGGGCGCCGACTGCCCGGTGCCGCGTGGTTCCTGCTGGCACTCAATCTCTTCGCGATCGCGTTCACCGCGCTGGGGCCGCTGCTCGTCGCCGCCGTCATGCTGCTGTGGCAGGTCGTGGCCAGAACCGCCGGGCGCCTCCGTGCGGCGCGCCGGCGCAGATTCGTGGAGTACGGACCCCAGGCGGCCACAGGCTGGTCGGCAGTCGCTCGCGCCCCCGGTTCAGCCCTCGCATCGATCCTCACATCGACGCTCAGTCTCATCCTCCCGACCACTGCGGCGGTCGCCGCAGCCGTCCTGGCCTGGCTGGACGTCGTGGGGATCGTGCCGGAGGGGCGCAATGCGGAGTGGAGCCTCTGGTGCGCGGCACTGGTGTTCGGCGTGGTCCTGTGGCTGGGGCCCGGATCGCAGAACCTGCGTCTGGGCTCACGGGTGCTCGTGTCGCCCCTGGTGCGGAGTCCGCGAGCGGAGTGGACGGGGGCGATCGCGCTCGTCGTCCTCGCTGGTCTCGCGTTCACCACGGTGCTGGGCGGGGCATCGGCCGTGTGGTGGCCGTCGCCGGAGAGCCCCTTCGAGATCCTCCCGGAGCCCGGGCTGTGAGCTCACATGTTCTGTGAACAAGCTGACAGCGGACGACTGAACCCGGGATGTAGCCTCGTACTGCAAAGATTCAAACATCAACGATCATGAGGGGCCATGGCGAATCATCCGTCATCCAAGGACCGACGCAACGCCGCGAGGGAGCAGGCGCGCCAGATCGCCGCAGCGCAGGCGAAGAAGGAGAAGACGGTCAAGACCATTCTCTACGCCGGCATCGCCGTGGTGGTCGTAGCCGTGATGGCCGTCGTCGGAACGCTGGTCTGGCAGTCCTCGCGTCCCGTGGCGCCGCCGCAGGCGATGGTCTCCGGCACCCTCGCCTTCGCCGCCGCAGATGACGGGATCCAGGCCGTGCAGCCCGCCGGCGAGGAGGAGGGGGCGGACGTGTCCGACCTGCCCACCGTCGCGGACTCCGGTGCGGCAGAGGGGGCGTCCGTCGTCAAGGTGTACCTCGACTTCCAGTGCCCCGGCTGCAAGGCCTTCGAGGAGGCGAACGGTGAGACGCTCACCAGCCTGGCCGAAGACGGCTCGATCGTCCTCGAGTACGAGCCCGTTGCGATCCTCGACCGCATGTCGGCCGGCAACCAGTACTCGACGCGCTCGGCGAACATGGCAGCCTGCATCGCGGACTCCGGTCAGTCCGCGCTGCTCCCCGACGTGATGCTCGAGCTCTTCGCTCAGCAGCCGGGCGAGGGCCAGTCGGGGATGGAAGACGACCAGCTGCTGTCGATCGCGGAATCGGCAGGCGTGGACGTCGACGCCGACGTCGCCCACGAGGATGCCGCGACGGTCCGCGACTGCGTGACGGAGGTCGCCTTCGACCGCTACGTCGAGAACAGCACGCAGGATGCGCTGAACAGCGAGGGCGTGCAGGGCACCCCGCACATCACAGTCGACGGAGAGCCCTACGAGGGCGACTGGTCGAACCGCGAGGCATTCGCGGGGGACCTCATCCGCGCCTCCGGCCAGAACTGAGGCTCCGGCTCATCTCTGCGACGGTCGGAGGGTGCGCCCTCCGACCGTCGCGGTATGCGCCGCAGCGCGCCATCGTCTAGACTGAGTCGCCGTACGCCTCCTTAGCTCAGCTGGCCAGAGCATCTGTCTTGTAAACAGAGGGTCATCGGTTCGAATCCGATAGGAGGCTCCGCTTCCGCAGAGCGCCTCACCCGTGCAGGGTGGGGCGCTCTGTGCGTCGGCGGAGGTTGTCGTTCTCGAACCGATCGGCGATGCTGATGCGCATGACCCATGAGAGGGGCGGACCGGAGCGCCCGCACCGTTCATCGTCGGCGGTGCTGCCCGGGCGCCGCACCGTCCGTGGACGGGTCCTCGCGATGATGCTCGCGTTCATGCTCGTCGGACTCACCGCCGCAGGCACGGTCACCTACACATCGCAGTTCGAGACGCTCGAGGACCGCGTCGATCTGGAGCTGCGGCAGGAGATCGACGAGCTCACCCTCCTCGCCCAGCAGTCGATGGACCAGTCGCCCGCAGGTCTTGACCAGCTCCTGAAGTCCGCGACGGCCGCGGTCGTCCCCGGCCAGTACGAATCCGTCCTCGCGCTGGTGGACGGAGCACCGCGCTACCAGCCGGACGACCTGCCCTTCTCCCTGTCGGACCAGGCAGTGCTCGAGCAGATCCGCGGGCTCCGCGTGCCCGGTCGGACGGTCTTCGTCGACCTCACCGTCGACGGGGAGATCCATCGTGCTGCGGTGGCGTCCGTGACTGTCGCCGGAGATGACCGTGAGGGCACGTTCGTCGTCGCCAACCGGATCTCCGTCCAGCGGGATGCGATCTGGATGTCTGCGGGGATCTTCGCGGCCACCTCCTTCGGAGTGCTGCTGCTCGCAGCGATCGCCGGACATCTGGTGAGCGGGCGGCTCATGCGTCCGCTGGGCGAACTGCGGGAGGCGACGGAGTCCATCACCCCCGACGACCTCGAGATGCGGGTCACGGTTCCGGAGGCCGATGACGATGTCGCCGCCCTGGCGCGTACGTTCAACACGATGCTGGACCGGATCGGCGACGGATTCGTCGAGCAGCGGCGCTTCATGAGCGATGTGAGCCATGAGCTGCGCACCCCTCTCACCATCATCCGCGGGACCTTCGAGACCACGGACCCGACGGACCCCGAGGACGTGTCTGAGAGCCGGCAGATCGCGCTCGAAGAGGTCGAGCGGATGGATAAGCTGGTGACCGATCTGTCGACGCTGGCGAAGGCTCGGAGGCCCGATTTCATCCGTACCGCACCCGTCGACCTGGAGCGGTTCGGGCCGCGTGTCCTCGCCCGCATCGAACACCTGGGAGCGCGGGTCTGGACGCTGGAGTCCGATGCGGACGGCACCGCGCTCGCCGATAGCGATCGCCTCATCCAGGCGGTCGTCCAGCTCGCGGCGAATGCCGTGCGGTTCAGCGCGGAGGGCTCAGCCATCCGCCTGCGCGTCACGACTATCGGCCGCCGACGGCTCCCAGGCATCGCCGATGCGGGACCTCGCAGCATTCTCATCAGCCTGCGGGATGAGGGTGCAGGGGTGCCGACCGACAGGCTCGATACGATCTTCGAGAGGTTCGTGCAGGTGGACTCCGGGAGCTCCGTATCCGGAAGCGGATTGGGGCTGTCGATCGTCCGGGCGATCGCGGAAGGTCACGGCGGGCGCGTCCACGTCGATTCCCAGCCCGGGGTCGGTTCGGAGTTCTCCCTGATCCTCCCGCTGTTCGAGGTGCCGCCGGTCCCATCCGTCCCACCCCGGCCCTCGGCCCCGTCCCCACCCGACTCCAGGAGGTACGCATGAGGATCCTCGTCGCCGAGGACGAACCGCGCATCTCGCGATTCGTCTCCCGCGGACTCAAGGCCAGCGGCTACACGCCGACCGTCGTCGACGACGGCATCACAGCCCTGGACTACGCGAGCAGCGGGGAGTTCGACCTGCTCGTCCTCGACGTCGGCCTGCCGCGGATGGACGGCTTCGCGGTCCTGCGCACCCTGCGCGAACTCGGTTCGACGATCCCGGTCATCATCGTCACGGCGAGGGACTCCGTCGAAGACACCGTGCACGGGCTGGAGGGCGGGGCGGACGACTACCTCTCGAAGCCGTTCCGCTTCGAGGAGCTCCTCGCGCGCATCCGGCTGCGTGCCAGACCTGCCGGTGCGAACGGCGCAGCGCCGGCGGAGTCCTCCTCGGACGCGCTGGTGGCGGGCGACCTGTCGCTGGACGTGCGCACCCGCACCGTCGCGGTCGCCACCGATGGCGGCACTCGACAGGTCGAGCTGAGTGCGCGCGAATACTCGATGGCCCTCATGTTCTTCGAGCACCCCGGCCAGGTGCTCAGCCGCGAGCAGCTGCTGTCGCGCGTGTGGGGCTACGACTACGACGGCGCGTCCAACGTCGTCGACGTCTACGTCGGGTACCTGCGCAGAAAACTGGGTGCCGAATCGATCGCGACCGTCAGGGGCTCCGGGTACCGGCTCGTCGTGCGATGAGAGATTTCTCATCCCCGCTTCACCGCCGCTTCACACACGATTGACACAGTGGATGCCATGAAGTCGGTGCAGGTCCCCTTGCTGGTCGGTGTCGTCGGCCTGGTCGCCGCCGCCGTATTCGTCATCGTGCCCCTGACCGATGACAACGGCGCTACGAGCCCGGGCATCAGCGTCGGCGAGACGACTGCACCGGCAGCGGTGGAATCCGAATCCAGCGGCGAGGGTGCCGTCCTCATCCGGAATGAGGACGGCACCGTCACCCGTCGCGACGCCGAAGACCTGCCGACGAGCAGTGCCTCGCTCGAGGAGAAGCCCGTGCCCCGCCCCGCAGGCGACGGTGGATCCGGCGGCAGTGAGTCCGGGAGCAGTGAATCCGGAGACAGCGAGTCCGGGGACGGTGGAGGTTCCGGGGGCGGATCCGGTGAGGTCTGCGAATGGGACGACGGCGAGTGGGAGTGCGACGATGATGACGACGACGACGATGATGACGATGATGATGACGACTGAGGGGTTCTCCGCGGGAGGTGGCCGGGCGCTAACATAGAGCGGTGATTCCACAGAGCACTCCCAGCGCGCACGCGGCAGACAGCACGCAGACCCACGGATACCTCGATCGCTTCTTCGAGATCTCCACTCGCCGTTCCAGCGTGGGTCGGGAGGTCCGCGGCGGTGTCGCCACCTTCTTCTCGATGGCGTACATCGTGGTGCTCAACCCGCTGATCCTCGGCACCGTCGCGGATTCTGCGGGCGAGTTCCTGGGCGGGGGCGACGTGCCGAACCTGCCGGCGATCGCCGCAGCGACCTCGCTGGTCTCCGGCCTGCTGACGATCCTCATGGGGCTCGTGGGCAACTTCCCGATGGCCGTGTCGTCGAGCCTCGGCCTGTCCGCTCTGCTCACCTACGGCATCGTCGCGCTGCCGGGCATGACGTGGGCGGACGCGATGGGGCTCGTCGTGATCGAGGGGATCATCCTGCTCATCCTCGTGCTCACCGGGTTCCGCACCGCGATCTTCAACGCGGTGCCGCCGGAGCTCAAGACCGCGATCAGCGTGGGCATCGGTCTCTTCATCGCCATGATCGGCATGATCAACGCCGGGTTCATCTCCTACGAGGGCGGGCCCGGATTCCAGCTGGGCATGGGCGGCTACATCTCCGGCTGGCCGTTGGTCATCTTCCTCATCGCGCTCTTCGCGCTCTTCGTCATGTGGGCGTCGGGACTGCGCGGTGCGATCCTGCTGTCCATCGTGGGCGCCACGGTCCTCGCCCTGGTGTTCGAGGCGATCTTCCACGTGGGGCCCCAGACCGGCGACGACGGCGAGCCCGCGAACGAGCACGGCTGGGGACTCTCCGTCCCCACGCTGGACCAGCAGTGGCTGTCGCTGCCGGACTTCTCCGTCCTCGGCTCCTTCAACCTCCTGGGATCCTGGCAGCACATCGGCATCATCGCCGCGGCGCTCGCGGTCTTCACGATGCTGCTGGCGAACTTCTTCGACCTGCTCGGGACGATGGTGGCGGTCGCGAAGACCGGCGGGATCGAGGACGTGGACGGTGAGATCCCCCATTCCAGGCGGATCATGGTCGCAGACGCGCTGGGCGCGATCGGCGGCGGCATGGGCGGCACGTCGTCGAACTCCGGCTTCATCGAGTCGACCGTGGGTGCCGGCGACGGTGCGCGGACCGGACTGGCGAACGTCGTCACCGGCGTGCTGTTCCTCGTGACGATCCTCCTGGCCCCGCTGGCCGCGGTCATCCCGACGGAGGCGGCGGCGCCCACCCTGGTGCTCGTGGGCTTCCTCATGATGCAGCAGATCACGGACATCGACTGGAAGGATCTGGAGCTCGCGATCCCGGCCTACATGACGATCGTCATGATGCCGTTCTCCTACTCGATCACGAACGGGATCGGGGCGGGGTTCCTCACCTACGCGATCATCAAGATCGTCCGCGGGCGGATCCGCGAGGTGCACCCCCTCATGCTGCTCACGAGCGCGCTCTTCCTCGTCTACTTCGTGTCGGGCCCGCTGCAGGACCTCCTGGGCGCGGCCTGACGGCCAGCCCTGCCCACGCCAGTCCCACCCACGCCGGACCTGCCCCGGCAAGCCCTGCCCCAGCCAACACCGCCCAAGCCAGTCCCGCCCGGGTCAGTCCTGCCCCGGATCCTGCCCGTCCGCGCCGCGCACGCGCGTGAGGGTGGGCAGCTTCGGTTCCAGCCCGTCGCCGCTGGACACGCCACGCAGCCGGCGCGATACCCAAGGGGCGAGGTGGGTCCGCACCCACGTCGTCTCCTCGGCCACCGCCTGCCGCACGGGACGCCCTGGCCGCTCCGGCATCGCGAAGCCGCGGCGCGTGGCCGCCGTGCCCTCGAGCGTCGCGAGTGCCTGCCGTGACACGAGCTCGTGCCCCAGTGCGCTCAGGTGGATGCGGTCGTCGGCCCACATCTCAGAGCTGTAGAGGTCGCGCAGGCCCCACAGGTCGAGCATGTGGCAGCCGTGCCGCTGGGCGATCGTCCAGAGGTGGCTGTTGAAGATGGCGACGCGGGACCGCACCGCACGCAGCAGGGGCGACGCGGTCTCCGTGTCGTAGCCGGTGGCCATGAGGACCTCGACCCCGGCCTCGCGCAGCCGGACGACAGCGGATTCGATCTCTCCCGCCAGCGCGTCGATGTCCGTGTATGGACGCAGGCAGTCGTTGCCGCCGGCGACGATGCTCACGAGGTCCGGTGCCAGTTCGAGGGCTCTCGGCAGCTGCTCGGTCAGCACCTGGTCGGCCAGGCGGCCGCGGATCGCGAGGTTCGCGTATGCGAGGTCGGGTGAGCCAGCCGGCGAGGTGACGAGCTGCTCGGCGAGCCGGTCCGCCCATCCGCGGAACCCGTCGCCGGGGTCGGTGTGTTCGGAATCGGCGGCGAAGTCCATGAGTCCTTCCGTGAAGGAATCGCCGATCGCGACGTAGCGTGAGAAGCGTGCTGCCACTGTGATCTGCCTCCTGATCGAGGTGGTGAGGGGAGCCATCGGGCCACTCCGGACGATACCGTTGAGGTACCACCGGATCGTTGGGTCACCACCGATCCAGTCCAGCGCAGCATCGCCACACAGGAGGCGCCGTGTATCGATCCGTACCCGTTCCGACCGTGCGAGACCTGGCCGTCGTGGGTGCCCGCATCCTTCCCGTCGCGGATGCCGCGGGCCGTCGGGCCGCGCCCATCGACGACGGCGTGCTGATCGTGCGCGCCGGCCGCATCGCTGCCGTGGGCACCGCCGCCGAGGTCCCGGTCCCGGACGGCATCGACGTCGTGGACGGTGCCGGGATGGTGCTGACCCCGGGCCTCGTGGAGGCCCACGGGCACCTGGGCGTGCACGAGGACGGCGAGGGCTGGTCCGGTGATGACACGAACGAGATGACGGTCGTCAATGGTGCCGCGCTGCGTGCGCTCGATGCGATCAATCCCGCGGAGCTCGGCTTCAAGGATGCGCTGCGCGGCGGAGTGACGAGTGCTGTCATCAAGCCGGGCTCGGGCAACCCGATCGGCGGTCGCACGACGGCGATCAAGACATGGGGCCGCGTGGTCGACGAGATGGTGATCCGTGAGGACGTGTCCGTGAAGTCCGCGCTGGGGGAGAACCCCAAGCGCGTCCACGGCGACCAGGGCCGTCTGCCGTCCGTCCGCATGGGGGTGGCTGCGGCGCTGCGCGAGGCGTTCGTCGGCGCGCAGAACTACGTGGCGGCGCGGGCCCATGCTGAGGCGGAGGGGAAGCCCTTCGACCGCGATCTGGGCAAGGAGACGCTCGCCGCAGTGCTCGCGGGCGACCTCGTGTGGGACCAGCACTGCCACCGTGCCGATGACATGGCGACGGCCATCCGGCTGTCCGAGGAGTTCGGCTACCGCCTCGTCATCAACCACGGCACGGAGGGGCACGTCCTCGCGGACTTCGTGGCGGAGAAGGGGATCGACGTGATCGTCGGGCCGCTCATGACGAGCCGGTCGAAGGTGGAGCTGCGCGAGCGCACCCTGGCGACTCCGGCGGCACTGGCGAATGCGGGCGTGCGCATCGCGCTCACGACCGACCATCCCGTCATCCCCATCAACTTCCTCATCCATGAGGCATCGCTGGCGGTGAAGGAGGGCCTGGACCCGGTGGTCGCACTCGAATCCCTCACGATCAATCCTGCTGTCATGATGGGGCTGGATGATCGCGTCGGCGCTCTGGCACCGGGCCTCGACGCGGACTTCGCGCTCTGGACGCAGGACCCGCTCGAGCTGGACGCGCGTGCCGCACGCGTGTTCGTCGACGGGCGCGAGGTCTTCCACTACGACGAATCGACGGGGATGGGAGAGGTCGCCGACCCGTTCGGCACCACTCGCATCGCAGAGCCAGGAGGCAGCACACCGCAGTGATCGAGGACGACGGCCCCCGCAGCACCTCACACTCGAGGCGCGTGGACCCTGAGCAGGGCTCAGGGTCCCCTGAGGCGATTCCTCCCACCGGCCCCATCGATCCCACCGGTCACAGCGGTGAGGCGGGCACCGCTCCGACGGGCGGGCGCCTGCCGCAGTCGGAGGCCGGCACGGCGCCCACCGGCGGTCACCTCCCGCCCTCCGAGGCCGGGACGGCAGCCACGCGCAGGGTGGGCTCGCAGCGGGCGCGGTCCGGGACCTCGGGCGCGGATGCGCAGGGGTCGCAGCGGGCACGGGTCAGCGGACTGCTGGGCCGATCGAAGCAGTCGGGGTCGGGGAACGCCACGAGCGCGGCGCGCGCCGCCCAGCGGATCGCGCGGCGGGCGGTGGAGAAGATCGTCGAGGACCCGTCACCCACGACCCAGCCGATCCCGATTGTCGCGGTGCTGCGGGGCACGCCGTACTCCGCACCCGTGCAGGCGTCCGCCAAGAGCGAGGACGAGGCGCGGATGATCCTCGACCTCGCGGTCGACATGGGGCAGATGATGCTGCGCGCGGGTGCTTCGTCACAGGACGTCGAGGTGTCGGTCATCGCGACGTGCACCGCCTGCGGACTGTCGACGGCGGAGGTGGACCTGACCTCGAACTCGCTCACGGTGCACTACACCGACCCCGAGGGCCGGATGGTCACCGTCATGCGCGTCAACCGCGAGGACTCCGTCCACTTCGCGAAGCTGTCCGCCTTCCACGCGCTCGTGACCGACCTGGTCGACGGCAAGATCGACTACGAGCGCGCCCGCGAACGGCTCGACGCGATCCGCAAGCAGAAGCGCCCCTACCCGGAATGGCTGGTCGACATCGCCTGGGGCGCGCTGGTCGCCGGGGTCGTGAACCTGGTGGGCGGCTCGCTCATGTCCTCACTGCTGGGCTTCTTCATCGCGATCGGCAATCAGCGGTTCGGCGCACTGCTGAACCGCACGGGGATGCCCGGCTTCTTCATCACCGTCATCCAGGCCACGACGATCACGGTCCTGTCGATGGGGGCCGCGACGCTCGACGTGATCGCCAGACCGCAGTTCCTGGTCGCGGCGGGCATCATCCTCCTGCTGCCGACCATGGCGCTGGTGTCCGCGGTGCAGGACGCGCTCACGGAGTTCCCCCTCACCGCATCCGGTCGGGCCATCTCCGTGGGATTGACGTTCGCCGCGATCGTCGCCGGCATCGCCGCGGGCATCATGATCGGACGGGCCGCCGGCCTGCGCACGATCGAGGTGATCCTGCCCGGCACCGGCACCCAGTTCCTCACGACCCTGCTGTCGCTGGTCGCCGCGCTGCTCGTCGCCGCGGGCGGTGCGATCGGCATGCAGGCGCAGAAGCGTCTGATCATCCCCGCGGCGGTGATCGGGCTCGCGGGCTTCGCGGTCATGGTCGCCTGCCTGGTCGCCGGGATGAACGGCATCCTCACGAGCTTCGTGTCCGCGACGCTCGTGGGCCTCCTCGCCCGTCCGGTGGCCCTGCGGTTCGGCGCACCGGCGATCGCGCTCGTGGTCCCCGGCATCTACCCGCTGCTGTCCGGCCTGTCGATCTTCAACGCCGCCTTCCTCATCGTGCAGCCGGAGGAGTCTGTCGGGCTCGCCCAGGGGCTCTCGTCGCTGTTCACCGCCCTCACCGTGAACGCTGCGCTCGCTGTGGGCGCGGTGTTCGGCACGTTCCTCGCGACCTGGATGCCGTACGGGCAGGGCCGGCGCGCGAAGGCCGTCGACACGGCGGTGGACAAGGCGGAGACCGCGGATACCGCGAGCTTCGACCGCAGCACCCCCACGGATACCGAGAACCGGTACTGAACCTCAGGCCTCCAGCCGCCAGTCGACCGGCGGTGCTCCCATCTCCTCGAGCAGCGCGTTCGCACGCGAGAACGGCCGTGACCCGAAGAATCCGCGCGAGGCGGACAGCGGGGACGGGTGCGCGGACTCGATGCGGGGGATGTCCGCAAGCCGCGGTCCCAGGGACTGGGCGTCCCGGCCCCAGAGGATCGCGAGGAGCGGAGCCCCCTGCTCCGTGCGCCTGGCCACGAGCGCCTCGATGGCGCGGTCGGTCACCTCTTCCCAGCCTCGGCGGCGGTGGGAGGCGGGCGAGCCCGGTGCGACGGTGAGGCAGCGGTTGAGCAGCATGACGCCCTGACTCGACCAGGGGCGGAGGTCGCCGGTCCCGGCGGGTGGGATGCCGAGGTCCTCGTGCAGTTCCCGGTAGATGTTCGTGAGCGACCGGGGCAGCGGTCTGACATCGGGGGCGACGGAGAACGACAACCCGATCGGGTGGCCCGGAGTCGGATAGGGGTCCTGCCCGACGATGAGGACACGGACCTCGGCGAGGGGCTCGCGGAACGCGGCGAGGACGTCTTCGCCTGCCGGGAGGTACCCGCGACCGGCCCGCACCTCTTCCCGCAGGAACTCGCCCATGCGATGGATCGTGGGTTCGACTGGGGCCAGTGCCTGCGCCCAGTCGGGGGCCACGAGGGTGTCCAGGGATACTGGTGAGCTCATGCGACCAGACTACGGCGACGGCGCAGCCGGCATGCGATCACCCGGAGTGCGGTGCGGCTCCTGGTCGGGTCGGCGACCCGGTGCCCGCTCTGTGTCGGTCTGCGGCCCGCCCCGCGCACGGTAGAAGACCCCGCCGCACACCCGGTGTGCGGCCCTGTGCACCGGGAGGGGATCGCGTCTGCGCCCCCGCGTCGATATGCTCGAACTGGTTCAGAGACGAATGCTCGAAGCGATCGCTTTCAAGGAGGCGCAATGACCGGGTTCCCGGAGACGAAGCACTATCCGATGCTCATCGGTGGCGAATGGGTCGACGCGATCGACGGGGAGACGTCGGACGTCATCACCCCCATCGACCGCAACGTGGTGATCGCGACCATCCCGCGCGGCAAGGAAGCGGATGCGGACCGTGCCGTCGAAGCCGCGCAGAAGGCATTCCCCGCATGGGCGGGCATGCACTTCAAGGAGCGCCAGAAGCTCATCCTGCGAGCAGCGGATGCGCTCGAGGCGAAGCTCGAAGACCTCGCGCAGCTCACGGCTCTGGACACGGGCAACGCGCTGCGCACGCAGGCACGGCCCGAAGCGCAGACGCTCGTCGACCTCTTCCGCTACATGGGCGGCATCGCCGGTGAGGTCAAGGGCGTCGTCCTGCCTGCCGGGGACGACCAGCTGCAGTACACCCGTCGCGAGCCGCTGGGCGTCGTCGCGGGCATCCTCCCCTGGAACTCACCGCTCATGATCGCCGGGTACAAGACCCCGGCTTCGCTCGCGGCCGGCAACACGCTGGTGCTCAAGTGCGCGGAGGACGCGCCGCTGACCATCCTCGAGATGGGTCGCATCATCGCGGACGTCCTCCCCGCAGGTGCGCTCAACATCGTCACCGGCAAGGGATCCGTCATCGGTGAGCGCCTGGCCGTTCACCCGGACGTCGCGAAGGTCTCGTTCACCGGCTCCACTCTGGTGGGCCGTCACATCAACGAGGTCGCCGGTCGCCGGCTGGCCCACACCTCGATGGAGCTGGGAGGCAAGTCGCCCACGATCGTCTTCCCCGATTCGGATCTGGACGACGTCGCGGACCAGGTCGTGCTGTCCACCCGCTTCGCACGCCAGGGCCAGTCGTGCACCTCCGGTTCGCGTCTGTTCCTCCACGAGGACATCTACGACTCGTTCCTGCAGAAGATCGTCGACCGCGTCTCGACTATGAAGGTGGGCGATCCGCGCGACGAGGCCAGCGACATCGGTGCGGTGAACTCGAAGAAGCAGTGGGACACGATCCAGGACTACATCGAGATCGGTGAGTCGATGGACGGCGTCGAGATCGCCTACGACGGTCGCAAGACCCTCGAGGTGGGGGAGCCGGGCTTCTACCACGCGCCGGTGATCTTCTCGAAGGCCCGCAACGACTGGCAGACCAGCAAGGAGGAGATCTTCGGCCCCGTCCTCTCCGTCATCCCGTGGAAGCACGTGGACGACGTCGTGGAGATGGCGAACGACAGCGAGTACGGACTGGCGGCCTTCATCTTCTCGAAGGACATCGATCGCGCGCTGTCGACCGGCAACCGCATCCAGTCCGGCTGGGTCCAGATCAACCAGGGCGGCGCTCAGATGGTCGGCCAGTCCTACGGCGGCTTCAAGCAGTCCGGCCTGGGCCGCGAGGCGTCGCTCGAGGGCATGCTCGAGGGATTCACGCAGATCAAGCAGCTGAACGTCAAGCTGCGCTGACGACTCCCCACCCTCGCCGAGGCGCCGGTCACCTGCGGGGTGACCGGCGCCTCGGCATCGGAGTGGGGGAATCACAGCGGTGTTCTCCGCAGGTAGACTCTGCGACGGAGGAGGTGTCCATTGACTCAGAAGGCAGATGCGCAGGACGCGCACGGTGGTGACGGCGGAGGGCTCAGCGAGCACGATGCGGCGATCCTCGACTTCGAGCGCACCTGGTACACCTATGGCGGCGCGAAGGACCATGCGATCCGAGAGCGCTTCGACCTGTCCGCAGGCGCCTACTTCCAGCGGTTGGCCGTCCTCTTGGACGACCCGCACGCGTATTCGCACGACCCCATTCTCATCAAGCGTCTGCGCCGAATCCGCGACTCCCGGCAGCGCAGCCGGTCGGACGCACGCATCGCACGCTGAGGAGCCGGCCCGTGGCCTCTTACCCTGAAGACGAATTCGACCGCCTCCCACCCACGGGACGCCGGGGTGCGCACCGGAAGGAGACCGGCGCGGGCATGCGCGGCGCCTATGTGGTCATCGCGGTCGCCGCCGTCGTGGCGGTCCTGCTGGTCATCGGTGTCTTCAACATCATCCGGACGTCCTTCAAGGATCCCGAGGACCAGGTCGCGGAGCCCCCGGTGGCCGAGGAGACCGAGTCTCCCGGCGAGGAGTCGGCGGAGGAGACCGACGAGGCCGCACCGGAGGTCGACAAGAGCGAGGTCTCCGTCGCGGTGTACAACGGCTCCGGTGTGAACGGCGCGGGTGCCAGGTTCTCCGAGGCAGTCGAGGCGAACGGGTGGCCACTCGAAGAGACGGCGACCTACGCGACGCCGGATACGACCTCCACCGTCTTCTACGCGAGCTCTGACCACGAGGACCATGCGGCGGCGCTGGCCGCCGAACTGGGGATCGAGCAGGTCGAGGAGTCGGCGGACTTCACCGCCGACGTGACCGCAGTGATCACTTCCGACATCGCCGAACAGGGACCGCCCGGTGCGGACGGTGGGGCGACGGAGCCCGAAGGTGACGGGGCGGATCCGGACGAGGGCATCGCGGATCCGAACGCAGGTGCTGCGCCCGCGCAGCCCTGACCTGTTCGCCGACCGCGGAAGTGTTTTGCACTCTCGGGTGGCGAGTGCTAAAAGTAGGGTGTGAACCTCGCTCGACACTGAGGGCCCCGGCCTCTGCGGAATGGAGCAGTGGACGGAGCCCCGCCGTCGCGGGCATGTCGATCTGAGGAGCACATCCACCCCGAAAAGGGAGGCAGCAAGCCACTATGGCAAAGCTCATCGCATTCGACGAAGAGGCCCGTCGCGGCCTCGAAACCGGCCTCAACACGCTGGCCGACGCAGTCAAGGTGACGCTGGGGCCGCGCGGTCGCAACGTCGTCCTGGAGAAGAAGTGGGGCGCCCCCACGATCACGAACGACGGCGTCTCCATCGCCAAGGAGATCGAACTCGACGACGCGTACGAGAAGATCGGCGCGGAACTCGTCAAGGAGGTCGCCAAGAAGACGGACGACGTCGCGGGTGACGGAACCACCACGGCGACCGTGCTTGCACAGGCACTCGTCCGCGAAGGCCTGCGCAATGTCGCGGCCGGCGCGGATCCGCTGAGCCTCAAGCGCGGCATCGAGAAGGCTGTCAGGGCCGTCTCCGACGTGCTGCTGGCCACGGCCACCGAGGTCGAGACGAAGGAGCAGATCGCTGCGACCGCCGGCATCTCCGCCGGTGATCCTGCGATCGGCGAGCTCATCGCGAAAGCGATCGACAAGGTCGGCAAGGAAGGCGTCGTCACCGTCGAGGAGTCGAACACCTTCGGCCTGGAGCTCGAGCTCACGGAGGGCATGCGCTTCGACAAGGGCTACATCTCCGGGTACTTCGTGACTGACACGGACCGCCAGGAGACGGTGCTCGAGGATCCCTACATCCTCATCGCCAACTCCAAGATCTCGAACGTGAAGGACCTGCTCCCGGTCCTCGAGAAGGTGCAGCAGTCGGGCAAGCCGCTGTTCATCATCGCCGAGGACGTCGAGGGCGAGGCTCTGGCCGTGCTGGTCGTCAACAAGATGCGCGGCACGTTCAAGTCCGTCGCCGTCAAGGCTCCGGGCTTCGGCGACCGCCGCAAGGCGCAGCTGGCCGACATCGCGATCCTGACCGGTGGCCAGGTCATCGCGGAAGAGGTGGGCCTCAAGCTCGAGAACGCCACGGTCGATCTCCTGGGCACGGCGCGCAAGGTCGTCGTGACGAAGGACGAGACCACGATCGTCGAGGGCGCCGGTGACTCCGAGGAGATCGCGGGCCGCGTCTCGCAGATCCGTGCGGAGATCGAGGCTTCGGACTCCGACTACGATCGCGAGAAGCTCCAGGAGCGCCTCGCGAAGCTGGCCGGCGGCGTGGCCGTCATCAAGGCCGGCGCGGCGACGGAGGTCGAGCTCAAGGAGCGCAAGCACCGCATCGAGGACGCAGTGCGCAACGCGAAGGCAGCGGTGGACGAGGGCATCGTCGCCGGTGGCGGCGTGGCGCTCATCCAGGCGGGCCTCTCCGCGTTCGACTCGCTGGCCCTCGAGGGCGATGAGGCGACCGGCGCATCGATCGTGAAGGTTGCGATCGACGCTCCGCTCAAGCAGATCGCCTTCAACGCCGGGCTCGAGCCGGGCGTCGTGGCAGAGAAGGTGCGCGGCCTCACCGCCGGACACGGCCTCAACGCCGCGACCGGCGAGTACGAGGACCTGCTGGCCGCGGGCATCAACGACCCGGTCAAGGTGACTCGTTCGGCACTGGAGAACGCCGGATCGATCGCGGGCCTGTTCCTCACGACCGAAGCGGTCGTCGCGGACAAGCCGGAGCCGGCTGCTCCGATGGCCGACCCGTCGGGCGGCATGGGCGACATGGGCGGCATGGGCTTCTGATCCCCTGCAGCGGCCCGGCTGATCGCCGGGTCGCACGGCTGCAGAGCTGAGCGCCTGGATGAAGGGCGGGAGCGGTTCCACACGGAACCCCTCCCGCCCTTCAGCGTTCCTCAGCGGGGGTGCTGCTCAGACGTCGCGTGCGTCAGGGTCGCCGGAGCCGTGGTCGTCTCCGCGATCGCGGTTCCTGTTCCGGCGGATCTCACGGCGCTCGTCGCTGCGTGAGCGCGGGCCGCTTCCGCCGCCGTCCGCTCCGGGGTCCCCGTCGAGGGCTCTGCGCTCCCGGGCCTTCCGCGTGAGCTTCCGCCGCCGGTCCTCGATGGTCCGTTGCCGAGCACTGATCGTGGAGATCACGTTGATGCCAGTGCCCAGCATGACGAAGATCGGCCAGAAGAGGGAGAATCCTCCGCTGTAGAGCCCGATCGCCAGCCAGACGAGCGTCGTGATCGCGCTGGCTCCGACGAAGCTGCCGAGGCTCGCGCGGACGAGCTTCGCGTAGTGCTCGCGGGCGGCTGTGTCGATCTCGTCGTACGTCAGGGGCATAGGAGGCGACAGCGGATCGCGGTCCGCGTGATGCGAGAGGGTGCCGCCCTCGCCGGAGCCGGAGCCGGAGCCGGTTCGCGCCATCCCGTTCCCCGGCGTGGGCCCACGTCCTGCGTCTGCACCCAGGGCCTTCGCCTCGTCGGAGTCCGGGTCGATCGGGTGCGCGTCCAGGAACAGGTCTGCGAGAGCGTCCAGCAGGTCGCCCAGCAGACGAGCATCGCCCACAGCTGCGAGCCTCTCATCCAGCTCTTCGCGATTCAGGCGGCCGTCTGCGAATGCCTCGCCCAGGCATTCTCGGACGATGTCGCGGTCCTCGTCCGCTGCGCGCAGGCGTGTATGCAGTCGTGGATCGAGGCGGAAGCGCGGCCAGACGTTTTCCTGCGACATAGTAGAACCATAGTCCGCATGGGGTGGGACGGGCACACGGCCGGTCGGCTCGCCGTCTAGCCTGAGGGCATGGGCATCGTCATCATCCTCATCCTCCTCGCCGTCTTCGTCGGTGCATTGGCACAACGGGTGACGGGCATGGGTTTCGCGATGGTGTCCGGCCCCTTCCTGGTCCTCCTCCTCGATCCGCTCTCCGGTGTCGTCCTCGTGAACCTCTGCGGGCTGGCGTCCTCCCTCATCGTGCTGTGGCGCACGTACCGGGAGGTCGACTGGAAGCTCGCCGCGGGTCTGATCGTCACCTCCGCGCTCGGGACCGTTCCCGGTGCGCTGTTCGCGGTGGTGATGCCGGCCCGCGCGCTGGAGATCTTCATCGGCTCGCTCATCGTCCTGTCGCTGACGAGCTCTCTCGTCCTCAACCGCTTCGCGCCGCCCATGCCCCGCAACAAGGCGGCCGTGGGCATCACCGGTCTCGTCTCGGGTGCGATGAGCTCGTCCGCTGGAGTCGGCGGACCTGCCCTGTCGGCCCTCGCCCTGCTGTCCCGATGGGAGCAGCGATCGTTCGCTGCGACGATCCAGCCGGTCTTCGTGGCGACGTCGTCCGCTGCCGTCGTCTCGAAGCTGGTGTTCGACCCGGCCGGATGGCCGAGCCTGGACGGGGCGACGTGGGCACTCCTGCTCGGCGCACTGGTCGGTGGGCAGGTGCTGGGGGAGTGGCTGTCGACGATCACGCCCGTGCAGGCGGCGCGCGTCGGGATGCTCACGCTCGCGTTCCTCGGCGGGCTGCTCACGATCGGCCGTGGTCTCGGGGTTCTCTGAGACGACTCACGGAGGTCTTTTCGGGGACATTGCTCAGAGCGCTTCCAGGATGGACTGCGATACTTGAACGCGGAATGACGCCGGTCCGCACGCCCGTTCGGGGCGTTGGAGACCATCGCGCACACCATCGGAAAGGTGAGTCAGCATGACCTTCGTGTTCCTCCTGCTGCTGGCGGCGATCGCCGCGGCGTTCCTCATCGGCTCCCGCAGGCAGAAAGCTCGCGAAATCGAGGAGAAGGCGGAGGAGCTCGAGCGTGTGAAGACGACCGTCGAAGAGGACGTCGTCGCCTTCGGCGAAGAGGTCGCAGACCTGGACGTCGTCACCGGCGGCGTTGAGCTCGACGAAGGCGGCCGCCAGGACTACTCCCGTGCGATCGATGCGTACGACCGCTCCAAGGACCTGTTGGACCGTATCCAGTCCGCAGGCGAGATCAGCCACGTGACCGAAGCGATCGAGGACGGTCGGTACGCGGCGAAGTGCGTGCGCGCCCGGGTGGAGGGCCGCCCCCTCCCAGTCCGTCGTCCCCCGTGCTTCTTCAATCCCCAGCACGGGCCCTCCGTCGAAGACGTCGACTGGGCGCCGGCCGGCGGCCAGCTGCGTCCGGTGCCGGTCTGTGCCGCCGACGCAGAGCGCGTCAGCTGCGGAGCTGAGCCCGCGGTGCGCACTGTGCCGGTGGGCAACGGCCTGCAGCGGCGTGCGTACTGGGAGGCCGGTCCCGCCTACGCGGAGTACAACCGCGGCTACTTCAACTCCTACGCGGGCTCCGGTCTGCTTCCCGGAGTCCTCATGGGCGCCATGATGTTCGGCGGCTTCGGCGGAGGCTGGGACGGCGGTATGGACGGCGGCGGTATGGATGGCGGAGGCATGGAGGGAGCCGACGCCGGCGGTGACATGGGTGGCGACATGGGCGGCGGATTCGGTGACTTCGGCGGAGGCGACGGCGGGGGCTTCGATTTCGGCGGCTTCGACTTCTGAGAGCCTCGGCCGCGCTCCTCGCTGCGGACGGATCGTCGTGCAGTGTCGTGGGGAGATACCCTGGAGGGTGTGCACGACGATATGGAACACATCGAGATCAGTGACGACGCCATCACCCTGGGCCAGCTGCTCAAGCTCCAGGGAGTCGCCGGAACCGGCGCAGAGGCGAAGGACATGCTCGCCGCGGAAGCTGTGAGCGTCAACGACGAGCTCGAGACCAGACGCGGCGCGAAGGTGCGCCCCGGGGACATCGTCGACGCTGCCGGTGAGATCTTCACCGTGGTGGCGCGCGAAGACTGAGCCACTCTGCTCCACCGGGGCGGCACCGTCCTGCCGGCGCGGTGCCGCACTGCTCGACGAGTACCTGGTCGAGCAGGACCTGGTCGGTCGGAACCCTATTCGAGCAGGTCGACCTCGCCGACCACATCACGCACGAATGCGCGGACGCGCTGCACGAACTCCCGGGGACGCTCGACGTGGAAGCCATGACCGGCTGCCACTCTCTCCGCGCGGACGTCGGGGATCAGCATCTTTGCACGCGTCGCGTCAGCATCGTCCATCGCGCCCAGGAGGACCCCGTCCCGCGTCTGCCAGTCGCAGTGGAAGAGCAGCGTCGGACGGGAGATCGCGGAGAGCGTGTCCGCGTGGTCGAAGAGGTCGTGGAATGCTCCGTCGAAGAACGCGAGGCCGAACATCGGGTCGTATGAGTCCAATGCGCGGTAGGCCTCATTCATCGCCGGCGGCATGTACGGCAGCGTCGGTGGCCTGTCACGATGTGCGCGCCGCCTGCGCAGCGCGTCTGAGCGGATCCGTTCCCCCGCGGGCCCGAGGAGCTCGAAGAGCCGGCTGCGTTCGATGAGGAACTCGGTGAAGTCAGCCGCGTCCGACGCGAGGAAGTCGCGGCACGTCCGTGCGAGTTCGACGTGGTTCCACGTCGCTTCGGAGCGGGGCGGAACGGAGGAGAAGAAGGGCGGGTCCTCGAGGATCGCCGCAACCGTCTCATCGGGCCGCGCGGCAGCGATCCACGCGGCGATGAGGCCGCCCGAGGAGTGTCCGGCGACGATCGTCTGCTCACCGACCACGCCTGCGATGAAGTCGGCGAACAGCTCTCCGAGCACCGGGCCGTTGTAGAGCTCCGGATCCCAGTCGGAGGCTCCGTGCCCGGGGACGTCGATCGCGAAGACGTGGAAGTCGCGTGCGAGCGCGGGCATGACGGGTGCCCATGACCACAGGTCCGTGCTCTGGGCGTGGATGAGGAGCAGCGGCGGCCCGGACGCAGGCCCTTCGGCAAAGCGGAGGGCGTGCCCATTCACCATCGTCGTGCGGGTGACGAATCCGGCGCGGTCGCAGGCCATGCGGGCAAGGCGGGAGTGGAGGGCGTTGCGCGTGGTCCAGAGTGCCGCAGCGCCCACGACCGCTCCGGCGAGGAGTCCCGCGGTGGCTCCCAGTGCGTGGAGCGGTGACGGTCGGGATGAGGGGTGGATCGACAGGGTCGTTCGGTCTGCAGCCGGCATGCGGTGCCCTTCACGAGAGGTCGTTCACGGCCAGGCTATCGCACACAGGCCTGTCGTCTCCGTGCAGATCACTGCGGAACAGCGTGCTGATGGTGGTCCGGATCGGCCCTGGGGCCTCGCTGCCCAAGACGTCGGCGCTGACCCGAGCCCGGCCGCGAAGGAGCCGTCGTCGGGCGGAGACCGGTGGTCAGCGGTCCATGCCGGGGGCGTCCCACAGCGGGGACCACTTCGTCATGTCCTCTTCCACCGGCAGGTCCTCGTCGAGCACGCCGCGCAGCTGGATCTCGAAGGGGCTGTCGCGCTGGTGACGTCCGCGCTGGACGAAGGGATAGAACGTTCCGCGCTTGTAGAGGTACACCACTGCGATCGTGCGCCCGTCAGGTGCACGGAAGTACACGTTGGAGCACAGCAGCATGGGCCCGAACCCCTGGGACTCGAGCGCGGCGTTGACCGCGTGGAGGCTGGTCACGAGGTCAGAGGTGCTCGCAGCCTGCTGCTCGACGACCTGCCAGGTGTATCCGAAGCCGTCGTTCACCTGCGTGACGTCCGTGTTGGGGTCTGCGGCGATCAGCGCTCGCGACTCCTGCTCCGCGCGGTCGAACGCGCCGCCCTCGACCTCGCGGAACGCCACCGCACCCACGCCGGTGGGAGTGATCCCTGACCGGGCTTCGAGCGTGAGCGCCGCGGACGGCACGGCGAAGAGGTCGTCGAGGTTCGGTTCCTTCGGCTTGGAACGGCCGAACAGGGCGTCGAGGAATCCCATCGCGGAGGCTTTCATGTCGAGGACGGCGGAACGAGCAGGGGTGAGCAGATGCAGTGGCGCCACCGCCCGCTCACGTCAGAGTTCGGTGGAGAGCTGGTTGCTGATCTTGTCGAGCTGGGCGAGGCGCTTCTCCAGGCTGGGGTGCGTGGAGAACATGCTGCCGACGTTGAAGAACGCCAGATGGGACGCGCCGGCGGTCTGCCTGAGGTCCTTCTGCGGCATCTTCTGCGTCTGACCGCTGATCTTCACGAGAGCGGAGGCGAGCGTCGAGGGGCTGCCGGTCAGCAGCGCGGCCGCGCGGTCCGCGGCGAGCTCCCGGTACCGCGACAGAACGCGGATCAGCACGAAGCTGAGCGCATAGACGACGACTCCGACGAGCATGAGCAGCAGCTGGATCGGGACGCCGTTGTTGTTCCGTCCGCCGCGGGCGAAGAGGAACGACCGCATCATGAGGCTCGCGACGATGCCGGTCACACCCGCGATGGTCATGACGGTCACGTCGCGGTGCGCGACGTGGGAGAGCTCATGGGCGAGCACCGCTTCGACCTCTTTGGGCTCCAGTTCGTCGAGCAGCCCGCGAGTGACCGCGATGACGGAGTGTTCGGGCGAGCGGCCCGTCGCGAACGCGTTCGGGACCCGCGTGTCGGAGAACGCGACCTGCGGCTTCGGCATATCGGCCTGCTGGCAGAGCCGGTCGACGAGGCTGTGCAGCTCCGGTGCCTGCTCCGGGGTGACGACACGAGCTCCCATCGCCTTGATCGCGACCTTGTCGGAGAAGTACCACTGGAACCAGAAGATGCCGACCGACAGGAGGACCGCGAGCACGACGCCGCCCGTGCTGCCCCCGAGGATCCACCAGATGGCCGCGATGAGGACGACGTAGATGAGCCCGTTCAAGAACATCGTGAGACCCATGCGGGCGGACAGCCCCGCGTCCTTCGTGAAGCGCGTGCGCGCCATCAGCGGCTCCTTTCGCGTGTGTCGGTGAGAACTTCTGCTGCGGGTGCTGGGCGGCGGTGGTCCCGCTGCCGGTCGCGGATGACGGGCGACTCCGGCGGGACCGCCGGACGGAACCGGCTGGGCCGGGCTCCGAAGAGCTCGGCCCAGCGTCCGTCAGACTCCGTTGGGGATGAAGCCCTCACCGCTCAGCATCTCTCGGATCTCCTCGACCGTCGCGTCTTCGCCGGGGACGAGGACGTCGGACGCGCCGAGGTAGTCGTCGGCCACCGGCGCCCCCTTCGAGGTGATGAAGTCGTGCAGTCGGTGCAGGGCGTCGCGGACCGTGGTCTCGTCGCCCACTTCAACAGCCCGCTCCACTTCGTCGTCGAAGCTCTGCAGAGTGGTCTGCTCGACGTCGGACAGGTCGAACTGGCCTTCTCCCATGATGCGGATGATCATGCCTGCGCACCTCCCCGGCCGGTCTGCTCGCCTGCTTCGGTGACATCAGCGTCCTCCGCCTCGAGCGCGGCCCGCGGGCCCCCTGCGGAGCCGCCGGGGAGCGCTTCGCGCATCCGCTGCAGCTCGATCTCGACGTCCTGTTCGGAGGACAGCGAATCCAGCTGTGAGCCGATGTCGTCCCGCGGAGTGCCGGACAGGTCGTCCAGCGCACCGGAGGCGAGCAGCTCGTCGACCGCGCCCGCACGCGCCTGCAGGTTCGCGGTCTTGTCCTCCGCCCGCTGGATCGCCATGCCCACGTCGCCGAACTCCTCGGAGATGCCGCTGAAGGCCTCGCCGATCTTCGTCTGCGCCTCTGCAGCGTTGTACGTCGCCTTGAGGGTCTCCTTGCGGGTCCGGAACGAATCGACCTTCGCCTGCAGTCGCTGGGAAGCCGTGGTGAGCTTCTGCTCCTCCTGCACGAGGTTCTGGTGCTGCGCCTGCAGATCGCTGATCTGCTGTGTGAGGCCCGACCGGCGGCTCAGCGCTTCGCGGGCGAGGTCCTCGCGGCTGACCTCCATCGCCTTCTGCGCCTGGCCCTTCAGCTTGTTCTGCTGCTGCTCCAGCTGTCCCATCTGCAGTTCGAGCCGTTTGCGGCTCGTCGCGACGTCCGCGACACCGCGGCGCACCTTCTGGAGGAGTTCGAGCTGCTTCTTGTACGAGTAGTCGAGAGTCTCGTTCGGGTCCTCCATCCGGTCGAGGGCCTTGTCCGTCTTCGCACCGAATATTGTCTTGATGCGCTGGAAGATGCTCATGTGCGTGGGGTCTCCGTTCTGACGTCTCGCAACTCCGCGACGGAGGAGCCGCGTGCAAGCGCGTATGCTTCTTGGCCCCCACACTAGTCGGTGTGTCTGGCAATTTCTGCGGCCTGTCCACCACTCAGGGTGAGAACATCCGCGTGTTCGCCGCCTCGACCTCCTGATACTGCTGGCCGGCCATCCTGAGCGCTTCATTGATGGAGCGGAGTGAGTCATGGACGCTCGTCTGGACACTGCGCCATTCCTCCGCAGCCGCCTGGAAGCTCGACGCCGCAGTGCCCTGCCAGGTGTCCGCCAGCGACGCGAGGTCGTGCATGAGCGCATCGACGCTCGTGGAGATCTCATCGGACCTGGTCTGGGCGGATGACGCGGTGGCGAGCACCCGGTCGGAGTCGACGTGGAACAGGGACATGGGGCCTCCTCGAGGACAGGGCACCTCCCGGCCGCAGTCTGTTCGCAGGGCCGGTCGGGTCCACGGCGACGGTCGCCGTCGTGACCATGCTGGGAGCCGGCTGTCTGCAGAGGAAGGGATGCTCCACACCTGTGGACGTCGCATGCGAATCCACAGGGCACGCGTGCGCATCACAGTCCCGTGCTGCGTCGCCCCTGTGACGCGCGGGGGCCGACTCCGCACGTCACCCACCGCGTCATCGCATCACTGCGCGGCGAGGGACGCCTGCAGCGTCTGCTCCTGGCCATCGCGGATGACGGTGAACTCGACGGGGTCGCCGGTTGGAGTGGACCGGACCAGCGCCTGCAGGGACACTCCGTTGTTCACCGGCTTCTCGCCCATCGCGATGATCTCGTCGCCCTCTTCGAATCCGGCGGCTGCGGCCGGCGAGCCGTCCTCCACCGTCTCGACCCGGGCGGACCCCCGGGTGACGCCCTGGGCGTCGACGGTGGAGTTCACCATCGTCACACCGAGGAACGGGTGCCTCGCCTCACCGGTCTGGATGAGCTGGTCGGCGATGTTCGTGGCCTGCTCGATGGTGATGGCGAATCCGATGCCGATCGAACCGCTCTGCGCCTCGCTGGATGACGGGTCGGAGAGAGTGGCGGCGGAGGAGTTGACGCCGATGACCTCACCGTTGCCGTTGACCAGCGGCCCGCCGGAGTTGCCCGGGTTGATGGCTGCATCGGTCTGGATGGCGTTGGTGATCGTCATCGCCATCTCCTGCTCGCTCACATCGCCGATGTTCTCCGTGGAGACGGGCCGATCGAGCGCGGACACGATGCCCGTCGTCACACTGTCCGCGAGGCCCAGGGGATTGCCGAGCGCCATCACCGGGTCGCCCACGAACATGTCCGTGGACGATCCGACGGGCAGCGGTGTGAGGTCGTCCGGGATGGTCTCGAGTTCGAGGACCGCCACGTCCGTCTGCGGGTCGCGCCCCACGATCGCGGCACTGATCATCGAGCCGTCGGTCATGACGACCTCCACCTGGCCGCCCTCTGTGTCGGCGGGCGCCACGACGTGGTTGTTCGTGATGACGTGGCCCTGGTCGTCGTAGACGAACCCGGAGCCGAGGCCCGCCACCTCGCCGTCCACGCCCACCTGGATCGCGGTGACCCCGGGGGCGGTCTGGTCGGCGATCTGCGCCCAGTCGGGCGTCTCCGTCGACTGGCTGATCGAGCGGTCCGACTGCTGCGGCGAGTTCTCCGAGGGCTGGGAGGCGACCGGTGACGCATCGTCGGACAGGAGCCACGCGCCCCCTCCGCCGAGTGCGCCGCCCACGACGGCCGCAGCGACGGCGGCCGCGATGAGCGCGCCCCAGCCGGGGCCTCGGCGGCGGGTCGTCGACGCGCGCTGGTCGGGTCCGCCCGGAGGCATCTGGCCGGTGTGCGCGGAGTGGGGGATCGGTCCCGTCGCCGGAGCGTGCGCTCCGTGCCCCAGGTGATCGCCAGGCCCAGCCTGACCCGGCTGCTGCATTCCTGGTGCACCTGCCTGCGGCTGTGCCGGGCCGTACTGTGCACTGCTCTGCTCACCGCTGCCGCTGCTCTGCCCCCCGCCGCTCTGTGCAGGGTTCACACGCGGGATCGCTCCGGTCGCCAGCCCGGCGGCCGGGGGAGGAGTCTCCGAGGAGTAGCGCGCGCCTGCAGCACCGTACGGATTCTGCGCGCTGCCACCGGCCCTGTCGCCGGCCGGCGAGCCGATCTGCGGCACGAGGGGTGAGCGCTGAGTCTGCGGGCCGCCCGCGGCGGCACCGCTCCCCATCGGGGGCGCGGCCGGCGGAGGAGCAGACGGCGGCGCGGGGGCGTCCGCCGGGAACGTATGCCGTGAGTCGCTCACCCGACGACCCGGCGGCGGCGTCTGCGCGCTCGGATCGCGCGGGACGGAGGGGCGCGCGGGGTCCGTGGGCTGACTCATGGGATGTCGTCCTTTCGGGGTGTGGCCTGGGAAGGGGCCCGGTTGGCCTGTCGGCGGACCGAGTCAGGGCCGGGGATCGGCATGTCGACGCGGAATGTCGCGCCGCCGCCGGGGGTGGGGTGGACGGATATCGCACCGGAGTGGGAGTCGACGATCGCCTTGACGATCGACAGCCCCAGCCCGGATCCCCCCGTGTCGCGTCCGCGCGAGGAATCGAGCCGGTAGAACCGCTCGAAGATCCGCGCGACCTGGTCGGGGGCGATGCCCTCGCCGTGGTCGCGCAGTTCGAACCGAACGCGACCGTAGGGGAAACCGGACAGGTCCTCGCCCAATTCCAGCGGGCCCGTGACGAAGGGACTCGAATGCGTGAGGCCGCTGGTCGGGATCGTCTGCGACGGCGCGTCGCCGGGCGGCACCGACGCCGAGGCGGTGCTTCCGTCGGTGCGGGTGCTCCCGCCCGCAGCCGGACCCTCGTCCGCGTGGGGTCCGTGCGGACCTGTCGGAGCCGACTTCGCGGACTGGGCCGGCCAGGGGGCGTCCTGCTGCGGGGCCTCGGCGGGGGGCTTCTGGCCCCACGGGGCGGTGAGGCGCAGGAAGTTCGGGACGGGGAGCCCCCTCTTCCGTGCCTCCGGACGGCGCGCGTCCGCCGGTGCCTGTGGCATCTGAGGCTGGTGGGGCACATCGACGACGCCCACTGCGAACTCGATCTCGGTGCCCTCCGTCGTGTGCCTCACGGCATTGCCCGCCAGGTTCACGATGACCTGTCGGAGGCGAGCTTCAGACCCCAGGACCATCGGTGTCTGCGGGGCATCCTCGCCGTCGAGTCCGATGAGGCTGATGTCGCGGTCCGGGGCCTGGGCGAGTGCATCCGCGGCGCCGTCGCGGACCAGCCGCGTCATGTCGACCGGACCGATCTCCGTGGGACGGCGCTCGTCCAGTCGCGCCAGCTGCACGAGGTCCTCGACGAGCACGGTCATCCGCTTCGCCTCGGACTCCATGCGCTCCATCGCCTGCCCGACCTGGTCCGGGTCCGTGATCGCGCCCTGTCGGTACAGCTCCGCGTACCCGCGGATGGTCACGAGCGGGGTGCGCAGCTCGTGGGAGGCGTCGGACACGAACTGCCGGATGCGCTTCTCCGACTGCTTGCGGCCGTCGAAGGAATCCTCGATATGGCCGAGCATCGTGTTGAGCGCCGCGGAGAGCCTGCCGAGCTCTGTGTTCGACGGGTACGTCGACACGCGTTGGGAGAGGTCGCCGGCGGCGATCTTCGACGCCGTGTTCTCGATGTCGTGCAGTGGGCGGAAGGTGTTGGTGATCGCGAAGTAGCCCACGCCGGCGACCAGGGCGAGGGCGAGCATGCCGATCCCCAGCACGGTGTTGCGGGCGCGCTCGCCGACCGCGTCGATGTCCTGGTCGAACGGGACGGCGATCGCGACGAGCAGCTGCGAGTTCTCCACGCGCAGGGCGCGGACGCGCCACTGGGACTCCGAGCCGTCCGTGGTGAAGGGTGCGCCCTGCATCGTCGAGACGGTCTGCTCGTCGATGACCGGGAGCTGCGGTTCGTTCCCGTCGATCGGGGCGACGGGGCTGTAGACCTCGCTGCCCTCGCCGTCGTAGAACTGCACGTAGTACGTTCCGGGCAGCAGCTGACGCAGCGAGTCCTCCGTGGGGGACCGGTCTTCGGAGCTGGCCAGCGGAGAGGGCGTGAGGACGGTCTCCGCCGCCTGGATCGCGAGTGCCTCCGACGCCTGGATGAGCTGGGCGTCCGTGCGCTCGATGAGGCTCGACCGGAGGTTCTCGAGCACCCATGCGCTCGTGCCGGTCAGCACGACGAGCATGAGCGTCATCATGATCGTGAGGAGCTTCGCAGTGAGCGACCACTCCTCCCAGATCACCCGACGTCGGCGCTTGGTGTGTCTGGTCACGTGACAGGGAGCTCGCGAAGAGCAGTGATCACTTGGAGTCCGGAGTGCGCAGCATGTAGCCGACGCCGCGCTTGGTCTGGATCATCGGCGTCCACTCGACGTCGATCGGGTTGCCCGCCTCATCCGATGTGGGCGCGACGTCGATCTTGCGGCGCAGGTACGAGATGTAGGACTCGACGATGCCGGTGTCGCCTCCGAAGTCGTATTCCCACACGTGGTCGAGGATCTGCGACTTCGACAGCACGCGGTTGGCATTGAGCATGAGGTAGCGGAGCAGCTTGAACTCCGTCGGAGACAGGTCGATCAGGATGCCGCCGCGACGCACCTCGTGGGTGTCGTCGTCGAGTTCGAGTTCGCTGACCTCGATGACGGCCGTCTCCTCGTCCTCTGCGCTGTGGGTGCGGCGGAGGACGGCGCGGATGCGGGCGACGACCTCTTCGAGGCTGAACGGCTTCGTGACGTAGTCGTCGCCGCCCACCGTGAGTCCGGTGATCTTGTCGGAGGTGTCGTCGCGGGCCGTGAGGAACACGACGGGGATGTGCTTGCCCGCCTGGCGGAGGCGGCGCGTCACGGCGAACCCGTCCATGTCGGGAAGCATGACGTCGAGGACCAGCAGGTCCGGCTCCTTCTGCTCGGCTATGCGCAGGGCGTCGGTGCCGTTCGCTGCGGAGAGCACGTCGAAACCGGCGAAGCGGAGGCTGGTGGACAGGAGTTCGCGGATGTTCGGTTCATCGTCGACGACAAGGAGTGTTGCCTCGATGTCTGCGTGTGCGTTCTGCTGTGGGCTCTTCATGTCTTCAGTGTGACGACCGAGTCTGGGAGTCGGCTGGATCCAAGCTGGATGCGAGTGTGCGCTTCTTCACATGAAGCCCGTCGGTGTGACGGGCTCTGGGGTGGCACCGAAGCTGTCCGCGTCCGCGCGCTCCCAGTCGCCCGCCCATCCGCGCGGAGGGTCGGTGAGGAGCTGATCGGGCTCGAGCCAGTTGTAGAGGGAGGCGTAGGAGACGACCTCCGTCTGTGAGATCCGCCTCCGCAGCATCGTCGGTGACAGGTCCTGCGGGCCATGGGCGCCGAGCGTCGCGATCATCTGTGCGACTTCCGTGATCGTCGCTCGGTGGAAGCGGTAGACGCGCTCGCCCTTGGACACCGGATCGAGGCCGCGGTAGAAGCGGGGATTCTGCGTCGCGACGCCGGTGGGGCAGTGGTCCGTGTGGCACTTCTGCGCCTGGATGCAGCCGACCGCCATCATCATCGCGCGCGCCGACATGCAGAAGTCAGCCCCCTGGATGAGCCTGCGCACCACGTCGTGGCCGCTGGCGATCTTGCCCGCGGCGCCGATCCTGATCCCGTCGCGCAGTCCCGCGCCCACGAGCGCGTTGTGCAGGATGTGCAGCCCCTCGATCAGCGGTGTGCCCATGTGGTCCTGGTATTCGAGCGGGGCGGCCCCGGTGCCGCCCTCGGACCCGTCGACGATGATGAAGTCCGGGCGGATGCCGGTCTCGTGCATCGCCTTGCACATCGCGAGGACGTCCACCCGTGTGCCGATGCACAGCTTGAAGCCCACGGGCTTGCCGTCGGACAGCTCCCGCAGTCGGCCGATGAACTCCATGAGCTGTCGCGGCGTGGAGAACGCAGTATGGCCCGGGGGCGAGACGCAGTCCTGGAAGGCGGGGACTCCGCGGATCAGTGCGATCTCCTCTGTCACCTTGGGTGCGGGGAGGACGCCGCCGAGGCCCGGTTTGGCGCCCTGTGACAGCTTCACGTTGATCATCTTCACGTGGGGGTGGAGGGCCTTCTTCCGGAACTCCTCCGGGGAGAAGTCGCCTTCAGGGGTGCGGCATCCGAAGTAGCCGCTGCCGAACTCCCAGAGGATGTCCGCCCCGCTGTCCAGGTGGTAGGAGGTGAGGCCGCCCTCTCCGGATTCGTGGAGGAAGCCGCCCTTCGCGGCGCCGTGGCTCATCGCGCGGACCGCGTTCACGGACAGCGACCCGTAGCTCATGGCGGAGATGTTGAAGAGGCTGGCGTCATAGGGCTGCGAGCACTGTGGGCCCCCGATCGTCACGCGGTGCTCGCTCGAGGCGGCGGGCGCGGGGAGGGTGGCGTGAGTGAGGTATTCGTAGCCGGGCTGGCGGACCTCGAGCTCCGTGCCGAAGCTCTTGACCGATGTCTTCCCGTCTGCGCGGTCGTAGACCAGCGCGCGGGCGTCGCGATCGAACGGCTTGCCGTCCCAGTTCCGCTCGATGAAGTACTGCTGGATCATCGGCCGCAGCTCCTCGAGCATGAAGCGGCCGTGGCCCAGCAGCGGGAAGTTCCTGAGGATCGAGTTCTGCGCCTGCGTGTAGTCGACGATCGCGACGACGACCAGTGCGACGCCCGCTGCTGCGAGGATCCACCACCACGGGCTGATCGTCAGTGCGAGCACCACTCCTGCGACGGTGAGGATGGCCGGCAGTGCTGCGAATCCCAGGGGTGACATGGGTCCAGCGTAGCGATCGGAGTGCGGGATGGGTGTGGGGGCGGAGGATCCGGAGCGCTCTTCGCGCTGTGGGGGCGGTCGCCGCTACGGCGTGAGGCGTGCGCGGTACGCGGCGACGTGGGTGCGGTTGGCGCAGTTTCCGCGATCGCAGAACCTCTTGGACCGATTGCGCGACAGGTCCACGAAGAGGGCGCCGCAGTCATCGGCTGCGCAGCGGCCGATGCGGGAGACCTCTTCGTCGATCACTGCGTCCGCCAGGGCGATCGCGATGTCCGCGGCCGTGCGGACGGCGATCCCCGCCTCGTTCGGCACGGCGTGGAGGTGCCAGCCCCACCCGTCGTGGCGCTGCAGCTGCGGCAGGGCATGCGTCTCCTGGAGGAGTGCGTTCGCCAGGTCGGCGGCGCGTGCGTCTGCGGGTCCGTCCACGTCGGCGAAGACGGCGCGGATGCGGTGTCGCAGGGACTGCAGGCCGGGGACGTCATCAGCGGTGATGTGCACGGGGGGAGAGAAGTCGTGGGCCAGTGCGAACGTGCGGACGTCGGCCTGCGTGGCGATCGTCTCGCCCTCCAGGTCGGAGTTCGCGAGCGCGGTGATCAGCCTCAGGATCGACTGTGTGTGGACGGAGAGGGGCATGCCGACGATGGTGGCACAGAACGTGGTCGATGTCATGACCGTCGCGTGCTTGACTCGTGACGGCCGCCTCGTGTTCGATATGGGTGCACCGCCGCTGGTCGCCTGAGGAGGACGTCGTCGTGAACCGCACAGCCGTGGGCTTCGTGCTCGTGCTCCTCTCCGCGTTCTTCTTCGCCGCATCGGGTCCGTATGCGAAAGCCATGTACGCGTCCGCCTGGTCGCCCGGTGCGGTCGTCCTGCTGCGCCTGCTGGGGTGCGCGCTCGTCCTTCTCGTCCCGACGCTCGTCAGCCTGCGCGGCCGGTGGCGCGAGGTGGTGCGGGGATGGCGGACGGTCGTCTCGTACGGCGTGGTGTCGATGGCGGGAGTCCAGCTGCTGTACTTCCTCGCCGTCGAGCACCTGGCGGTGGCCGTCGCGCTGCTGCTCGAGATGACGGCCCCCCTGCTCATCGTGTTCTGGCTGTGGGGGACGACTCGGATACGTCCCGCGACCGTCACCTTCATCGGAATGGCGGTGTCGCTCGTCGGGCTGGTGCTCGTGCTGGATCCGGGCGGTTCTGAGCTGTCCCTGGCGGGCGTCGTGTTCGCACTGGGCGCGGCCGTGTGCCTGGCGAGCTATTTCATGGTCTCCGCGAAAGTCGAGGTGGATGTCCCGCCCGTCGCGCTCACCGGCCTGGGAATGACCGTCGGCACACTCGTGGTCGCAGGCCTCCTGCTGTTCGGGGTCCTCCCCGCAGACTTCTCCACGGCGGACGTGACGCTGGGGGCGTCGCCGTACAGCTGGGTCGTCCCGCTCCTCATCATCGTCTTCACCACGGTCGGCGCCTACGTGTGCGGGATCCTCGGCCTGCGGATGGTCGGCGCGACCGTCGGGTCGTTCGTGAACCTCACCGAGGTGCCGTTCTCCGTCATCGTCGCGTGGCTGGTCGTCGCAGAGCTGCCGTCGGCGATCCAGTTGTACGGCGGGATCGGCATCGTCGGGGGCGTCGTGTTCATCAAGTGGGGCGAAGTGCGTCAGGAGCGCCGGATCCGACGACGTGCAGTGATGCTGTCCGATCCCGCCACGGGCCCCCTGTCGATCATCGAGGAGCCCGACGGTCGCGCTGCGGACACCGCGTCGGGCTCGTCCCAGCCGAACGGTCGGACGTGCCGCGGCATGGATTCGACGACGAGCCGATAGGAATCCGTCACGAGCTCCCGTACGAGGTCTGCATCGATCGAAGCGCCGGTCGCCACGCTGACCCAGTGGCGCTTGTTCATGTGATAGCCCGGCGCGATCGAAGGGTGCTGCCTCTGCAGCGCCTCCCCGTCCTCCGGTTCCGCCTTGAGAGTGATGACGGGCTGACCGCGCTGGGTGTCGTCGACGCCGTATCCGCTGCTGGCCGCCGGCACGGTCGTGAGCATGAGGAAGACCTTCTCGCGGACCTTCATCACTTCGTGGTTCGGTCCGAACGGCCACTCCGCCGACGCCCCCGGCAGCTCCAGCGCACGGCTGCGTGCGAATCCGTGCAGCTCGTCACCATTCACGTCCGGCTCCTCTCGTCGGTCGGGTTCACCCCACGGTAACGGCGATCTCCACCCTCCAGTCCTCGGGCGAGGTGCCGGTCGCCGTCTGGCGAAGCTCGCGAGAGTCTGCGAAACCCTCCGCAGAGGGATGCGTTGCGACGGCGTCGAGCAGGCCGACCAGGGCGGGGTGGGTCACGCCGTCGGGAACATCCTCACCGGGCGCGGGACTCCAGTCCGCGCACAGCTCCGTGCGCGCGGGGAGTTCGCCCACCTCGACGGACTCTCCGCCCCATCCCGGGGGAAGGCGACGGGGTGTCGGCAGGCAGCAGGCGAGCTGGATGGTCTCCCGGTCATGGATGCGCATGGAGATCCACAGAGGGCCGGTCGGCTGGACACCGTCTGCAGCGAGCAGCTGCCAGAGATCGGCCATCGCCTGCTCGACCAGCTCGTCCGACGTGTCGTGGTCCGCGGTGAGCACTGTGGCGACGTAGGGCTGGGCGGGCTTCGCCACTTCGGTTACGTCGACCGGCTGGTCAAGCGATCGCAGCAGGGACTGCGCGCGCTCGAATGCCCGATCCTCCGCATCTCTCTCCGCGAGCACCCGGGCGCGATGGTCACGCAGCGCTCGCTGGGGCGATGCGGTCGCGACTGCGGCCTCGGGAACGGACACTCCCGCGTCCCGCAGCGTCCCCAGCACGATTCCCCTGCGCACCTGGTCCTCGGCGAACTTCCGGTACCCGGTGACGGGGTCGACCGAATCGGGCGAGAGCACTCCGCGCTCGTGGTAATGGTGCAGGGCCTTCACGCTCAGCCCGGTGAGGGCGGCGAACTCTCCGATGTTCATCATGGGTCCAGAATCCGGCCTCCCCTCACAGGAGGGTCAAGCGCTGCCTCACCGGGTCTCGATCGTGTACGAGTAGCCCTGTTCGGTGAGGAACCGGCGCCTGTGCTCCGCGAACCGCTCGTCGACGGTGTCGGCGGTCACGACGGTGTAGAAGGTCGCTGCCTGGGACTGCGCCTTGGGCCTGAGGATCCGGCCCAGCCGCTGCGCCTCCTCCTGGCGCGACCCGAAGGCGCCGGACACCTGCACGGCCACCGATGCCTCCGGGAGGTCGACGGAGAAGTTCGCGACCTTGGACACGACGAGCACGCGCACGGAGCCGTCGCGGAATCCGGCGTAGAGCTCCTCGCGCTCCTTCTCCGGTGTCTTGCCGGTGAGGACGGGGGCGTCCAGTGCCTCACCGAGCTCCTCGAGCTGGTCGATGTACTGCCCGATGACCAGGATCTGCGCGTCCGGGTGGTCCTCCACCAGACTGCGGACCACGGGCACCTTCGTGTCGGCGGTCGCCGCCAGCCGGTACCTGTCCTCGCCTTCGGAGGAGCCGTATGCGCGGCGCATGTCCGCGCCCAGCGGCACTCGCACCTCGTGGCAGGTGGCGGAGGCGATGAAGCCGTCGCGCTCGATCTCCTTCCACGGCAGCTCGAAGCTCTTCGGCCCGATCAGGGAGAACACCTCGTCCTCGCGCCCGTCCTCGCGCACGAGAGTCGCAGTCAGCCCCAGGCGGCGCCTGGCCTGCAGACTCGCCGTCAGCCGGAACACGGGCGCCGGCAGCAGGTGGACCTCGTCATAGATCACGAGTCCCCAATCGCGGGCGTCCAGCAGCTCGAGGTGCAGGTAGGAGCCCTTCCTGCGGGTGGTGAGCATCTGGTACGTCGCGATCGTCACCGGCCGGATCTCCTTGGCCGTCCCGGAGTACTCACCGATCTCGTCCTCGGTGAGTGAGGTGCGGCGCAGCAGTTCTGCCTTCCACTGCTTCGCGGCGACGGAGTTCGTCACGAGGATGAGCGTCGTCGTCGACACCTTCGCCATGGCCGCCGCTCCGACGATCGTCTTCCCGGCACCGCAGGGCAGGACGACGACGCCGGATTCACCGGCGAGGTACGTGTCGACCGCCCGCTGCTGGTAGGGCCGCAGCGACCACGTGGACTCCTGCTCCGCGTGCGCCTCGTGCGCCAGCGCGATCTCGTGCGCCTCTCCGTCGACGTAGCCCGCCCGGTCGGCGACGGGGTGTCCCAGCTTGAGCAGGACGTGTTTGAGCTCGCCCCGCTCCGACGGGTGGACTCCCACCGTCGAGGCGTCGATCCGCGCCCCGGTCTTCCCCGCGAGGTCGGGCTGCTGCAGCAGGTGCTCGAGCAGTGCGGAGTCCGTGGTCTCGAGGATCAGGCCGTGGACGGGGGAGCGACTGAGCGAGAGGACGCCCCACCGGTCCATGACGTCGACGATGTCGAGAAGCAGCTCGTGCGGGACGGGATGCTTCGCATAGTCGAGCAGCACGTCGACGACGGATTCCGCGTCGTGTCCCGAAGCACGTGCGTTCCACAGTCCCAGCGGCGTGATCGCGTACGTGTGGACGTGCTCCGGGGTCTTCGACAGCTGGGCGAAGGGTGCGATCGCGATGGCGGCCTCCGCCGCGTCCGGATGGTCGGATTCGAGCAGCACAGTCCTGTCGGACTGCACGATGAGGGGTCCCCTCGTCGTCACCTCGCCGTGCCGGTCGATCGTCATCCGTGTCTGTTCCCTTCGTCGTCCCGACTGCCGGAGCGCCGCACCCTCACGATGCGCGCCACCGATATCCGCAGAGCCTTCCCCGCATCCGTGCGGCCCAGGACGCGTCCGCCGCTCACCGACTGCGGGACCATGCGGACAGTCCGCTGGGTCCCGTCGGTGGTCGTGAGGATCACGTCGATCGGTGCCGACACAGCCGCTGCTTCGCCCAGTTCCGCGAGCACCGTCTGCGCGTCTCCGTCCGCACCCGCGGCGGCTTCCTGGCCAACGGCCGCACCCGTGCCGGTATTCCCTGCCGCGTTCCCCGTCGCGTTCCCCGTCGCGTTCCCAGAGGCGCCCGCGCCGCCGGACGATCCCGAGGTCGCTCCACGTCCGGCGGCTGATGCCCCGGACATGCCGCGTGAGGTCCTCCGCCGGTCAGGGGAACCGGTGCGGGAGGACTGCGCACGTGCGGCGTCGAGGCCGTTGATATGCGCCTCGATCCGTGCCGCCGGCACCCGCGTCGTCCGCGTGGTGGGAGGCGCGGCGCGGCTGGGGACGGGAGCGCGCGCGCCGGCCGGGTCCTCGGCGTCGGGGTCGATGCGGAGGATCGGACGGTCCTCCGTCTCCAGCAGCGCGCTCACCCGATCGGAGGAGGCGTCGGCGACCGCGACCGTGGGCGCGAGCCGGCGCAGACCGATCGCGGACGCCACCGGGTCGTCGAGCAGGACGTCCAGATCGGTCGGGTCGTCCACGACGACGACCGACCGCGCGCGTGCCACGCGGATCCTGTGCAGCCGGGCGCCGGCCGCGTGCACCAGATGCTCGAGCGTCGTGGGGACGCCGGTCGCAGAGGTCTCCTGCAGGACGGCGAGGATCGACTCGACCGATTCGCCCGTGCGGAGCGCGCGGGTCACCGAGGCGTCCGTGAAGCGGTAGACGGTGCCCTGCCCGCGGGTGTCGACGTCCGCGATCCGCTCGAGGCGCAGTCGCACCCTCTGGTCGAGGGGCCCGAACGCCACGCCGGTGAGATCGGACTGGAGCGTCACAGTGGCCTCCAGCGGGGGCAGCAGTGCGGCGATCTGCTCGCGCAGGGCCGCGGGCGGACCGGCCGTCAGCCCCTGCGCATCCACCGGGCTCGATCCGAGCACGTCGAAGGGATCATCGACCGCTGCGATCCACTCCGCGAGCGCCTGTCCGACCGGGGTGAGCGCGTGCGCGTCGGCATGACCCAGCGGCGAGGCGGTGAGGCCGAACGACTCCGCCTCGGCGAGCACCTGTGCCACCTCGTTCGGGCGCACTGCCGACAGCAGCGGATGGGTGAATGACAGGAGGACCACGACGTCCTCCTCGCTCAGGGCCCGGCCCTCGCCTTCTCGCAGCAGGGAGACGAGGACCAGCCGGCGCAGGGTGAGGATCTGCGGACGCGAGGCCGGGAAGCCCCCGAACGCCGTGCGCGCGTGCTCATCGCGGCCCAGGAGGTGGATGCGCTCACCCGCAGGAGTCGATCCCGCGAGCACGTGCGCGATGTCGACCGGATGGGTCAGCCACGTGGTGACGAGATCGGTCCACACCTGCTCCCGCGGCGAGGATGCCGCGGTGTCGAACTCCGCGGTGGGCTTCCACTGCGGATCGGCGGGGTCGCGCGTCGTGGCCAGCCACCCCAGAGACGAGGCGAGCTCGACGAGCAGTGCGAACCGGGCTGTGTCCGTGCCCGCTGCGCGAGCGAGGGACTGCGCGTCGCGCTTGCCGACGCCGCCGCTCACCAGCTGCGAGACATCGTGGTCGGAGAACTCGGCGACGACGGTGAGGGCACGGGACACGGCCCCGGCGACTCCGGCGCCCTGGGCGTTCTCCAGCAGTGCGTTCGACACCGTCGCGGTGCGCAGGGGTCGCGGATCCGCTGCGGACTCCCACGGCTGGGGCGTCGCCCGGGCCGCCGCGGTGACGGGCAGCAGCGCACCCGCCTCCGGCTGGACGCGGTACGCCGAGGCCGCAGCCGGGTCATCGGCTCCCGCTGCCGGCCACACGAGGCCGGCCGTCATCGCTGCGGTGAGGGCTGCCACGGGAGCGGGCCCCTCTGCCGCGGCGAGCAGTTCGGAGCGGTCGACGGCGGGGGTGATGCGGGCAAGCACGGCAGCGCGATGGACCACGCGCAGTGCAGGCGCGTCGAGGGACTCCAGGCCTCGGGCGACCGCCGCCTGCGAGGCGGCCAGCGCGGCCAGGCGGGCGACGTCGGTCACGTCGGTGCGGAGCAGATCGGTGCGGTTTGCGGCGAAGGCCCGGAACCAGGGTTCCGGCGCGGTGCGCAGCCAGGCGGCGAAGGACGGCGACTCGGGCATCCTCCCCATTCTAGTCGGGGCTATCATGGTGGGGGCCCACGGTCAGCGGAAGAAGGAGGTGCCCGATGGCAGAAGACACGCAGAGACCCCCGGGTGCCGTGCTCGGCGCGGCCGCGGCAGTGATCGCGCTGCTCGGTCTCGCCTGCCTCACGCTGGTGGTGATCGTCGGGCTGCTCGGATCGTCGGTGCCACCGGTGTTCACATGGACGGGAATGGTGCTGCTGCCGCTCGCGTTCATCCTGATGCTGGTGGTGCTCGCCCAGGGTATCGCCCGCCGCCGCTCCATCTGAGGCTCAGCCGCATCCCGTTCGCGGGTGTGCGACGCGCAGCCCGTTGACGCACAGGCCCGCCGCGATGGACTGCGGCCACCCTCATCACCCCGCGCCGCAAGGCGCCCCGATGCGCATCGCGCACACCCACCCCGTGCGCACCGCGCACCCCATCGACCGGTCGCGCAGCCGCGCGGCCGTGAAAGGACGGACATGCCCACAGGACGCGTGAAGTGGTTCGACGCAGACAAGGGATTCGGCTTCGTCACCGCGGATGACGGCGAGCAGATCTTCCTCCACGGCTCGTCGCTGCCCGACGGTGTCGCCGCGGCTCCCGGGATGCGGCTGGAGTTCGACATCGTCGACGGGCGGAAGGGCAAGCAGGTGCTCAAGGCCCGGGTCCACGAGTCGCCCGCCCGCGTGCGTCGGAACCCGGAGAAGACCGCAGCGATGATCGAGGACGTCATCACGATGCTGGATGACACATCGAACGGCCTGCGCCGTGGGCGGTACCCTGATGCTGGGCACTCCCACCGCGTGGCGGAAGTGCTCCGCGCAATCGCAGACGACCTGGAGGGCTGATGTCCGGACTGTTCGACCGCTGGCTGGCGTCCGCGGAGGCGACCTCGCCGACCGCGACGACCCGAGCGGCTGGTGCCGCTGAGGCGGCAGAGTCGTCTGAGGCCACCACGACCTCGGCGACGGACGCGCCGACCGCACGGGAACGCCGTCAGCCGCGCAGGCCGACCGCGATCGTCCTGGACACTGTGCTGGCCGAGGCCGTCGACGTCGCCCGCGCAGCCATCACCGAGGTCGCCGGAGAGTCCGAGGTCGGTGCCCACCTGGGCGTCGTCGCGGAGGACACGCGGCTCGTGACCCACAGCTTCGCGTGCACCAACCCGGCCTACCGCGGGTGGCACTGGGTGGCAGTGCTGGCGCGCGCGCCGCGCGCCAAGAAGACCACCGTGTGCGAAACCGCGCTGCTGCCGGGTGCCGACGCCCTCGTGGCACCCGCCTGGATGCCGTGGGACGAGCGTGTGCGCCCCGGGGACATGCGGCCCAAGGATGTCCTGCCGAAGGCGGAGGACGACCCGAATCTGGACCTCGGCCTCGAACAGGTCGACGTGCGCCCCGGCGACGACATCGATCAGGTGCCGAACTTCGAGTACGGGCTGGGCCGGACGCGCGTGCTGTCCCGCGAAGGGATCGCCAGCGCCGCGCAGCGGTGGGTGGAGTCCGACGCCGGACCGGAAGGGGAGTTCGCCCGCGAGGCCCGCGGGCAGTGCTCGACATGCGGCTTCCTCCTGCCGATCGCCGGCAGCATGCGCACCCGCTTCGGCGTGTGCGCGAACAAGTGGGCGCCCTTCGACGGACGCATCGTCGCGCTCGACTCCGGGTGCGGAGCGCATTCGGAGACGGACGTGCAGCGCCGTTCCACGGAGCCCGCGAGCTCCGTCGTCGACGACTTCGACGAATCGCTCGACATCGTCGAGCATGTGGGAGCCCGGCCTGAGGAGGCGCACTCCCGCGGATGACGTCGATGTTCCGGTCGCTGGCCGAACCCAACTACCGGAAGTGGTTCGGCGGCGCACTGGTGTCGAACACCGGCACCTGGATGCAGAGGACTGCCCAGGACTGGATCGTCCTCACCCAGCTGACCGACGACGACGCCACGGCCCTGGGCATCACGATGGCCCTGCAGCTGGGGCCGCAGCTCGTCCTCTTCCCCGTGGCGGGCTCACTGGCGGACCGCTTCCAGCGTCGCCGCCTGCTCCTCATCACCCAGGTCCTCATGGGCACGATGGGTCTGGTCCTCTTCGCCCTCACCGCCACCGGCGCGATCCAGCTGTGGCACGTCTATCTGCTCGCCCTGGCGCTGGGCATCGTGGCGACCGTCGACAATCCTGCTCGCCAGACGTTCGTCTCCGAACTCGTGGGAGACGCGCTCGTCCCCAATGCCGTCTCCCTGAACTCCGCGTCGTTCAACACCGCGCGCATGCTGGGTCCCGCCGTCGCCGGTGTGCTGACGGCAGCGATCGGCGCCTCCGCCGTCTTCCTGCTGTCCGGGCTGGCTTTCGCCGGGACCGTCGGAGTGCTGCTGTCGCTGGACCGCGGCCGTCTGCAGTCGCCGGACGCCCGGACCCGCCGCGCCCCCGGTCGGGGGATCATGGGCGGCTTCCGCTACCTGCGCACACGACCCGACATCATCGTCGTCCTGGCGGTGATCTTCGTGGTCTCGACGTTCGGCATCAAGTTCAACATCTACACGGCGACGATGGCGCGCATGGAGTTCGGCCGTGATGCCAGCGCCTTCGGACTGCTGAACTCGATCCTGGCGGTGGGTTCCCTGACCGGTGCTCTGCTGGCCGCCCGGCGCGACCGGCCGCGCCTGCGCACGATCTTCTGGGCGGCCGGAGCGTTCGGTGCGGCGTGCGCAGCCGCGGCAGTCATGCCCAACTACTGGACGTTCGCACTGACTCTCACCACGCTGGGCCTGTCGTCCATCACCATGCTCACGTCCGCGAACGCGTATGTGCAGACGACCACACCGGCGGGCGTGCGCGGCCGCATCATGTCGATCTACGCCGCCGTGGTCCTGGGTGGGGCGCCGTTGGGAGCCCCGTTCGCCGGGTGGATCGTCGACCAGCTGGGCCCGCGGGCCGCGCTGGGAGTCGGAGCCGCCTCGGGCATGGTGGGGATCCTCATCGGAGTGCTCTGGATGGTGTCTGCGAAGCACCTGCGCGTGCACTACGTGCGCCGGTCACGGCGCTTCATCCGGCTGAGCTACGACGGTCGGCAGCCGAAGGGCTGAGCGATCACAGCTCCATCACAGTATGGAAGCCTGACCGCCCTGCACTGTCCACGTGTTCAACGACGCCCGTAGACTCCGGATCGGACGGATGCGCCAGGACCGATCCTCCTGCCGAGGCCCCTTGGCACCCCTGATCCGAATGGAGCTCCTCATCGTGACCGCAGACGTCATCGTCACCGTGCTCGCAGGACTCGCGATGTTCGTGGGCATCGTGGGAATCGTCGTCCCGGTGCTGCCGGGCTCCGCCACGATCGCCGTGTCCGCGCTCGTGTGGGCGATCGTCGTGGGAACCGGCACCGGATGGACGGCGTTCGCCGCGATCACGGTCCTCGTGGCGCTGGGGATGGCTGCCGGCTGGGTGCTGACCGGTCGACGGCTCAAGGAGCGCGGGATCCCGAATCGCTCGCTGCTGGTCGGCGGGATCCTGGCGGTCGTCGGGTTCTTCGTCGTTCCCGTGATCGGCCTGCTGCTGGGCTTCGTGGGCGGCCTCTGGGCCGCAGAGTGGCAGCGGCTGGGCGATGCGCGGAAGGCGTGGGACACCAGTTGGGCGGCGATCAAGGCCGCCGGCATCGGCATCCTCATCGAGTTCGGGTGCGCTGCACTGGCCCTGGCGGTCTTCGCCGGGACGGTGATCCACCACTTCGTCGCCGCCTGACGCGGCGCGCCTGAGCGGTGTGGTGCCTCTGCCCGCGGGAAGAGGCACCACACGCCTCAGGCCGTGGCGGTGGCTCCCCACTGCTCGAGGACGTGATCGATGCATGCGAGCAGTGCGCGGACGTCGTCGGGGTCCACCGCGGTGAAGGTCGCGATGCGCAGCTGGTTGCGGCCCAGCTTCCGGTACGGCTCGACATCGACGATGCCGTTGGCGCGCAGGACGGATGCCAGGCGCGCAGCATCGATCGATGCGTCGAAGTCGATGGTGCAGACGACCTGCGAACGGTCGGCCGGGTCGGAGACGTACGGACGAGCGATCGGGGAGTCATCGGCCCACGCGTAGACGAGAGCCGATGACTCCGCCGTGCGGGCACCGGCCCAGGCGAGTCCCCCGTGGGTGTTCATCCACTCGATCTGCTCTGCGAGCAGGACCAGCGTCCCGACGGCCGGAGTGTTGTACGTCTGGTCCTTGCGGGAATTGTCCAGCGCCGTCGCGAGGCTGAGTGATTCCGGGATCCAGCGATCCGACGCGGCGATCTCCTCGATGCGGGCGATGGCTCGGGGGGAGACGAGGGCGATCCACAGGCCGCCGTCCGATGCGAAGTTCTTCTGCGGGGCGAAGTAGTAGACGTCCGTCTCGCGGATGTCGACGGGGATGCCGCCTGCTGCGGATGTCGCGTCGATGACCACGAGTGCGTCGTCGGCGATGTCCGCCGGGCGCCGGATCGACGTCGCCACTCCCGTCGACGTCTCATTGTGGGGCCACGCGTAGACATCCACCGATGCGTCGGTCTGCGGCACTGCGGAGGTGCCCGGCTCCGCGTCGACGACGAGCGACTCCTCGAGGAACGGGGCGGTCTTCGTCGCCTTCGCGAACTTGGACCCGAACTCGCCGAACTGGGCGTGCGACGCACGTGTGCGGACGAGTCCGAACGAGGCGGCGTCCCAGAAGACGGTCGATCCGCCGTTGCCGAGGATCACCTCGTAGCCGTCCGGCAGGGAGAACAGCTCGGTGAGTCCGGTGCGTACGCGACGGACGAGCTCCTTGACCGGCTTCTGGCGGTGGGACGTGCCCATCACGGTGGGGCCGGCGGCGGCGAGCGCGGCCATCTGCTCGGGGCGCACGCGCGAGGGACCTGCGCCGAAGCGTCCGTCGACGGGCTGGAGATGGGCGGGGATCACGATGTCTGCGGGGGTGTCAGTACTCACGCCAGCGATCCTACTGCGAGGCCGGTCCTCCTGCGCGGCGAGGGAGGGGCGGGCGCCTCCCGCGTGCGGGTGCGCCGCGAGTTCGGGTGTGCGGCGAGTTCGGGTGTGCCGGGAGTAGCGTGGAGCCATGGATGAGCAGACGGAAGCGGCTCCCGCAGCGGCACAGGACGCCATCGCGGCACTGGCGCGGCAGCGGGTCGAGTACGACGACGTGGACATCGACCTGCCGGCGGAGACTCCCCACGGCATCTTCTCCCGCTGGTACGAGGACGCGGGCGAGGGCCTGGGGGAGCCCAACGCGATGGTCGTGGCGACGGACGACGACGCCGGCCCCGCTGCCCGCATCGTCCTCCTCAAGGGCTTCGATGCGCGCGGCTTCGTGTTCTTCACGAACTACCTGTCCGCGAAGGGACGGCAGATCGAGGCGCATCCACTCGTGGCGCTGGTCTTCCCGTGGCACGACATGCAGCGCCAAGTGCGCGTCCGGGGCGTCGTGTCGAAGGTGACACCGGAGGAGTCGGACGAGTACTTCGCGCTGCGCCCTCGCGGTTCGCAGATCGGGGCGGCGGCATCCGCGCAGTCGCAGCCGGTCCGCGGGCGGGATGCGTTCGCTCGGAAGGTGGCAGAGCTCGAGGTCCGATGGGAGGGCAAGGACGTCGAACGGCCGTCTCACTGGGGCGGCTATCGCGTGCTGCCCTACGAGATCGAGTTCTGGCAGGGGAGGCTCAATCGCATGCATGATCGGTTCCTCTTCACCAGTCGGGACGGCCGCCCGGCATCCCTGGACGACGCGGCGACATGGTCTGCGGTGCGACTCCAGCCATGACGGCGCGGGGCGCCCCGGTTCGGCTGAGTGTCCGTTCGCCGCTTTGCACCGTAAAATGACCGCGGGTGCTTCCGCCCTGTCCAGACGGATGCGATGGCTCCCCGACTGTGTGTCGGGACTGCGAAGAGAGAGCGTGAGACGTGAACGACCTCATCGACACGACCGAGATGTACCTCAAGTCGATCATCGAGCTTGAGGAGCAGGGGATCGTCCCGCTGCGCGCGCGCATCGCCGAGCGCCTGGAGCATTCCGGTCCGACGGTCTCGCAGACTGTGGCCCGCATGGAACGGGACGGCCTGGTCGTCGTCGATGCGGACCGCCACCTCGCTCTGACCGACGAGGGACGCGATCTCGCAACACATGTGATGCGCAAGCATCGTCTTGCCGAAAGGCTGCTCTCCGACGTGGTCGGGCTCGACTGGTCGCTCGTCCACGATGAGGCCTGTCGCTGGGAGCACGTCATGAGCGAGCAGGTCGAGACACGACTCCTCTCGATCCTCCCGGAGCACACGACGGGTCCGTACGGGAACCCGATCCCCGCACTCGAAGACCTGGGCGCAGATCCGGCGGTCGTGCCGGACACGGTCTCGCTCACGCGTGCGGTGAAGTCCGGTGAGACGCGGACCGTGGGCATCGCGTGGCTCGCGGAGCCGCTCCAGGTCGATATCGAGCTCCTGGCGCAGCTGCAGGAGACCGGGATCCTGCCGGGCGCAGTGGTGACCGTGGAGTGGGACGGCGACTACGTGAGCATCCGCGCTGAAGGATCCGCGGATGTGCTCGATCTTCCGTCCGAGACCGCGGCTTTCGTGTTCGTGACACGCTGACGCGCAACCTCGTTACATCAGGTCCATTCGGTTAATCGAGGCTCTCACCTGCGACGATGCGAGGCCGTCGACGCGGAAGGTCACCGTCCGTGATCTGATCCGTGATCCAAATGTGACATGGCGTTGCCGATCGTTTACAGTTGTCGAGGCGCCTTCGGAAGAAGGCCATCCGACCCGGGTTCCGCACGCCGCACCCGCACGATCGGATCGAAGAAACAGCAACAGGACCTGAGCGGCGGCGAGGGGCCGGGCGACCGGCAGCACAGTCCGGAAGGACAGAGCATCTCCAGCTCGACGTGCGACATCTCGTAGGAAATGGAGAGGACATCGTGGCTACAAGGAAGCATGGTCGCCGCGCGGCCGAAACCCGCGTCAAGACCCCGCTCACAGAACTCACCGACGCCCTGGGCGCCAACTACGGCGTGGTCGGTCGTCGCGCGGCGGTCGTCGCCGCAGCAGGCGGACTCGTCGTCACCGCCACTCTGCCTGCGATGGGTGAGGATGATGCGGCGGCCGTCACCGCTGAAGCGGACGACACGCCCACCACCGACTTCGTGAACCAGGCGAAGACGGTCATCCCGGAGCAGGACGAGGACACCGACGACGCGGACGTCGTCGGCGCCGCCTCGGTCTCCAACGTGACTGCGGAGAAGGCTCCGGAGCCTGAGCCTGAGCCGGAGCCCACTCCCTCCGAGTCCGTCGAATCGAACTCCGGCTCCTCCGACTCGGGTTCCTCCGACTCCGGCTCCTCTGATTCGGGTTCCTCCGACTCCGGTTCGTCGAACTCCGAATCCTCTGATTCGGGCGAATCCTCCGACGACGGCGGCGCCGCGCTTCCGGATGGATCGAAGGCCGAGCAGGTCATCGCGATCGCCAAGCAGTACACGGGTGTCCCCTACGTCTACGGCGGCACCTCGACCTCCGGCTGGGACTGCTCCGGCTACACCTCCTTCGTGTTCAGCAAGGTCGGGGTGAATCTGCCCCGCAGCTCCGGCGCACAGGCGTCCGCCGGTCAGACCGTCTCCGCTTCGGAGGCGAGGCCCGGTGACCTCGTGTACAAGCCGGGGCACATCGGAATCTACGCGGGCAACGGCATGATGTACGACGCAGGATCGTCGTCGTCCGGCACTTCCTACCGCAGCCACTCGTGGATGGGGAGCGTCACCTACATCCGCGTTCTCTGATCGCATCACGCACGAAGACACCCGCACTCCGTCCACAGGTCCGGACGGAGCGCGGGTGTCTCTGCGTCTGCGGGTGCCGATCGGCTCCGGAGTCTACCCCGCATTCCGGTGAACGCTGCGGGAACACCGGCGGCACGTTCGATGACACGACGGACGCGGCACTCCACATCGGACCCGGATGGGCCTACCCTTGGTGCAGTGAGTCCAGGAGGGGTCATGGGTGAGAGGCACGAACTGCGATCGGCGACGAAGCCGGTGATGCACACGCTCCGCACACTATGTGCGCGTGGCACTGCAGTCCTGCCTGCGCCCGCGGGAATCCGACGCGCCGTGACCGGCGCAGAGGAGATACGTCCTCGTCTCATACCTGTCGAGGGGATATGCCCAGAGGCGATATCCCCTCTCTTCGGCCCAGGGCCGGTCCACCACGAACGGTGCCACACGCATGTGTGGCGCCGTTTCGTCATTCACGCGCATCCGCGCAGTCCTGGAGGTGCGTCGTGAAGACCCTCGTCCTGAACGCCGGCTACGAGCCGATGTCCGTCGTGTCCTTCAAGCGCGCGGTGGTCCTCGTGCTGACGGGCAAGGCGGCAGTGCTGCAGTCAGACGACGCCATCCCGATCCGCAGCGCATCGGTCGAGCTGGACCGGCCGTCGGTGATCATCCTCACGCGGTACGTGAAGCCGCCCCGCAGTCGACGCGTCATGCTGTCCCGCAGGGGTGTGCTGCGGCGGGACGGCCACCTCTGCGCGTACTGCGGCGGGCACGCGACGACGATCGACCACGTCCTGCCGAGGTCGCGCGGAGGGCGGAACACGTGGACGAACCTGGTGGCCTGCTGCCGGTCGTGCAACGGCCGCAAGGGCGACCGCACACCGGAGGAGATGGGATGGGCGCTGCGCTTCGCCCCGTCTCCGCCGCGCGTGGGGCGGTTCTGGCTGCGCGAGATCGAAGAACCGGTCGAGGAGTGGCGCCCGTTCCTCGTGGCCGACGGCTGGGGGAGCGGGACGGCTGCGGTGACGACGGCCTCGGCGGCGGTGGCCGCGCCGGCGGCGTGAAGCCGTCCGGGCGCGAGTCCGGGCACAAGAGAGGCGCGCCGGAGTGCTCTCCACTCCGACGCGCCTCGGCCTACCGTGCGGTCGGTGTCACGTCTTGCTGACAGCGCGGGAGATGAAGCCCCACACGACCAGCACGATGAGGGCGCCCAGGATGGCCAGCAGCCACGAGGTGAGCGACCAGAACTCAGTCACGCCGGTGCCGAACACAGCGCTGCCGATCCAGCCGCCGAGCACGGCGCCCAGGGCGCCGCAGATCAGCGCGCCGATCCAGCCGCCGCCCTGACGGCCCGGAAGGATCGCCTTGGCGATGGCGCCGGCGATGAGTCCTAAGAGCAGAAACGCGAGGATACCCATACTGCCTCCTTTGTCGTTCGGATCTTCAGCCTACAAGGAGCCTTGCTCGACGCAACTCGTTGCGATCCGCGTGGCGTTCCAGGATCCGAGTGGGGGCGGATCACATCGTGGTGAACCGCCCCGCAGAATCTCGCATCGCCGGTAATGTGAGCCACGACGCACCCGTACAGGGGGCGAGCGAGGCACGGGCCGCTCAGCGGCCCGTGGTGACACGGAGGAGGAGACATGGCAGACAACCAGACCTCGGAGGTCGCGGACCCCCAGGCGATCGTCGTCGGTGTCGACGGTTCGAACGCCAGCCGCAACGCGCTCCGCTTCGCGATCGGTGAGGCGAAGGCTCTTGGCCGCTCCATCCGCGTCGTCGGTGCGTACACGGTGCCGAGCGTCGCGGCCGCGACCATCGACGTGTCGTACGTGCCCATCGACGATTCTGCGGTCCGCTCATCGGTCACGACAGTGCTCAAGGAGGCGGCCGCAGAGGTGAAGGCGGCGGACGTGCCCGTCGAGGCGATCATCGAGATCGGCGATGCTGCGGGTGTCCTCGTGGAGGAGTCGAAGCAGGCCAGCCTCACGGTGGTCGGATCGCGCGGCAAGGGCGGCTTCGCCGGGCGGCTCCTGGGCACGGTGTCCTCGGCGCTGCCGGCGCACTCCGCATGCCCCACGATCGTCGTCCCCGTCGGGTGGGAGCCGGGGGTCACCGGCGAGGCCCGTCCCAGTTCGTCCCGCCCGGTCCACAGCAGCGCGGACGGTCCGATCGAGCGGTCAGAGGAGACGGACACGGTCCCGGGCATCGACTACACCGGTCAGGTCGTCGTGGGCGTCGATTCGCTGGGCAGGGAATCGCCGGCGCTCTGGGAGGCCGCACACATCGCGATGCGCCGGAACTCGCCGCTCCATATCCAGGCGGTCATCACGACGACGGTGATCGGGCCGGAGTGGATCCCGTCCCAGGGCGACCTGGAACGGCTCATCCAGGAGGGCACGGATAAGCTCGAGGCCGCCCGGGCGGCGATCGTCGAGGAGCACCCTGATCTCGAGGTGCGGTGGACACTGTTCGACGGTCAGCCGGCCGAAGTGCTGGTGCGGGCGTCGGACACGTGCGCCATCCTCGTCATCGGCTCCCGAGGCCGCGGTGGGTTCGCGGGACTGCTCCTGGGCTCGACCTCGCAGTCGGTTCTGCCCTACTCCGCTGCTCCCACGATGGTGGTGCGCGTCAAGCGGTGACCCCGCCTCACGTCACCCCCGATCCTCGACCACGCGGTCGGTGGTGAGGAGAGTCCGGTTCCCCGCATTCAGCGCCCCCGTCCCCTCCCTCGTCACGAGGGAGGGGACGGCGACCGGTCCTGCACCGTCCTTCGCGTATGCCTGAGCGATGGTCCCGGTGATCCCGTTGTGGACACGCACCGAGCCGCCGTCGCGCACGTAGACGAGAACCCCGACGACTGCTTCGAGCGTCGTACCCTCGCGGACGGACATCGCCAGCTGCTCGTCGCCCTCGTCGTCGAGAACGGTGAGACCGTCCCCGTCGAGGACCGCGATCGTGGCGGAACCCGTGTCGCGGGCGACGTCGTGGACGTCGCCGGCGAGGAGCTCACCGGATTCCAGGTCCAGCAGCGGACCCGCACCCTCGCCGGTGTCGAGCAGTGCGAGCCCGTCGGCCGCCGTCGCCGCCGCATGAGCCTCCAGAGAGAACGCACCTCCGCCGATCTCGCTGAGCGGCGTCGACCACTCGTGACCCGCCCCCGTCTGCGCGGTCACGTCATCGCCCTCGACGCGCAGGATGGTGCCGTTGAACTCGCCTATCACTCTGCCGTCGTCGCTGAGCCTCTCGCCGGTGGTCGGGTCGAGGACCGCGGGCTCCCCGCTCTGGCCCATGAACCCCTCCGGCGGCGCTTCGAACACGAGACCCGGGCCGGTGTGCGGGCCGGGCACCTCGACCGGCCCCCACACCTGCTCGCCGGTGCCGAGGTCGTACGCGCTCGCCGTGGTCACCGACAGGTCGTCCTCGGAGGTCTCTGCATCGGTGAGCACCGCGAGATCGCGGCCCTCCGCATCCTGCGTGACGACGAAGCCCGCGCAGGCGAGGGGCCTCTCCGCGGACCAGCGCACGGCGCCCGTGGAGTCGACGGCGCGGAACACGAGTGCGCGGTCCGTCTCCTCGGCCGATAGGAAGATGTCCTCGCCGCGCTGCACGGGCAGATCCCAGGCGGGTTCGACGGTGACGAGCTGCCCGAACTGGGTGGGCATCTGCACGTGCGCGGTATCGGCCGCAGGCAGCTGCAGAGACGACGCGCGGGGGTCGCGCTCGAGCCCCTCGACGTCGGCAGGACCCTGTCTCTCGAGGCCTTCGCCGGACGTGCAGGCGGCGAGGGTCAGGGCGAGGGCCGCTGCCGCAGCGGCTGCACGACCGCGGTGGGGCCCGGTTGTGCTCACAGAGGCAACGGGGCTCTCATCGTTCAGATCCATGTCCCTCTCCCTCTGGGCGGGTGGAGACGCGTGCCCGCGAGAGGCGCCGCTCACGGGCGAACCACAGGGCGATGACGACCGTCGCGAGGAGGAGGACCGCGGCGATGTCCGCCGCCGGGCTCGTGAGGAGCGCCGACGACTGGAACCGTGCGAGGAGTTCGGTGGAGACGAACGAGGGCACGGAGACGAGACCGTTCGTCACCCAGAAGACGATCCCTGCGATGATCATGAGCGCTCCGGTGAGCATCGAGATCGTCTGCAGTCGCGTGCCGAGGACAGAGATCTCGCGACCGCGGAGCACGGCGCGTCCGCGTCCGCCCAGCCGGTGCCAGAGCGCGGCGACGAGGAGCAGCGGCACGACCATGCCCGCGCCGTAGACGGCGAGCATGAACGCGGAGCCCACGATGTCGCCGCGGGCGGCCGCGAGGGTGAGGACGGCACCGAGGATCGGGCCGGCGCACATGCCCGCGACTCCGCTCGTGGCGCCCAGGAGGAAGGTCTTCGTCATTCCGCTCGCCCGTGCCGTCCGGGTGCGGGCCGCGTCGCCGCCGGGCACGAGCTTCGCCGGGTCGAATCCGAAGCCCAGGAACTGGGCGACGCCCAGGACCGTCAGGATGACCGCCGCGCCGATCACGATCTGTGGCCGGTGGGTGGTGAAGAGGCCGCCCAGTGCTCCGGCGCCGACCCCCAGGGGGACCAGGACCAGCAGCATCCCGCTGTAGAAGACCGTGCCGTGGAGCAGCAGGCGCGCACCGGCTCCCACCGTCGATGCGAAGAAGGCGGGCAGGAGCAGCGCGGCGCACGGACTCAGGAGAGCCAGGGCGCCGCCGGTGAAGGCGCTGACGAAGCCGATGTCCAAGCGGATCAGCTCTGTGCCGCGAGCGCGGTGTCGACGGCCTCGGTGAACACGTCCGTGGGCTGAGCGCCGACGATCGGTTCGCCGCCCACCAGGAATGCGGGGGTCGAGAACGCGCCGAGCTCCACTCCCATCTGTGCGTACTCGTCGATCGCCTCCTGCGTCTCGTCGGACTCCAGGTCCTCGTCGAACTGTGCGGTGTCGAGGCCCATGCCTTCGGCTGTGTCCGTGAGCGCCTCCGCGGTCAGGTCGTCGGGCGAGCGGTGCTCCCCGCCGGTGAACAGTTCGTCGTGGAACTCCCAGAACGAGCCCTGGCGGCCGGCGGCGTGCGCCGCCTTCGCCGCCTGCTCGGAGGCGTCTCCGAACACGTTGACGTCGCGCCATTCGATGCGCAGGTCCCCGGTGTCCGCGTAGTCCATCATCGACGGCAGGGTGTCGGCGGACCAGGATGCGCAGTACGGGCACTGGTAGTCGGAGAAGACGACGAGCACCACCGGTGCGTCGACCGGCCCGATCGCCTGGACATCGTCCTCGTCGCGGGTCTCCGCCTCGGTGAAGGCGGCGTGCTCCGGGTGCTCGACGTCGGTGGCGGCGCTGTGCTCCTGTGCGCCGGCGGTGTCTGAGTCCTGCGCGACGGATTCGTCCGCCTCGTCGACGTCCCCCCGGTCGATCACGAGGATCGCGAGCACGAGCGCGGCTGCTGCGACGACGACGGTGACGGGGATCCACCACCTGCTGCGCGGGCGCGGAGAGCGTGCGGCCATGAGGGCCTCCTGATGCGTGGGGGCGGGAGTGTCGAGCTGACTACTACTATGGAGCATAGTCGACTAATGTGCATAGTCATGCAGGAGACGCCGCACGCGGCGTCATGAGACGACGCTGACCGAAGGAGGACGCCGTGCCGGTGCCACAGCCGTCGAAGGGCGGTCCGGGGACGACGGGCCGTGAGAACGTGACGCCCGCCCGTGGGACGGCGCGGATGCCCTGGCGAATCGACGTCCGCGCGGTGCTGCTGGCCCTGCGCACCTGGACGCGGTGGCGCACCTGGGTCGCCGTGGCGGTCGCAGTGATGGTCGGGGTCCTCATCGGTGCGGCGACCGTGCTCATCCCCAACCCCGTCTTCACGCGCGACATCCCGCCCGTCTGGTGGAACGTGCCCGTCCTCGTCCTCATGGCAGCGCTCACGGGCATGCTCGCCGCGACGTACGTGCGCGTCGGTGGGACCGCCGCTGGAGGCGACGACCGGGACGGTGCAGACTCCCCGCCGCAGTCGGCGGCCGTCTCCCGAGGCGGCCGCATGGGTATGCTCGGAACGGTGCTCGCGTGGTTCGCCGTCGGATGCCCGGTCTGCAACAAGGTCGCGCTCCTGGCGCTGGGCTACACGGGGGCGCTGACGTACTTCGCACCGCTGCAGCCGATCCTCGCGGTGCTGGCGCTCGCCCTCACCGGGTACGCACTGCTGTGGCGGCTGCAGGGAATGGTGGTGTGTCCCGTGCCGAGGCCCCGATCCACGGCGTCGGCGTGACCGGACGCCGTGAGTGCGCGTCACCTGCGGCAGAGACGAGGAGGACGGTGGAACGACAGCCCCGGGCGCTCGGCCCCCTGGAGAGGCAGGTCCTCGAGATCCTGTGGGATCGCGGTGCGCTGACTGTGCGACAGGTCATCGACGCGCTGCCCACCGACCCCGCGTACACGACGATCGCGACGGTGCTCACGAATCTCAAGCGCAAGCGGTACGTGCGGGCGCGTCGTGAGGGTCGCTCGACGTCCTACGAGCCGGTCACCAGCCGCGAGGACCATGATGCCGCCGTCATGGGCGGGGTGCTCGCCGCCAGCCGCGACCGGTCGGCGACGATCCTCCGCTTCGCGGACTCGATGTCCGCGGAGGACCTCGACCTGCTCCGCGAGCACCTGCGCACCCAGGACGGGGAGCGCTGACATGCCCGGTGCGCTCGTCCTCGCGGCGGCCCTGCTCGCAGCCCTCGTCTGCGTCGCGTTCGCGGGGCCCGCAGCGCTCGGCGCGGTGCGGCCCCAGCTCTCCTTGCGCCCGAGGACTGCGATCGCCGCCGTCGCCGTGGGGGGTGCGGCATGGGTGCTGGCGCTCATCTCCGTCGGCCCAGTCCTCACGTGGTCGGTGACCGGCCCCGGCCTGGTGCCGGGTGCAGCGGGTGAGGTCTGTCGGCAGTGCCTCGCGGCGACCAACCCGTTCTCCGAGCAGCCGGTCCCGGTGGGCATACCGAGCGCGGTCCTCATCGGAGCGTCCGCGCTCACCATCGCTGTGATCGCCGCCTCCCTGCTGCGGGAGCTCGTGGTCCTGATTCCGCGGGCGTGCCGCTCTGCCCGTGCCGACCTCCGTGCGACCTCATGCGTCGCCGGTGTGCGGGTGCGGGTGGACGAGGACCGGACGGCCTTCGCCTATGCACTGCCGGCGCGGTGCGGCGGAATCGTGGTCTCCCGTGGTGCCGTCGACCTCCTCGACGAGGAGGAGCTGCGTGCCGTCGTCGCACACGAAGCGATCCACGTGGAGCATCGGCACCACCTCATCGCCGCCCTCGCGAGGGGAACCGCGGCGCCGCTGCGCTGGATCCCCTTCATCGCGACGTGCGAACGGACGGTGCTGGACCTGCTGGAGATCGACGCGGACGCGGGAGCGCTGCGCACGGTCGGGACGGGCGCGCTCGTGAGCGCGCTCGTGAAGCTGCAGGAGGCCGAGCGCCCCCGGGCACCCGAGGCGGCCGGTGCCTCGGCGGTGGAGACGGCCTCGGTTGCAGGACCGGAGGTCCCCGCTGCGGGAGCACTGTCCGTCCTGGGGGCGACAGGCGGAAGTCCGCGGGAAGGATCGCCGGTGCGAGGAGGACGCCGAGAGGACGGACCGAGTGCACGGGTGGCGTCCCTGGTGGGCCGTCGCCAGCGCCCCCGGCGGTGGCCGGGTGCGGGCCTCGCGGTGCTCATCGCGCCGGTGTCCGCGGCGGGGGTGGGAGTCCACGCGGCCGGCGCCGTGGCCCTGCTGAGCGGGTGCGCCGTCCTGTGAGCGCAGCGCCCACCGGCCTGAGTGAACGGGATCGCCCGAAGGCGTGGCATGGCCCGGACATGCGGTCCGAGCAGTCGATGTGGCGCCCCCGGGCAGATTCGAACTGCCGACACCCGCTTTAGGAGAGCGGTGCTCTATCCCCTGAGCTACGGGGGCGTGTTCGCGGGCTCATGCGCGCGAACATCGCCATACTACTGGTTGTCCACGCCTGTGCGAATCCCGGCCCGCTCCCCACGGGGCGGATTCTGGCGGCGCATGCGCGGCGGAAGGGGCCGCAGATCAGGCGTCCCCCGGAAAATCCATCGTCCTCGGTGCGCCGCATCGTGCCGTGTCCGTGCGACCCGGTAGTGTCGGAGACGTGTCAGAATCTGCTTCCGTTCTTCCCCCGTCAGTCGACGACGTGTTCGCCGACTGGAGGGCTCAGGCTGCCCGGATCGGCGGTCGCGACACGATGCTGCACTTCCGTGAGTCTCGCGACGGATCGATCGATCTGACCGGCGCCCACCCCTCCGGCCTCGCCCAGCTGCTCGCGGGCCGCGCGACTCGGCTCTCGAGCCTCCTGCGCGATCCCGAGCACCTCGCCGACGCGCGCAGGCGCGCCCGGTCGATCCGCAGCAAGGCGGACCAGCTCCATCGCCAGCGCGGCATCGCCGCCGCGCAGCTGGCGATCGGCTTCGCGTCGTGGAACCGGCCGAAGGGCAACGGCCGCGAAGACTTCGCGGCTCCCGTCATCCTGCGCAACGTGCACCTGCTGCCGCGCGGCAGCAGCGTCGACGACTACGAGATCAGCCTCTCCGAGGAAGTCCGCATCAACCCGGCACTCGTGGAATATCTGCGCCAGGAGCACGACGTCGTCGTCGACGTCGACGAATGGGTCGCTGCGACGGGGCTGGCCCACGGCTTCGACCCGGCCCCCGTCTTCAACCGGCTCCGGACGCTCACCCGTCCGGTGCTCGGCATGCTCGTGAACGAGCGGCTCGTCGTGTCGACGTTCGCGAACATCACGGTGCCGTACGCGTCCGAATCGCTGCCGGAGGAGCATCCGCTGCTGCGCGCGCTCGCAGGCGATGCCGAGGCCCGCGTCGGCTTCCGTCAGCCCAGCACCCGGGCAGACGCAGGGACGGACGCGGACGCAGACGCGGACGGGGGTGTTGACGCTGATGCGGCTCCGGGCGCAGATTCAGGCGCAGTCGCAGACTCTGGCCCAGGCGCAGATGCAGGCCCAGACGGACACGCAGACACGCGCACCGTGGCGACCTCGGATTCGGGGGCGAGTGCGGACGCAGGCACGAGCGCGGACGCGGGGAAGAAGTCGGACGCGGACTCGGCCGCGGGTGCGGGGGGCGACGGTGTGCCGACAGAGCGCATCGACACGTCCGACCCCGCGGACCAGGGGCCGCGTGCTCTTCCCGACCGCGCTCCGCACGAAGAGTTCCTCGCGATCGACGTTGACGGCGACCAGCAGGCCGTGGTCGATGCTGCTCTGGACGGCGCCTCCGTCGTCGTCGACACTCCTCCCGGCACGGGTGCGACACAGCTGGCCGTGGCATTGGCGACCTCGCTGACGCACTCCGGCCGCAGTGTCCTCTACGTGGCGCAGGACGAGGACGAACTGGGCGACTTCTCGCAGAGGATGGCCCAGGCGGGCCTCGAGGGCTTCGCGATCGACGGCCGCGGTGACGGAGAATCTCTCCGCCGCAGCCTCATCCGCCTCATCAGCTCTGCGGAGCGCGCGCCGCAGCCGGAGCTCACCGGCCTGGTGGACCGACTCTCCGAACAGCGCGCCGCGCTGCGTGAGCACGCAGAGTCCCTGCACCGCATCCGTGAACCGTGGGGCGTCTCCGCATATGAAGTGATGGAGCGACTGGCCGCACTCACAGCGGTGAGGCCCGGTCCGTCGACGAGTGTGCGGTTCGACCGCACGATCCTGGAGCTGTCCGCGGAGGACCGCGCGGATCTCAGGACGCAGCTGCTCGAGCTGTCGCGGATGGGCGCGTTCACGATGGAGGTGAGCGACACCGTCTGGTTCGGTGCACGCGTCGACTCGAGTGACGAAGTGAGCCGCGCGCAGGAGCGGGCGAAGAAGTCCGTCGAGCTGGTCCCGGAATTCTCTCGCGTCGCGCTGCCCGTGCTGCGCGAATCGGGTCTGAACCCCGAACGCACCATCGGTGCGTGGGGCCGAGCGCTCCTGCTGCTGCAGGAGCTCCGGCAGACGCTCGATGTGTTCAGTCCGGACGTCTTCGAGCACAGCCTGAGCGACCTCATCGCCGCCACCGGCACAGCTGAGTACCGGGCGCAGGCAGGGCGCGACATGGGCCTCTTCGAGCGCAATCGGCTGAAGAAGGCCGCACGCGAATTCCTGCGTCCCGGTGCCCAGGTCGCAGACATGCACGCAGGGCTGCTCGCCGCGTCGAAGCAGCGACGCGAGCTCAAGGAGCTCGCCGGCGGCGATATCCGACCCAAGGTGCCCCGCGGGATCCCGGAAGCGGTCGCCGAGTACCGGGCCCTGTCCGCGGAGCTTTCGGCACTCGTCCCCACTCTGGCCACGACCCCCGACGGCGGCGAGCTCGAAGACATGCTCGTCGAAGAGCTCGAAGCGCGTCTGCAGGCCCTTGCCGAGGAGAACGAGTCGCTGAGCGACCTCCCGGCACGGACCCGCACGGACGATGCACTGCGCGACGCGGGTCTGAGTGAGCTGCTCGACGACCTGCGGGACCGCCGCGTCGCCCACGAAGTCGTGGGGCTCGAATTCGATCTGGCGCTGTGGGCGACGATCCTTCAGGATCTTGCCGGCGCAGATGCGCTGATCGGTGCTCATGACGGTGCCGTCCTCCATCGCATCGCGGCGGACTACAGGGTCTCCGACCGCCAGTACGTCGCAGCCGGCGCCTCCCGCCTGCGCTACGGGCACGCACGCAGGTGGAAGCGAGCGATCGCGGAGCAGCGCGATCAGGCCCAGGTCGTCCGTGACACACTGCGGTCCGACCGGCCGACGGTCGCGGAGATCACCGCACGAGCACCGGACATCGTCACGACCCTTGCGCCCGTGTGGACGGTGACCCCCTTCCAGGTGCCGGAGCTCTTCGCAGACGTGCCGCTCTTCGACACCGTCGTCCTGGCGGATGCCGGGCGCCTCACGACCTCCGAAGTCCTCCCGGCGCTGGCGCGTGCCAAGCAGGTCATCGCTCTGGGCGATATGCGCCTGCCCGGTCCTCGTGACTTCAGCGTCACTGTCGACCGGCGCGCACTGACACCGGAAGAGGCGCCGCAGAGCGTCTGGGAGGATCTGGCCGAGTTCCTGCCGCTGCATCGACTGCACACCAGCTACCGCGTCTCTCCTCTGGAGCTCGTGGAACTGGCCAATCGTCACTTCTACGACGCGCACATCCGGACGGTGCCCACCGCGCTCACGGGGGAGGGCAGCGGACTGGAGTTCGCCTATGTCCCCGACGCGATGGGCACGCCGGACACAGCGACGGGACAGGTCGAGAGTCTCGACGTCGAAGTGGAGAAGGTCGTCGACCTCGTCACCCGGCACGCGCGCACCCGTGCGCGTCAGTCGCTCGCAGTCATCACGCTGACGCCGTGGCATGCACAGCGGGTCGCTGCGGGGATCCAGAAGGCGATCAGACAGTTCCCCTATGTCGCAGCGTTCTTCGAGGACCCGGAGAAGGAGCCGTTCGTCGTCACGGACTGCGAGCAGATCCAGGGCATGGATCGCGACGCAGTCATCCTGTCCCTGGGATACGGCCGCACTCGGCACGGACGTGTCATCCATTCCTTCGGCCCGCTGTCCCAGCCCGGAGGCGACAGGCTCCTGGCCGCGGCGGTCACTCGTGCGCGCAGGCGCCTCACCGTGGTCTCCGCGTTCGAAGCGGACGATTTCGACCCCGCTCGACTGGACCACGGCGCAGCTCTGCTGCCGGCCCTGCTCGGTGAGATCGCAGCAGGTGGAGAACCGACTGAGCGCACCTACGGTGCTGTGACCGGCACCGGCGCGATGGTGCGCAGTGACCGCGAGGAGGCCAACCGCATCGCGACAGAGCCCGCAGCGGAACTGGGTGATCCGATCGTGACCGACCTCGCGGAACGGCTCAGCCGCAAGGGCGTGCTCGCCCACCTCGACTACCAGGGCATCGACCTGGCGATCGCGAACTCTGCGGATGCCGTCCACGGCATGGTCGTCGCCGTCGAATCGGACGGCGCGATGTATGCGAACACGGAGAGCATCCGCCAGCGTGAACGCCTGCGCCCGGAGCAGTTGGCACGGCGTGGGTGGAGGTCCGTGCGCATCTGGACGACGGACGCGTTCGTCGATCCGCAGCGTCAGGCGAACCGTCTCTTCGAGGCGTGGAAGGAGACCGTCGAGGAACTGTCTCCGCAGGCACTGCTCAATGCAGCCCGCGCCGCGGCGGTCGTCGTCGATCGCCAGGGCAGCCGCCCCCGCGTGGCGTCCGGCCTGCCGATGCACATGTACACCGATGAGCAGCTCATCGCGATGATCGAGTGGATCCAGTCGGATGGAGTGTCCCGCTCCGATACGGATCTCAAGGAGCAGCTGCGTGCCGCATTGGCACAGAAGCTGCGCTCGGCTCGGACTGAGTCCGCTCTGGACACTGCGGTGAAGGCGTACCGCGCGTGGGTGGCGGCGTCGAAGCGCGCGGCGTCGAACTCATCGGCGCGCAGTGAGCAGGACTCCGAGGATCCGGCCGCAGCTGAGCAGACGTCGAACGCTCCGATGACCCGCGCCCAGCGCCGGGCCGCGCAGCGTGCTGCGGAACAGGCTGCCGCGGTCACGGTGCCGGCGACCGGTGCCGTCGTGGACGACGACGCGCAGGATGCCGAGGCAGCGCCGGAAGCGGTCCCGGCCGACCAGATCATCCCCTCGTACGACACGGACAGCCTCCGCCACGCGGAACTGCGGGACGCCGGCCTGAGGGAATGGACACAGGCCGCGGGGCCCGGGGGCGCCGAGACAGACGATGTTGCGGGGGATGACAGCGTCGACAGCGATGACAGCGTTGCCGAGGCAGATGGTGTCGCCGGCGCTGACAGTGCGGAGCCTGCCACGACGGCAGATGCACAGGATCCGGTGGACGAGACCGACGACCTGGGTGACGACGATCGTGACGACACTGCCGTGCAGAGCAGAGTCGACGCGGATCAGGAGCCCGATGCCGACGCAGCTGCGGCTGACGCGGATGCTGCCGGCCCCGGATCACCGGCTCAGAGGGGCTGACGACAGTGGGCGCGTCTGACGCTCCCCAGAACCTCAGCCCCGCCGCGCAGGCCGCGATAGCCCGCTACCGGAGGCTGCTGGGCAACGTGGCTGATCCCGAATCCGACGACGCCTCGACGGCTCAGGCGCGCACCGACCTGGAGCGGCACCTGGCGGAGCGGCCCCCGCACTGGGCTCCGCCTCGCGGTGAACCCTCTGTTTCGCACGACGACGACACGTGAGTGCAGCACTCGTGTGCGTGCAGCGGTCGCGTGCGTGCAGCAGTGGCGCGAATTCCGGTCACTGACATGACGCAGGGCGCGGACGACGAACGAACGTCATCCGCGCCCTGCGTCATGAGCGGCGGAGCCTGCCGCACTGACGTGATGCAGCCAGACTCAGTGGCGCGGTACGTCGGGGGAGTCGCCGTCGGTTCGCTGGTCCGGGACCTGCATCTGTCGGCCGTGCGACAGGAGGTCGCGGATCTCGGCGAGGAGTTCTTCGCTGGACGGCGGGATCTCGTCCTCGCCGACCCCGCGCTTGCGCATCTCGGAGACCTTGTTCATCGGCATGATGATGATGAAGTACACGACTGCGGCGATGATCACGAAGTTGACGGCCGCAGTGATGACGGCGCCCAGATCGACGAAGGTCGCCTCGACGTCCGGACGGATCCGGAAGCCCAGCCCGCCCATGTCCGGGGAACCCAGCGCGGCGATCATCGGGTTGATGACCTTGTCGGAGATCGCGGTGACGATCGCCGTGAAGGCGCCACCGATGATGACCGCGGTCGCCAGTTCGATGACATTGCCACGGAGGATGAAATCCTTGAAGCCTTGGAACATTTCGAGTGGTCCTTTCGCAACCGCGCCGTCGGATCTGGCTGAAGGGGCATTCGCCGGCGGTGATTCGCAGTGTCGTGTTCGATGGGACGGAGCGGCGCGGGAGCCGACGATCACGTCCATGACGGGGCTCAGCGCTTTCTACAGTACTGCGAGCCACGAGATTACACATGTCGGTCACCTGTGCAAAGCATCGGGGCTTCCGCCGTGTGCGACGTCACGTCGGGGGAGCATGGCTGCTGCGGCGCTGGGCAGCGCCGGCGACGTGCCGGACCTGCGTCGATAGATCAGTTGAGAAGAGCGAAGGTGAGGTACGAGCCTGCTTCGTGTGCGAGTGCTGCGGCCTCCTCCTCGGAGATCGCGAGCGTCACGACTGTCGAGCCCTGTCCCATACCGCCCGTCGGGGTGTGGACAGCAGTGACGACTGCGTCGCTGAGGAGGGCGTCGGGGCTGTCTGCTGCTCCGGGCAGTCCGGCTTCGTCCGCTTCCGCGCCCGCGTCGCCGGCTCCGTCCTTCGCGGTGAAGACCCGGAGGCGATGGCCCGGGCGGACCACGGAGACAGCCTGGGAATCGCCGAACACGGTGGGGGCGAGGACCGTGCCCTCCGGGCGGATCCCGCTATCGGGCCCGACGAGGGACGCAGAGGTCAGGGGAGTGCCGGACGCGATGGCCCCGCCGGTGACCGCCACAGCGACGTCGGACGACTCTGTCAGCGCGTCTGCGGGGGCGAGATCCGGTGGATAGTCGGCGACCCGCACATCGCTCGGCTGCAGGGAGGTGCCGGGTGCGAGGTCGTGCGCGGCGACGAGCACCTCTTCCGTCCCGGTGCGCGGCACGAGCATCCAGGCCGCGAGCGCGGTGGCGACGCAGAGGAGCACCACGCCGACCGGACGTGCGGGAATGCGGGTGAGCAGCACGCGAGGTCGGCTGAGTCCGGTGCGCAGCGAGGTGAGGACGTCCATGCCCTGACTGTGCCGGGGCGCGCCGCTGTCCGCCAGAGGCGGCCTCCGTCTGTGGATGGAGGCCGCCTCTGGACGGGAACCTGTGACCGCAAGTGGTGCGACAGGTGCTGCAGCTGCGTCTGTGCGTCAGATGCCCCGCAGTCAGCTGGCAGCAGGGGCTGAAGCCGCCGCGGTCTTCGTCGCGGCACCGCCGGAATCCGATGACGAGGACGGTGAGGAGTCCGATGAGGCCGACTCCGATGAGGAGGACGACGCGTCGGATGACGACGACGAGTCGGACGACGACGCGTCGGATGACGACGACGAGTCGGATGACCCGGGGGTGCTGGCGCTGGTGCTCGAGCGGGAATCGGTCGCGTAGAAGCCGGACCCCTTGAAGCTGACGCCCACGGAGCCGAACACCTTCCGCAGCCGTTCCTCGCCGCATGACGGGCAGGCCGTGAGCGCATCGTCGGAGAAGCTCTGGTGGATGTCGAACGCGTGATCGCAGTTCTTGCAACGGTAAGAATAGGTGGGCATTGTGACCTTTCACGACAGGGACCCTCTGAATGATAGTGCGCCCGCCTTCCCAGCGGAGCGTCAGGTGTCGGAACTCACGAGATGCGTGCCCGTCTCCGTGAGGACCGCACGGACCGTGAGGTCCCATGCCGCGCGCGGCAGACCATCGGTGCGCTCCTCGTCCCAGCAGACGCCCACGAAGCGAAGGCGCGCCCGCAGTCGTTCCAGGGGCCCGTCCGCGAACTGGCCCTGCGGGCCGAAGGTCCGGTCGTAGAACCCGCCTCCATTGCCCAGGCGGATCCCCCGGGTGTCATACGACAGGCCGGGGACGAGCACCAGGATCGTCTCCCCGTCGCCAGCAGCATCTGCATCTGGGACCTGTCCGAGGGCCTCGGGAGCGGGAAGGGGATCGGCCGGCTCCCGGATGTCCCACGTGCCGCGGGGCAGATCGTCGAGAGGGCCGGTCACTTGCCCCAGCTGCAGGGGCTCGCCCTTCCGCGTGGCGGGGAGGAGGACGGGCGTCTGCGTGCGGAGGAGCATCCGGAGCGCGGCATCGAGGCTCGGCTCGCCCGGCAGAGCCGCATAGCCGACGACAGCGGCGGGCCGCATCGAACGGACGAGCTCTGCGACATGCGCGGCATAGACGCCGGGCGCTCCTTCGTCATCCGCGCGCGACGCATCGACGCGAGCGGTGCGACGCGCGCGGATCGTCGCTCTCAGCGCGGATTTTGCAGAAGGACCCGATGTGCTCATCGTCCCCAGCTTAGAATGACCAGCATGTCGAAGAACGAAACCGCAGCGGTGCGCAAGGCCGTCGTGCCCGTCGCCGGCCTGGGGACACGATTCCTGCCGGCGACGAAGGCGACACCCAAGGAGATGCTTCCTGTCGTCGACAAGCCGGCGATCCAGTACGTCGTCGAAGAGGCGGTGCACGCCGGTCTCACCGACATCCTCATGGTCACCGGCCGCAACAAGCGGCCGCTCGAAGACCACTTCGACCGCGTCGACGGCCTCGAAGCGGCTCTGCGGGCGAAGGGCGACGACGCGAAGCTCGAACTGATCCGCGAGTCCTCCGAGCTCGCCGACATCCACTTCGTCCGCCAGGGCGACCCGCTGGGGCTGGGGCACGCAGTGCTCAAGGGCGAGCATCATGTGGGCCGGGAGCCCTTCGCCGTACTGCTGGGCGATGACCTCATCGACGAGCGCAGCCCGATCCTCCCGACGATGATCGACGTGCACGAGCAGACCGGTGGGTGCGTCGTGGCGCTCATGGAGGTTCCGCAGGAATCGATCGACATGTACGGCTGCGCGGCCGTCGAGCAGACGGACATCGACGGCGTCGTCAGGATCACCGACCTCGTGGAGAAGCCGGCTCCTGAGGACGCGCCGTCGAACCTCGCGGTGATCGGCCGGTACGTGCTGGCGCCGGAGATCTTCCCGGTGCTGCACCGGACCGCGCCCGGCCGCGGCGACGAGATCCAGCTGACGGACGCGCTCAAGGACCTTGCCGGGACACCGGAACAGGGCGTCTACGGAGTCGTGTTCACCGGCGATCGCTATGACACCGGTGACAAGCTCGCCTACATCCAGGCGGTGATCCAGCTCGCCAGTCGCCGTGAGGACCTGGGCGCGGATCTCCGTGCCTGGCTGAAGGAATTCGTTGCGGACCTCGACGATTGAGTGCGTCCGCGGTATCCGAGGGGTGACCGGATGTGGCCGACGGAGCTGAGTTGGGGTCCTCTGCTGCTGCGCCCTCTGCGTCGCGGCGACCGCCGCGAGTACGTCGAGGTCCGCAAGGCCAATGCTGACTGGCTGCGTCCGTGGGAAGCGACTGTCCCGGATCCCACGTGGCGCGCGCCGGGCTTCGCGGAGGTGCGCAGCACGTCGGCACGCAGCGGACGCGAAGGCCGGTCGCTGCCGTTCGCGCTCCAGGTGGACGGCCGCTTCCGCGGGCAGCTCACGGTCTCCGGATTCCAGTGGGGGTCCCTGGCATCCGCGAGCCTGGGCTACTGGATCGATCGACGCGTCGCCGGGCGGGGATGCATGCCCGTCGCGGTCGCGCTGGCGACCGACCACTGCTTCGCCGCAGGACTGCACCGGATGGAGGTCGCGATCCGCCCGGAGAACGCGGCGAGCCTGCGGGTGGTGGAGAAGCTGGGCTTCCGGGACGAGGGTGTGCGGGAGCGCTATATGCACATCGACGGCGACTGGCGAGACCACCGCGTGTTCAGCCTGCTGAGTGAGGACGTCCCGTTCGGACTCATGCACTGGTACGCCCGGGAGCAGGGACTCACCGGAGGTCTGCGCGCGGGTGAGAGCGGTCCGATCGTGCAGGAGGAGACGGGCGATGACATCGTGCCGGACGCGGGCCCCCTGTCGCCGCTCGACGACGACTGAGGCCTCCTGCAGTGGAGATCGGGGCTCTTCAGAGCCCTTCACGGTCACTTCCAGCGAAAACATCGGAGACACGCGGGTGGTGATCCGATCGTGACCGCGCCTGCGAATCTAAGGTTGGTCTCGTGGACACGAGCATCGCCTTCCTGCTTCTCGCAGCAGTGCTGTTTGCCGTCATCGTGCCCGCAATCCTCAAGCGCAGTGCTGAGAGGCATGAGGAGCGGCTTCCGGACCGGGCACAGACCGTCGAGGTCGACCGCACTCCGCGCTGCACGACGGATGCTTCGCGCCCGCATCTGCTGCGAGGCGGTTCGCACCCGGCCGGGATCGACCTGCCGGTGCCGGGCGTGGAGACCTCACGGGCAGCACCCCAGCTGAGTCTCCGGACGGAGGGCCCCGCGCTGGAAGTGGTCGGTGGCTCCCACACGCCGCGCAGTGCCTCCGACGGGAGTCGGGACGACGGGGCGGAGACGGACGCCCATGGCCCACCGGGGTGGGAGAGCGACGCAGCAGCCCTGCCGATGGCGGTGGGGCAGTCCGCTCCGCTCGATCTCTCAGCTCCGACATCCTCTGCCGTCCGCAGTGCCACCGGCACCGCGGACGTCCTCGCCTTCGCCCCCGCAGGGACGACAGTCGTCGCCTCCGCAGGATCCACCGGATCCACTGAAACCGAAACGATGGACCTTCCCATGAACTCCTCGCACCGCCCTGCTCCTCGACGTGTCGCCGCAGCCGCCGAGCGCATGCCGAGCGCGCTCCCGGCGGACATCCGCGCACGCCTCGCACAGCCCTCGTCGGGGCGTACGGGGTCGGGCTCGTCGTCGCACCCGTCACCGGGCGGCTCTCGTCCGCACACGCACCACGGCAGGGGGCGCGGAAGCGGCCACCGCCCCGGCGCCGGCCGTCCGACGATGGACGCGTCGGCACGGAAGCGCGTGCGCACGCTCCGGGCAGTGCTGCCCTTCTGCGGCCTCGCCGTGATCGGTCTGGCGCTGCTGACTCTCGTCTTCGTGGGCTTCGTCGTCTTCGGATCGATGCCCTGGGGCGTACCGGTCGTCACGGCCGCACTGGGGCTCGCCAGTCTCGGGCTGGTGCGCGCGCTCAACAGGGAGATCCGGGTCCTGCGCCGCGGCATGACCGCTGAGGCGGACTCGGCTCCTCGTGCCCGCGCCACCTCGCCTGAGCGCCCGGCTTCGACTGTGGGCCGGATGTCGACTGTGGACCGGGCTCGTCCCGACCCACAGGAACGTGCCGCTGCGCCGACTGCTGCGCGTACGGCGATCGACGTGGACGATCCCATCACTGCGGACATCCCGATCGTCCGCGACGCCGCGGCTGCCGGAGACGCCCAGGCAGAGGCAGATGCCCAGCCAGAGGCAGACGCCCAGGCAGAGGCAGAGCAGACCGACGCCGAGCGCGATTCAGCCGAGCAGACCGAAGCCCCGCAGACAGACTCCGCGCAGGCCCGCACGGACTTCTCGGAAGCGGACAGGCCCGGACCCGACGCTTCCGCTCAGCCCACCGTGGCGAGCCGTACCCGGTCGGTCTTCGCAGCCTCGGCGCTTCCGGAGCCGGAAGCGCCGACCATCGCCGAATCGCTGGCACGGCGTCGTGCGCCGGGGGAGTGGACCCCGACCGCCCTGCCGACTCCCACGTACGTCGACGCTCCCGTCGCCGAGCGGGACGAGCCTTCACCCGTCGTCGCCGACGCCTCGTCCTACTCGCTGGCGCCCACGAACCACGAATCGCTCGCCGCGCAGTTCGCTGAAGAGCTCGGCTACCGTCCTGCGCTCGCTGACGCGGCGCGCGATGAGAGTGTCCGCTCGACCCGGTCCACGACAGAGACGGCCACCGGGTCGGAGGGTCCTCTGGGCCACGGCCGCGCGGCCATCCGGGGCAGCGGCAGCAGCCGTGGTCGCAGCACCGCACCGGCTGCGGAGCAGCCCCCACAGCTGGGCGACATCCTCGCCCGCCGGCGCGCCTGAGGGCAGCGGGGCCCGATCGCGCAGCGAAGAAGGCCCCCGCCCACGTGATTCCACGTGGGCGGGGGCCTTCTTCATGCCGCCGTCGCTGTGCGCGTCAGGAGACGGTGTGTGTCACGTCGCGTTCGCGCGCGGGACTGCGACGTACTTCGTCTCGAGGTACTCGTCGATGCCGGACGTGCCGCCCTCACGGCCCAGACCGGAATGCTTGACGCCGCCGAACGGTGCCGCCGGGTTGGACACCAGGCCGGTGTTGAGGCCGACCATGCCGGACTCGATACGCTCCGACAGGCCCAGCGAGCGCTCGAGATCCGTGCAGAAGAGATAGGAGGCCAGGCCGTACTCCGTGCCATTCGCCAGCTCGATCGCTTCGTCGTCCGTCTCGAACGTGACGATGGGGGCGACCGGCCCGAAGATCTCCTCCACGCGCAGCGTGGCGTTCTCCGGGATGTCGGTCAGCACGGTCGGGGCGAAGAAGTACCCGTCGCCGTCGACCTTCTGGCCGCCGGTGAGCACCGTGGCACCGGCGCCCACTGCCTGGTCGACGAGTTCCGCGACCTTGTCCAGCTGGTCCTGGTCGACGAGCGGTCCCACCTGGGTGCCGTCGGCCAGACCGTCGCCCACCTTCATGCTTCCGATGCGCTCTGCCAGCTTGCGCGAGAACTCCTCAGCGACCGGCTTCTGGACGTAGATGCGGTTCGCGGCGGTGCAGGCCTCGCCGTTGTTGCGCATCTTCGCGAGGACCGCGCCCTCCACCGCTGCGTCGACGTCTGCATCGTCCATGACGAGGAACGGTGCGTTGCCGCCCAGCTCCATCGATGTCTTCATGACGCTGTCAGCAGCCTGCTTCATGAGGTTGACGCCGACCTCGGTCGACCCGGTGAAGGAGATCTTGCGGGCGATCCCGGATTCCATCCACGGCGTGACGACGCGTCGCGCGGAGGAGGAGGTCACGACGTTCAGGACGCCATCGGGCAGACCCGCGTCGCGCAGGGCCTCGACGAGCATGAACGACGTGAGCGGGGTCAGCTGTGCGGGCTTGAGCACCATCGTGCAGCCGGCAGCGATCGCGGGACCGATCTTGCGCGTGCCCATCGCCAGGGGGAAGTTCCACGGAGTGATGAGCACACAGGGGCCCACGGGCTCCTTGGAGATCATGAGGCGGTTCTTGCCGTCCGTCGACTGGACGAAGTCGCCGCCCACACGGACGGCCTCCTCGGAGAACCAGCGGAAGAACTCGGCGCCGTAGGCCACCTCGCCCTTCGATTCGGCGAGTGGCTTGCCCATCTCCGCGGTCATGATGGCTGCGATGTCGTCAGCGCGCTCGTGGAGCAGGTCGAAGGCGCGGCGGAGGATCTCTGCTCGTTCGCGCGGAGCGGTCGCCGCCCAGCCGGCCTGTGCGTCCCGTGCAGCGTTGATCGCGTCGAGTGCGTCCGCCTCGGACGCGTCGGCGATCGTCGTGATGACCGATCCGTTCGCGGGATTGCGGACCTCCAGCGTGCGGTCGCCCTCGGCGTCCCGCCACTGGCCGTTGATGAACAGTCCCGTATTGAGCTTCTCGATGATCGGAGTCAGATCCACGTCGTCTCCTCCTAGTTTGGACGGTGAGTTCCGGACGGGTGTCAGTCTACGTGCCCTGGACCACACTGCCCGTGGCCGTCTCACCACCCGAAGACGTCCGCACTGGCTCTCGCACTCACCCCTCACACCGGCCCGTCACACCGGCCCGTCACACCTGCTCGTCACACCCGCCGTCCGCACTCGCAGCCCTGCCCCGATCCGAGTAGCGTGGGTGCATGGGCGACGACGAGACGATGGAGACCGACGACTCCGCCGGCATCGCTGCTGTCCGGCTGCACCGCGATGACCAGCCCGATGGCTATCGCGTACTGGTGGACCGGCTGTGGCCGCGGGGAGTGGCGAAGTCCGCGCTCGGTCACGACGACTGGGACCGTGACGTCGCACCGTCGGACGATCTGCGCCGCCGATTCCACAGCGGGCACCTCACCTTCCACAACTTCGCCGAGGCCTACGAAGCCGAACTGCGGCGCACCGACGCACCGCAGGATCTGCTGGACCGCTTCGCCGCATCAGAGGAGGACCTGCTGGTGCTCCTGTACGCGGCGAAGGACGAGGAGGAGAACCACGCACTCGTGCTCGCGGATCACCTTCGTGAACTCAAGGAGGACGCATGACACCCGACAGCAGCCAGACCCAGGGCGGCCATCAGCCCACCGGAACCGACCCCGAGGCGGCGGTCGCTGCGCCCCTCATGCTCGGGCCCGCTGAGGTCGCGGCCGTCGGATTCGCCGACGCGATCGCGGCACTGCGCGACGCGGTCGTCGACTTCGACCCGGAGTCGGACCGGATCCGGACACGCGTGCCGATGGAGAACGGCGACTACGTCCTCATGCCGTCCGAGGTGGGCGCCCACACCGGCATCAAGGTCCTCACCCTCACGCCCGGCAACCCAGACAGGGGCCTGCCCTTCATCCAGGGAGCGGTGCTGCTCTCCGACAGCACGACGCACACGCTCCAGGCAGTGCTCGACGGTGCTGCGCTCACGAACCTGCGGACCCCCGCCCTGTCCTTCGCCGCGGTGTCGGAGACCATTCGTGCGCGCTTCCCGGACGGCATCCGCCTGGTGATCGTGGGCACCGGAGTGCAGGGCAGTCTGCATCTGGACGCCGCACGGAGCGTCGCGCGGGTCACCCACGTCACCTACGGCGTCCGCACGGTGGGCCGGTCGGACACGCTGCGGGACGTGGCCGCACAGCAGGGCATCACCGCCGCCGAGGCCCTGATCGGTCCCGCGCTCGATGCCGCCGTGCGCGACGCGGACGTCGTCGTGACCGCCACCTCGTCGGATGCCCCGGTCCTGTCCGCGGACGCCGTGCCGGATCACGCCGTCGTCATCGGCATGGGCGCGCACGAAGCGCATCAGCGCGAACTGCCCGGTGCGCTGCTGGAGCGGTCGCAGGTGATCGTCGAGAGCCGTGCGAGCGCGGAAGCGGAGTCGGGTGATGTGGGGATCGCGATCCGCGAGGGAGCCCTGTCGTGGGATGCGGTCCTCACGCTGCGCGACGTCGTCACTGCGGCTGCCGCAGACCCCGCGCCGGGCCGGCCCATCGTGAACGTGACGACCGGGATGTCGTGGGAGGATGTCGTCGTCTCGGCCGCGGTCTGGCGCGGTCGGAGGAACGACTGACGGAGGAGACCGCATGATTGGTGCACTCACCTGGAGAGAAGCGCAGGCGGAGGACGTCACCGCATTCGTGGCGCTCGTCGAATCGGCGTACCGGGGCGAGGACTCCCGCGCCGGATGGACGACGGAGGCGGATCTGCTGGCCGGTCAGCGGCTCGATGAGGCGATGGGGCGCGACATGCTCGATGCCGCCGGCGGTCTGATCCTCCTCTTCTGGGAGGGGGAGGGCGTTGAAGCACTCACCGCGTCCACCGGAAGCGCGCCTGCCCCGCCAGTCGCGTGCGTGCAGCTGGAGGACCTGGGCGACGGCATCGCCTACTTCGGCACCTTCGCGGTGTCCCCGCAGAGACAGGGAGGCGGAATCGGTTCGCTGGTCCTGGCGGCCGCGGAGCAGACGGTCGCAGAACGCTGGGGCGCGACGATGCTGAGGATGACCGTCATCCGGCAGCGCTCCGAGCTCATCGACTACTACGCGCGACGCGGATTCGTCCCCACGGGCGAGACCGAGCCCTTCCCCTACGGGCAGGAGCAGTTCGGGCTGCCCCAGCGCGAGGACCTCGAGTTCGTCGTGCTGGAGAAGCAGCTGGACTGAGCAGCGGGCGGCCGGAGCCCAGCAGGGCGGTGAGGATCGCCAGGGCGATGATCTGAGCAGTCGTTGTTCGGCGTCGAGACGGTCGGGGGCTTCGAACCGGGTGAAGACTGTTCTGACCGTCGGGGCTACTGTGGGGATATGCCGACGTCTTCGCCCCGGAACCATCACCCCGCCACACGTGTCGTCGATCTGGGTCGCCCGGCCCGCGGCGAGGACACCCCCGTGAACCCGCCCATCACCCTGTCGTCCACATACGTGGGCACGGGCGCGGTGGCGAGCGGTGCCCGCGCGTACGGGAGGTACTCGAACCCCACGTGGGATCCGTTCGAGGACGCGCTCGCCCGGCTCGAGGGCGCGGACGTGCCCGCGCTCGTCTACGGGTCCGGCCTGGCGGCGATCGCGTCGGCACTCGACCTCGTGGCCCCGGGCGGCACCGTCATCATGCCGACCCACACCTACCAGGGCGCCCTGCTGGGTGCGCAGGAGACTGCGAAGACCGGACGCTTCGACCTGGTGACGGTCGATGTCGAGGACACGCAGGCAGTCATCGCGGCGGTGCGGAGCGCGACCGAGGCGAAGGCCCAGCTGGGGCACGAGCGTCCCGTCCTGCTGTGGATCGAATCGCCCACGAACCCGATGCTCGAGGTCGCCGACCTCCCCACTCTCGTCGAACGGGCGAAGGCGGACGGCGCGTTCGTGGTCGTCGACAACACGTTCGCCACCCCGTTGCTGCAGCGACCGCTCGAGAGCGGGGCGGACGTCGTCGTGCACTCCGTCACCAAGTACCTCGCGGGGCATTCGGACGTGGTCCTGGGTGCGTGCGTGCCCGCCGACGCCACGGTCCGGGACCGGCTGCTGCACCACCGCTCGATCCAGGGGGCGATCGCCGGGCCGTTCGACGTCTGGCTGGCCCTGCGCGGTCTGCGCACCCTCGCGCTGCGCGTGGAGCGGTCCGGACAGAACGCCCAGATGCTCGCGGAGCGCCTCGCGGACCACTCCGCGGTGCAGGAGACCCGCTTCCCCGGCCTGCGCAGCGATCCCGGCCACGATCGCGCCGCCGCGCAGATGGACGGGTTCGGCGCCATCATCGCGATCGATCTGGGTTCGGCCGCAGCGGCGGACGCACTGGTCGACGGCTGCCGCCTGTGGACTCCCGCCACCAGCCTGGGCGGTGTGGAGAGCCTCATCGAGCGCCGTCGTCGTCACACGGCGGAGCCGGAGACCGTCCCAGAGGGGCTCGTGCGACTGAGTGTGGGGATCGAGGACGTCGAGGATCTCTGGGCGGACCTGGAGGAGGCCCTCGAATCGGTGACCGGGGGTGGCGCCTGAACTAGGGTGGGGAGCGTCAGCTACGTCACCGTAGACGCGTTGCCGCCAAGGAGGTCATCACCGATGACGACCAATCCCCAGGGAATCGTTGACACGCTCGCCTTCGACGCCGTCGTCGAAGCGGATGCGGGTCCGGGCCCCAAGGTCACTTTCTATGTCCCCACTGAAGTCCGGAGCACGACCGCGGGCACGTCTGCGGCGATCCTGTCCGCACAGCTCAAGACCGCGGCTTCGTGCCTCCGCGAGCAGGGTCTGAGTGACGAGGAGGCGTCCACGCTGCTCGCGCCCGTGCGCGAGCTGATCTCCGACTCGACGTACTGGCGGCAGCAGAGCCGCGGGCTCGTGGTGTTCGCAGCTGCGGGCTTCCATTCGACGAACCGCATCCCGATCGAGGTCGCCGATTCGGTGACGGTCGGGGAGCATTTCCACGTCCGCCCCGTCGTGCCTGTGGTGGAGAACGCCGGCAGGGCCTATGTGCTCGCCCTGTCGAAGAATTCCGTGCGCCTCTTCGACGCCACCCGCAACAGCATCACACAGCTGCCGCAGGGAGACATCCCGACCGACTACGACGACGTCATCGGGGAGCTGCCGGAGCCGCAGCTGCAGCACCGCTCGATCGGTGCCGGCCAGGCCGCCTTCCACGGCCACGGCGGTGCGGACGAAGCCGACACCATGCTCACGGAGAAGTTCCTGCGCGCGGTGGGCGAAGCGGTGGCGGCGAAGCTGGGGACCGACCGGTCACAGCCGCTCGTGCTCGCCTCTGTCGCGGAGTATCTCTCGATCTTCCGCAGCGTCTGCCCCTACCCGGTGATCCACGACGAGGTGATCGCGGGCAATCCTGAGCACACGTCGCCGGACTCACTGAGGTCCGAGGCGTGGAAGCGACTGGGCGCACGGTCCGAGGCGGTGGAGAAGGAGGAGTCGGAGCGTGCCCTCACGCAGGCCCACAACGGTCGTGGGTCGTTCGACCTGGCGGAGATCGCTGCGGCCGCGCGGGAAGGTCGCGTGGACACCCTCTTCCTGCCGCGCGACGGCAAGCGTCTGAGTTCTCCGGATGCCTCGGAGCTCGCGGACGAGGCCGTGATCGCGACGGTCGCTGCCCGCGGCGCGGTCCGGACGTGGGATGCGTGGGAATGGTCGGCCGACGCCATCGCGACCTTCCGGTACTGAGCATGTGAGGACGGCTGGGCGCGCACGAACGGCTGGGCACGCACGGACGGCTGGCCACGCACGAACGGCTGGGCGCATGCGAAAGGGCCCGGGGCCTCGGCGGTCATCGTGACCGATCGGGATCCCGGGCCCTTTCGCCCGTCCCAGGTGTCTGCGAGGGACGGGCGGAGGATCAGCTGGGGCGGTGCTCCTGTGCAGTGCCCTCTTCGTACACGGCCGTCGCGTAGTCGGAGAAGTCCGTGTCCGGGTCGAACCACTCGTCGAAGTCCTCGACGGTGCCCTCGTCGGTGTAGCCCAGCTCCTCGAAGCGGGTCGACCACTCCTCTTCCGAACTGTTGACCGTTTCCAGGATGTCGTCGCCGATCAGGCCGTTGCCGATGGCCTCTTCGGACAGGCCCACCGAGTACTCCGCGATCTGGTCCTGGAGCTCATCGGTGAACGGAGTGACTTCACCGCCGGCCTCCTTCGCCTGCCGCACCGCGTCCGCGTTGCCGCCGATCACGGCCTCCATGCCGCCCGCGGAGGCCAGTGCGTTGGAGTCGAAGATGATCTGCTGGTACGCCAGCGGGAGATCCTTGAAGCCGGACCCTGCGAGGTAGGCGCCGGGACTGCGGGAGAACGAAGCCTCCGTCGTGTAGCCCAGGTGGGGCGCGACTTCGAAGATGCCGGCCTCCGCAGACGGCACGAGCTGTCCCAGGGTGCAGTCGACCGTGCCGCGCTGCAGGGCTTCGAACGTCTCGGCGTACTCCATCGACGTGGGCGAACCGCCCAGGTGCTGGGTCTGCGCCGCCTGTGCGGTCGATGCGATCCGCACCTGGAGACCGTCCCAGTCGTCCGCGGATTCCACCGCGCTGTTGCAGACTGTGTAGTACCCGCCTGAGGCGGCGAAGGGGGTGAGAGGAGTCAGCCCCATCTCCTCGTAGGTCGTCAGAGCGTTCTCGTTGTTCCATCCGAGCTCGTTGCCCACGGCGTTCGCGACGAGCTCGCCCCTGTAGGGAGAGGGTTCGACCGCCGCCATGACGGTGCCCAGATCGTTGATCGCCGCGAACTGGGCGGGGTCGTAGACCGGCAGTGTGTAGGCCACGTCGAGGCGTCCGTCGCTCAGGGCGTCGTGGACCTCCGCGTAGCCGGCGATCGCCTGGCCCCAGACGATGTCGACGGTGATCTTCCCGCCGGACCGCTCTTCGACGATCTCCTTGAAGACCGTGCCGGCCGGAGCCATGACGGAGTCCGGAGAGGCGGCGGACGGCTGGAAGGTGATCGTCACGGGATCGAGGTCCGCGACAGCCGCATCCACATCCTCCTGGGCCGCGTCGTATGCGAAGCCGTCGCCTCCTTCACCCCCTCCGCCGTCGCCTTCCCCGCTGCCCGCCGTTCCTGCGCAGGCGCCGAGAGTCAGTGCGAGTGCGCTGAACGCGCCAGCCGCGGTCGCAGCCTTCGGCAATCGGTGAGTCAGTCGTGCAGTGGTCATCGGCTCTCCTTTGAGTCGACCGAGCGGCGCTCCTCGTGAGCGCCGCTCGATGGGGTGTGACTGGGGGCGGAACTGTGGGGATCAGGCCGGACGCTGGGGGAGGATCACCTCCTCGAAGATGGCCTGGCCGACGGGGCGGAAGTCAGTGTCCTCGTCGAACCACTCGTCGAAGTCCTCGGTCGTGCCCTCGTCCGAGTAGCCCATCTCCTCGATGCGAGTCGCCCACTTCTCGGCCGATTCCTCGACCCGTGCCTGGAGTTCGTCGCCGGCCACGCCGGATTCGGCGAGCTCTGCGCGCTTGTCCTCGCTGAACTGGGCGATCTGCTGCTGGAACTCCGCGGGGATCTCCTCGACCTCGCCGTCGGCTTCCTTGGCCATGCCGATGGCGACGGAGTTGCCATTGATCGTCGTCATCATCTGGCCGTGGAAGTAATCGGTGTAGGCATCGAAGATGACCTGCTGGTAGCCCAGGGGCAGGTCGTTGACGCCTGAGCCCGCGATGAGGGCGCCGGGGCTGCGGGAGATGCTCGTCTCCGTCATGTACCCGATGTGCGGGGCGACCTCGAAGATGCCGCTCTCAGCAGAGGGGACGAGCTGGCCCAGGGTGCAGTCGACCGTGTTGCGCTGGAGCGCCTCGAAGGTCTCCGTGTACTCCATCGACACGGGTGAGGCGCCGATGCTGGACATGAGCTCGCCCTGCGTCTTCGACGCGATGCGGACCTGGCGGCCCTCGAAGTCGGACTCCTCGACGCCAGGGGTGTTGCACATCGTGTAGTAGCCGCCGGACGCGACGGTGGGAGCGATCGGCGAAATGCCCAGGTCCTCGTACTCGGCGACGATCTCCGGGGTCTGCCACGCGACGTCGGTGGCGACGGCGTTCGTGATCATCTCGCCCACGAACGGCGAGGGATCCAGTCCACCCAGTGCATCGCCCAGCGCATTGACCGCTGGGAACTGCGCCGGGTCGTAGACCGGAAGGGTGTAGGCGAGGTCGATGCGGCCGTCGCCCAGTGCATCGTGGATCTCCGAGTATCCGGCGATCGCCTGGCCCCAGACGGTGTCGACCGTGATCTTGCCTCCGGAGCGCTCCTCGATCGCTTCCGCGAGCACCGTGCCCGACGGCGACTGGACAGACTCCTGAGAGGCGGCAGACGGCTGATAGATGATCTCCACCGGCTCGAGGTCTGCGAGTGCCGCGTCGACATCCTCTTGGCTGGCACCGGCCTCGTAGGCGCCGGCTGCATCGCCGCCGCCCTCGCCGCCACCGCTGCCGGCAGAACCGGCGCATGCGGTGAGGGCGAAGGCGAGTGCACTGGCGCCGGCGACGGCGGGTGCGAGGCGGTGGAGGCGCGAGGTGCGCACTGCGGAGAGGAGCAATGTGGTCTCACTTTCTGCCGGGACGGTCTTCCCGGAGATGTCAGCGAACGGGTGGGGCGGGGGTGCCGACCGGCCCTGTGGCCGGTCGGCACCCCTCTGCTGTACTGCTGCGGTACTGCTGTACTGCTGTACTGCGGGTGTACTACTGGGTGGCTGTACTACTGGGTGGCTGTGCTGCCGGCTGTGCGTTCGAGCAGGTCGGGCAGCCATTCGGTCATCTGCGGTACGGCGATCATGAGGATCAGGAAGAGGACCGCGACGGGCAGGAACCACAGCAGGGCCGTGAAGATGTCCTTCAGCGTGATGGTGTGACCGACGTTCACTTCCGGGTTCTTCGCGATGTTGTGCACGATGAAGGACAGGATGCCCACGGGTGGGGTGATCATGCCCAGCTCGCCCAGCAGGACGACGAACACTCCGAACCACAGCGGGCTGACATCCATGGCTGCCAGGGTCGGCAGCAGGATCGGAATGGTCAGAAGCATCATGGACAGGGTGTCGAAGAACATGCCCATGAAGACGTAGAGGACCACGAGGACGAGGAGGAAGCCGACCCGATTGAGGCCGAGCCCCGTGATGAACTCCGTGATGACCGGTGCCAGGCCGGTGATCGCCAGCAGCTTGGTGAGCATCTCCGCGCCGATGATGATGAAGAAGATCGCGGCGGTGGAGGAGACGGTGGACACTGCGGCGCGCGAGACGTTGCCGATGGGGTTGTCCTTGCGGGTGTACCACAGGGTCAGCAGCATCGCGGTCAGAGCGGCGGCGGCGCCGGCCTCGGTGGGGGTGAAGGCACCGGAGAACATGCCGCCGAAGAGGACGAACATGATCAGGGGGAAGCCCCAGATCTCACCGAGGGACTGGAAGCGCTGGCCCCAGGTGACCTTCTCCTTCTCCACGGTGGCGTACTTGCCTCGGCCGACGAGCTTGGGGGCGAAGATGCCCAGGCAGAGGATGAAGAGTCCGAAGGTCGCAGCGATGAGGATGCCGGGTACGGCGCCGGCCATGAGCTGGGGGCCGACGGGCACGGAGGCGATGCCGGCGTAGACGACGAGCAGGATCGACGGGGGGATGAGCCCGCCGGGCAGCCCGGAGACGATGACGGCACCGACGGCGACGCGCTTGTCGAAGCCGGCTTTGAGCATCTCCGGAATGCCGGCGCGTCCCAGCGTGTAGGTCATGCCGATGGTCGAGCCGGACACGGACGCCAGGCCGGCGCCGGCGGCGGTCGTGCCGATGCCGATGCCGCCCGGCAGCCAGGAGAACCAGCGGTCGGTGGCGCGGTAGATGCGCGCGGCCATTCCGGACTGGGCCAGCAGCATGCCCATGAAGATGAACATGGGCAGCACGGAGTAGGTCCAGGAAGAGACCGCGTTGAAGGGTGAGGTGGCCAGGATGTTCGTCATGGCCGGGACTCCTGCGAGTCCGTAGACGCCGATCAGGCTGGGGATCGCCAGTGAGAATGCGACGGGCACGGACATGAACATCAGCAGGATCATCATCGCCACGCACCAGAGGCCGGCGACGGGGCCGGAGGAGCTGGTGAAGAATCCACCCAGGCAGACGGCCAGGAGGACGAAGCAGACGATCAGGGCGGTCTTGCCGGGCTTGCGACGGTTGCCGGTGCGCAGGAGCGTGCCGGCAGCCAAGGAGGAGGGCTGCTGGGCGTCCGCTGCTGCGGTGCTGCCGCCGGTGGTGAGTTTCGAAGCTGTCATCGGGGGTCCTTCGCCAAGAATGTGGTGGGGCTCGCGGAGACGACGTCTCAGCGAGCGGTCTCGTCGAGCGATTCGGCCTCTGCCTGTGGTTCGGCCTCTGCCTTCTCGTCAGTGCGGACGTCGTTGTCCGCGTCCCCGGTGCGGGCGACGACCCAGATGTCGACGATGTAGAGCGCGGCCAGCACGAGGAAGACGAGGGGCACGAGGAAATAGACCGGCCAGGTCACGATGTCGGTGACACCGGCGGTGGCACCCATGGACATCTTGTCCAGGGCCTCCTGGAAGCCGAAGATCGTGAAGCCCACGCTCACGAGTGCGCCCATGAGGCAGGCGAAGACCAGGAAGACGTTCTGGACCTTCCGGCCCAGGGTCTCCACCAGCAGGACGACGGTGATGTGCTCCTTCTGCAGGTGGGCTGCGGGGATGCCCAGCAGCGCGACGATCGGCAGGTACCAGAACGACACGATCTCGTTGGTGCCGTAGAGGGGGGAGTTGAGGAAGAAGCGCATGAGCGCGTGCGCGACGACGTGCAGCATCATCGCTACGACGGCGATCGCGGTGAGCACGGACAGCACTTTGTCCATGCCTGCGTTCACTCGAGTCATTGAAGTCACCTTCGCCTTCATTGGAGGGCAGACGGATACCCGCTGCCCGTGGCTCTTGGGTCGGGGTCGGACCGAACACGGCTGCTGTGCCTGGTGCCGATCCGCAGATCGCCGACCTCGCGGTTGAACTTATCGATTGATCACCCAGAGCGCAAGGGGGGAGGCCCGGATAATCGAGGTCTTACTCAACTTGTGATCCTAGTCGCTTTTGCGGGGTGGTGATCGGACGCGCTGAAGGGGCGGGCCCAGGGCCCGCCCCTTCGTGTTCCCAGCGGCGTGGGGATCAGTGGTTCAGCGGCAGTCGATCAGCAGTCGGCGGACCAGCCGCACGCGCAGTGCCCGGCCAGCGCAGTGTGTCGGGAGACGAGGCTCCCGAGGCATCACCGGTCCTGTCGGTAGCGAGAGCGGATGTCCTTGCCGATGATGTGCTTCATGACTTCGGACGTGCCGCCGTAGATCGACTGGATCCGACTGTCTCGGAACGCTCGGGCGATGGGGTATTCGAGGATGTAGCCGTAACCGCCGTGCAGCTGGAGTCCTCGCGTGACGACGTCGATCTGGAGGTCGGCGCCCAGCATCTTCGCCTTCGAAGCGTCGATCGCCGTCAGCGTGCCCGCGTTGAGTGCGAGGGCGCAGCGGTCGACGTACGCCTCGAGCATGTCGATGCGCGCTTCGAGCTCCGCCAGTTCGAACTGGGTCGCCTGCAGATCGCCGATCGTCGCGCCGTACGCCTGTCGGGAGAAGACGTAGTCGGCCGTCCAGTGGAAGGCGGCGCGGGCGCCCGCGAGACCGCCGGACGCGATGCCCATCCGCTCGTACGGCAGATTCGTCATGAGGTGGATGAACCCGTTGTTGAGCTCGCCCAGCAGCTGCGTTCCGGGCACTCGGACGCTCTCGAACGACAGCTCGGAGGTGTCCTGAGCCGCGAGGCCGACCTTGTCGAGCTTGCGACCCTTCGTGAAGCCGGGCGTCCCGTCGTCGATGATGAAGAGGGAGGTCCCGCGCGACCCGCGGGCATCGGGATCGGTCTTCGCGACGACGATGACGAAGTCGCAGGTCTGCCCGTTCGTGATGAACGTCTTCGCTCCGTCGATGACCCAGTCGTCGCCGTCCTTGACGGCCTTGGTCCGGATGTTCTGGAGATCGGACCCGGCCTCCGGCTCCGTCATCGCGATCGCGCCGATGAGGTCACCGGCGGCAAGCCCCGGGAGGTACTTCTCCTGGAGGTGCTCGCTCCCGAATCCGGTGAGGTAGCCGGGGACGATGCCGTCGGACACGCCCCATCCGCTGATGGACGACTGGATGCCGCGGTGCGCGGATTCCTCTCCGCGGACCATCTCGAAGCGGTAGTCGGTGACGCCCCCGCCGCCGTACTGCTCCGGCAGGGAGAATCCGATGACCCCGGCCTCGGCCGCGGCCTTCCACATCGACCGATCGACGACGCCCTGCTCCTCCCAGCGATCCTGGTGGGGCACGACCTCCTTGTCATAGAAGGCGGCGACGGTGCGTCGGAAGTCCTCGTGGTCCTCTTCGTAGAGGTTCCTCGTGACCATCAGAGCAGCTCGAGGATCGTCGCGTTGGCCTGACCGCCGCCCTCGCACATGGTCTGCAGGCCGTACGTGATGCCGTTGTTCTGCATGTGGTGGACCATCGTGGTCATGAGGCGCGAGCCGGAGCCGCCCAGCGGGTGCCCCATCGCGATGGCGCCGCCGTTCGGATTCACCTTCGCGAAGTCCGCGCCCAGCTCCCGCTGCCAGGCCAGCGGCACGGTGGCGAACGCCTCGTTGACCTCGAAGACGCCGATGTCATCGACGCTGAGGCCGGACTTCTTCAGAGCCTTCTGCGTCGCCGGGATGGGCGCCGTGAGCATGATGACCGGGTCGGTGCCGGCCAGCACCGCGGTGTGGACGCGTGCGATCGGCTTGAGGCCCAGTTCCTTCGCGCGGTCGCTGCTCATCATGAGGAGCGCGGAAGAGCCGTCGGAGATCTGCGAGGAGTTGCCCGCGGTGACGATGCCGTCCTCCTTGAACACGGTCTTCAGCTTGCCGAGCCCTTCGGGGGTGCCGCCGCGACGGATGCCCTCATCCGCGGAGACGAGTCCGTCCTCCGTCTGGACCGGAGTGATCTGTGATTCGAAGGCGCCGGAGTCGGTGGCCGCGGCCGCGCGGGCATGCGATTCCAGCGCCAGATCGTCCACCTGCGAGCGGGAGAGGCCCCACTTCTCTGCGATCATCTCTGCGCCGACGCCCTGGTTGGGCTTCACGCCGTAGCGCTCCATGAAGCGGTCGCCGTAGGGGTTCTTGCCCATGGAGGACGAGCCCATGGGATTGCGCGACATGGATTCGACGCCGCCCGCGATGACGATGTCGTACTGGCCGGAGACGATGCCTGCGGCGGCGAAGTGGACCGCCTGCTGCGAGGAGCCGCACTGGCGGTCGACGGTGACGCCGGTGACCGTCTCGGGGAAGCCTGCGGACAGGGCGGCGGTGCGCGCGATGTCGCCCGTCTGCTCGCCGGCCTGGGTGACGCAGCCCCAGATGACGTCCTCGACGAGCGCGGGGTCGACGCCGGCCGTCTGCACGAGGTCTTCGAGGACGTGGGCGGACAGGTCTGCGGGGTGGACGCCGGACAGCACTCCCTCGCGCTTTCCGGTGGGTGTGCGTCGCGCGGCGACGATGACTGCGTCGGTCATGGCTTCTCCTCGGTGAGTCTGTCTCGAGAGTCTGTGGCGAATCGACTGGGGCGAACTGGCTGGTCGAACTCGACGAATCCAACTGAACGAATGTTCGGTGCCGGTGTGCCCAGCTTCACATATCCGCCTAAACCAGTCAATATGGACTGGTAATCGTTTTCGATCGGGCACAGGGCTCGGAGAAGGAGCATCATCATGCAGATCAAGGATCAGGTCGCCTTCGTCACGGGAGGCGCGTCCGGGCTGGGGCTCGCGACAGTGCAGGCGATCGTCGAGCGGGGCGGCAAAGCAGTCGCCTTCGACCTCAAGGGGTCTGACGAGATCGCGGCGCTGGGCGATGACGTCATCTTCGTCGAGGGCGACGTGACGAACGAGGCGCAGGTCCAGGCGGCCATCGAGCGCACGAGCGAGTTGGGTGACCTCCGCATCGTCGTGAACTGCGCCGGGATCGGCGGCTCGCACCGCGTCTCCGGACGGAACGGTGTCTTCCCTCTGGACCACTTCACGAAGGTCGTCACCGTCAACCTCATCGGCACCTTCAACGTGACCCGACTGGCGGCAGCGCACATGCAGGCGATCGACCCGGTGGGCGAGGAGCGCGGCGTCGTCATCAACACCGCATCCGCGGCGGCATTCGACGGCCAGGTGGGCCAGGCCGCGTACTCTGCGTCGAAGGGCGGCATCGTGGGCATGACACTGCCGATCGCCCGTGACCTCGCGTCGTCGCAGATCCGTGTCATGACCGTGGCGCCGGGCATCTTCCACACACCGCTCATGCTCGGAGCGTCAGAGGAGACGCTCAAGTCGCTGGGCGACCAGGTGCCGCACCCCTCCCGTCTGGGCGTGCCGGAGGAGTTCGGCCTCATGGCCGCGCAGATCGTCGAGAACTCCATGCTCAACGGAGAGACCATTCGTCTGGACGGCGCCATCCGCATGGCTCCGCGCTGATCGGCACACTGATCGACGTGCATGACGGAACCGCTGCCGAGGCCCCGGCCGACTGGGGCCTCGGCGGTGAGCGCGCCCTCGGCAGTGGTCAGGAGCGCGGCCGGATCGCGAAGGACGCGATCCTCACCGCGGCGATGGACTGCCTGCTGGAGGACGGGTACGCGGCGACCACGACGCTGCGCGTCCAGCAGCGGGCGGGGGTGTCGCGGGGCAAGCTGCTGCATCACTTCCCGTCGAAGAGGGTCCTCATCGCCTCGGCGGTGAAGCGGCTCATGGACGACCGGATGGACGCGGCGCAGCAGTCCGACTTCTCGGACGCCCCGGCGGCCGATGACGTGGCCGCACGGGTGGAGTGGGCCGTGGAGCGGATGTGGGAGACGTTCTTCGCGGACAACTTCTGGGCCGCGATGGAGACGTGGATCGCGGCGCGGACGGACCCCGAGCTCGCGGGCGACATCGTCGACCACGAACGGAGAGTGCTGCGACGGGTGCGCGCATCGTCGGCGAGGTCGTTCGGCGAGGTCGTCGCCGCGGATCCCGACTTCCGCCGCTCGCTCGACCTCGTGTTCACGAGCATGCGCGGGATGGCGCTCACCTACACGTTCTCCGGCCGGGACCCCCGAACCGAGCCGATGCTCGCGACCTGGGTGAGGGCGTTCCTCACGTGAGGGGCACGATTCCCGACTTCTCCGGGCTCCGCATGCCGCTGATCGTGGCACCGATGCTGCGGGTCTCCGACCTGCGGCTCACGTCTGCTGCCCTGCGCGCGGGCGTCGTCGGGGCGTTCCCCACGCTCAATGCGCGGTCGGAGGACACGCTGCGAGAGTGGTTGGACGAGCTCGGCAGAGTGCAGGAGACCACGGCCGGCCTCATGTGCCCCAATCTCGTGATGGCCGATGCGGACTCCGCGCGGCATGCGCGTCTCATCGCCGAATCCTCCGCACGCATGGTGATCACATCGGTGGGTTCGCCCGCGCCGGTCGCGCCGCTGTTCGCCGAGGCCGGGATCGCCGTGTTCGCCGACGTCGCGACAGTGGCGCACGCCCGCAAGGCGGTCGCCGCCGGGGCCTCCGGGCTGGTGCTGCTGACCGCCGGTGCGGGAGGACAGACCGGGTGGCTCAACCCGTTCGCCTTCATCACCGCGGTGAGGGAGTTCTTCGACGGCCCCGTGGTGCTCGCCGGCGGCATGACCGATGGGCGGAGCATCGCGGCGGCGTGCGTGGCCGGATATGACCTCGCCTACTCCGGCACGCGTTTCATCGCGAGCAGCGAGAGCCCTGCCTCTGCGACCTACAAGCAGGAGATCATCGACTCGGACCCGGACGGGGTCATGCTCACGAGCGCCTTCACGGGGCTGCAGACGAATATGCTGACGCAGTCGATCCACGCGGCGGGCGTGGATCTCGAATCGCTCGACGAGGGCGTCACACGGGAATCCGCGGCGGAGCTCTTCGGCAATCGGGCCCGGGGGATCGGCCCCACGCGCTGGGCGGACATCCACTCCGCCGGGCATTCGGTGGCGGGAGTGCGCGACGTGCTGTCCGTCGCGCAGATCGTCGACGATTTCGCCGACGGTTACGACAGAGCCTTCTCGGACAGCGGGACTCGCTAGACAGCGCAGGACTCGCTAGACAGCGACAGTGCGGGAGCAGTGCCCGAGGCCTCTCGCGCACGTCTCATCAGGACCATCGCAGGAACGCTCGACCATCGCAGGCCGAGACGGAACACAACGGAGGATCAATGGAGATCGCAGCTCACCTCACCGGCCCCACGATCGGCGCGCAGATCCGGCGCGTCCTCGAGCGCTACCCGAACCGGGTGGCCTTCGTGGACGAGCGCGGGGAGAAGACGTACGCGGAGGTCCTCGACCTCATAGGCCGCTACCAGGCGGTTCTCTCAGAGGCGGGACTGCGCCGCGGGGAGGGGGTCGCCGCGCTCGGTGCCAATCGGTACGAGGTGTGGGCGCTGGGTGCTGCGGTGCAGTCACTGGGCCTCTACGCCACGTGGCTGCACCCGATGGGCGGTGTCTCGGACCAGATCTTCCAGATCGAGGATGCTCGGGTATCGGCGCTGGTCGTCGATGAGCTGCATCATTCCGAGCGGGGTCGCGAGCTCGTGGAGTTCGTCGCCGGCGCCGGGCTCACCGCGTGGTCGTTCGGCCCCGCGCAGTTCGCCGGGGACCTGGAGTTCGCCGGGGACCTGGAAACCGCCGCCGCGCGTGTGGGGCCGCAGCCGTTCCGCGACGAGGGCGGGCCCGACGACCGCGCCATCATCAATTACACGGGCGGCACGACGGGCCGGCCCAAGGGGGTGACGCGGCGCCAGATCAGCATGGGTCCGTCCACCGCGGACATCCTTGCGGACTTCGAGATCCCGGCCTCGCCCCGCTATCTCCTGATCCCTCCGATGAGCCACGTGGCGGGCACCAATGTCACACCGACGCTGGCACGGGGCGGCACGGTGCACCTGATGAACGGCTTCGATCCGGCGGCGGTCCTGGAGGTGATCGAGCGCGAGCGGATCAACTTCACCCTGTTCGTCCCCACCATGATCTATGCCCTGCTCGACCACCCCGACCTGGATGAGCGGGACACGTCCAGCCTCGAGTACGTGCTCTACGGGGCGTCGCCCATGTCGGAGTCCCGGCTGCGGGAGGGGCTGGAGCGGATCGGGCCGGTGTTCGCGCAGCTCTACGGCCAGACCGAGTGCTACCCGATCTCCATCCTGTCGCGCGAGGACCACCAGAACCCGGAGCGACTGCTCTCCTGCGGCAAGCCGGTGCAGTCGGTCGATGTGCGGGTCCTGGACCCGCTGGGCGAAGAGGTCCCGCTGGGCGAGTCCGGTGAGCTGTGCATCCGCGGGCGCGGAGCGATGGACGGCTACTGGCAGCGCGACGATCTGACCGCGGAGACCATCGTCGACGGGTGGCTGCATACCGGCGACATCGCGCGGATCGACGAGGAGGGCTATATCTACATCGTCGACCGCAAGAAGGACATGATCATCTCCGGCGGCTTCAACGTCTACCCCCGCGAGGTGGAGGACGCGCTGGCCACCCATCCGGCGGTCGCGCAGATGGCGGTGTTCGGCGTGCCCGATGAGAAGTGGGGCGAACAGGTCACTGCGGTCGTCGTGCTGCGGGCCGGCCAGTCGGCGGAGCCGGAGCAGCTCATGAGCCACGTCAAAGAGCTCAAGGGCGCCGTGCAGGCGCCCAAGCAGGTGCTCTTCGTCGACCAGCTGCCGCAGACCGCTGTCGGCAAGATCAACAAGCGCGCCCTGAGCGACATGGTGGTCGACCGAGGATGAGCCCGAGGGCGAGGCCGGTCGGTGTCCTGCGCCGCGGTGCCCTGCGCCGCAGGGCGCAGGGCGCCCTCCTAGCGCGGGCTGATCCACAGGCCGTGGGCCCGCGCGCTGGGTGCGCCGTCGACCAGGACCTCTCCCGACATGAACCTCTTGCGGCCCTCGACCCGGTCGATCCGTCCGACCACCTGCACCGGGCGGTCGAGCGGGGTCGCCGCGTCGTACGTGATGGTGAGTTCGCGGGTGTAGGCGCCGGGCAGGCCGGTCGAGTGAGCGGCATTGCCCAGGACCTGGTCGAGCATGAGGGCGACTATCCCGCCGTGCACACGGGCCGGAGGGCCCTGGTACTGCAGGGGGAGAGCCACATCGCTCACCGACTCGTCGCCTTCGCGACGGATGGCCATCGGCGGTGCCAGCGGGTTGACGGCAGAGGTGATCGGCGTGATGTCCCGGCGGAATCCGCTGCGCGGGTGCGGGTCGTCGACCGTGACCGCGGCGGGGGCCTCGGAGGCGTCGAGCAGGCGGGTCGCGAGAGCGCGGACAGTCTCCGCCAGCTCTGCGTCGTCGTTCTCGCTCACGAGTGCGTGCGCGAGAGATCGGGTCAGCCGCGCCGTGTGCTCCGCGTACGGTGAGCGCGCTGCGGGCTCGGCGTGTCCAGCAGCGGCGTGATCCTGCTCAGTGGGCGAGTCCTGCCCAGTGGGCGAGTCCTGGGCGACGGGGGAGGGCTGTCCCATGGTGGTCCTCTCGTGTCCGGGACGGAGCGCGGACATGTCTTGTCTGTGGTTCAGGATCCCGCTAGGGTCCTGAGCAAACGTTCACTCAAATTGAGTGTAGCGTCAGAAACAACCGTTATCGGCACATCGACCATCACAGGGAAGTGATCACGGTGTATCCAGGAATCCACGCAGCCGCCCACCCGGACAAGCCCGCGCTCATCATGGCGGACACGGAGGACGTCCTCACCTACGCGCAGCTCGAGGAGCGGTCGCTCAGGCTGGCGAACCACTTCAGGTCGATCGGGCTGGAGCCCGGAGATCACGTGGCGATCGTCGCGGAGAACCGCTTCGAGATCGTCGAAGCCCTGTGGGCGGCGCTCAGGTCCGGCACGCTCATCACCGCGGTGAACCGCCATCTCACCCCGGACGAGGCCTCGTACATCGTCCACGACTGCCAGGCGAAGGTGGTCCTGCTCTCCGGTGGTCTGGAGAAGGCGGACGAGCTCGCGGGGCTGTGCGCGGACGTCGAGACCCGCATCTCGATCGGCGGGCCTCTCAAGGGCTTCGACCCGTATGAGGACACGCTCGCCGCTGCGAGCGATGTGAAGCCGGCCTACGAGCCGCGCGGCGACGACATGCTCTACTCGTCAGGGACGACCGGCAGGCCGAAGGGGATCCTGCCGGAGATCAAGGACCAGGCGGTCGACGACCCGAACGTTCCGCTCGTGCAGCTGTTCACCCAGGTCTACGGCTTCGACACCGACAGCGTCTACCTGTCGCCCGCTCCGCTCTATCACGCGGCACCGCTGCGCTACGTCATGACGACTCACGCCCGCGGCGGCACCGCTGTGATCATGCCCCGCTTCGATCCGGAGCAGGCGCTCGCCGTCATCCAGCGCTACCGCGTCACGCACTCGCAGTGGGTGCCGACGATGTTCATCCGCATGCTCAAGCTCCCGCAGGAGGTGCGCGACTCCTATGACGTCACGTCCATGCAGTATGCGATCCACGCCGCAGCACCCTGCCCTGCCGAGGTGAAGAGGCAGATGATCGAGTGGTGGGGCCCGGTCATCTATGAGTACTACGCGTCGACCGAGGCCGCAGGCCTCACGCTCATCAGCTCCGAGGAAGCGCTGCGCAAGCCGGGCTCCGTGGGCCGCGACGGGTACATGGGCACGGTCCACGTCTGCGGACCGGGCGGGGAAGAGCTGCCGGCCGGAGAGACCGGCCTCGTCTACTTCGAGGTCGCGGAGGGACGGACTCCGTTCCAGTACTTCGGCGACGACGCGAAGACGGCCGAATCCCGCCATCCGCAGCACGACACGTGGGTGACGACGGGGGACATGGGGTGGATCGACGAGGAGCGCTATCTCTTCCTCGCGGATCGCACGAGCTTCCTCATCATCACCGGCGGAGTGAATATCTACCCGCAGGAGATCGAGAACGCGCTCGCGCTCCATCCCGACGTGCGGGACGTCGCGGTCGTGGGCGAACCGGATGAGGAGCTGGGCGAGATCGCCGTGGCGTACCTGGAGCCCGAGGACCACGTCGACCCGTCGCGGGACCTCGACAATGAGGTGCGGGCCTGGCTGGACGGCCGACTGTCGAACTTCAAGATCCCGCGGCGGTTCCACACCATCGCATCACTGCCGCGCACCCCCACGGGCAAGCTCGTGAAGAGGCGCCTCGACCCGACGCTCGCGCGCAGCTGACGCATCCTGACCAGCTCTCCGTCTCCCCACCGAACCAGCTCCCACCGAGCCAGCTCCCATCGAACCGTCTCCCCATCGAACCAGCTCCCACGAGAGGAACACACATGACCGAAACCGCTGAGAAGGCCGTCCTCGTCTCCACTGACGAACGCGGCGTCATGACCATCCAGCTCAACCGTCCGCACCGCCTCAACGCGGTGGTGCTCGAGAGCGTCGCGACTGTGAGGAAGGCGCTCGAGGACGCGCAGGCAGACGACGCCGTCCGCGCGATCGTGCTCACAGGAGACGATCGCTCGTTCAGCTCCGGCGCGGACCTGCAGGCGAAGGCCGAGGCCAAGGCGGAGGGCGAGTCGTCCGGCAGCCTGCTGGACGACGTCAACGAGATCATCATGCTGCTGAAGGACTCGTCCGTGCCGACCGTCGCCGCCGTGTCCGGCGCCGCCGCCGGTGTGGGCTGCTCGCTCGCACTCGCGACCGACTACGTCGTGATGAGCCCGACGTCGTTCTTCATGCTCGCCTTCACGAAGATCGGCCTGATGCCGGACGGCGGCGCCTCTGCCCTCGTGGCAGCGTCCGCTGGCCGCCACCGCGCGATGCGGATGGCCCTGACCGCCGAACGCGTCTACGGCGAGAAGGCACTGGAGTGGGGGCTCGCGAGCGAGCTCGTCGAGGACTCCTCCCCGCTCGAGCGAGCGCAGGAAGTGGCGGCGACCTTCGCGGCCGGAGCTCCGCGGTCGATGGCTGCCACCCGCCAGGCGATCAATGAGATCGCGCTGCCGACCCTGCGCTCCGATCTCAATCGTGAGGTCGTGGGTCAGTCGCACCTGCTCGGGACCGAGGACGCGCAGGAGGGCGCCAACGCGTTCCGCGAGAAGCGAGCGCCCCAGTACACGGGCCGCTGACCAGACATCTCCACCGCACAATCCAGCCAACGCGCTTCCCGAAAGGAATCCATGAAAGCCGTACAGGTCACCACGCTCGATGGTCCCGACTCCCTCTCCGTCGCAGAGATCGAGGCACCCGCACCCGGAGCGGAACAGGTCCTCATCGACGTCGCCTATGCAGGCGTCACGTTCCCGGAGCTGCTCCAGACCAAGGGGCTCTACCAGGTCAAGCACGAGATTCCCTTCACTCTCGGCTCCGAAGCCGCCGGTGTCGTGTCCGCAGTCGGCGCAGGAGTGGAGAACCTCGCGGTGGGTGACCGTGTCGCCACGATCGCGGGCAAGGGCGGTTACGCCGAGGTGATGACCGCGCCCGCGAACGCGACGGTGAAGCTGCCTGACTCGGTGTCGCTGTCGGCTGCGGCCGGAATGCCGATGAACCTTCTGACCGCGGACTTCGCGCTGCGGGTCCGGGGCCGTCTGGAAGCCGGGCAGACCGTGCTCGTGCATGGTGCTGCGGGTGGCCTGGGCACTGCACTCGTGCAGGTCGCGGTCGCGATGGGTGCGACCGTGATCGGTGTCGTGTCCACCGAGGAGAAGGCGGAGACAGTCCGCTCCCTGGGCGCGGCTCATGCGGTCCTGAGCGATGGCTTCAAGGATGCGGTCAAGGAGATCGTGCCCGGTGGCGTCGACCTCGTCGCAGATCCCGTCGGCAACCCGAAGGACGGCGATCGCTTCACCGATTCGCTGCGCTGCTCGGCGACGTTCGGCACCGTGCTCGTGCTGGGCTTCACCGCGGGCGAGATCCCCCAGGTCAAGGTCAACCGACTCCTCCTCAACAACGTGAGCGTGGCCGGCGTGGGCTGGGGCGCCGCGTTCGCGAAGGATGCGGGCCTCATCGCCAGGCAGTGGGAGGCGATGTGGGACCACCTCGTCGCGGGCAGGCTGGATCCCGTCATCCACGGGACCTACACGCTCGAGCAGGCGAGTGCCGCGATCAAGGAGCTCGAGACCCGCAGCGTGCGCGGCAAGGTGCTCCTCCAGGTGAGGGAAGAGGCCTGACGATGACAGACGCACAGCAGAATGCGGCAGGCGCGGCAGGCGTCGGTCTCGACCTCACCGGCAAGGTGGTCGTCGTGACCGGAGGCAATCGGGGCATCGGCCTCGGCATGGCGCGCGGGCTGGTGCAGGCCGGGGCCTCGGTCGCGGTGTGGGGGCGGAACGAAGAGGTGAACGCGGCGGCGGTCGCGCAGCTGCGGGGACTGGGCGGGGACGCCGAGGCGTTCGCCTGCGACGTGGCCGACGAGGCCGACGTCACCCGGTCGATGGCCAGCACCCTCGAGCGGTTCGGTCGGCTCGACACCCTCATCGCCAATGCCGGTGTATCCGGCGCGTACGGGCGTCTGCACGAACTGTCGATCGACGACTGGCGGCGCGTGTCCTCGGTGAACATCGAGGGCGTCATCCTCAGCTGCCAGGCCGCCGTGCGCACGCTCATGGAGCAGGGGGAGGGCGGCTCGCTCGTCCTCGTGTCCTCGCTGGCGGGCATCGAGGCGCCCACGCGGAACACCCTGTACGGGGCGACGAAGGCTGGAGTCCTGTCGGTCATGCGGGGGCTCGCGACGGAGTACGCGCGGGAGGGGATCCGCACGAACGCGATCCTGCCCGGGTGGATCGAGACGGAGATGACGCAGGGTTCGGTAGCCAACCAGAAGTTCACCGACAAGGTGATCTCGCGGGTGCCCTTCCGCACCTGGGGCACGCCGGAGGACTTCGCGGCGGCCGCCGTGTTCCTCACGGGTTCGGGTTCGTCGTTCGTCAACGGCCAGCAACTGGTGGTCGACGGCGGCTACACCGTATTCTGAGTCACATCCGCGCGGATGTACGCGTGCGGCCCCCGTCTCCCCACCGATGTCACATCGTGCGGTGCGAGACGGGGGCCGTGTCCGTCCCGTGCGGCAGCCAGCAGATCCGATCACTGCACCCGGAGGTGCCGATGCTTCGCGGAATCCCGTCCACCATGGGCGACGACTACCAGCTCAATGTTCTCTCACTCCTGCGCCACGCGGCGGTGAACTTCCCGAACACGGAGGTCGTGTACCGCCGGTCGGACGGCGACTGGGGGCGGAGCACCTACGCCGAGGAGATGCGTCGCGTGTCGCGCATCGCGCACGCGCTCACGAAGCTGGGGATCGGTCCGGAGAGCACGGTGGGCGTGCTCGACTGGAACTCGCGGCGGCACTTCGAGCTGTACTTCGCAGTCCCGGCGCTGGGGGCGACGATGGTGCAGCTGAACCTGCGCCTGGGCGAGGCGGACCTGGCGTACGTCGTCAACCACTCGCAGACCCAGTACGTCGTCGTCGACGAATCGCTGCTGCCGATCGCGGAGAAGCTCGCGGCCGGTTCGTACGTGAAGCAGTGGATCGTCGCCTCGGACACTCCGTCTTCGCAGGTCGAGACGTCGCTTGAGAACGTCGTGTTCCTCGAGGACCTGATGGGCGAGGCGCCAGAGGAGTTCGACTTCGAACAGGTCGAGGAGTCGACGGCCGCGTACGCCGGTTACACGACGGGCACCACGGGCAAGCCGAAGGGCGTGTACTACTCGAACCGCGCCTCCTACCTGCACACGATGGCGATCACGGCGGGGCTGAAGGTCGGGTACACCGACGTCATCATGCCGATCACCCCGATGTTCCACGTGCTGTCGTGGGGCTTCCCGCAGATGGCCGCGGGTGCCGGAGCGAAGGTCGTGCTGCCCGGCCAGTTCTCTGCTGCGGAGATGGGCGCGATCGCGAAGGCATTCGTGGACGAAGAGGTGACGGTCGCCAACGGCGCGCCGGCGATCTTCGCCGGGCTGCTGGAGTACATCCGCGCCCAGGATGAGACTCCGGACCTGTCCCGCGCGCGTCTGATCAGCGGATCGACGGAGCCGCCGGTGTCGCTCATGAAGGGCTTCCGCGAGCTCACGGGCGCAGAGGTAATCCACGCCTACGGCGCGTCGGAGACCACCCCCGTGGTGTCGGTGAACTGGCAGATCAAGCCGGAGCTGGGCGAGCTGGACGAAGACGCGAAGTGGGACCTCAAGCGCTCGCAGGGCCTGCCCGTGGCCGGTGTCGAGGTCAAGGTCGTCGACCCGACCGGGGAGGAGCTTCCGCGCGACGGGAAGTCGATGGGCGAGCTCCTGATCCGGGGTCCCTGGATCGCGACGGCCTACCACAAGCTGGATGACAACGCGGAGCGCTTCGACGACGGCTGGTGGAAGTCCGGCGACGTCGCGGTCATCAACGAGGCGGGCTACGTGAAGCTCACGGACCGCCTCAAGGACGTCATCAAGTCCGGCGGTGAGTGGATCTCGTCCATCGACATGGAGAACGCGATCATGGACGACGCGCGAGTGCTCGAGGCCGCGGTCATCGCCGTGCCGGATGAGAAGTGGGACGAGCGTCCCGTCGCCTACGTCGTCCTGCGCGACGGTGAGACGGTGTCGGCGGACGAGGTCCGCGAGGGCCTGCTGGAGAAGTTCGCCAAGTGGCAGCTGCCCGACGTGATCGAGTTCGTCACCGAGCTTCCCCGCACGTCGGTCGGCAAGCTCGACAAGAAGGTGCTCCGCACACAGCATCTGGGTGAGGACGCCTGATGAGCGGCAGTGAGGACGTCCCGGTGTCCGTCCCAGTGCCGTCCCGGCCCGCGCTCCTCGAGGCTCCTGAGCAGGTGACCGCGTCGGTGCGCGTGGAGGGCTTCCCCTCTGCGCATCTGCCGGTCCTGTTCGACGGGGTCTTCACCCGTCTGTTCCCCGCACTGGGGCAGGCAGGAGTGCAGCCCGTGGGCGCCGCGTTCTCCCTGTACGCGCGGGTGCCCGCGGACACCGTCGACATCGAGGTGGGCATCCCGGTGGACCGGGTGCTCGACGGGGCGGTGGACCTCGGCGAGATCGCTGTGCCGGAGGGTGCCGGCGGAGATCATGGGGCCGAACGGGTCTCGTTCCCGCTCGTCGCGCGGGCGTCGGCGCTGCCTGGCGGCCGGATCGCGACGGCAGCGCACCTGGGCGGCTACGACGGCCTGGGCGAGGCGTGGCAGACGTTCATGGGTGCGCTCGAGTCGCAGGGCCAGCGCGCAGCGATGCCGTTCTGGGAGGTCTACACGACGGAGCCGACCCCGGACATGGACCCCGCGACGCTGCGCACCGATCTGTTCACAGCACTGGGAGTCTGAGGACCCGTCCGGCGGGGCGGAGGGCATGAGGCCCGATCGGCACTCAGGGGTGGGTGAGGAGGTAGGCGCCGCTGCGGCGGAAGCCGGTGACTTTCCACCCGTCGGCGAACAGGTCGAGAAACGCGCGGCGGACGACCTCGCGCCAGCGGGAGGCGAGCTCCGGGTCCGTGCCGCGCAGCGTCTCGATGTCGCTGGGCATCTCGATGGAGACCAGTGTCGCTTCGCGCGGCACGTCGAACTCCAGCGGACTGCCGTCGGCGTCGATCCGCACGGCTGCGACGGCGTCGTCGGAGGCCTCGCCCTGTTGAGCGGCATCGGGCCGGGTGCTGTCGGAGTGGTCCGGCCTGGCGGTGGTGAGGTCCCACTCCACGAAGGCGCGGTCGGAGGCGTGGCCGGCGTTGACGCCGTCGCGCATCTGCCCGTAGAAGTCCGGGTGATACGCGGTGGGAAGGGCACCCAGTCGCGTGATGTTGAAGTAGGCGTTGCGGGCGATGAGCGGGTCGTACGTCCAGGTCATGTGTGTGATGCCGCGCTCCAGGCACCACAGGCGCTGGTGCAGCTTCATCGCAGCCCCGATGCCGCGGCCGACCGCTTCGTGCCTCACACCTGCGACGTGCGAGTGCATCGACTTCCCGACGGGTGCGGCGAAGAATCCCACGGTCACTCCGAGCAAGTTCCCGCTGTCCCGGTCGTGCGCTGCCGCTGTGTAGTTCTTGGCGTGCGCCAGCGCGATGAAGAGGCTGGGCTCCAGCACCGTGGTGCCGGAGCCCGTCACACTCCAGATCTCATCGAGCAGCAGCGAGGCCTCTGCCGCGGCTTCTGCGGATTCGACGATCCGCACGTCGATGCCCGCGCTGTCGAGCGACTCTCGGAGCTCTTCCTCTGCGGCCGCGAGGTGCTCCTGACTGATCGGGTGCGTGACGTGCGTCTCCATGGGCACATTGTGCCACTGACTTCCGCGAACGCGACCGCATCCGGGAGAAGATCCTCCGCTGGAGGAAGCGTGGGAGCGGCAGCCGGGGAGAGGCAGCCTGAGAGCGACCGTTACTGATGCGAGCGCTACTGATGCGACTGGGGCTGATGTGGTCGTGACTGACGTGGCTGGGTCTGATGTGGCTGGGTCTGATGTGGCTGGGACCGCTCAGCCGGCCGGGACTTCGGCGCCGGTGGGGACCTTCTCAGACCGCGGCGCGGAAGAAGTACGTGGTGCGCTTGGCGATGCGGTCCTGACCATCGAACTCCATGAAGTCCGCGAAGCCCTCGTGGGCCTCTGCTCCGTTGTTGAGGACACCATCGAACGTGCCGCGGATCGCGGCGCGCCGGTCGTCGGCGATGATCTCCGTGACGGTGTGCGCGCCGGACACGATGACGCGGGCGCCGCGGTAGAACTCGCCGATCTGCGGGCCGGTGAGCGTGTCATAGCCGGGGCGATCGTAGGTGGCATCGGGTGCGAAGAGCGCCACCGTCGCGTCTGCATCGCCGGCGTCGACGACGGTGTAGTAGTGGCGTGCCAGATCCTCAGTGCGTGACATGGGTCCTCCGTTGCCGATCGCTCGGCTTCTGATCGGTTGTCAGTCGAATTCCTGCAGGTGTACTCGTGCGGGTCGGGTCGTCGACGAGCAGTTCCCGTGCTGTGCGGGCCGGCTCGGCCGTCGTCGGGTCGGTTCGGTCAGGCCCGGGGCGCCGGTGGTCGAAGCCGCCGCGTGACCGAGTCTTCTCACGTCGATAGACGCGGGCGTCCATATTCGGGGACTGCCTTTTGCCACGTGGGTGTGACCCGCCTAACGTGGGAACCACACTAGTCGGCTGGTTGGCCGATTGTGTTCGTACCCCACGAAGAGGAGCAGTCAATGTCGATCTATCAGGTCCTCAATCCGGCGACCGGCGAAGTCGTGGAAACGTATCCGACTGCCACTGACGAGCAGATCGTCGAGGCGCAGGATCGGAGTGCGGCGGCGTTCACCGGTTGGTCGGAGACCACGGTGGCGGAGCGTGCCGCGA
>NZ_FXZM01000004.1 GCF_900169175.1 Brevibacterium jeotgali | reverse complement strand
ATCTTTGCGCGCATCGATCGCCATCCTCGTGGCTCGCTCGCGTAGCTCGTCGGGGTACTTTCGTGGTGCGACCATGCCGCCCATCCTTCCGGGTTATCGATGTCTCCATTAAACCCGGGGCGATTCACAACTGCTTCACACCGTAGACCTCGGCTCAAAGACGGGCACGAGGTCGACGCAGCCGCTGGGCCCTCCCCGGTTCCAGCGCACGCAGCACTGCTGCCGACCCCCACGAAAGGTACAGGAATCATGAAACTCGGACTCTTCGGAATGCCGATCCATCCCGCCGACGTCTCGCTGGCCGAGGCCTACGAATCAGACGCGAACAGGATCATCCTGGCGGACGAGCTCGGCTATGCCGAAGCGTTCATCGGCGAGCACCAGACGTGTGCGACCGAGCCTGTCGCCTCACCCCTCATGCTGATGGCCTCCGTCATCCACCGGACGAAGAACATCACGTTGGGCAGTGGAGTCACTGCCCTGCCGATGTACCACCCCGCGATGGCCGCCGCGACAGTCGCACAATTCGACAACATGGCCCGCGGACGCTTCATCTGGGGCGTCGGCCAGGGCGGTCTGGCAAGCGACTGGGAAGCCTTCGGCGTCATGGACGGCCAGGAGCGCAACGAGCGCATGATCGAGTCTGTCTCGATCATCAAGGAGCTGTGGACGGGCACCGCGCCGTTCCACTTCACCGGCAAGCACTACCCGTTCTCCATCGACGAGACGGTGAACGCGGAGCTGAGCATCGGCCAGCCCATCAAGCCATTCCAACGCCCCCACCCGCCGATCGCCGCGACCGCGATGTCTCCGGCATCGAACAGCGTGAAGCAGGCCATTGTGCAGGGCTGGATCCCGATGTCGGCCAACTTCGTCCCCCTGTCGACCGTTCACTCCCACTGGGACAAGATCGTCGAAGGTTACGGCGAGCGCGGCGAGGAGCCCACCGGTGAGAACTGGCGCGTGGCGCGCAACGTCCTCGTCGCCCCCACCGATGAAGAGGCGCGCGAGAGAGCCTTCGACCCGGCCGGCCCGAATTTCCATTACTTCCACTACCTGTGGAACCTGTTCCACGGGCTCGGCGCCGGCGCCGTCATGAACGGCACCGGCAAGGATGACGCGGCTGTCACCGTTGATGACCTCATCGAGGACATGGTGATCCTCGGGTCGCCGGAGACGGTCGCACAGCAGATCTCCGAGGTCCGGGAGAGGGCACCATTCGGCACCCTGCTCACGACCATGCTCGATGGTTCCAACCCGGCGCACGAGGTGTACGAGCAGGAGTCGATGCGCCTGCTCGCCACCGAGGTCGCCCCACGTGTGGACGCACCGGTCGGCGCCCCAGTCTGAGCCGACACACCCAGATCAGGCAGGCAGTCTTCTCACACAAGGAGCAAGTCATGAATGCACTCACACAGCAGTTCGTCACGGCGTTTCGCAATCACCCCGCTGGAGTCGCACTCGTCACGGCTGATGCGGGCGACGGCCCGGTCGCGATGACAGCCACCTCCGTCTGCTCAGTGGATGCGGACCCGCCGACGGTCGCCTTCTCCGCGTCCACACGGTCGTCGAGCACGCCGACGCTGCTGCGCGCTGAGACGATCGTCGTTCACCTGCTCAGCTCGCGTCAGCTCGATCTCGCTCAACTGGGCGCAACGAGCGGCGTCGATCGGTTCGCGGACACGAGCCTGTGGCGGCGGCTTCCGACGGGCGAGCCACTCTTCACGGCCGCCGCCGCGTGGATCCGCGGTCGCATCACCGGAACCCTGCCGGCGGCAGGCGGGACCCTGTTCATGGTCGAGGGCGAGGAGATCGGAGGTCGGCATACTGAACCCGATGCCGCGGCCGAACCGCCCCTCGTCTACCACAGCAGGGCGTGGCACTCGCTCGGCACTGCCTCGCAGATCGCGGTCTGAGACCGAGAGCCCGCCGCGTGAGCAGAGGACGGTGAGGCGGATCGGGGGTCGTGCACCGACGGCCCCCGATCCGTTGTGTCGAGTGACCTGCGCTGTCGCGCGCGTGCGATGACGCGCGCAGGCGATGAGCGGTGCGTTGGAGAGGCGTCGAAAGACGGAGAGCCCTCCGAGTCGACGAGGCGTCAGAGACGGTAGCGGCGAATGCGTGCGTACAGTGTGCCGCGAGACAGCCCGAGGCGCTCGGCCGCGTCGGACTTGTTGCCGCCGGACTGCCGGAGCACAGACGCGATGACGCTGCGTTCTGCCTCCTCGAGCAGAGTGAGCGGTCCTCCGTCACCATCGTGTCCTACGGCATCGACGGCGTTCGCACGCGAAATGTCGAAGACCGCAGACGCACCGTGCGACCAGGTCCCCTTCGTCACCGGCACAACCCGCACGCGATGGCCTGTGGGCAACACCATCTCCTTCGCAGTGACGGACAAGGTCGACAGTGATTCCCACAGCTCTCTTCGGTTGACAGTCGCGAGCTGAGGGGTCAGCGCATCCTCTGCGATGAGGGTGTTCTCGTCGAACGTCGCCACTGCGTTGGGCATGTGCGCGGTGAGACGCCGGTGCGCGTCGGCCAGACGCAGCGGACGCGGCGGGGTGGCCCGGACCAGCTCGCCCCGGATCTGGGAGACGATGAGCTTGAGCGCGAGAGCTACGTGCGAGTGCGAGGCTTTGAGATGCCCGGTCACATTTATGACCCCGCACACGGACGAATTCACCGGGTGGAGCACGGGACTGGCAGCACATACAAGGTCGAAGAACCTCTCGTCATCGTGGTCGGCGCCACGGACGAACGATGAGGTTCCCAGTCGGAGTGCCGTTCCGATACCGTTCCTACCCGCCGCGTCTGTGTCGAGCTCCGCACCGGCTCCCAGCGCGATCGCACGCATCTCGCGCTCAATCCTTGGATCCGACGACCATTCGACAGAAACGAGACCGTTCGCATCGGCGAACGCGACCCAGCTCGTGGTTGCCTCAAGCTCACTGCGATTTCTCTCAAGGACGCGCAGCACGATCCGACGCAGTGACTCTCCGACCACTGCGGCTTCCTGCTCCATCTGCACCTCCGCTGCGCCCCATTGCGTGAATGCGATCCTAGTCCCTGGTGGAGCTCCCCGATCCTCATGTGCAGATTCTGAACATCTGCCCAGACCGAACGCGCAGTGTGCGACGAAGACTCCCTCGTGATCATGGTCGATCGCCATCTCTGATCTGCCCGGAGTGCGCGCCGGATAGCCCCAGCTGGCCCGTTCCCGTTCCGGCACAATCGTGCGGGCATTGCGACACCTGCGGAGGTCCCAGGCTCGCTGACGCCCGCACAATGAACGCATGCCGACCCGTCGCTCCCCCGCCCTCGTCGCCGCGATCGGCGCGCTGCTGCTCGTCGCGACGGGCTGCGGCCTCGCCGATGATCGGCCCGCCTCCGACTACGGGACGATCGCCGAGGCCCTGCGCGCCCTGCCTGCCGTCACCTCGGTCGACGGCCCGCACCTGACCGCGGACGAAGTCCACGACGAGGACGCGGACGCCACCGCCTTGGCCGTCGCACTCGACGAGGACGCGGATGCTCAGTCCCTCCGCACGACCGGGAGCGAGGCCCTCGCACTCGTCAACGACCACCGCTATCCCGACGGCGCACCGCTCGTCACGATGACGAGCGGTCCGTACACCGGCGAGGTCCCGGTCCGCCGTGGGACGGACTGCGTCTGCGTCCCGGACCCGGAGAACATCGACCTCGGTGCCCTGCCCCTACTCCTCACCCTCCCGGATGTGCGTGCCGGAGACCTCGGTGAGATCGGCGGCGCGACGAAGATCGAACTCGACGATGAGACCGACATGCGCGCATGGGCCGAGGAGGCGGTGGAGACCACCACTTCTGAGACCGAACCGGACAGTGGAGTCGTACGGGTCGAGACAGTGGACTCCGGTGGCGGCGACCCGCAGTACCGGCTGGACCTCGGCGCTCGAGGAACCGTCGACGCCGTCCGAACTCTTCACGAAGCCGCCGCCGACGCGGGCGCCACGATCACGAGGGCGGAGATCACCGTCGACGATTCCGACGGCGCTCACGGCGCCGGCGGCTCGAACGACCAGGAAGTCCAGGACGACCCGGAACACGAACACAGCCGACCCGACACAGACCGCACCCCCGTCGTCGCGGCCGGTGAGCTCGCAGTCGCCGCGGACGCAGACGCGATCCCCGCCCAGCGGACGCTTCTCGAGCATGTCGAAGAGGACGCGCTCGGCACGTTCACCGTCGAGGCCGCCTCGGGGCTCTCGATCGACGGACCCGGCGGCTCCGGTGACCTGGATGATGCTGCGGACGCCCTCGAGGCACTCGCCGATGCACACGTGACGACGACCTCGGCGGATGCCGTGGACGACACTCTCACCGCCCACGCTGACAACGCGGACGAACTGCGCACAGCGGCACAGATCGTCTCCTCGCCGGACTGGCCGCTGGAAACCGGCGCAGAGGTCACGGTGCAGCACACCCACGGAGCGGGGACCGGCTCCGTCTTCCGCGCCGCAGACTGGCCGGACCACGTCGGACTCGTCGCGTCACTCTGGGAGGCCGGCTTCACCTCCGTCGACGTCGAGGAGATCTCGCACGCGGCAGACCTGCGGATCCGTCTCGACCGGTCGACAGGCCCCGACCCGCGCAGCGACGACGGTCGCACCGTCCTCGTGAGCGCGCTGCGCACCGCAGGGTGGGACGGCACGGCGGAGATCATCTTCGTCGATGACGACCATCTGGCGTTCACCTCCACCGCGGACGGCACCGCGCAGGAGGCCGCGAACAGGCTCGCGGGTGCCGACCGCACGCCTCGCGGGTGCCGACCGCACGCCTCGCGGGTGCCGACCGCACGCCTCGCGGGTGGGAGCAGGCGTTCCTCGACGCGTGGGATTCCACAGCGACGAGCGGGTGAGGTGCCGAGGCGCGGGTCGTCTCCCCCGCCTCGGCACCTCGTACTCAGCGCAGCTCGTGGTCAGCGCAGCTCGCGCTTGGCGAGCGTGCGCAGGTGCACCTCGTCCGGACCGTCGAAGATCCGCATCGCGCGGTGCCAGCCGTACATCGCGGCCAGCGGCACGTCGTCGCTCACACCCGCACCGCCGTGGACCTGGATGGCACGGTCGATGACCTGCAGAGTGGCACGCGGGACGGCGACCTTCGCGGCAGAGATGAGCCCGGCAGCCGCCTTGTTGCCATGCATGTCGATCGTGCGCGCGGCATGCTGGCACAGCAGTCGCGCCTGATCGATCGCGATGCGCGATTCGGCGATGTCCTGCTGGACTCCGCCCTGCTCCGCGAGCGGCTTGCCGAACGCGATCCGGCTCTGTGCCCGGTCGACGAGCAGCGACAGCGCCCGCTCCGCCGCGCCCAGCGCACGCATGCAGTGGTGGATGCGACCCGGGCCCAGGCGCGCTTGGGCGAGCGCGAAGCCGGATCCCTCCGCGTCGAGGAGGTTCGCCGCGGGCACGCGGACATCGTCGAACTCGACCTCGCAGTGCCCGTGCTGGTCGTGGTGGCCCATGACCGGAAGATCGCGCACGACCTTCACCCCGGGGGTGTCCATCGGCACGAGGATCATCGACTGCTGCCGGTGCTTCTCCGCATCCACATCGGTCTTGCCCATGACGATCATGATCTTGCAGCGCGGGTCCTTCGCGCCGGACGTCCACCACTTCCGGCCGGAGATGACGTACTCGTCGCCCTCGCGGCGGATCGTCGTCTCGATGTTCGTCGCATCCGAGCTCGCGACAGCCGGCTCCGTCATCGCGAACGCTGAGCGGATCTCACCGTCCAGCAGCGGCTGCAGCCACTGCTTCTTCTGGTCCTCCGTGGCGAACATGTGGAGCAGCTCCATGTTGCCGGTGTCCGGCGCCTGACCGTTCGTGGCCTCCGGAGCCAGGTGGAGGCTCCAACCGGTGATCTCCGCGAGCCCCGCGTAGTCGAGCTGGCTGATGGCCGATGCGGACGGCAGGAAGAGGTTCCACAGTCCGCGCGACTTGGCCTCGGCCTTGAGGGCCTCAATGACAGGAGGCACGGACCCGTCGCGCGGGTCGCGCTCCGCCCGGTACGCGTCGTACTCGGCCTCTGCGGGGAACACACTCGTGTGCATGAAGTCGACGAGCTCCTCGCGCAGCTCGAGCGCACGCTCCGAGGGGCGCAGGTCCAGGGTATCGACGTCCGGTCTCACGGGCATCGCGTTCAGCTGATCGGTCATGATCTCTCCTTCTGTGTACGACTGTCTGGGTACGGCGGTGTCCGGCTGTCTGAGTACGGCTGTGTCTGCTGTGTCTGCAGGGGTTGGCCTGGTCGATGGCTCATGGACCGGCCTCGACGGTCGCCGCCGCGAGTCGCACGTACCTCTCCGCCATCTGCTCCGGGGTGAGCTCACCATCCGGGCGGTACCAGGACGCGACCGATGTGCCCATCGCGATGAGTGCCCTCACGGCGTCTGCCGGATACGGAGTGGCGAACCCTCCGTCCTCGACCCCCCGCATGACGACCTCGCGGAACATCGCCTCCTGCTCGTCCCGCAGTGCGACGATCAGACGGAGACCGTGCGGGTCGAGACTGCGGATCTCCGATGCCCCGACGAGTGCCTCCGCCCTCCGCTCGGTGTGGAAGAGGAGCCAGGCGTGCATGAGTGCGCTCAGTTGCTCGTCCGGTCGGGGGCCTGCGCGGAGCACCGCGCTGCGGGTGAGTGCCAGCCCATCGCTGAGCACGCGCACCATGATGTCCTGCAGCATCTGCTGCTTCGAGGAGAAATGGCTGTAGATCGAGGCGACGGTCAGGTCTGCACCCCGGGCGATGTCGCGCATCGTCGTCCCGTGGTAGCCGAGGCGCTCGAACCGGTCCACGGCGGCGTCCAGGATGGCGTCCCTGCCCGACCTCGTCCGTGCCATGGTCTGCTCCTCAGCGCTGCTGTCCGCGACATTCAATGATCTGCCCACGGCACTGGCTGATCGCCACGCTACTCACCGAACACTTGTTCGTCAATGAGCAGATCAACGGACGCGAGCAAGGAGCTCGAGCGCTCAACACGCCTGTTCACAAGCCATCGAAGACGGCGATCGCCCTGCACGATCGGCGCACTCCATCGCAGTCATGCCCCCCGAACGCCTGTTCGCCTCGAAATCCTCCACACCCCTTGACACTGCTGCGGGGGACGACAATGCTGGCGGCACCGGCCGACGACGACCGGCACGCCCCGCGCACTCGATCCTCGTCGCGGCCCCACGGCGGATCCGCGTCGCGCAGGCGTGAACTCTCCCGAAAGGCGTGACGACCATGTCCGATGTTCCGAATCTCAGCGACCTCCTCGCGGATGCCCCGAAGAACTGGGGCCGCTGGGGTGACGACGACGAAGTGGGCGCCCTCAACTTCCTCACGAACGACCAGGTCCTGCGCGGGGTCCGCAGCATCCGCGACGGGAACATCCACACCCTTCAGCGCCTCATCGGCGACCCGAAGGGCGATCCCGTCTGGCCGTCCCGCCTCCCCGCCGAACGCGAGATGGTCATCGACGAATCCGCGTGGGACTCCGACGACGGCCCGAAGGTCCCCGGGGGCCTCCACTACGCGGACGACAAGCTCGTCGCGTTCCTGCAGGGGTCCACTCAGTACGATGCGCTGGGCCACGTCTGGTACGGCGGACAGATCTGGAACGGCTACGACGCCCGCACGACGATCGGTGGCCTCGACAAGGCCAGTGTCGAACCGATCGCCCAGCGCGGCGTCGTGGGACGCGGCGTCCTCATCGACATGGCACGGCACTTCGGCGTCGAGGCGGTCGAGGCCAGGCGCACCTTCAACCACACCGACCTGCTCGCCGCTGCGGAATCCCAGGGCGTGACCCTCGAGAAGCACGACATCCTGCTCATCCGCACGAATCACCTGCAGCTGTTCTTCGAGCAGAGCGACACGTTCTATGAGGACTTCTGCGAGCCGGGGCTCCAATACAGCCCGGAACTCGTGCAGTGGTTCCACGAGGTGGAGATCCCCAACCTCGTGACCGACACGATCGCGAACGAGGTGACGACCGACCCGGACACCGGTGTGGCACTCACCCTTCACAACGCGCTCATGCGCAACCTCGGCATCGCGCTCACGGAGCTCTGCGACCTGGAGGATCTGGCCGCCGCGTGCGCTGAGGACGGGCGATGGGACTTCCTCTACGTCGCAGCACCGCTGAAGATCCACCGGGCGACGGGGTCGCCGGTCAACCCGGTTGTCATCCGATGAAGCCGTTCACGGAATCCCTCACACCGGCCGCACCCACGATGCTCGAAGCATGGGAGCGCCGAGTGCAGGAGTCCGCGGACCAGCCGTTCCTGCACTCCTTCAGCGAGACGCTCAGCTTCGGCGAGGTCGACCGACAGGCAGATGCTCTCGCGGCGTCGTTGGTCGCCAACGGTGTCGCCGCGGGAGACCGGGTCGCGCTGTACACGCAGAACGACCCGCTCTTCGCGGTCGGCGTCATCGCGGTCTGGAAGCTCGGAGCGGTGGGCGTTCCCATCAACCCGATGAACACTGCCCGCGAGCTGCGCTACCATCTGCGGGATTCCGGCGCGAAGGCACTCATCACACTGCCCACTCTGTGGGATGACGTCGCCGCCGAGGTCATCGCGGACTCCCCCGTCCGCGTCACCGTGATCGGCAGGTTCCTCCGCTGGCAGCCTGACGGTGACGGCATCCGCGTCGAGGCGGTGGCAGCGGCCGTCGGTGCCGCCCGTCCGGCTCCGGACGGCACCGTCCTGCTCTGCCTCGAGGACCTTCCGCGCGGGGCGCCGCTCGCGGATCGACCGGCGACCTCGGCATCGGATCCTGCTCTGCTGACATACACATCGGGCACGACGGGCAGCCCCAAGGGAGCGATCAACACCCACGGCAACCTCGCGTTCAACGCGGAGACGTATGTGCAGATCGGCGGTCTCGAGCCGGGCCAGCCGATCCTGGCCGTCGCGCCGCTCTTCCACATCACGGGGTCGGTGGGGCACCTGGCATACGGCATCCGAGCCGGCTGCCCGCTCGTCCTGAGCCACCGGTTCCATCCGGTGGCGGTGGTCGAATCGATCCGTCGATGGCGTCCCGTCTTCACCATCGGCGCGATCACGGCACTGATGGCGATCGCGGATTCGCCGGAGCTGCGAGACGGCGACCTCACCAGTCTGGAGGTCGTCTACACGGGAGGCGCCCCTGTCGCTCCCACACTGTCCGATCGCCTGGAGAAGGTGTACGGCTCGTACATCCACAGCGCGTACGGGATGAGTGAGACGGCGTCGCCGATCACGGTGGGGCCGGTCGGTGAGCGGTCGCCGGTCGATCCGGAATCGGGATCTCTGTCCGTGGGGCGTGCCGTCTACGACACGGAGCTGCGGATCGTGGACGACGCGGGCACGGAACTGCCCGACGGCGAATACGGTGAGATCTGGGCGCGGGGACCGCAGATCACCCCCGGCTACTGGCAGAACGACGAGGCCACGGCCGCCGAGATCACGGATGGTGGCTTCCTCCACACGGGCGATGTCGCATTCCGGGATGCCGAGGGGTGGATCTACCTCGTCGACCGGAAGAAGGACATGATCAACGCGGCGGGATACAAGGTCTGGCCGCGTGAGGTCGAGGGGGTCCTCTACGATCATGAGGCGGTGTCCGAGGCCGCGGTCGTCGGGGTCGCGGACGATTACCGGGGCGAGACGGTCGCCGCATACGTCACCGTCAAGACGGGCCAGTCCGTCACGGAGGAGGAGCTCGTGGCGCACTGCCGCGAGCAGCTGGCCGCCTATAAGATCCCGCGCAGCATCGGGATCCTCGACGAGATGCCGAAGACCGCCACCGGCAAGATCATGCGCCGCGCGCTCCGGGACTAGGACGCGGACCAGCAGCGCTGTGGGCCGGAAGGATGATCATCCTTCCGGCCCACAGTCATGTCCCCGCGCAGTTCAGTCCTCGGAATCCTCTGCTTCGTCGATCGAGGCTCCAGCGCTGCCGGTCGGTGTCGGAGTGGCGTCGCCGCCCTCATCGCGCGTCAGAACGCCGATCTCTTCGCCCTCGTCGTCCTGGATGTGCATCGTGTCGCCGTCGACCACGACCACGGTCACTCCGCTGAGCCAGGTGTCGACACCCGGGCAGCCCTTGAGCGTGCCGGCACCCCGGTCGATCTCTGCGGTGTCACCGTCGATGTGGAACTCTCCCTGGAGTCCGTTGCATCCGTCGGATCCGCCCATCGTGCCGCCGCCTTCGTCGACCTCGGTGAACTCGAGGAACGCGTCGGCGGGGTCCTCTGCGACCCAGCGTCCTTCGAAGACCGGATCCGCTGTGGGGGCGTCCGTTGTGGGGTCCTCCCCGGGGCCGCCGTTCGTCCCGCACCCGGTGAGTGCGAGTGCGGTGAAAGCGGTGAGTGCTGCCAGGCGGATCGGTACCTTCATGGGTCCCTCCGTGGGGTAGGGGGTCGGCTGGTTCATGCTAACGGGCGAGGCTGAGGGAGACCCGAATGCCCTGATGCCGGGGGCTCGACCCACCCGATTCGGGTTGGGCCCCGGTGATGCGGGCCGACGACGAAGGGGCACTCGCGTGTGCGAGTGCCCCTTCGTCGACCGTCAGCGTTCCGTCTCAGGGAGTCGGAGCGCCTCCGGCCTCAGCTGTGCTCAGGCCTTGCGGCGGCGAGCCACGTAGACCAGTGCGCCACCCAGGGCGACCAGTCCGGCTGCGCCGGCAGCCAGCGGAGCGGTGGTCGAACCGGTGCGCGGCAGGTCGTCGCCGCCGTCACCGTTGTCGCCATCGTCCTGGCCTCCGTCGCCGCCACCTTCACCGACGACCTCGAACGAGCTCTCGAGCGTCTCGCCCTCAGCCGTCACGATGACTTCGTAGTCTCCGATGTAGGCCTCGGCCGGTGCGGTCGGCAGGCCCCAGACGCGGGACGAGGCGTTGCCGTCTTCGTCAGCGGTCACGGTGACCGACTTGGCCGGTGCATCGTTGGAGTCCTCAGCCGGTGCCTCTTCCGAGCCCGCGTTGGCGGATGCGGAATCGGTCGACGCGTAGGTGTCGAACGTGACGTCCGAACCGGGCTCCACTCCTGTGACGGAGTAGGTGACGCCGCGATCCTCGTCGATGGCCTGGTCTTCGTCCTCGGCGAGGAACTGCTCAGCAGCGATCTCGCGCGGGTCGACGTTCAGCTCAGCGTCCTCGTCCGCCTCTTCCGTCTCAGAAGGGGTCGGCGCCGGGGTCGTGGGCTCGTCGGTAGCGGTCTGCGTGGGCTCCGGGGAGTCGGTATCCGTCGGCGTGGGCTCCGGCGAACCGGTGTCGGTCGGAGTCGGTGCCGGAGTGGTCGGATCTTCAGTCGGCTCCGGCGAATCCGTAGCAGTCGGAGTCGGTGCCGGTGTAGTCGGATCCTCAGTCGGCTCCGGCGAATCCGTAGCAGTCGGCGTCGGCTTCGGCGTCTCCGGCGGTTCTTCTGCATCCGCGGTGGTCTTGACCTTGTAGTCCTTGCCGAGGTGATTGAGGCCCTCAGAAAGCTCGGCGACCCAGATCCAGTTCTTGTCGCCCTGGTCCTCGCCCTGGTAATTCGACAGCGACGTGACGCCGACCGCCTGATCCCCCATCATGACCGCGCCGCCCGAATCACCCGGAATGCCCAGCGCGTTCGCAGCAAAGCCGTAGACGAGCGAGTAGCCCGCTCCACCGGGAAGGTTCACGATCGCGTATCCATCCACAATACCGCCGATTTCACCCTGTTCCGCCTCTGCAGGAATCGTTCCCGACTGCACAGCGGACGTACGACCCGAGCGCCAGATCTCCTTGCCGATGTCGCTCGCTTCCACATCGTGGACACCTGCGACCGGCTTGGTCGACACGAAAAGGTCATTCGACTCCGCGGACGTCCAGTCCGTTACCGCTGGATGCGTGGTGACTGTCTCATCGTTGAGGGTGACAACCGCAAAATCCTGTGTGTCCGCCGGGTTAAACTGGTCAGCACCGCCTGGATTAAACGGATCCTCAATCGGGGTCTCAGCGAACTCAGAGTGAGTGAAGGAGCCGATAGCCTCGTCCTTCAGCAGGCCGCCCCACATGTTCTCCTCGTGATATTTGCCGCTGCCTGCGTTCGATCCCTTGGGCGCTTCGAGGAAGACGTCCTCCCCGACCTCACCGCAGTGTCCAGCAGTAACGATCGCTTCTTCTCCCCCCGGCCCCGTGACAGGGAAACCGAACGAGCAGAGACCAACGTCGTTGCCTCGCGGTACAGCGTATCCAGCGCCTCCGACGACGTCTTCAGCGTTCACTTCGCTGTAGCCGTTGGGGATCTCCTGAACGAGGACCTTCTTGTCATCCTCCTGCTTCGCGAATGCCGTCACCGGCTTCAATTCCTCAGAGACGGGACTCATTCCCGCGCCCTCGACGACCTGGACCACGATGTCGCCGTTCTCGTTGTAGCCGACGGCCGCGATCTGATCGGTCTGATCAGCCACCTGTGCAACGGCAACACCCAGCGCGTCCGGCGCTTCGTTCGCGGCGATGGCGGGGCCCGTGAGGGCCACTCCGCCGAGTCCGATGGCAACGGCCGCGCTCAGCGCGACGAACCGCTTGCCCGTCTCAGGGTTCTTCATACTGTTCTTCCTCTGATCTCTCATGACATCGAGCCGAAAATCTCCGACATCGCACAGGGAACCTACACGACGCTCAGTGGACACTGTGCCAAAGATCGCGGACATGTAACACTTCTGACCATTTTGATCACCGAATGATCACAACGAAGACGCTGCCCACGTCACACACAGTTGTCCCTTACTCCCTTAGGTGAGGGACGCTGCCAGCTGCTCCTGCATCGCTTTCTTGTCCGGCTTCCCGATCTTCGTGACGGGGATGTTCTCGACGAACACGACGTCCTTCGGGGTCTGGACGCTCCCCTTCTCCTCACGGACGAAGGCTCGGATCTCTTCGACGAGATCGGCCGCAGCCGGTCCATGCTCCCCGGCAGGGACTTCGGCGGCGGTCTCGTCCCGCAGCACGACTGCGGCGACGACCCGCTCTCCCCAGTCCGCGTCGGGGATGCCCACGACACATGCCTCAGCCACGGCGGGGTGCTCGAGCATGCGGGCCTCGACCTCGGCGGGGTACACGTTGAGGCCACCGGTGATGATCATGTCCTTCTTACGGCCCACGATGCTGAGGAATCCGTGCTCGTCGAGACGGCCCAGGTCACCCGTGTGCAGGCGTCCGTCGCGCAGCGTCTCCGCCGTGAGCTCCGGGTTCTGCCAGTAGCCGGTCATGACGATGGGCCCGGAGACGCACACCTCGCCGACCTCGCCGATCGGCACCTCCCGATCCTCGTCGTCCCGGATCGTCAGATCCGCGCACGAGGTCGCCCTGCCGGCGGACGCAAGCCTGCCCGGAACCGTCGGATCGTGGTCCTCCCTCCGGAGGACGGTGATGAGGTTGGGCGCCTCCGACTGGCCGTAGAGCTGCAGGAACACCTGCCCGATCCGGGTCAGCGCCTCCTGCATCCGCGACGGGTCCATGAGGGACGCGCCATAGACGACGGTCTCCAGCGACGACAGCCGGTCCAGCTGCTCCTGCGGCAGGTCGAGGAGCCGGTAGATCATCGTCGGCACGAGGAACGTCGACGAGATCCGGTGCTCCGCGACTGCATCGACGAACGCCTGCGGCGAGAACTTGTCCAGCATGACCATCGAGCCGCCCTGCAGCAGGATCGGCAGGGCCATCGCACCCGAGGCGTGGGACATCGGCGTCGTCACGAGGAACCGGTTGTCGGCCGGCCACTCCCAGTCGATCACCGTGAAGAGCGCATTCGTCACCATCGTCCGGTGCGAGCGCACGATCCCTTTGGGCGTTCCGGTCGTCCCGCCGGAGAATCCGAGCGACGCGTCCGATTCCGGGTCCACACGCACGGGCCGGTCGAGGACGGAGAAGCCGGAGACGGCCTCGGCGCCCTGCGCCTGCGATGAAGTCGCCGGATCGAGGATCTCGACGGGGATGACGATGAGGCCGGGGACGGTCGCGGCGAGCTCACCGGCCATGTCGTCGAACCGCCCCTGCTCGTAGAGCAGGTACTGCACCTGTGCGAGCTCGAGCGACTGGCGGTGGTCACGGATCCCGTTCTCCGGGTGGAGCGGGCTCACCCGCAGCCCTTCGAGGTAGAGCGCGGACGTCGAGAAGAACGTCTCCGGGCGGCTGCTGCCGAGCAGCGCACCGTAGTCGCCGGGCTTCACCCCCGCCGCACGGAGCGAGTCGCGGATGGCCTGGACTCGCGCCGCCGACTGCGCATAGGTCAGCGTCCGGTCGCCGTCGACGAACGCGGTGCGCCGATCGAAGCGGGTGAAGGCCGAGTAGAGGAGCTCGCCCATCGTGCGGGTGGCCGGCTGCGGGGACGGCGTCGCCGAGGCCTGAGTCCCTGGGGTCTGGGTCGCCGAGGTCTGGGTCGCCGAGGCCTGGGCCGCCGGGGTCTGGGTCGTGGAGGTCTGGGTCGTGGAGGTCTGGGTCGTGGAGGGCTGCGTGGTCATCGGATCAGCTCCAGGATCGTGGCGTTGGCCTGTCCGCCGGCCTCGCACATCGTCTGGAGGCCGTACTGCGTGCCGGTCGCACGCATGGTGTGGATCAGATCGGTCATGATCCGGGCTCCGGACGCGCCGAGCGGGTGGCCGAACGCGATCGCCCCGCCGTTCGGGTTCACGCGATCGGCTCCGACGCCGAACTCCTGCATCCAGGCGAGCGGGACCGAGGCGAATGCCTCATTGACCTCGAAGACGCCGATGTCGGCAGGCGACAGGCCGGACTTCTTCAGCGCCTTCTCCGTCGCGGGGATGGGCGCGGTGAGCATGATGACCGGATCCGTGGCGGCGAGCGCTGCCGTGTGCACCCGGGCGATGGGCGTGAGCCCCAGTTCGCGGGCGCGCTCCGGCGTCATCACGAGGAGCGCGGAGGCTCCGTCGGAGATCTGTGAGGAGTTGCCGGCGGTGACGACACCGTCCTCCTTGAAGACCGTCGGGAGGGTGCCGAGCTTCTCGAGCGTGCCGCCGGGGCGGATGCCCTCATCGCGGCGGAAGTCCTGAGTCTCCCCCTCCTTGGTCTGCCCCGCGATGGGGAGGATCTGCTCGGACAGGACCCCGGCCTCGGTCGCGGCGAGTGCGCGCGCATGCGACTCCAGCGCCAGCTCATCGAGCTGCGTGCGGGTGAGGTTCCAGCGTTCGGCGACCATCTCTGCGCCCTCGCCCTGGCTGAAGGAGTCCCGACCGTAGCGCTCCTCGACCGCAGGGCCGAAGGCCTTGCCGGGGCCGTTGTTCCGCTGAGACCCCATGGGCACGCGCGTCATGGACTCGACGCCTCCCGCGATGACGATGTCGCTGTGGCCTGCGATGACGGAGGCGACGGCGAACGTGAGCGCCTGCTGGGAGGACCCGCACGCACGGTCGACGGTCGTTCCCGCGACGGTCTCCGGGAAGCCGGCCGCCAGGGCCGCCCACCTGCCGACGTTCGAGCCCTGCTCCCCCACCTGCGTGACGCAGCCGAAGACCACGTCCTCGATCAGCGCCGGGTCGAGCCCGTTCCGCTCCACGAGTCCGCGCAGCACGTGCGCCCCGAGGTCGACGGGATGGACGTCGCGCAGGGCCCCGCCCCGCCTGCCCACTGCTGTACGCGCTGCATCAACGATCACTGCTTCCGGCATCGACTCACTCCTTCGTGGGACTCCACTGTCCGTGCAGTCAGTAACTCTGCCAGTTCGCGACTCTCCGATCGCAACTCTGCCAGTCCGTCAAACGGTTGCACCGCTTTCGTGCACCCGATAGCGTGCACACAACCTTAACGATTGTTCGATACTTTCGGAACAGCCGTCCACATCGCAGTCAACGGAGACCCCCACCATGCGCCGAACCCTCTACACCGAGGACCACGAGTCCTTCCGCGCCCTGGCCCGCGAGTTCGTCGAGCGCGAGCTGGCACCGAAGTTCCAGGAGTACGAGGACGCCGGTCGGATCGACAAGTCGGTGTTCGCGAAGATGGGCGAGCTGGGGCTCATCGGCCTGCAGATCCCGGAGGAGTTCGGGGGCGGCGGACAGACCGACACCTTCAAGTACAACGCGATCCTGACGGAGGAGACCGCCCGCGCCTGCACCAGCCTGGGATCGCTGCGCGTCCACCAGGACGTCGTGACCCCCTACATCCTCGAGTACGCGACCGACGAGCAGAAGGGCCGCTGGCTGCCGGGGATGGCGAACGGGACCCTGATGGCCGCGATCGCCATGACGGAGCCGGGCACGGGCTCGGACCTCACGGGGATCCGCACTCGCGCGGAGAAGCGCGAGGACGGCACCTGGGTCCTCAACGGGTCGAAGACGTTCATCTCCGGAGGCGCGAACGCGGACCTCGTGCTCGTCATCGCGCGGACCGCCGCGTACGACCCGGACGATCGCCGCGGAGGCCTCACGATCTTCGTCGTCCCGACCGACTCCCCCGGCTTCGATGTGGGCCGAGACCTCGAGAAGATCGGCATCAAGAGCCAGGACACGGTCGAGTTGCACTTCACCGACCTCGTCGTCCAGGACGCCGACATCCTCGGTGAGCCGGGGAAGGCGTTCGAGTACATGTCGCACAACCTCGCGCAGGAGCGGCTGACGATCGCAGTGAACGCCGTGTCGACCGCGCAGGCGGCGATACGACTCGCATCGGACTACGCGCAGGAGCGGAAGTCGTTCGGGCAGCCCCTGTCCTCGTTCCAGAACACGAAGTTCGTGCTGGCGGACTGCTCGACGGAGACGGCCGCGGCGCAGGCGATGCTCGACCAGGCGCTCGAGGCGCACGACGCGGGCGAACTGAGCCCCGCCGACGCCGCGCGGGTCAAGCTGTTCACCACCGAGGTCCAGGGCCGCGTCATCGACCGCTGCCTGCAGGTGCACGGCGGCTACGGCTACATCCTCGAGTACCCGATCGCCCGCCTCTACACGGATGCGCGGGTCACGCGCATCTACGGCGGCACGTCCGAGGTCATGAAGACGATCATCGCGAAGGACATGGGACTGTCGGCGCGCCGGGCGTGAGCCGGCTGTCGGACTCGACCTGCGCGCCGACACCGGGCCTGCAATACTGAACATCTGTGCAGGCCCGCACATCTGTGCAGGTCCGCCGCGCGTCCGCCGCACAGCGGCTGTCAGGACCCCACTGACCATTCACTCGCAGCATTCGAAGCAAAGGAGCACGTATGTCGGAGAACACCGAACCGCAGACCGCCGAGGTCCTCACCGAGGTCCAGGGCAATGTCCTCGTCATCACCCTCAATCGGCCGGAGGCGAAGAACGCCGCCACGCAGAACATGGCGCAGACGATGGCCCGGATCCTCGATGACTTCGACGCGAACGATGATCTGTTCGTCGCAGTCATCACGGGCGCGGGGAAGACCTTCTGCGCGGGCATGGACCTCAAGGGGTTCCTCCGCGGCGAGCGCCCGTCGATCGATGGGCGCGGCTTCCTGTCGCTCACGGAAGCACCGCCCAAGAAGCCGCTGATCGCCGCGGTCGAGGGCTATGCACTGGCCGGCGGGTTCGAGACGATGCTGGCATGCGATCTGGTCGTCGCGGCGGACACGGCGAAGTTCGGCACCCCCGAGGTGAAGCGCGGCCTGGTGGCCGCGGCCGGCGGCGTGACGGTCCTGCCGCAGCGCACGCACCGGGCGATCGCGATGGAGATGGCGCTCACCGGCAACATGTATGACGCGGAGTTCGGCCAGAAGCACGGCTTCGTCAATACGGTCGTCGAGGACGGCAGTGCGCTCGACGGCGCGCTGGAGCTGGCCCAGACGATCGCGGCGAACGGACCCCTGGCCGTCAAGGTCTCGAAGCAGGTCATCGTCGAGTCGCAGGACTGGACGAACGACGAGGTCTGGCAGAAGCAGGCCCCGCTCATCGCTGACGTGTTCGAGTCCGAGGACGCGAAGGAGGGTTCGCGCGCGTTCGCGGAGAAGCGCGCGCCGCAGTGGACGGGCAGGTGACCTCCCGCTTCTGACGGTCAGCAGTCACACCGTCGCGGCCCCGCCCGCTCCCCTCCGGGAGGCGGCGGGGCCGCTGCGCGTCACGGGCGGCGGGGCCGCTGTCATTCAGAGGTGACGGGGCGCCGCTGCCGGATCAGTCCATCTTGGACGAAGGTGGCCAGCCGCCGCCCGTCGCGCGAGTACATCGCCGCGTGGGACAGCCCGCGCCCACCGCCCGCCCACTCGGAGCGCTGGTCGATGAACACCCACTCGCCCGGCACCGGGTCGGCGTGGACATGGACGGAATGCGTGAGCGTCGCCCGCGGGATGTCCGGAGCACCCAGCATGACCCCATGGGGCACCAGGGAGGCCGCCAGCAGCACGAGGTCGCTGACGTAGGTGATGAGGCACCTCCCCCGCCAGGTCTCTGCGCCCTCTGCCTGAGGCAATCGCATCCACAGCTGCTGGCGCCCGTGATCGGGCACGGGGGCGATCAGGTTCTCCTCGACGTAGCGCAGATCGAGGAAGGCCCACTCGGTCCGCCAAGGACCGGAGTCCAGCGTGCTGTGCCGGTCCATGACGTCGAAGAGCGACGGCACCTCCTCCGGAGGAGCAGCGCGCGGCATCGACGCCTCATGGGCGAAGCCGTCTCCCGCTGTCTGGAACGACGCCGTCAGACGGAAGATCTCGCGGTGCCCCTGATGCGCTCGCACCGCACGCATATCCATGGACCGCCCGTCGCGCACCCGCTCGACCGTGAACCGAGTCGGACCGTCCGTGTCACCCGCGGACAGGAAGAAGCCCTGCGCGGACACCGGAGGACGCGAGTCGTCGACAGTGCTGCACGCAGCGGCGAGCGCCTGCGCCATCGTGTGACCGCCGAACGTCTTCGGGAGGATCGTCCCGCGTCGCGGCTGCCCTTCGAACACATCGGCCTCCACCTCCGACACCTTCAGCAGAGCATCGATCATGTGCGCGGTCCTTCCGAGTAGTCCGGGGCCAAGGCTGAAGAGTCCTGAGCGGGATGCGGCTCGCACCCAGCGCCCACCGTACACAGGCCGGCAGCGGATCGTCGTGCCTCACCGCCCGCCGCCCGGCGGGCCCTGCCACCAGCCCTTTTCAAGTTCCTGAACATCGACTGAGACAATGTGCGCATGAATCGAATAACCAATCCGACTCTCGCGGCAAAGGTCACCACACCCGACCGCGCCGCGGAGCATATCCGCCCCGGAGACACCGTGGGCATGAGCGGTTTCACCGGTGCCGGCCACCCGAAGGCCGTCCCCGCAGCACTCGCGGAACGCATCGACGCCGCGCACACAGCGGGAGAGGACTTCCGCATCAACCTCCTCACCGGCGCCTCCACCGGCGAAGAGGTCGACGGCGAACTCGCCCGCGTGAACGGCATCGCGAAGCGCGCTCCGTTCGTGTCCGACCCCGCCCTGCGGAAGCAGATCAACGCGGGCGACGTCGAGTACACGGACACGCACCTGTCACACCTCGCACAGCAGGTGTGGTTCGGGTTCCACGGCAGCCTCGACGTCGCCGTCATCGAAGTCGCAGCGATCCTGCCCAACGGACTGCTGGTCCCCGGCAGTTCGGTGGGCAACAACAAGACGTGGCTCGACCTCGCGGACAAGGTCATCCTCGAGGTCAACGACTGGCACCCGCGCGAGTACGAGGGGCTCCACGACGTCTACTACGGCACGAAGCTGCCCCCGCACCGTCGGCCGATCGAGATCCTCGATCCGCTCCAGCGCATCGGAGATCCCTACCTCCGCGTCGATCCTGACAAGGTCGTCGCCGTCGTCCAGACCAGCGCACCGGACCGCGACAACACGTTCGCAGCACCGGACGACGCGTCCGAGGCGATGGCCGGGCACCTCATCGACTTCCTCCGCCACGAGGTCTCCGCCGGACGCATGCCGAAGAGCCTCCTGCCGCTGCAGTCCGGAGTGGGCAACGTCGCGAACGCGGTGCTGGCCGGTCTCGCGGACTCCGAATTCGAGCACCTCACCTCGTACACCGAGGTCATCCAGGACAACCTGCTGAGACTCCTGGATTCCGGGAAGCTCGATTCGATCTCCGCCACGTCGTTCTCCCTCACCCGTGAGGTCGCGGCGGAGTTCAACCGGAACATCGAGTCCTACAAGGGCCGCATCCTCCTGCGCCCCCAGGAGATCTCGAACCACCCGGAGATCGTCCGCCGCCTGGGCGTCATCGCCATCAACGGGATGGTGGAGACGGACATCTACGGCCATGTGAACTCCACGGAGATCAACGGCTCGAAGATGATCAACGGGATCGGCGGCTCCGGCGACTTCGCCCGCAACGCTTTCCTCAACTTCTTCGTCTCCCCATCGACTGCGAAGAACGGGGCGCTGTCCGCGATCGTGCCGATGGTGCCCCACGTCGACCACACGGAGCACGACGTCCACGTGATCGTCACGGAGCAGGGCATCGCGGATCTGCGCGCCACGGCCCCGAACGAGCGGGCCAGGCGCATCATCGACACGTGCGCGCATCCGGACTTCCGCGACCGTCTGCACGATTACCACGATCGCGCGTACGCGCGGAGCACCACTGCCCGCCACGCCCCGCACCTGCTCGAGGAAGCACTCAGCTGGCACCAGCGGGCCGCGACGGACGGACGCATGTAGCGACGCGTGCAGTGACGCATGCAGCGGTCCACCACCGGCCGCCCACCGCGTCGAGAGTGCGGAACCCGAGCCACCGACTTACGCGAGCGGCTCTGGTTCCGCACGCACGCCGCACCCGATCGTCACCCTCGCCTTGAACGAACGATCAGACAGTTCTATGCTCCGAGGGTGAGCGCACGTTCCCGCACCGTGCCTGCGCAACGACCGCGCCACCAGTCACTACGGAGGATCGATGACGACCACGGACCACGGAACCGCTGACCACGACGCGCAGTCGGGGTACTTCCCCGCCGGCATGCCGCGGCAGCTCGACTACACCCCCGCGGCGGTTCCGGAGATCCTCCTGTCCTCGGCGAAGCGCTACCCCGATCGCGCCGCATTCGTCGACGGCGACGACACCATCACCTTCTCGGAGCTCCTCGCCCGGGCCTCGCGCCTCGCCCAGCGGCTCGCCGCCGACGGCGCCGGGCCGGGCCGGGTCGTCGCGATCCAGCTGCCGAACACCCTCGACTTCCCGGTCGCCTACTTCGGCGCGCTCCTCACCGGGTCCGCCGTCACGCTCGTGAACCCCCTCCAGCCGGCGCCGGCGCTGGCGCGCCAGCTCATGGACGCGCAGGCCCACCTCCTCATCACTCACCCGGCACACCTCACCGCTGCGATCGAGACCGCCGCCGATCTCGACCTCACCCGCATCCTCATCACCGGCGTCACCTGGGCCGGCCCGGCGACGGACGAACAGCTCGCCACCGCCGGCGAGGTCGTCGCCGACGCCGCCCAGCCCCGATTCACGTCGTTCGACTCCGCGATCACGGCCCCCACCGCAGAATCCCCCGCCGAGGCCCCGGGCACCGAGCCGTCCGCCTCCGCCGAGGCCGCACCGTCCTTCACCCCTGTCCTCGCCCACTCCGACGACGTCGCCCACTATCAGTTCACAGGCGGCACGACGGGCCGCTCGAAGGCCGTGCGCGTCGTGCACCGCAACGTGATCGACAACGTCACGCAGGTCGCGGCGTGGCGCCTGCACTCCCGCATCGAGCGGGACGAGGACGGGGACCTCGCACTCATCCCGATCGAGACGCTCGGCGAGCCGCTCCTGCGGCCCGGCGTCGGTGTCGCGATCCAGGTTCCGCCGCTGTTCCACGCGCAGGGCATCGCGAGCATCGCGCTCTTCGCCCTCGGCGGCGTCACGACCGTCCTGACGGGCCGCTTCCGGCCGGACACCTTCATCGACCTGTGCGACCGCTGGCAGGCTGAGTACACGTCCGGCAATCCGCCCATGTACCTCGCGCTCGCGGCACACGCCGCCCAGACCGGCCGGACGGCGCCGACCATCCGGGCCGCCATGTCCGGTGCGGCCCCGCTCGACGCAACGTCGCTGGGCAAGATCACCGAGGTCATGCCGAACGCGATCGTCGGCGAGGGATACGGCCTCACCGAGGGCACGTGCGTCGTGACCGCCTCGGACATCACCGTCGGCGGCACCCGGAAGCCCGGCACTGTCGGCATTCCGATCTCGGACACGCAGGTGGAGGTCCGCTCCGCAGACGGCACCGAGGTCCTCCCCACCGGACGCGAGGGCGAGCTCTGGGTCCGCGGCCCCCAGGTGACCGCCGGCTACGCGGATGCACCGGAGCTGACCGCGGCGCAGTTCGTCGACGGCTGGCTGCGCACGGGTGACGTCGCCTCGATCGACTCCGCGGGCTTCGTCCGCATCCACGACCGCGCGAAGGACATGCTGCTCTACAAGGGGTACAACGTGTACCCCCGCGAGCTCGAGGACATCCTCAGCTCGCACCCGAACGTCGCGCAGGCCGCGGTCGTCGGTCGTCCGGACGCGGACGTGGGCGAGGTCCCGATCGCCTTCGTCGTGCACCGTCCCGACGCGACTCCGGCTGATGACCCCCAGGCCGGCGCCTCCCAGGCCACTGCTTCCCAGGCGGGCACGTCCCAGGCCGGCGCCTCCCGACCGGAATCATCCCCCGGAGACACCGACGCCCAGGTGCTCATGGACTGGTTCGCCGGGCAGGTGCTGCCGTACCAGAAGGTCCGCGAGGTCCACTTCGTCGACGCACTCCCCACCTCGACCGCCGGGAAGGTGCTGAAGACGGAGCTGCGCGCACGCCTCTGAGTGCTGCTGACCCGTCCGACTCCTGCCGGCCGGTTCCGACTCCTGCGAACCGGTCCGACTCCTGCCGACCGGTTCCGGATCCGTCACACCTCGGCACGGTCCTCGACGGGTCCGACTCGTAGACTTCTCCCATGGACAATCCGCGCGCATCAGTTCACGAGATCCCCGAAGGCGCCTCGATCCTCGATGTCCGTGAGGACGACGAATGGGCGGCCGGTCACATCGAGGGGGCACTGCACATCCCCCTGGCGGACCTGCCGGCACGCTACGGCGAGGTGCCGCTCGACGAGGACGTCTACGTCGTGTGCCGCACCGGCGGCCGATCGCGTCAAGCCGTCACGTGGCTCAACGACAACGGCTTCGACGCGATCGACGTCAACGGCGGCATGGGGGCCTGGAGCCTCGACAACGGCAAGCCGATCGTCGCCGACGGCGACGACGAGCCGTGGGTGAAGTGATCCGATGACGGCTCTTCGCACCCTGCGAGGGCGGGCTGCGGCCGCCCTCGCCACCTCAGCGCTCGTGGCACTCACCGCCTGCTCACAGGACACCGGCTCCGAGGCCGGGGCCACCACCCCGACGCCCGACGCCTCCCCGACCGCGCCCCAGGCCACCGAGGAGACGGCCGGCGACGGGGCGGAAGGCGATGACTTCGCCTCCGCTGTCACGCGCGACCTCGACATCGAGTTCGGGTCCGCCCCGTACGACCGGATCCCCGCCTGCCACCACGACGGTCCCGTGACCGTGGACGGCGGGCGTGCGACGTTCGCACCGTCGAACCCCTCGCAGGAGCTCACCGACATGGGCGCCGAGGTCGAACTCACCCTCACGGGCGGCGCCGGATACGTCGAGATCGGACCGGGTGGACGCAGCTACGCGGCGGTGCCGTTCTCGTGCTCGGCCGTGGGCGGCGACGCGCCGGACGGGGCCGAGGCGCAGATCGACTCCGGCGAACTGTTCGTCGGCGGGACCCAGGACGGCCTCCAGGTCATGGGGCTCGTCACCGCGGGAGATCCGATCACGGACGAAGGAGCCGGCGACGAGGCAGGGGACGACCCCGGCTCCGACGACCCAGGCTCCGACGAAGCCGGGACGGAGGAAGCCGGGACCGGCGAGCCCGGCTCGGCCACGGGGGACGGCGAGGAGGCCAGCGCCTCGGCGGTCGACATCCTGGCCCACGAACCCTCCGGGATGGGCATGGCCCAGCTCCATTCGAGCCTGCGCAACGGCGACGGCTACCGCTTCTACATCCGCGAGGAGCGCGAGGGCGACACGGACGAGCCCAGCGGGCGCGGCTGGAAGAACGTCGCGTGGGACGGCGACTCCGGATCGGTCCGGCAGTTCGACCACGTCGAGGACTTCATGGACTCCGTGCCGCGGCCGGATGAGACGCTCGTGGTGGGCGTGGACGGCGACAACGGGATCCTCCCCGGCCAGGAGGACCTCTCCGACCAGGAGGCCTTCGAGGCGATCACAGCCTCCATGGGCGAACCGGACGCGGAGTCGTCGGAGTTCGCCGAGGAGGGCGCCCACCGCGGCTACCGATCGGAGTCGAGGACATGGGGCACCTTCCAGGTCACCTACTACTCCCCCGCCGACGGAGAGCCTGACTGGGTCGGCACCTGCCTCGCCTGGAAGGCCGAGCTCGGCGAGTTGCCGGACGACCTGACGCTCGCGGCGCCGATGCGGATGGGCATGTCCCTGTCCGAGTACCCGTACTTCGGCTCGACGGAGGCCGACCACGTGGAGGACGGGGAGGCCCCGTCGCTGGTCACCACGGACGACGGCAGATACACCGTCGACGTGATGGGCGGGACCCGCATGGACGGCATGCTCACGACGGTGGCCTCCGGCACCGGCTGCGCTCGCGTCTGACGACCACCGGCTGGATCTCACAGCCGATCGGCAGGGGCTCCGCCGGGTCACGGCGGGGCCCTTGCTGCTGTCGCGGTTCAAGACCGCGGGGCCACTATGCGAGAATCCGACCCCGGATCCATACCGTTTGTGCATAGTGAGGGCATGCAGAATCGAGCAGGCCAGCCAGCGGAGGAGCGCGACCTCGTCGACATCCCGGAGCTCCTGGACGCGTATCACGACCTCGTCCCGGACCCGGCGGATGCCGCGCAGCGCGTGAGTTTCGGGACGTCCGGTCATCGGGGCTCGAGCCTCACGAGGTCCTTCAACGAGGCGCACATCGCCGCAGCGACGCAGGCGATCGTCGACTACCGCCGCGCGCAGGGGTACACGGGACCGATCTTCGTCGGACGCGATACGCACGCCCTGTCGGAGCCCGCGTTCCTCACGACGATTGAGGTGCTCGCCGCGAACGCGGTGCCCGCGATGATCGATGATCGGGACGGGTACACACCCACTCCCGTCATCTCCCACGCGATCCTCACCCACAACCGGGAGCACGCGGCTGCGCAGGGTCTGGCCGACGGGATCGTCATCACGCCCAGTCACAACCCGCCGGCGGACGGCGGCTTCAAGTACAACCCGCCCCACGGCGGCCCGGCCGGCACGGATGCGACCGACTGGATCCAGGACCGTGCGAACACCCTGCTCGAACAGGGGTGGGAGACGATCGAGCGGACACCGTTCCAGCGCGCCTTCCACCTCGAGAACACCACGAACTTCAACTTCATGGACGCCTACGTGTCCGACCTGGAATCGGTCATCGACATGGGCGCGATCCGGTCGGCGGGGATCTCGATCGGCGCCGATCCCCTGGGTGGTGCGGCCGTCGACTACTGGGTGGGCATCAGCGATCTGTTCGACCTGGACCTCACCGTCGTGAACCCGGAGGTCGACCCCGCGTTCGCGTTCATGACGCTGGACTGGGACGAGAAGATCCGGATGGACTGCTCGTCTCCCGACGCGATGGCGTCACTCGTCGCGGCCCGCGACTCCTTCGACCTCGCCGTCGGGAACGATGCCGACGCGGACCGCCACGGCATCGTCACCCCCGACGCGGGTCTCATGGACCCCAACCACTACCTGGCCGTCGCGATCGACTACCTGCTGGGGCACCGCCCCGACTGGCCGCTCGCAGCACGGATCGGCAAGACGCTGGTGAGCTCCGTGCTCATCGACCGCGTCGTCGCGGCCCACGGCCGCGAGCTCTACGAGGTGCCGGTCGGCTTCAAATGGTTCGTCGACGGGCTGCGGTCCGGCACCGTGGCGTTCGGCGGGGAGGAGTCCGCGGGCGCGTCATTCCTGCGCCGCGACGGCACTGTGTGGTCGACGGACAAGGACGGGATCATCCTGGCGCTCCTCGCGGCGGAGATGCTGGCTGTGACCGGGCAGACGCCCTCGCAGCGCTTCGCGGACCTGGCGGCCGAGCACGGGATGACGTCCTACGCCCGCACCGATGCTCCGGCCGACCCGCAGCAGAAGGCGGCGCTGAAGCGGCTGAACGCCGAGAACGTCACGGAATCGATGCTCGCGGGTGATCCCATCACCGACGTGCGGTCCGAGGCCCCGGGCAACGACGCCGCGATCGGCGGACTCAAGGTGAGCACGGAGCACGCCTGGTTCGCCGCGCGCCCCTCCGGTACCGAGGACGTCTACAAGATCTACGCGGAGTCACTCCGCGGCGAGGAGCACCTCGCCCAGGTGCAGCAGGAGGCGCGCGCTCTCGTGGACTCCGTCCTCGGCTGAGCAGAGCTGACGGCACCCACCGCCGAGGTGGCGATCGACCGGCTGCTGACAGGCCGGGTGCTGATCGGCCGGGTGCTGATCGGCCGGGTGCTGATCGGCCAGGTGGTGATCGGCCAGGTGGTGATCGGCCAGGTGCCGACCGACCGGGTGGTGACCGGCACCTCGGCGACGGTCGTCCCGGACGTCCCGGACGTCCGTCCACAACCGTAGGATCAGCCCTATGCTGCGCACGTACTCGGAGATCTTCGCACTGCCGGGAGCGCTGAAGTTCTCGCTCGCCGGTCTGGTCGCGAGGATGCCGATCGCCATCCTGGGCCTCGGGATCGTCCTCTTCATCCAGGGCGAGACGGGATCGTACGAACTGGCCGGACTGGTCACGAGCGTCTTCATGGTCGTGCAGGCAGTGACGAACCCCTTCATCGCGCGGCTCGTCGACGCTCACGGACAGTCGCGCGTCATGGTGCCGATCGTGTGCGTGCACCTGGCGGGGATCGTCGGCCTGCTCGCGGCGGTCCCACTGGGGTGGTGGTTCGGGTTCGTCTTCCTGCTGGCGGGGATCGTCGGGGCCAGCGTGGGCAGCCTCGGGTCGCTGGTGCGCGCGCGGTGGAACGCACTCGTGCGGAACTCCCGTCAGCTCGACACCGCGTTCAGCTGGGAGGCGGTCGCCGACGAGTTCCTCTTCGTGTCCGGCCCCGTCGCCGTCACTGCGCTCGCAACCCTGTGGTTCGCACCCGCCGGCGTCCTGCTGTCCGGGGTCGCGACGGCAGTGGGGGCGCTGCTCTTCTATCCGCAGAAGGCGACCGAGCCCGCCCCGCGGGGCCGCACGGTCGCGCGCACCGGGCGCGTACTCACCCACCCGGGGATCCTCGCTGCGATCGTCTGCCAGATCTTCCTCGGCATCCTGTTCGGGGCGATCGACGTCACCGCGGTCGGGTTCGGCGACGAACAGGGAGCGAAGGCATTCGCCGGCATCGCCCTCAGCGCACTGGCGGCGGGCTCGCTGGTCGCGGGAGCGGTGTACGGAGCGTACGACTGGCGAATGCCGGTGCGCTATCGGTTCCCCCTCATGCTCACGGTGCTCACTGCGGGCGCGTGGCTCCTGCTGCTTGCGAACGACATGGTGGTCTTCGCGGCGCTTCTCTTCGTGGTGGGCGTCGGGATCGCACCCAGCCTCATCGCAGTGAGCTCCGTCATCCAGACGCTCGCACCCGCGGAGCGACTCACGGAGTCCCTCGCGTGGATCTCCACCGCACTGGGATTCGGGGTGGCGATCGGGTCCGCCCTGGCCGGCAGCGTCATCGACCGGATGGGCGCGCACGAGGCCATCTGGATCACTGCGATCTGCGCGTCGATCGGGCTCGTCGTCTCGGTCATCGGGCTGCCGGGCATGGACCCCGCGCGGACGCCGGCGCTGCGCAGGCCACGTCGCGAGAGCCTCGATACCGAGTCCCTGCCGGTCATCGATCCGACCGCGTGAAGCAGTGGGAGGCTCCACGGCCCACAATGGCGGCGGCAAGGCTCCCACCTGCAAGAAGACACGTGTTCACCTGTCGGCTACACTGATTCCACCGTGGCGGTCAGACTGAAACATGTATGGCCGCCACGGCTCATTGTCCGGCGGGCGCGGCCTGCCCTCGCCCGCCGCATGCGGACCGGATCCCGCGACGAGGCGGATCGAGTTTCACGACGGTGCGGACCGTGGGCCGCGACTAGGCTGAGAGCATGCATATCCTGCTCGCCTGCGACAAGTTCAAGGGAACCCTCACGTCCGCCCACGTCGCTGCGGAGCTCGCGCCTCCGCTGAGCGCCGCCGGCCATACCGTGTCGTCCGTGCCGATCGCCGATGGCGGAGACGGGACCGTCGCCGCCGCCCTGGCTGCAGGCTTCGCGAAGCGCACCGCCACGGTCGCCGGACCGCTGGGGCGCCCCGTCGAGGCGACGTGGGCGCAGTCCGGCAGGACGGCCATCGTCGAGCTCGCGGAGGCCTCGGGCATCGCACTCGTCTCCCCCACACGGGACACTGCCCTCAACGCGGGAACCCATGGGACGGGTGAGGTCATCGCCGCCGCCTTGGAGGCCGGCTGCACGAAGATCGTGCTCGCAGTGGGCGGCTCTTCGTCCACGGACGGCGGGGCCGGGATGCTCGTGGCGCTCGGCGCCCGGTTCCTCAACGACTCAGGTCAACCGGTGCCCACAGGAGGGCTGGGCCTGCTCGAGGTCGCCCAGGTGGACCTCACCGGCCTGGACCACCGCGTGCGCGATGCCGAGGTCGTCTTGGCGAGCGACGTCGACAACCCGCTGCTCGGGGAGAACGGGGCGGCCGCCGTGTACGGGCCGCAGAAGGGAGCCTCCGCTACCGAGGTCGCACTCCTGGACCGCGCGCTCACGCACCTGAGGGACCGGTTCGCCGAGGCTGCGGGGGCCGACCGCGAGACGATCGGACGGATCGCTCTCGCCCCGGGTGTCGGCGCGGCGGGCGGTACGGGGTTCGGGGCGCTCGCGGGGCTGGGGGCCGGGGTCCGTCCCGGCGCCGACTACATCATGGAGCTCGTCGGATTCGAGGACGCGTTCTCCTCCGCTGAACTGGTCGTCACGGGCGAGGGGCGCTTCGACCTCCAGACCCTCAGCGGGAAGGGCCCCGGAGCTGTGATCGATCGTGGGCGCGCAGCCGGAGTGCCCGTGTGGGTGGTGTGCGGCGCTGCCGAGATCGGCGCGGAGGACGCACCCGGCGTCACTGGGATCGTCGAACTGCGGTCACTCGCGCCCGACGAGACGTGCATGACCCGCCCCGCCGCAGTCGTGCGGCAGGCGGGCGAGCGGCTCGCGGAGCTGCTCCGGGCGTAGATCTCTGCACCCCCGTGAGCCCGGTTCACGTCGCGCGTCACGTCGCGCGGGGTCAGTTCACGTCGGGCTGCTCCGTCAGTTCGTGTCGGGCTTCTCCGGCGTCTCCGGGTTGCCGGGTGTGCCCGGCAGTCCCTTCTGCTTGCGGGTCAGCAGCAGGATCACGAGCACGACGACGGCGAGGCCGCCCACGACCAGCAGGATCATCATCGGCGTCGACATGCCGGCGGAGTCTGCGTCCTCGCTCAGTGCGCCCTGCTCCTGTGCGCCGTCCTCCGGCTGGTCGACAGCGGCGCCGCCCAGCTCTGCAGGGCCCTCGCCGCCTTCGCCGTCAGCCGCGCCCTCGTCAGCCGCGCCTTCCTCGCCGGCGCCCACGGCATCGGTCAGGGTGAAGTCGAATTCTCCGGAGATCGGGTGGCCGTCCGAGGACACGACGCGCCACTGCACCGTGTACTCGCCGGGGGTCATGTTGTCTGGGAGCGCGGAGGAGACGCTGGTGCCCTCGACTGTCACCTCACCCGCAGAGATGTCCTGGTCACCGTCCTGGAGGACCTGGATCTCCGTCCCGACGTCCTGGATCTCCCCGCTGAAGTCGAGTTCGAGCCATTCCGGCTGTTCATCGAGTTCCGCGCCCTCCTCCGGGCTTGACCCGACGAGCTGATCATGGGCGTGCGCGGCCTGGCCGAGGGTCAGGCCGAACATCATGAGCAGCGCCGCGATGACAGCGGTGAGCGTGCGAGAGCGCAGAGTCACGAGACCTCCTGTGGATGTGCATCGGGTCCCGGCGGTGCGGTGCCGCACCGGGGACCCTCCTGATTATCCGTGATGAGTCTGGGAACTTCATCTTCCCGCGCCCGGGCTTCTAGTGTGGGGGTATGACCACCGAGCAGAGCACCGCGTCCGCTGACGCCCCCCAGATCCCCACGGACATCCGCCCGCAGGACGACCTCTACCTCCACGTCAACGGTGAGTGGATCGCGTCGCACACCATCCCCGACGACCGGTCCGCCGACGGTGTCATCCGTGGCCTCTTCGACATCGCCGAGGAGAAGGTCCGGGACATCATCACCCACGCCGCCGAGAACGCCGGGTCGGACGCCGCCGCGGAGGAGGCGCGGAAGGTCGCAGACCTCTTCGCCTCGTTCATGGACGAGGACCGGGTCGAGGAGCTGGGCGTCCAGCCGCTGGAGGGCGACTTCGCGGCGCTGGAGGCGGCGGGGGACCACGACGAGCTCGTGCGTGTGCTCGGACGCCTGGAGCGCTCGGGCAGCCCGGGAGCACTCGCCGCGTACGTGTCCGCGGATGCGAAGGATCCGGAGCACTACGTCCTCTACGTCCATCAGGACGGGATCGGCCTGCCCGACGAGTCCTACTATCGGGAGGACCAGCACGCAGAGGTCCGTGAGCTCTACGTCGCGCATCTCGCCCGCATGGCGGGTCTCACCGGGATCGATGAACGCACCGGCCGGGATGCCGCTGATATCGCGCAGGCGGTGCTCGACCTCGAGACGAAGTTCGCGAAGGACCACTGGGACGTCGTGGAGACCCGCGATGCGCAGAAGACGTACAACCGCATGACGGTCGATGAGGCCGCGCAGCTGGCCGAGGGCTTCGACGTCCGCGGGTGGCTCACAGAGGTCGGCGCAGCCGACGCACCCCACGTGATCGTGGGCGAGCCCAGCTTCCTCGAGGGACTGGGCACCGTGTGGGCGGAGGCGTCGCTGGACGACCTCAAGGCATGGGCCATGCTGGGCACCGCCCATTCGTTCGCCGCGTACCTGCACAGCGAGGTCGTGGAGGCGAACTTCGACTTCTACGGTCGCTCCCTGTCCGGCACTCCGCAGCTGCGTGAGCGGTGGAAGCGGGGCGTGAGCCTCGTGGAATCGCTGCTGGGAGAAGCAGTGGGCCGGATCTACGTCGCTCAGGAGTTCCCGCCGTCGTCCAAGGCCGCGATCGGCGAGCTGGTCGACGCGCTCATCCGGGCGTACGACTCATCGATCCGCACGCTCGACTGGATGGGAGAGGCGACGAAGGAGCGCGCACTCGAGAAGCTCGGACTGTTCACCCCGAAGGTCGGCTACCCGGACGTGTGGCGGGAGTACACCGCCGAGGTCCGGGCCGACGATCTGGTGGGCAACGTGCGCCGCGCGACCGAGGCGGAGCACGAGCGCCAGGTGAAGCGGATCGGCCAGACCATCGATCGCACCGAATGGCTCATGACCCCGCAGACGGTCAACGCGTACTTCCACCCGGTCATGAACGAGATCGTGTTCCCCGCGGCGATCCTGCAGCCGCCGTTCTTCGATCCGGAGGCGTCCGACGCCCAGAACCTGGGGGCGATCGGCGCGGTCATCGGGCACGAGATCGGCCACGGATTCGACGACCAGGGGTCGCGCTACGACGGGCACGGAACGCTCAGCGACTGGTGGACCGAGGAGGACCGGGCGCGGTTCGAGGAGCAGACCGGCTCCCTCATCGCCCAGTTCGACGTGCTCGTGCCCCGCGGCATGGACGAGGACGACACCGTGAACGGCGCGCTGACGATCGGCGAGAACATCGGTGACCTGGGTGGTCTGTCGATCGCGTGGAAGGCTCTCCACCTGCGGGCCGCTGAGCGCGGCGTGGAGGTGACCGACGAGGACGGTCGCTCGTTCTTCGAGGCATGGGCCCGCGCATGGCGGACTTCGATGCGGGATGAAGAGCGTCGCCGCCGCCTCACGATCGACCCCCATTCTCCGGAGGAGTTCCGCTGCAATCAGATCGTCAAGAACATGGACGCCTTCGCCCAGGTGTACGGCACCCAGGAGGGTGACCGCATGTGGATGGCGCCCGAGGAGCGGGTCTCCATCTGGTGACACCACCACGCGACGGATGATCCGGCGCATCGCCCGATGAAGCGGGTGACCCGGTGGAACGACACAGCCGCCTCGGGCAGGCCTCACGGCCCGCCGGAGGCGGCTGTTCCGTGCCGGGGCACTGTCGGCCGGGCGCTGCCTGCCGGGCGCTGCCTGCCGGGCACTGGCCGCCGGGCACTGGCCGCCGGGCACTGGCCGCCGGGCACTGGCCGCCCAGCCTGCGCTGGCCCGGCCCGCGCTGGCCCGGCCTGCGCCAGCGCGGCCTGCGCTGGCCCGGCTCTGCCGTCTGCTCAGGCGCGGGTGACGACGAGCCGGGTGAAACGGTCGATGAGGTCGGTCCACACCCGGCGGCGGGTATCCGTGTCGTCGCCGATCTCTGCGGCGAGCGCCTCGATGTCGATGATGCCCATGTCTGCCTCCGGGCACATCGTGACGCAGCCGCGCAGCATGCGGTCCTCCGCGACGTCGGCGCTCACCACTACGGGCATCGCGGTGGACTCGAAGGACGGCGGCTGACCGGTCGATCCCACCAGGTCCCGCGCCGCCCCGAACACGACCTCTGCCCCGGAGGTCCCGATCCCGATGATCGGAGTCCCCACGGCGAGCGCGTCGTCGGCGAACTCGCGGACGGCCGCGATCGAATCCTCGTCCGCGTGCCCTTCGGTGTCCTTCATGCCGAAGACGATGAACGCGGAGGCCGCCATGGGTCCCGGGACGTTCGTGCTGCGACGGACGCGGTGGCGGAACAGTTCGGTGCCGGAATCCTCGAGCCATTCGAGGACCTCGGGCAGGGGGAACCCTCCGGACATCGCGACGATCCCCACCGGATGGCTCACGCCGGCCTCGGAGATCGTGCGTGTGGGCGACTGCTCCCCCGCCCGCACGGCGACGGAGAGGATGTTCTCGCGAACCGGTGCAGGGCAGGTGGCCCATGGCATGAAGGCGAACGGATAGACGACTGTGCGGTTGAAATCGAGGGTCACGACCCCGTCCGGATCCGGCAGGCCGACGCTCAGCGTGCGCCACATAGGGGTGGTGTCGCCGTTCGTGCGGTCATGGAAGTCGACCGTGAGACCGGTCTGCAGGCTGCCGGTGGCCGTGAGCGTGTGGGTGGCGCCTCCGAACTCGAAGGTGAGGGTGCCGAGTGTCTGCTGGTCCATCTCGAGCCCCGGCAGCGCGGTCGCGATGCGGCGGATGCGAGGCTCCTGGTAGGGCACGAACACCCCGGGCACCACTGCGGATTGCTTGAGCGGGAAAGCGGGGATGTCCACGAAGTTCGACAGGAGGGCGGACTTCGAGTCGCGCACGCGGATGCCGATCCGTCCGTCCCGGTTGATCGCTTCGTACGCGATGTGGTCGGCCACCAACCAGGCAAGCGCTGCATCCGTCGCAAGCCGGATCCACGGTGTTCCGCATCTATCCGTCCCCAGCGTCGTGCTCGGGGCACCGTTCGCCTGCGAGTCGCCCCCGCCTCCGGAACCGTCCGTCGACGCCTCTGGGGCTCCGACGGCATCCTGCGCACCTTCGGCTTCCAGCGCGGCACGGGTGGGGCCGGCACTGCGGCCAGTGCCGATCCGGAAGCGGATCGTGTCGCCGTCCAGGTCGAAGCTTCCGGGGGATCCCTCCCAGCTGTTCTCACCCTGCTGCAGCCAGTGGAGACCGGTGACGCTGAGGAAGCCGAACGGGGTGGCGAGAGCGGCAAGGCGGTCGTCATGCCACGCTTGCCATTCTGAGGTGAACTGTTCCAAGGGTTCCTCGGATCGTCGGGTGCGTACGCTCGGAGGCCGTCGGTCGGCCGGCGGCATCGCCCAATGCTGCGGCTCGGCGGCATCCGTGGCCATACTAGGACACTTCAATGATCACACGCTTACGAAGCGCTGACCGCTGACCGTAGACGCGGCCCGGGTCGAGAGACCAGCTGGAACGCCGCGCCCAGCACGACGAGCAGCGCGCCCGACAGCGCCGGCCCCCACAGACCGGCGGCGAGGCCGGCACCATCCAGGACTGTTCCGCTGAGCGCCGAGGCCGCGGACTGGCCGACGACCACGCCGGTGCTCATCATCGCCATGACGGTCGTGAGGCGGCCGATCGGTGACTGGTCGGAGGCGATCGCGAAGAGGGTGACGAGGCTTGGCCCGATACCCGCCCCCATGATGAGCAGGGCGATGACGAAGACGGTGAGCGTCTCGGCCTGCGTGTAGAGGAGGCAGCCCGCCAGTGCCAGGGTCGAGAAGACGAGCCAGCGCGTTCGCAGTCGGAACGCCTCCGGGAGGAGGACGACTGACAGCGCACACACTGCGGAGCCGATCCCCATGACCCCGTAGAGGATACCGGTGGCGTCGGCGTTGTCCAATGTCTCCATGAACGCGGTGAGGCTGGTGAGGGTGGATCCGAAGAACAGGCCGATGCAGGTCATCCCTCCTACGGGCAGGAGCACCGCGGCGCGGAAGAGCATCGAGACGGGATCCGGCGTCCGGGATGCGTGGGGTGAGACGGCGGCTGGTTCGGCATCTGCGGATTGGCCCGAGGGCGCTTCGGTGGCGGCCTCCGATGCAGTGGAGGCTTCTGATGCAGTGGAGGTCTGAGCGGCGGCCTGGGGCGCAGCGCGCTTGCCGGTGCGGCCCTGCGCATAGTCGGCGGAGCGGTGGAGGGCGAAGCCGATGATCCCGACGACGGTGAGGAGTGCCGCTCCCACCACGGGAGAGACGGTGCCCCACGCCACGGCAGAGACACCGACGATCACGGGGCCGAAGACGAACATGAGCTCGTCGGTCATGGACTCATAGGACAGGACCGCCGAGGTGGAGCGGCTGCGAGAGGCCGCCGGTACGTCGGCGTCGATGGCAAGCAGCCAGCGGGACCGGACCATCGACGACGCTTGGGGCGCTGTGAGTCCGATGAGGATGCCCATGGTGAAGATGACCGACGACGCGGCTTCGCCGACCAGCGCCCATGCGAGACCCAGCAGCGCGGCTGCGTTGGCGACGCCGAGGATGAGGAGGATGGGGCGCTGCCCCCAGCGGTCGGCCGCGGCTCCCATGAGGGGGCCGGAGATCGCTGTGCCGAGCCCCACCAGCGCGGCTGTGATGCCTGCTTCCCCGTAGGAACCGCGCAGCGCAGACACCGCTGTCATGACAGCGACGACTGACATCGCGAAGGGAAGTTTCGCGACGACGGCGATGGGGAGGTAGCCCCAGCCGAGGAGGCGGATCAGAGAAGCGAACACGACAGTCAAGGATAGTCGCCTCGGAGCCGAAACACCCGGCAGAGGAGGCCTTCCCGGTGGTCATACCCGTCACCATCCGATGCAGAGGAGTCGCCCAGAATCAACTGCAGAGGGTCGCCCAGATGCTGCGGTGCGCGGTGCATTCCGTCGGTTCGTCGTGGTCATCGTGCGGAGGCGCCGGCATCCACTCACCGTGAAGCAGCTGGCGGGATGTGTCAGCGCAGGTGGGGCGTGTCATCGATGGCGAGCCGTGACCCAGCACCGATGGCGAACCCGAGCGAGTCACTGTCATGAGCTGAACGGCAGTGTGGGCGGCAGCCCGAGCAGAGCCACGCGGAACCGCGAGTGGAACACGGGGCGCTGGCGTGGATCGATCGGCTTCGGCGGTCTCCACGCGGGGAATCCGCGGAGGAAGAGCGACTCCCACCCGGTCCGCTCGAACCATCGATGGTGGAACGGGCAGACGAGTGTCAGATTGTCGATCTCCGTCTCCCCTCCGCTCGCGTACGCGATGATGTGGTGGGCTTCGCACCATTCGGCGGGTGCGTCGCAGTCGGGGAAGGTGCAGCCCTGGTCGCGGGCAGCGAGCACTGCCATCTGCGTGCGGGTGGCGAAACGTCCGTGGGACCTCACCTCGAGGGACCTGCCGCCTCCGTCAGTGACGTGGAGGAACATCTGCGCCGCGTTCGACCACGCCTCGAGCCCTCCTAGAGTGGCCGGCGCTCCGGCATGCGTGGTGAGCAGCGCACCGGGTCGCACGAGGTCTTCCGCCCGCGCGGTGACGACCAGGGCGTGGTCAGCGCCGTGGAGGACGCGCTCACGCGCGACGCTGCGCAGCAGGAACGCGAACCTGTCGTGCCGGGCGAGACCAGGCATCCCGCCCTGCGAGGCACTGATCCGAAGCCCGCTTCGCGTGCCGTCCTCGAACACTCCGTCAGCGGTGAGCGGGGTCTGCGGCGGCTCCTCGACGCCGGAATCGTTCCGAGGAGGTGAGCCGGAATCCGGTGGCGCGGCTTCCGCAGAACCATTCGGACCAGTGGAACCAGACAGCCCGCTGGACTCCGACGGCCCAGTCGCACCAGGTGGCGCGCTCGAATCAGGTGGCGCGGTGTCGTCAGGCGGTCCGCTGTCGTCAGGTGGCCCAGTCGCACCAGGTGGTCGACTGCAGTCAGGCTGCCCGCTCGAACCAGGCGGTCGACTGCAGTCAGGTGTTCCGCTCGAACCAGACTGCCCGCTGGATGAGGGTGGGCCGACGTGCCGGGAGACTCCACCGGCGGTGCCGCGCCTGGTCGTGGGCACCCGTCCGAGCACCTTCTCCCAGATCACGCTGGACGCGACACCGGCTTCCGACGCTCTCGCTTCGTGGAGGAGCCTCTGCACCTCCGTCGAGACCCTTTCGTTCATATGCACGGGCCAGCCCGCCTCGTTGAGACAGATATGGGGCTCGTCCTCCACAAACGTCCTGACCCTGCCGTCCAGTTCGATCGTCGCGTCCGCACGGACACTGATCCGGGTGTCTTCCCACATCGCTTCGAGCGGGATCTGGGGCACGCCATGGTCGGAACCGACACGTCCGTGTGATTCCCCCGCGCCCTCACCGTCCGACCCAGTAGCGTCCCCCGCGCTCTCACCATCCGACGCCGAAGCGACCGAAGAGTCGTCTGCGTCATCGGCCGCCGACCTGCCCGCGCCACTCAGATCATCGATCCCCGCGTCACTCGGATCACTGCAGTCGGCGCCGGGAGAAGCCCAGCCGACCGTCTCTTCACCGCCCGCAGTGGCCGCATTGCACGCCGCATTCGGACGGACCGCCACCGGAACGTCCGCGTCCTTCATCCGGCCGTAGAGGAGTGCACGCAGGGTCGTTCCGGTCGGACAGTCCAGAAGCCCCTTCAGCCTCCAGTCGCCGTTGCGCTGCTGCGTCAGGGTGACGTGGTACTTCTGCGGCTCCGTTTCGAACCGCGGCAGCTTCCCGTCAGGGTCGATGTTCTGGATGATCCGCTGGCTGAGCTTGGGAAAGTCCTTGAGTGACACAGTCGGGGCCAATTCCACCAGTGTCTTCTCGACCGTGTCCGCGTACGTCGCCCGGATCGTGGGCGGAAGGTCGTCGACCGCGTCGCAGAGCGCCTTCGCCTCATCCGCAGAGATCCGCCCGTCCGAGAACTCCTCTGCAATAGCCGGACGCACGGCTTCCTGCGCTTCGCCGACCGCGGAGACTCTGCCGACGAGGTGTTCGCTGAGGCGGGTGCGCCGCCGCGCCTCACCTGGCGTGATCCGGAACTCCCCCGCGAGCAGACTGGCCGTCGTCCGGTAGCCGTACGCGGAGGAGTCGCCGATCCGCTGGTAGTGGGCGAGCATGTCGGTGCTCACCGCCTCCACGAGCCGGCGCGCCACTTCGAGTGCGCGAATCGCAGCGAGCGCCTCCTGCGCACCCAGCGCTCGATGGTCGGCCGATGCATCGCGCACGTCGGAGGCCCTGTCGAGGAACTCGACGAGATGCGGCGCACGGGCTTCGAGCAGCTCCCGGTCCACGTCCGAGAAGGGACTGCGGAACCGCGGCTCCTCAACCCCGTCACTGCGCTCCCTGTCCGCACCCACGCCGCCACCCCCTTCGCTGGACCGCCCCGGCTACACGGGACCGCTCCTCGTGATCACGCACCTCCAGCAGGTGATCACGAGACATCAGTACTACGTGTATATCGAACAGTCTATTCGATATCACGCTCTTGTTCTAGTCTTTATTCGATCTGTGTTCGGTTTGATCATCCCGCAGAGCACTTCCGCTCGGTCCCGGACACGATGCCGCCGAATGCGCTGATGAGCCCGTGCGCACTCCAGGTCACAGAGCGACCCCGCGAGCTCTCACCCTCCGTCTCACCCACCCAGCCCTCTGTTCCACCGCCTTCTCTTCCGGTCACCGCATAGGCTGGCTGCATGACCGATACGACTCCGCACGGACGCATCCCCGGACCACAGGACGACCCCGCACTCCGGCCGGCAGGGCGCGGCCGTGCGGCGACGGAGCCTGGACCCCACCGCACCGGATCGGCCGTCGACGCCGCTCTCGCTGCGGACCTGTCGTCGTTCGTCATGGACTCCCCGTCGTCGTACCACGCGGCATACGCGGTGCGAGAGCGCCTTGTGGACGGCGGGTTCGAAGAACTCGACGAAGAGGACCGGTGGGCTCTGGAACCAGGCGGCAGGTACGTCGTGGTCCGTGACGGCGCAGTCATCGCCTTCGCCGTGCCCGCCACGGCCACCGGCACGGCCACGGCCGCAGCGTCGGCAACGGTCCCGACTCCGCCCCCACCCACCCAGAGCGCCCCAACCACTCAGAGCGCCCGAACCACCCAGAGCGCCCCAACCGCTCAGAGCACTCCAGCCTCATTCCCGTTCCACGTCGTCGGTGCGCACACCGACTCTCCGGGCTTCAAGCTCAAGCCCCAGCCGGACTTCGTGGCGGAGGGCGCACTCCAGGCCGGGGTGGAGATCTACGGTGGGCCGCTGCTCAACTCATGGCTCGACCGAGAGCTGTGCTTCGCAGGGCGCCTGGTGCTGCGCGACGGCACGACCGTCCTCGCGCAGACGGCCCCGATCGCCCGCATCCCCCAGCTCGCGATCCACCTGGACCGGAAGGCCAACGACGGACTCGCCCTCGACCGGCAGCGTCACACCCAGCCGGTGATCGGTCTGGCCGACATGGTGGAGGCGGGGGACCTCGGCGATCCCGACGCGGCAGGTTCGCACGTGCTGGGCCTCCTCGCGGACTCCGCAGGGGTCGACCTGGCCGACGTCGACGGCTACGACGTCCTCACGTTCCCCGTGCAGGAGCCGGCCGCCTTCGGGGCGCACAGCGAGTTCCTGGCATCCCCGCGCCTGGACAACCTCGCGTCCGTGTGGGCGGGGACGAGCGCACTCGAGGACGTCGACCCCGCAGAGCTCTCGGGCATCGCCGTGCTCGCCGCGTTCGACCATGAGGAGGTGGGATCGGAGACGCGGTCCGGCGCCAGCGGTCCCTTCCTCGACGTCGTCCTCGAACGGGTCACCACAGGGCTGGGAGGCGAGCGCGATGACCACCTGCAGGCGCTGTCCGCCTCTGTCTGCGTCTCCTCCGACGCGGGCCACGCAGTGCACCCGAACTATCCGGGTCACCACGACCCGGTCAACCGCCCGAGGCTGGGCGGCGGACCGCTGCTCAAGATCAATGCGCAGCAGCGCTATTCCACCGACGCTGTCGGCACCGCGGTGTGGGCGCGCGCGTGCCGCGCCGCGGGGGTGGGGTTCCAGGAGTTCGTCTCGCACAACACGATCCCGTGCGGATCGACGATCGGCCCCCTGACCGCGACCCGACTGGGGATGACCACCGTCGATGTGGGGCCGGCACTGTGGTCGATGCATTCGGCGCGCGAGATGTGCGCGGTGTCCGATCTCGCGGACCTGCGTGCAGCCCTGGCGGCATACTTCGCCGGCTGAATAGACGAGACGCCTTCACCGGGCGATGCGAACACCCGGTGAAGGCGTCAGGATTCAGGATCCGCAGAGGCCTGGAACCTCAGCGGTCTCGAGTCTCAGCAGTCTGGAACCTCAGAAGTCCGTGGGCGAGGTCCCCGGTGCGCCGGCGGAACGCGGCTGCTCCTGCTCCTGGCTGCCGGAGTCCTGGCCTGCGGCCTCCTCGCCGGCAACCACACCGTTGGCCTCTTCCTCGGCCATCTTCGCCTTCTGCTCCTCGACCTGCTTGTGCACGTCCTCCATGTCGAGGTTCCGCACGCCCTCGATGAGCTCCTCCAGCTGCGGCGCGGCGAGTGCCCCTGCCTGGCTGAAGACGCCCACGCCCTCGCGGAAGACCATGAGTGTGGGGATGGAGGTGATCCCGAACGCGCCCGCAAGCTGCTGTTCGGCTTCCGTGTCGACCTTCCCGAACACGATGTCCTCGTGCTTCGCGGATGCCTCTTCGTACACGGGGGCGAAATTGCGGCAGGGACCGCACCAGTCCGCCCAGAAGTCGAGGATGACGATGTCGTTGTCCCCAACGGTCGACTGCAGGTTGTCCGATGTGACCGTGGTTGTGCTCATCCGAACACGCTATCTGATACGGCTCAACACGCAGTGAAGGCACCCCTCACCCGCATCGCTGACCGGGATCACCGACTCACCAGCGTCATTGCGCCGCGTCGAGCTCCGCCTCTGCCAGCAGCCAGCCGAGCGCCCGCGTCGCCTGCTGCAGCGCCGGCAGCGTCGACGCGAGGAGTCGGCGGCGCAGATCTGTGAGCTCGTCCGCACTCACCTCGCGGCCGTCAGGTCCCAAGATGCGGGGGACCGAGTCTGCGTGACTGTCGCCCACCGCCAGCCTCAGCGCCTCGATCAGCGCCGAACGGCCCGAGGGCGCCGAGCCGTCCAGGGGATCCGAGCCCCTCGCCGGCACGATCCCGTCGCCATGGGCGTCCAGGAGGCTGGCGCCCTCCCACCGGCCGCCGGATCGTACGGCCGGCTGTTCTCCCACCGCTGCCGAGGCTCCCGCCGGGTTCCCGTCGTCCTCGCGATCCTGCTGCGGGAAGACGACGAAGCCCAGCGCGTCGCTCAGCGCCGTCGCGAACGCCTCGTCCTCACCGACCGCGTGGGCGGCGACCGCCGTCTGCGCCGCATCGGAGAGCCCCGCTGCCCCCGGACCGCCTTCGCCCTCCGTGCTGCTGCGCAGCGGCGAATCGCCCTGGTTCGCCGCCGACAGCACCTCGAAGGCACGCGTCGCAGCAGCCATCCACTCGTCGACCTCGAAGACTCGGCCGGCCTCCATGAGCGCGACGATCGCGAGGCCGTTCCACTCCGTCACGAGCTTCTCGTCCCGGTTCGGAAGCGCACGACCGGCCCGCCGCTCGGCCACGCGCTGCCGAGCCTCACGTGCAGCGGCCGTTGCCCACGGTGCGTCTGCACCGCCCGTCACAGCATCCGCAGCAGAGTCGGCACAGGCAGGACCGGCAGGATCGGCAGGATCGGCACCAGCAGAACCGGCCTCGGCCGATTCCGCGCCAGCAGTGTCCGCGATAGCAGGATCCGCGCCAACCGTCTCGCCGCCAGCAGATTCCGCGCCAGCAGAATCCGCGCCAGCAATGTCCGCCGCAGACCCACCGCTCCCGGGCTCCTCCCCACCGTGCACCCAGTCCGCGATCGCCGGGAAGCCGACGGCGAAGGGCCGACCGGGCGCGGCGGCGTCGACGGGCCCCAGTGCGACGAACGGTTCCGGGACGGCGCCCCCCGCCTCCAGGTAGTACGCGCCCTCCGTCCGGTTCCCGTCATCGTCAGCCGAATCGGCGTCGAGTCCGGAGGCGAAGCCACCGCCTGGCAGCTCGAGTCGGTCCAGGAGGAAGCGGGCGGTGTCGTGGACCTCGCGCGCGGCCAGCGCCGTGTACCGGGAAGAGTCGCCTCGGCCTCGTTCTGTGGCGTACCAGCGGGTGGCGGCCCTGAGGTACAGGGCATTGTCGAAGAGCATCTTCTCGAAGTGCGGGATGTGCCACCGCGCGTCGACGCTGTAGCGCGCGATGCCGCCGTCGACCTGGTCCCGCATCCCTCCAGATGAGATCCCAGCGAAGGTGCGGCGGACTGCCGCGAGCTCGGGACCTGCGGGGACCTCGGGCGCGTAGGAGCGGTCATGGCGCCGGAGCAGCTGGATGAGACTCAGCGTCGGCGGGAACTTCGGCGATGAGCCGAATCCGCCCCAGCGCTGATCCTCGGCAGAGAGGAGGTTCTCTGCGGCGGCCGTGAGCGAATCGTCGTCGACCTCCGGGACGGGCCCGCCGGCAGGGAGCCCCCTCGACAGATCCGGCAGGCGGACCAGCGACGCGGCGAGCTGGCTCGCGATCGACTCCGCCCGCTCCCGATCGTTCGCCCATGTCCGGGCGATCGTCGTGACGACCTGACGGAAGCCGGGCATCCCGCCGCTGGGCTCCGACGGGAAGTAGGTGCCGGCGAAGAACGGCCGTGCATCCGGCGTCGTGAAGACATTGAGCGGCCAGCCGCCCTGCCCCCGCATCGCCAGCAGCGCGTCCATATAGAAGGCATCGACGGCGGGCAGCTCCTCGCGGTCCAGTTTGATCGCCACCACGGATTCGCCCAGCAGTCGCCCGACCTCCGGATCCGAGAACGACTCCGCCGCCATGACGTGGCACCAGTGACACGTCGAGTAGCCGATGCTCACCAGCACCGGGACGTCCCGGTCACGGGCCTCGTCGAACGCGGCCCTGCCCCACGGGCGCCACTCGACAGGATTGTCCGCATGCGCACGCAGGTACGGACTGGTGGACGAGGAGAGCAGATTCGTCATATCTCCACCGTCTCACTCGACGCTGCCCGTGCACAGAGCATGCGCGACCTTCGCACTCTGTACCCAGGAGCCGGCGTCGAACGTATGGTGGAGGGGTGACCGACAACGTCCCTCCCCCACCCGATCAGAACGAGCCGCTGCCGGACCCGGGACCGCAGCCGGGCCCCTACGTGTACTCGCCGCCGACGGGCGAGCAGCCGGGCGGGCCCCAGCAGGTCGCCCACCCGGGCGCCGCGCCCGGCTACCCGGGCGCCCCTCCCGGGGGCCCCTCGAGCGGTCCCGCCGCGCACGGCATGCCGCCGAGCGGCGCCTACCCGGCCGGCGCCTCCCCAGCGGGCACCTACCCAGCAGGCGCCCACCCCGCTGCCGCATTCGGCGCTCCCCTGGACACCCGGGACCCGCATACCCCGCATCCCGGCCTGCCGTTCGGCTCCAGCTACCGCACTCCCCGATCCCGGTGGTGGAAGGGCGCGATCAGCATCGTCGTCGTGATCGCTGTGATGCTGCTCTTCTCGCTGCTCTTCAGCATCGTGGCCGTCATGGCCGACATGGTGCTGGGAATGCAGTCCCTCGACGCGCTCTCCGAGGGGCGCATCTCGATGACTCCGGCCGTCCTCGCAGCGACGAACCTCAGCCTCATCGCCGGAGCGGGAGCGGCTCTCATCGCGCACCGGTGGATCAACGGTGTGAGAATCGGGTACTTCCATTCGGTCGCGCCCGGGCTGCGCTGGCGCTGGCTGCTGATCTCCTTCGCGATCGCCGCCCCGGTCTACCTGCTGTTCGCCGCCTCGAGCTTCCTCGACCCCACGTACCAGTCGCTCACGTTCTCCGGCACCACGCTGGCATTCCTGTGCATCATCATCCTCACGACGCCCCTGCAGGCAGCCGCTGAGGAGTACATGTTCCGCGGGGTGGTCCAGCGCTCTGTCGGCGGCTGGTTCCGCTCGAACCGCTGGGGCTTCATCGTCGGCACCGCGGTCAGCGCGACGGCCTTCTCCGCAGCCCACTTCGCTGCGGACGTCTGGCTCATCGTCTACTACCTGCTCTTCGGCGTCCTCCTGTCGGTCCTCACCCAGCGCACCGGCGGACTCGAGTCCGCGATCGCGATCCACACCGCCAACAATGTCTTCCTCCTCATCGTGGCCTCACTGTCAGACCAGATGGATGCAGGATTCGACAGATCGGCGGGGACGGGCGGCCCCTTCATGCTGGTGCCGCTCGCGCTCCTGGCCGCCATCGTCGCGGGCCTCTCCTGGTTCGCGAAGCGACGGCGGCTCGCGCGCACGACTGGTGGAGCAGACACCGCCGCCGAGGCCTCGCCCGCCACCGGACCCATCCCGATCAGCACCGGAGAGACTTCTGCCGGCGCGGAATCCCTCACACAGGACGTCGCAGGGACCGGCCCGGGCCACACCAGCGCGACCACCGGACCGATCCCCACCGATATCGGACGCTCCTCGCCGCACACCGAACACCGACCGGGTGAGTGAGTCCATACTCACTGGTGGACCGACCCCACGCGCAGTAAACTGGAACCAATCAAGAAAGCGAGGCAGGCCGTGCTGCTGCACAGCCCCGCGCATCCGCCGACCGGACCCGCACCTGCGGCATCCGAGACGGCACACTCCTGAGGAGGCACGACCATGAACAACCTTCATCGCGAACTCGCACCGATCTCCGACGCCGCCTGGGCGGATCTGGAAGACGAAGTGAAGCAGACGTTCCGTCGCCACATCGCCGGCCGTCGCTTCGTCGAGATGCCCGAGCCGCGGGGCTACGAGTTCTCCTCACTCACCACCGGACGCGTCTCCGATGTCACCACGGAGGTCGACGGAGTGCGCGGCCGCAGCCGCGTGGCCCTGCCCGTCGTCGAACTGCGCGCGCCGTTCTCCGTCAGCCGCGATGAGATCGACGCAGTCGCCCGCGGCTCCGTCGACGCCGATTGGGACCCCGCGAAGGACGCCGCGATGCGCCTGGCCAAGGCAGAGGACTACGCGGTCCTCAACGGCTCGGGCGACGGTGTCGGACTGTCCGGCATCATCTCCGCGAGCCCGCACAAGCCCATCCAGCTGCAGTCGGACATCAAGGACCTGACGTCCGCAGTGGCCGAGGCCATCACGACCCTCCGCCTCGACGGTGTGGGCGGCCCGTACAACCTGCTCCTGTCAGCAGAGCTGTACACGCAGCTCGCGGAATCCGCCGACGAGGGCAATCCGATCTCCGCGCACATCCAGCGCATCCTCAACGAGGGACGCGTGATCTGGGCGCCCGCCATCGACGGCGCGATCGTCGTGTCGCAGCGCGGCGGCGACTACGAGCTCCACATGGGTCAGGATGTATCGATCGGGTACGACTCGCACGACGGGGAGAAGGTCAGCCTCTACCTGGAGGAGTCGTTCACCTTCCGCGTGGCGAGCGCCGAGGCCGCCGTGCACCTCATGCCCTGACCTCCGGGACCTCACCGCCGGAAGCCGCGTGGGGCAGGAGCATCCGCAGGAGGGGGCGGGAACGCAGCAGTGAAGCGTTCCCGCCCCCTCCTGCGTGCAGAGACGCGCATCCCCTTCAGTGATCCCAGCAGGACTCCGCCCACGATGAGCACCGCCCCGCCGAGCTCCGTCACAGACACCGCCTGTCCGAGCACCAGCCAGGCAGCGGACAGGCCGACGACCGGCACCAGCAGCGAGAACGGGGCGACGATCCCCGCCGGGTGCCGCGCCATGAGCCACGACCACACCCCGGACCCGGCGATCGTGCCGATGAGGGCTGTGTACGCAAGGCCCACCAGGGCGAGGACGCCCGTGCTCGATCCCAGCCCGTCGAACGATGCGGCGATCTCCGCAGGCCCCTCCACCACGAGTGACACCAGCAGCATCGGGACCGGCGGGACCACTGACATCCAGAACGTCAGCTTGAGCGGTTCGACAGTCCTCGCCTGACGGTTGCAGATGTTGCCGAGCGACCAGCCGAACGCACCTGCGAGCGTGAGGAGGAACGGCAGCAGCGCAGCGTTCTCGAACCGGTACCAGCCGACGACGGTCAGTCCGCCGACCGCGACGAGGATGCCCACCACCTGGAGCGGTGCGAGCCGCTCCCGCAGCAGGACTGCTCCCAGGAGGACCGTGAACGGCGCGGATGCCTGCAGCACGAGCGACGCCAGCCCGGCCGGCATCCCGATCGCCATTCCCCAGAAGAGGAAGGCGAACTGCAGGATCCCGAAGCCCGCGCCGTAGCCGAGCAGCCAGCGCACCGGCACCTGGGGCCTGGGCACGAAGAGGAGCGCGGGGATCGCCAGCACCGCGAATCGCAGGGACACGAGCAGCATGGGCGGGAACTGCTGGAGCGATGCGTCGATCGCAAGGAAGTTGAGCCCCCACATGACGGCGACTGACAGTGCGAGGAGGCAGTGGCTGATCGGCATGCACTGATCATCGCCGCAACCACCCCTCGGGCACCACTGCATCGACCACCACTGCGCAGGTCGATGACGCCCGCACCCGGAATGATGTGCGCATGAGTGTCATCCCCGACCGCTGCCGCCTCCACACCGGGCCGCCCTCGGTGAGCGCGCACCGGCGCCTGCGTGCGGAGTCCGGGCTGACACCGGTGTCGCGAGCGCGTACGTGACGGGCATGCACCTCTGGCTGCGCGGCTGACGGCCGCCGGAACCGGATCGCGGCTCCGTCAGCCCCTCAGTTCGCCCAGGAGGACGTGAGTGGAGTTCGGGAACGTGTAGCGCCCGTCCACGGCGTACTCATCGAAGATCCGCTCGAGGTCAGCGGTGAGGGGCTCGCGGGCGGGGTCGCCCTCCTTCGGCGCATAGGAGGTCGACAGGTGGCGTTCACGGAACGTCTCCCATCCGATCTCCTCGTCATTGTCGAATGCGAAGCGCTGGAAGTGGGTCCCGCCGTAGAACTCCGTGAGGTCCGCGTCTGTGATCTCCTCCGCGAGGGTGAGCGCCACGAAGCCCCCGACACGTGCACGGAACGCCTCTGCGACGGCTTCTACCGACGCTTCGCCCCTCCGTCGGAAGTTCCAGATGAGCGCGATCTGACCACCGGGCCGCAGGATCCGCCGGCACTCGGCGCGAAACGAGGGGATGTCGAACCAGTGGAAGGCCTGGGCGACGGTCACGAGGTTCACAGACGCATCCGGCAGCCTCGTCGCTTCGGCAGGTGCTCCCACGACGGTGAGGCGCTCGTCGTCCGCCAGACGAGCCACGAGCGCATCGCGCATGTCGTCGTTCGGCTCGACCGCGCTCACCCGCCAGCCCCGGGCCAGGAGCTCGGCCGTGAGCTTGCCCGTCCCCGCTCCGATGTCGGCTACGACAGCCGCACCTGCGTGGCCGGTCTCGGGCACCTCGGCGGCGGTCGACTCAGCAGCGCTCGTGCCGGCGTCGGGCGCACCGGCGTCGGGCCGCTCGGCTGCGGCGGCGTCGACGCCTCCGATCCGCGCGGCCAGGAGGTCGAGCAGCTCGGCCGGGTAGCCCGGCCGACTGCGGGCGTAGACCTCGCCCAGCCCGGTGAACTTGCCTGTGTTGTCCGTGGTCATGCTTCCCTTCCGTCCTGCCGACTCAGCACTGCGCCGGCGTGGGCGCGGTGCCCGGATGAGCGCTCCGCAGAACGCTCAGACCCCTACCCCGCCCACGAACAGTCGTGTCGTGAGGGGGAAGCGCACCATGTCGTCCTCGCGGTACGCGTCGAACAGAGCGCGGAGGTCCGCGACGAGCGGCCCGTGTGCCGGGTCGTCCTCGCGGGGTGCGTAGGTGGCCGACAGATTGCGGCCCAGGAACTCGTCGAACGTGAGCATCTGGTCGTGGGGGAACTCGCGGTACTCGTACCCGTCGGGCTCGAAGAACGCGTCGAAGTCCGCGGCGCTCACGCTGTGGTCCCCGCTGAAGCCGGGGAATCCGCCGATGTGCCGGCGGAAGGCGTCTGCCGTCGCCCGGGTGAACTCGCTGTCGCGACGACGTGAGTTCCACACGAGTGCGACCTTGCCCCCGGGCGACAGGATACGGCGGCATTCCGCGCGGAAGGCGGCCTGGTCGAACCAGTGGAAGGACTGCCCGGCGGTCACGAGGGCGATAGAGGCGTCCGGCAGCTGCGTGTCCTCTGCGGTGGCATGCATGGCGGTGAGGAGGCTGGTGGTCGCAGCCTTCGCCTCGAGGATGCCCAGCATGTCCCGGTTGGGTTCGACTGCGATGGTCCGGATGCCCTGGTAGACCAGCTCCTCAGACATCTTCCCGGTGCCGGCACCGATGTCCGCGACCTGGCTGGAGGTGCCCAGCCGCAGGGTGTCGGCCAACCACCCCAGGCACTCTGCGGGGTAGCCCGGCCGGAACCTGTCATAGATCCTGGCCAGACCGGTGAAGCGAGTCGTCGCGTCACGGGGCGCGCTGCTCACGTTCATGATCGGTCCTCCCTGGCGGGCCGGCACGCTGGTATCGACGGCGGGAGCCGGCGGCGAGCGCGACGGACATGATCGGTCAGCGTCTCTGCCGATGCGATTGCTTCATTCGAGAGTACCCAGGGAAACCCCTTGATGAAGCCTGGGCGGATGAGGATTCGATCACACTCAGAGCGCCCTCTGGACACCGGTTGTACCGTGGTGGGCATGAGACACACGGGAATCGCGTCCATGAGGCTCCGCACCCGCCGCTGACGGCGGACGCGGATACAGCTCTACTCCCTCCTCCGCCGTCGGACGTGCCACGTTCCGACCGGCGCCTTCAGCGCGCCCGTTCTGCGGAGGACCCCGTGTCCTACACCCCCTTCTCGTCTTCTCATCCCACCACTTCTTCCCGTTCCACGGCCTCTTCTCGCCTCGCCTCGTCGCCAGACGCAGGTGCGCCGCTCACCGGTGCGACAATCACCGATGCGCCGCTCACCGGTGCGACAGTCACCGATGCGCCGGTCTCCGGCGCCCCGGTGGGCGACCGGGCCCATATCCGGGCTCGGGACATCGCCCACTCCCCCGGCGGGCATCCCCTGCTCACCGGCGTGGACGTCACCGTGTCCGCCTCGACGAAGCTCGCCGTCGTCGGCGAGAACGGCAGCGGCAAGACCACGCTGCTGCGCATCCTCTCCGGACGGCTCGTGCCCGATGCGGGATCGGTCGACCGCGCGGGCACCCTCGCGATCGCCGATCAGGAGCTGCCCGCGCACCCGGACGCGACCGTGGGGGACCTCGCCGACGAGGCGATCGCTCCGGCCCGCACGGCCCTCGCCGCCCTCGACGTCGCCGCCGCTGCCATGGCGGCAGAGACCGGCCGCTCCAGCGCTGCTGCCGGCAACGGCGCAGGCTGCGACCCCGAGGACGCCTACGCTCGTGCGCTGGAGCTCTGCACCCAGCTCGACGCGTGGGATGCGGAGCGGCATGTCGATATCGCCCTCGAGGCTCTGGGCGCGGTGACGGACCGTTCCAGGCGGCTCGCCCATCTGTCCGTCGGTCAGCGCTGCCGCGTGCGCCTGGCCTGCGTCCTGGGCGCCCAGCCGGACCTGCTCATGCTCGACGAGCCCACCAATCACCTCGACGCAGCCGGACTGGACTTCCTCACCGCCGCCCTGCGGTCCCGCGCCGGCGGGCTCCTCGTCGTCTCACACGACGCGGCACTGCTCGCCGACGTGGCCTACGAGTTCCTCGACCTCGATCCGTCGGCCGACCGCAGGCCCCGCCTCTACGGCGGGGGCTGGGACGGCTGGCGCACCGGCCGTGCACGGGACCGCGAGGCCTGGCGATCGGCCTATGACGCGCAGCAGGCCGAGCACCGACGCCTGCGGGAGTCCGTCGACCAGGCCCGTTCGCGACTGTCGACCGGCTGGCGGCCGGACAAGGGGGTGGACAAGCACGCCAGACAATCGCGGGCGCCGGGCATCGTGCAGTCACTCCACCGCCGCGAGGACGAGCTGCGTCGTCACGCGCTCACCGTGCCGCCGCCTCCGCAGCGGCTCACCGTGCCTGCGGGCCGCGCGCAGGAGGGAGCTCCCCTGCTCACCGCCGACGAGGTCGCGGTGGCCGGCCGCTCACCGCATCCGGTGTCCGTCGGGATCGCCGGCGGTGACCGGCTGCTGGTCGTCGGCCCGAACGGGGCGGGGAAGTCGACGCTGCTCTCGATGCTGGGCGGGACGCTGGAGCCCGACGAGGGCCGGGTGCGCAGACACGGCGCTATGACGGTGGGCCTCCTCGGGCAGGAGGACGAGGCGGATGAGGGGCACCGCTCCCCCGGTCAGCTGCGCAGGCGGCGGCTCACCCAGATGCTCTCGCGGGAGCCGGACGTCCTGCTGCTCGACGAACCGACCAACCACCTGTCGATGTCGCTGGTCGACGACCTGCTCGACGGGCTCGAGGAAGCACGTGCCGCCGTCGTCGTGGCGACGCACGATCGGCAGGTGCTGCGGCGGCTCGCGCAGTGGCCCCGCGTCGAGCTCGCCCACGGCGGACGGCGGCGAGTATGAGATGACCGCTCCTGCGAAGCATGGACTTCGTGGACGGCGGGGCGCAGAATCGAGAGTGAATCCTCTTCTGAGCGGCCACGACCCGCTCGGAGCGGTTCTCCGACGGCGGCGACTCCGGTTCGGTGGTGATGGACGCAGACAACAACGTCGTAGGGCTGCTGTTCGCCGGGTCCACGGACGGCAGCACGACGTTCGCCAATCCCGTGGCCACGGCCCTGGACGAACTGGGAGTGGACCTGGCGGTCCCGCACGAGGACGAGCCGACGCAGTCGCCGACAGTCGTTCCAGAGGAGACCTCCGGGACGCACATCACGATCAACGTTCCGGGTGACCACGTCACGATCAACGTCGTGGTGGGCGGCGAGCCGACGTCCTGAGAGGGAACCGGAGGCGGCACAACCTCCCGGGACATCACACCTAGCCCGCCCATGCCTGCCACAGGGTGGCGTACCGACCGCCCGCGCCGACGAGCTGGGCATGTGTGCCGTCCTCCACGATCGCTCCGTGCTCCATCACGAGGACCCGGTCCGCCGCCTCCGCCTGGCTGAGCCGGTGCGCGATGACGAGAGCGCCCCTGCCCGCCAGCGCGGCCGCGGCGGCGGCTTCGAGGACCTGTGCGCCGGTCGACCCGGCCTCGGCAGTCGCCTCGTCGAGGATCACGATGTCCGGGTCCGCGACGACCAGGCGGGCGAGCGCGATCGTCTGCTCCTGCAGCGGGGAGATCCGCGCACCCCCGTCGCCCACCACCGTGTCGAGTCCGCGAGGCAGGTCGAACGCCCAGTCCGCCCCCACGTGGCGCAGCGCGCGCTCGATCGAAGCGGTGGACGCTTCGGGGACCGGCATCGCCACGTTGTCGCGGATCGTGCCGACGAAGGTGTGGACCTCCTGCGCGATCATCGCGACGTGGGCGCGGAGTCGGTGCTCGGGCACGGTCGTGATCTCACGGCCGCTGCGCACAGCCGGCCAGTCCTCGATCAGCTGTGCTGAGCCTCTCGACGGAGCGGCGAGCCCCGCCGCGATCTTCGCGAGCGTCGACTTCCCGGCGCCCGTCGTGCCGACGACGGCGACGACCTCTCCCGGCGCGACCGTGAGATCGACTCCGCGCAGGACGTGGTTCTGACCATCGGAATGATCGTCGTAGGAGTACCAGAGGTCGCTCAGGACCAGGCCCGCGGACCGTGGACCGGCGCCCGCGACGGGGCCGTCCGCTCCGAGCACGACGCCGTCCGCTCCGTGCACGACCTCGGAACGATCGCTGGGCGGCCGCCCGCCGTGCTCGGTGTCGACGGTCTCGACACCAACGGTCTCGGCGTCAACGGCCTCCGCGCCGTCGGGTCGGGATCCTGCCGCGTCGATCACCCCCACCATCCTGGTCAGGGAAGCGCCCGCCGACTGGATCTGGTCGAAGAGCCCCACCAGCGCGCCGATCGGGTTGAAGAGCCGGTGGAAGACCAGGGCGGCGGTCGTGACCGCCCCCGGGGTCGTCTCGTCGAACCACACGAGCGCGAAACCGGCGATGAGGAGCAGGGAGAGCACCACGGCCTCGGCGCGGTTGTTGCGACTGAAGGCGCGGGTGAGGAAGCGGAAGACTCCGACCGAAAGGTCGCGGGCCTCGGCGGAGGCGGAATCGATGCGGGTGAGCTCGATGTGCTCGGCGCGGTGGGCCCGCAGGGTCCGGGCTCCGGTCAGGCCGCCCAGCAGTCTGCCCGACCTGCGGCCGATCGCGGCGCGCTCCTGCTGGTACAGCGGCGCGGAGCGCGGCAGGTACCAGCGCAGCGTCAGCCAGTACATCGGCAGGGCGACCAGTCCCACGAGGCCCAGCCGCCAGTCCACGGCGGCCAGCCCGATCGCAGACACGACGACCACGAGGACGGACTCGACGACGAGCGGCAGGATCTGCGTGGAGGTCTCGCTCACCTTGCGCGAATCGTCCGCCACGCGCGAGACGAGGTCGCCGGTGCCCGTGCGCTCGACGGTCTGCGCATCGAGCGCCAGAGCCGCACCCACGACATCGGTGCGGAGACCCGCCACCGTCGGCATCGCGACCCGCGCCAGCGCCCAGGCCCCGATCCACGTGCCCAGCGCCATGACGAGTCCCGCGAGGGCGACGGCGATCGCGCTCGTCCAGACGACCTCGGGACCGGCACCTGCCGGAAGTGCGTCGACGAGACGACCGATCGCCCACGGCCCCACGAGGCCGGCCGCCGCGTTCGCGATGCCGGCGACGAGGAGGACGGCCATCCAGCCGGACCGTCCTCGCAGGTGAGGCGCCAGACGGGCGAAGGCGGCGCGCTTGGTCGAGAGGGGCAGGGTCGTGGAGGTGCCCGGCGCTGTCGAATCCGCAGTCATCGGGCCACCGCCTCACGGTAGGCATCGCCGATGACGCCGGGTGCGCCGATCAGTTCGCTGTGCGTGCCGGTCACAGCGGGTGCGCCGGCGGGCACGTAGACGACGGAATCCGCTGCGGCGAGGAAGGCCGGCGAACCGGTCACCACGAGCGTCACGGCTTCGCGCCGGAGGCCGGCGATGTCGGCGGCGATCCGCGCCTCGGTCACCGCGTCGACCGCCGTGGTGGGTTCGTGCAGGACCAGGATCCGCGACTGAGCGTGGAGTGCCCGAGCCAGAGCTATCCGCTGCCGCTGCCCGCCCGACAGATTGCCGCCCAGTTCCTGGATCCGGTGGTCCAGGCCGTCGACGACCAGTCCCAGCACCTCCTGAGCGCCCGAGGCCGCGAGCACGGCCGGAGCGACGGCGCCTCCGGCTGTCGCTGGGCGTTTGGCCGGGCTTGTCCCTGGGGCTGGGGTTGGGGTCGGTGGGGCTGGGGTCGGTGCCGTGGCCGGGGGAACGGCCGTCGAATCAGCCGTGTCCGTACCGGATGACATCGTGATGTTCGACCGGATGGTTCCTTCGAACAGGTCGACGGCGTGGGGCGTCACGAGGAGGTGATGGGGCCCGAGCACGCGGCTCTGCGACGTGAGCACCGTCAGGACGTAGTGGGCGAGCGCGTCATCGTCGACGAGTGCGCAGACGAGCGTCCCCGCAGGGACGTCGACGGAGGGGAAGGCGTCTCCGCTGACCGTCAGTCCCGATTCGTGAGCAGTGATGGACACGCGAGGTGCTGTGCGTGGGGGTGCTGTATGTGGAGGTGCGGCGGGTCCCGGCCCGGCCGGCGCCTCGCGCGCGTCGTGGGTGCCTTCGAGGTCTGTCAGCAGCGCCGCGATGCGGGATGCGGCGCCGTGGGAGCGCGCGGTCAGGCCGACGATGTCGGCGAGCGCTCGCATGGGCTCGGTGAGGAACGCTGTCATGCCGAGGATCGCGATGAGCGCGCCCACGCTCATCTGTCCGTCGATCAGCCGCAGACCGGCGACGACGAGGACCACGGCGAGCACCACGGACATGACGAGCGCACCGACGCCGCTGAGCCGACCGGACCGCTCCCCCGTCGCGACGCCGGCGACCGCCGCCTCATCGGACGTCGCGCGGAACCGGCGGAGCGCCCATGCCGAACCACCGAGGGCCTTGATCACCCGGAGCCCGCGCATCAGATCCGCTGCGGAATTCGCCGCGCGGGCCGTCGCCGCGAGCTGTGCTCCCGCCTTCTCGGAGACGGCCCTGCCGGGCAGTGCCACGAGGACCAGCCCGATGGGCACGGCGACGAGCACCAGCAGCCCAGTGACGGCATCCGACAGGACGAGGAGGACAGCGGCGACGATCATGCCCAGCAGAGCGGCGACCCCGCGGCCCAGGTGCGCGAAGACCTCGGCAGCGAGATCGGCGTCCGCGGAGGCGATCGACAGGACCTCACCGGACGCGCGGTCCGGCGGCAGGTCCGGCGACGTCAACGCTGCGTGCGAGACCTCCACCCGCAGCGCGTGCGCCTCATGCTCCCGGGCCGCATTGCACAGGCGAGCACCGAACCGGTAACCGAAGCTCAGGACCGTGAAGAGCAGCGCGATGCCCGCGACTGCCACGGCGAGCATCGGCAGAGACCGCGGGATGATCGCGATGTCGACGACCACCCCGATCGCGACCGGAACCAGCGCTTCGCACACCTGCCACACAGACAGTGACGCGACGCCCGGCAGCAGCAGTCGGAGCCTCCGGCCGAGGGCGCGTGACAGCAGCGTCCTGCCGGACGAGGGAGGGGCGGGCATCCGGCCATCCTAGGCCCAACCGTTCCGCGCCGTCGCAGGGAACACGGCGCTCCTGCGAGTCCGGAGGGACAGGCTGGCGCGCCCCCTTGCGGAGGTCCGATCTCACGGTCACTATGTGATTATGGTCACGCGCGCTCATCACAGTCCGATGCCCCCGCTCAACGCGTACGTGTCCTCACTGGGCGGCTCGCCGATCCGCAGTCTGCTCTCACTGGCCCAGGACCCGGACATCATCAGCTTCGGCGGCGGCGCACCGGCCAGTGAGAGCTTCGACGTCGAGGGGATCGGGAAGTCCTACCAGCGGGTGCTCGAAGAGCATGGTGCACGGGCACTGCAGTACTCGTCGACGGAGGGCGAACCGGAGCTGCGCGCGGCTGTGTCGGAGCGCATGACACTCAACGGCCTCCACACGGAGGCGGACGACGTCCTCATCACCTCGGGCTCCCAGCAGGGACTGGGGCTGATCGGCCAGGTCGTGCTCGACCCGGATTCCATCGTCCTGACGGAGAACCCGACATTCGTGTCCGCACTGCAGGCGTTCGCGCTGTCGCGCGCCCAGTTCCGCCCTGTCGACACGGATTCCGGCGGTCTCGTGCCGGAAGCCCTGGAGTCCGCCATCCTCCAGTACTCACCCCGCGCCGTGTATCTCATCCCGACGTTCCAGAACCCCACGGGCGTGACGATGCCGGAGTCACGCCGCCGCGAGGTGGCCGACGTCCTCGCCCGGTACAACGTGTGGCTCATCGAGGACGACCCGTACTCGGAGCTGCGCTACGACGAGTGGACGATGACCCCCATCAGCGCGGACCCGCGTCTCGCCCACAAGTCCCTCTACCTGGGGACGCTGTCGAAGGTGATGGCGCCCGGACTGCGGATCGGCTGGGTGCGCGGCCCCCAGGAGGTGCTCGAGATCCTCGCGACGACGAAGCAGGGGATGTCCCTCCAGACGTCGACGATCGACCAGCTCGCCGCAGTCGACTGGCTGGAGCACAACGACCTCGATGCGAAGCTCGTGCCGATCCGCGCCGAGTACCGCAGGCGCCGCGATGCGATGGTCGAGGGCCTCGACGCGGTCCTGCCCGACGGGTACACGCTCAACACTCCGATGGGCGGGATGTTCCTGTGGGCGACGCTTCCGGAACCGTTCGACGCGAGCGAATCCGTCATGGACGCCGTGCATGCCGGGGTGGTCTACATCCCCGGCATGCAGTTCTACGTTGCGGACCCGAAGCCATCGACGCTGCGCCTGAGCTTCGTGTCGAACCCCGTCGACGTCATCGCACAGGGCCTGGAACGGCTGAGCACGGTCTTCCGGTGAGGTGACGGTGCGGGATGGCACACTGTCCCGAGAGGCCGGACGACTGCCGCGGCCACCACTCTCACCCACATCCGAAGGGACCTCGCAGTGGACCCGCTCCTCGACCTCATCACCAGCATCGACAGCTTCCTGGGCTACGTGCTCGTCGCCGTCCTCATCCCGGTGGGCCTCTACCTGACGATCCGCACCGGGATCGTCCAGCTGCGTCTGCTGCCGGAGATGTTCCGCCTGATCCGCGAACCCGCCGGTCATGATGCGGACGGCAAGAGGCGGATCTCCCCGTTCAGGGCGTTCTGCATCTCCGCCGCCTCCCGGGTCGGCACCGCGAACATCACGGGCGTCGCGCTCGCCATCAGCATCGGCGGCCCCGGCGCGATCTTCTGGATGTGGGTCACCGCGGCCATCGGCGGCGCGACCGCCTTCGCGGAGTCCGCGCTGGGACAGCTCTACAAGGTGAAGGATGGGGCGTCGTTCCGCGGCGGGCCCGCCTACTACATCACGCACGGCCTGAAGGCCCCCGTCATCGGCGCGCTCTTCGCTGTGATCGTGGCAGTGGTCTACGGGATCGTCTTCAACACCGTGCAGTCGAACTCCATCACGGACGCGCTCGCCGCGAGCTTCGGCGCGGAGGCATCGGGCAGCGGGTTCGCGATCCTCGTGGGCCTCATCATCGCGGCCGCCGCGGGAATCATCGTCGTGGGAGGCGTCCACCGCATCTCAGCGATCACGTCGGTCATCGTGCCGGTCATGGCGGTCCTCTACCTGGTCCTCGGAATCATCGTCGTCGTCCTGAACCTGGACGCAGTGCCCGGCATGCTCGCCACGATCGTCTCGGAGGCACTGGGCTTCCAGTCGATCGCCGGAGCGGCCCTGGGCAGCATCATGATGGAGGGCATCCGCCGCGGGCTCTTCTCCAACGAGGCCGGAATCGGCTCCGTCCCCAACGCCGCGGCCACCGCGTCCGCGTCGCACCCCGCGAAGCAGGGGCTCGTGCAGTCACTGGGGGTCTACTTCGACACTCTGCTCGTCTGCTCGATCACCGGCTTCATCGTGCTCCTCTCCAATCCGGAGTACGGGGCCCCGCAGGGATCACAGCTCACCCAGACGGCGCTCGCCGCTCAGGTCGGCCAGTGGGGCGTCCACTTCCTCACCTTCGCGATCTTCTTCTTCGCCTTCAGTTCGATCCTGGGCAACTACTACTACGGGCAGACGAACATCGAGTACCTCACGAAGTCCAGGGCCGCGCTCAACGGGTATCGGCTCGTGGTCGTCGTGGCCGTGTTCTTCGGATCCGTCGTCGCACTCGATGCCGTGTGGACCGCGGCGAACATCGCGATGGCGCTCATGGCGTTCATCAACCTCATCGCGGTCCTGCTGCTCAGCAGGACGGTCCTGCGGATCCTGCGGGACTACCAGCAGCAGCGACAGGAGGGCGTCGAGCCCCTCTTCCACAAGGACCGGATGGGCGACCTCGACGGCCTGGACGCATGGGACGGCACGGACGAGGTGACGCAGACGCAGTTCTGGCAGAAGCGCAGTCGACGCTGAGTCTCGCAGTCCCTGGAAGGGTCCATCGCGCACCGGGAGGCGCCTCCTCATCGTGAACAGCGCCACAGACCCTTGTCGTTAAAGTTTCAACGATATACAGTGGTGCCATACCCGCTCGCACGACGACCCCTGGGAGACACCATGAGCGCAGCAGCCCCCGCCGCCGGCGAGAACATCCTCAGCCCCGCCACGACGATGGACGCGGTCACCCTCCACGTCGGCGATCTGGAGACGATGAGTGCCTACTACACGCACGCCCTGGCGCTGACCCCCATCGAGGAGCGCGCGGCCGGCCGTGAGGTCGTCCGCGTCCTGGGCCGCCGCGGCGTTCCGCTGATCCGCCTCATCGCCGCCCCGGGGCGCCCCGGCGTCGACCGCCGGCAGGCGGGCCTCTTCCACACGGCGTTCCTCTTCGACGACGAGGCGTCACTCGCGGCGACCGTCGCGCGTGCCGCCCAGCACCCGGAGAGCCGGTTCGTGGGTTCCAGCGATCACCTCGTGAGCGAGGCGTTCTACTTCACGGATCCGGAGGGCAACGGCATCGAGCTCTACCGTGACCGCCCGCGCTCCGCCTGGACCTACCAGCCCACCGGAGAGGTGGACATGGCGTCGCTCTACCTGGACCCCAACGCGTTCCTGCAGAAGCACCTCACGGAGGCCGCCCTCACGGACACGGAGAACCACGCCGGCATCATCGGCCACGTCCACCTCCAGGTGGGCGACATCGCCCGCGCCCGCGACTTCTACGTGGGGGCCCTGGGCTTCGAGACCATGGTCGGCACCCACCCCGGGGCACTCTTCGCCTCGGCCGGCGGCTACCACCACCACGTCGCGATGAACACGTGGAACAGTGCCGGTGCGGGTCCCCGCGCGTCCAGCCTGGGCCTCGGCGACGTCGCGATCACCGTCCCCGGCCGCGAGGACCTCGAGGCGCTCACCGCGCGGCTGGGCGGTGTCGGCCTCCAGTCCGCCGACGACGGTGACCGCGTGACCGTCAACGACCCGTGGGGCACTCACGTGACCGTCTCCCTTCCCGGCACGTCCACGACGGAGTCCCTGCTCGCCCGATGAGGTGTACCGCGGTCTCCGCCGCAATGGCTGCCGGCGACCGCAGCCGAGGCGGACTGCAGGTGAACCACGTCGCGGTGCGTCGTTCCCGTCACCGCCGCGTCCTCTGCTCGCATCGCTCTGGACGATTCGCCCCGGAGCGCCCTCCTGCTCGGTGTGAACACGTATCGCCAGACCCCCGAGGACCCGAACGCCGCCACCTGGAGTGCGGCGTCCGAGGTCATCAGCCCCGTCAGACACGGGACATGAGAAGAGGCGGTGCGGACCAGATACTCTCTGGTCCGCACCGCCTCTTCTCATCCGCCGGCCGAGCTGCAGCCCTTCAGCCCTTCAGACCCGCAGGCCCGCAGGCCCGCAGGCCCGCAGCCCTTCAGCGGGATGGGATCACCTGCGCGGCATACTCGTGCGACGCACCAGCACCACCCCACCGATGACCAGCAGCAGACCGATGACGAGTGCGATCGTTCCGCTGAACCCGGTACGCGGCAGGTCTCCACCATCGTCGCCGTGGGGATCATCCGAATCGTCGGACGAGCCGGAATCATCGTCGCCGTCACCCGGTGCGGGCGCCGGATCCTCAGTCGGACCCTGGGAGGGGCTCTCACTCGGTTCCGGCGTCACGGTCGGCTCCTCAGTCGGTTCCGGCTCGGGCTTCAGAACGAAGCCGAAGTCCAGCGTTGGGTCATGATCGCCGTCGTTCGTCAGACCCTGCGAGTCAGCAGACCATTCGGACGAGTCGCCCTCGCGGTCGCCCACACCCGGCAGCGTCGGATCGTAGGGCTCCAGCGCATCCGCAGAAGCCTCACGATCGATGGTGACCGTGTACGACTGGTCATCCTCCAGCACCGGCAGATCCTCGAACGTGTAGAAACCGTCCTCATCCGTCGTCACCGGACCCACCGGATCACCATTCACATCGACGACCGGCTCCCCCTCGGGACCCGTCAGCTCCAGGACGACATCCCCGATGCCGACCTCGCCGTCATCCTGGCGACCATCGTTGTTCTCATCGAACCAGACGTAGTCACCCACCGAGACCTTCTCAGGCTCCGGCTCGGGCTTCAGGACCACGCCCGCGTCCCACGTCGGGTCGATGCCCTCCGTCGCCAGAACATCCTGGGTCGCGTAGTCCGTCGTCAGCGCCTCGTTCGAATCGTCCAGCGTGAACACCGGAGTGCGGCCCGTCTGAGGATCCGCATCCGAATCACCGGCGTCGTCCCCGCCGGCATCCGCCTGCGTGAACTCATAGATCTCCGCCTGCTCGTCGGTCAGTTCGAACTCGATCTGGTAGTCACCGGCGTCCAGCTGATCGAACATGTACCGGCCATCAGCATCCGTCTGGGTGGTGGCGACGACGTCGCCTTCACCGTCGAGGAGCGTGACCGTCACACCGGGGAGCACCTCTGCATCGTTCTGGAGGCCGTCGCCGTCGGCGTCGATCCAGACGTAGTCGCCCACCGCGTAGTCCTTGGGCTCGGGCTCCGCCGCCGGATCGTTGTAGAAGCGAGCCGCCTCTGACGAGCCGTTGTCGTCGACCACGACCTGGATGGTCTCGTCGGTCTCCGCGTAGCCGTCCGGTGCGACGATCTCTTCGACCGTGTAGGCCCCCGGTTCGGCGACCTTCACGTTCTTGACCGCACCGTCTGCGTCCCGCACGCGCAGCGCGCCATCCTGCACGAAGACGTCGTCGACCGCCACAGCGCCGTCTGCGTCCAGGATCCGGAAACGAGCGTCCGGATCATCGATGACCGTCTCCGGATCGGTGGCGTCCACCTTGGCGATCGTCAGCGGGTAGCCGTCGGACGGGGTGACCGTCGCCGATGCGCTGCCCGCCATGTTGACGATGGGCTCGTCGATGACGAAGTCGGTCACGCGCACCAGGATGTTCACGCTCGGACGCCCCTGTGCGGCATTGAGCACAGTACCCGGCGCCTGCTCCATCACGACGGTTCCCTGCGGAGCATCGTCGGTCGGTTCGACGAAGCGCGCCTGGACGTTGCCCGCGAGCTCGCGGATGCCCGTTGTGGGGTTCGCGCCCGAGTCGACGTTCTCATCGTCCACGAAGCCGACGAACTCGATCCCGTCCGGAAGGACATCGCTGACCGGGATGATCGCCACTCCGTCGTAGTCGCCGTGCGGCACCAGGGCAACGTTGTAGACGAGCTGGTCGTTCACCAGCTGCCCGTCCGGTCCGATATCCGCGCGGAGGTTGTTCGTCCACTCCTCGTTCGGGGTCTCCCGGACGGCTTTGCGGATCTCTGCTTCATCACCGTAGGAGCTGACCTCGGACTGGATCTCAGACCAGTAGAGCGCCCGCTCGTCCTCACCGAAGAGGGTCGCACGGTTCTCGATCTGGACGGTCTCCTTGCCGTTCAGCGGCTTGGTCGGCAGCGTGAGGGTGAGCTCGAACTGCTTGTCGGCACCCCACTCGTCGATCGCCTGCCATCCTGCGTCCGACAGTGTGATCTCCAGGTCGCCGGACTTGCTCTGGCCCAGCTCGAAGTGCGAGCCGTCCATCGCTCGCCACCAGTCGTACTCAGCCGTGATGCCCGCCTTGATGGCGGCGAGATCCGACACGTCGAAGACATTGGTGTCGACGTGGTCGACGATCGTGCTGCTGCGCAGGTCGATGCCCTTGCCCGACCCCACGGTGAAGGTGTAGGCGACGTCCGCCGACGTCCCCGGCAGCGCCTCGATCGCGGAATCCTCCGCGGCCTTGGCGAAGTAGTCCGGAGCGTTGAAGCCGTCCTCACTCTCCTCCGTCGCGACGATGTCCACCGGGTGGTTGTACCCGGTCTGCCTGCCTTCGCCGTACAGCAGCTCACCGCGGTTCGGGAAGGAGTAGGCCGTCTCGCCGGGAATCCCCGTGCCCCTGGCATTCAGTCCCTCGACCGTGTCGATCGTCGCCTTGATCTGCAGCGACGTGTCCAGGGACGGATCCATGCCCAGGTTGGCGTAGAGATCCTGGCCGTTCAGGTAGTACATGTTGACGTACTCGTCAGCAGACAGCAGTGTGGCACGCTGCTGCCACGACAGGTTGCCCGCATCGCCGGGCAGCTCCTCGAGCCGCTCCAGGGTGAGGCCCTCCGCCGTGACGAAGTCGCCGTCGTCACGATTCCAGGAAGCCTGAGCCCGCAGCGAATCGCCGACGACCACATTCTGATCGAGGGTCTTGTGCGGGTTGCTCCCGTCGAACTCTCCCAGGTCGACGTTCAGGTCGTAGGTGATGTCGAGCGCAGGGTCGAGGGTCCCGTCGTCCGCGGGATCGGCGGCCTGGACATCCCAATCGGACCCCTTGGAGAAGACGTTGCCCAGGTTCGGGCCTTCCATGCCTGCGATCGCCTTCTGGATCCGGAAGCTTCCGGTCCGCTCATCGGAGCCCAGCTGCGCGACGTTGTCCAGCGTCACGGCGAAGCTGCTGCCCGCAGCGTCGACCGCCCGGTCATAGGCCGCCTGGAGCCGTTCCTCGAGTGCGGTGAGTGCAGCCTCGTCAGCCACGACGGCACGGTAGGTGATGCGCGTCTGCGACGGACCGGGCACGTCGAGGGTGCCCTCGAACGCATTCCCCGTGATCTGGGGCGCGAACTCGATGTCCGTGGATTCCTGCCTTGTTGAGGCCCGCCTCATCCCACGTGATCTGCGTGACGGCGAAGGAGTCCTCGACGTAGCCGAGCTCCGCGGGGAGCTGGTCGGTGATGGTGTATCCCGACTGCTCGTCCTCGACGTCCACGGACAGCGTGTAGGTGATCTCAGAGGTGAGCACCTCGTCCGCGACAGACACGGCCCCGTCCTCGACGGTCACGAACTGCGCGAGGTTCGGCGCGGCAACGGCCTTGCCGGTCGACGGCCTCACGTCGGCGAACCGGTCGCCGCCGTCACGGATCGTGATCTCGCGGCTGGTCTCTTCGCCGTCCACACTCCACGTGAGGTTCTCCTGCGAGCTCCGCTCGACCTCGACGATGTCGAAGTCGAGGGCGAGCACGCCCTGGTTCACTTCGGGAGGCCATGGATCGGCGAAGGTGATGCGGAGGATGTTCGGGTTGTCCGGATCGGCTTCGATGCTCTCGATCGCGTCGTTGCCCGCAGGCACGTCGGGAACCGAGAAGGCGGCCAGGTCCCCCAGCGCGATCTCGACCGTGGAGCCGGGTGCGACATCGCTGCTGTACTGGATGCGCATGGTCATGCGTTCACCCTCGTCGACGACCTCTGAGCCGCCGTACTGCTCGTCGCTCCCGTCGACGGTCACGGTGATCCCGGGAGTCGCCGCGACTGCGGCCGAGGTCAGAGAGAAGGGGACGACGAGTGCGAGCACCATCGCGAACGCAACGGACAGCCTCGCGCTCTTTCGTGGACCCGGTCGGGACAGGTGGAGCCAGGACAGGAGTCCTCTACTGTGAGCGCGATTCATAGACCCTTCAGGCGTTTCGAGGCTGGAAATATTTATCCGAAAGACAGTACCTGAGGGGGTTACTTTCTCCAAGAAAGCTGATCGTTCCCTCCACGAATGGTGTGCCCGACCACACTCTCAGACTCGCCGACGGTGCGCCGCATACCACCTGCGGCGATGGCTGCGAGGCCCCGTCGGATCGCTCAGCACTCCACGACGTTGACGGCGAGGCCTCCCAGCGCGGTCTCCTTGTACTTGTCACTCATATCCGCGCCGGTCGCCTTCATCGTGGCGATGGCCTCGTCGAGGCTCACGAAGTGCTCGCCGTCGCCCCACATCGCCATCTTCGCCGCGTTGATCGACTTGCCCGCGCCGATCGCATTGCGTTCGATGCACGGCACCTGGACCAGACCGGCGATCGGGTCGCACGTCAGCCCCAGGTTGTGCTCCATCGCGATCTCTGCGGCATTCTCCACCTGTTCGACCGAACCGCCCAGGACCTCTGCGAGGCCTCCGGCCGCCATCGACGAGGCGGACCCCACCTCGCCCTGGCAGCCCACTTCCGCACCGGATATCGACGCGCCCTCCTTGTAGAGCACGCCGATCGCTGCGGCGGTCAGCAGGAACCTGACCGTCGCCTCGTCGCGGGCCGCGTCGCCCCCGTCCCGCACCCAGTCCACGTAGTTGAGCGCATAGTGCAGCACGGCCGGGATGATCCCCGCCGCACCGTTCGTGGGAGCGGTGACGACACGCCCCCCGCTCGCGTTCTCCTCGTTGACGGCCAGAGCGATGAGGTTGACCCACTCCTGGTAGTAGCGGGGATCACGGTCCGGGTCCTCCTCCTTCAGCCGGATATGCCAGTCGTGCGCGCGCCTGCGCACGGACAGTCCGCCCGGCAGATGCCCCGACCGGTCGATGCTGTTCGCCGCGCACTCCTCCATCACCTTCGCGATGTGGAGCAGTCCCTCGCGGACCTCCTGCTCCGTGCGTCCTGCTCCCAGTTCGTTCGCGAGCATCACCTGCCAGATCTCGAGGCCTTCGCGGTTCGCGATCTCCAGCAGCCGGTCGCCGGTCCGGAAGTCGTGCGGGGTCGCGGGCTCCCGGGCGGACTCGCCGGCCTCCGCCCCCAGGACGGTCGCCTCCTCGTCCGACTGGGTGACGACGAACCCGCCGCCCACCGAGTAGTAGATCTCGTGGGCCAGCTCCTCCCCCGTCGCGGACCTCGCCCGCAGTTCGAGGGCGTTCGTGTGCCGTTCGAGGACGGTGAGCGGCCGCTGCCGCATGTCTGCGACGGCGAACGGGATCCGCACCCGATCGCCGAACCGGACCACGCCGGTCTCCGCGATCCGTGCGGTCCGCTCATCCACCTCGTCAGGCAGCACCGCATCGGGCCGGCACCCTTCGAGACCCAGCAGGATCGCGTCGAACGTGCCGTGCCCCCTGCCGGTCGCCGCCAGTGAACCGTAGACGTCGACCTCCAGGGCCGCGACGTCGTCTCTGCGGTCCCCCACGAGGTCCACGAAGCTCGCGGCAGCCCGCATGGGGCCGACCGTGTGCGAGCTGGAAGGCCCGATCCCCACTGTGAAGAGATCGAAGACGCTGATGGGCATAGTCGCCTCCAAACGCGTTGTGTCGACGGGGCCTCGTCGACCCGTCGTACCGGAGCCGCCGAGGCCCCGGCCGGGTGGGTGCGGTCCCGCACCCACCCGTCGGACCAGGTCTGCCCCGGCCCGAGGCCGTCCTCACGGAACGGCCCCACCCCTTCAGGAGAGGTGGTTGACCTGCGCGTACGCCGCGTCGTCCATGAGCGGCCCCGCCTCCGTGACGGCGACCTCGAACAGCCAGCCCTCGCCGTAGGGATCGGAGTTGAGGACCCCCGGATCGGCGGAGACGAGCTCATTGACGGCGGTGACCTCACCGGTGACGGGCGAGTACAGGTCGGACACCGACTTCGTCGACTCCACCTCTCCGCAGGTCTCGCCGGCGGTCACGGTGTCGCCGGCCGCGGGCGTCTCGACGTAGACGACCTCGCCCAGGGCGTCGGACGCGACGGCGGTGATGCCGACCTTCACGGTGGTGCCCGCGACGCTGTCAGCAGCCGCGTTCACCCATTCGTGCTCCGCGGAGTACGAGTAGTCCTTGGGCAGTGCGGGGAGTTCCGCCATGATGCTCCTCTTCCGATGCAGGTGGTGAGTGAGGGATGGGTGCAGATGTGGGACAGAGAGCGCGCAGGTCAGCCGCGGGAGTAGAACGGCAGATCGACGATGCGGAACGGATGGGCCTTGCCGCGGATGTCGACGACCAGTTCCGTGCCGATGCCCGTGTGCGCCTGGTCGATGTAGGCGAGCGCGATGGGATGGCCGAGCGTGGGTGAGGGCTGCCCCGACGTCACGACTCCCACCGCCTGGTCGTCGACGAGCACGTCTGCGCCCGCCCGTGCGGCCCGGCGCCCGTCGGACACGAGTCCCACGAGCTTCCGTGCGGGCTCCGATTCCGCGATGGCGGCGAGGGGTCTGCGCGCGTAGAGGTGCTCGCGCTTGAGTGCGTTGACCGCCATCTTCCGCATGCCGATGTCGACCGGGCTCGTCTCGAGCGTGATCTCGTTGCCGTAGAGCGGCATGCCCGCCTCCAGCCGCAGCGAGTCGCGCGCCGCCAGCCCGCACGGGGTCAGGTCGATGCCCGCCTGCTCCGCCCCCGCGACCAGCGCCTCCCAGACGGGCTCCGCCGCGTCGTTCGCGAGGTAGAGCTCGAACCCGTCCTCGCCCGTGTAGCCGGTCCGCGCCAGCAGCACGTCCTTCTCCCCTGCGGCGGTGTCGACGGTGATGCGGGTCCACGCGTAGTACGCGACCTCTGTGACGGCCTGCGCACCCTCATCCCCGCCGCCCGTGGCGGTGAGGAGGACGGCCTCGGAGCTGGGCCCCTGCACGGCGACGAGCGAGGTGTCGCGCGATTCGTCCGTGACGGTGGCGTCCGCACCCGGCACCAGCTGGGTGGTGAACTCGGTCCGGCGGTCGGCCAGGGCCTCGGCGACGGCGGCGGCGTTCCCCGCATTCGGGACGACCAGGAACGCATCGTCGGCCAGGCGGTAGGTGATGAGGTCATCGAGCACGTGACCCGACTGGTTCACGAGGAGGCCGTACTTCGCGCGGCCCACCTTCAGGATCGAGTACTTCGCGAGCAGCGCGTAGTCGAGGAACGCGGCCGCGTCCGCGCCCGTGATCCGCACCTCCCCCATGTGGGACAGGTCGAAGATGCCTGCGGATTCGCGGACCGCACGGTGCTCCGCGAGTTCGGATCCGTACTTGAGCGGCATGTCCCAGCCGCCGAAGTCGGTGAAGGACGCCCCCAGCCGGGCGTGCAGGTCGTGGAGGGCAGTGGTCTCGGTCATCGGTGACTCCTGGTGGTGCGAGGGGATCCGCCGGTCCCCGCCCGCGCCCGAGGTGCCTGCTGGCACTCAGCGCGGGCGGGCTCCCGGCGAGGGGGTGCGGATCAGACGGTCTCGAACGCCTCCGGCGGCGGGCAGGAGCAGACGAGGTTCCGGTCGCCGTACGCGCCGTCGACGCGGCGCACCGGTGGGAAGTACTTCGTGAGGCGCAGACCCTGGACGGGGAAGACGGCCCGCTCACGCGTGTACTCGCCGGCCCAGTCGTCCATGACACAGGTCGCGGTGTGCGGGGAGTTCGCGAGCGGCGACTCCTCGTAGGAGTAGTCGGTGCCGATCGCATCGATCTCCTCCCGGATCGTGAGCATCGCCTCGATGAAGCGGTCGATCTCGCCCTTGTCCTCGGACTCCGTCGGCTCCATCATGAGGGTGCCGGCGACGGGGAACGCGAGGGTCGGCGCGTGGAAGCCGAAGTCGATGAGGCGCTTCGAGACGTCCTCCGCAGTGACTCCGGTGCGCGACGTGAGCGCACGGAGGTCGAGGATGCACTCGTGTGCGACGAGCCCGGAGTCGCCCGTGTACAGCGTGGGGAACGCGTCCGCGAGCTTCTTCGACACGTAGTTCGCGGTCAGCAGCGCCGTACGGGTCGCCTCCGTGACGCCCCGGCCACCCATGAGGCGCATGTACGCCCAGCTGATGGGCAGGACGCCGGCGGAGCCGAACATCGTGCCGCTGATGGGATCGCCCAGCCCCTCGGACTCGCCCGCGACCAGACGGGGGTCGGTCGCGTCGCCCGGCAGGTACGGGGCGAGGTGCTCGCGCACCGCGACCGGTCCCACCCCGGGGCCTCCGCCGCCGTGCGGGATGCAGAACGTCTTGTGCAGGTTGAGGTGCGAGACGTCGCCGCCGAACTCGCCCGGCTGTGCGAGACCCACGAGCGCGTTGAGGTTCGCGCCGTCGACGTAGACCTGGCCGCCCGCATCATGCACCTTCTGGCAGACGGTGCGGACGTCCTCCTCGAAGACGCCGTGCGTCGACGGGTAGGTGATCATGATGCCGGCGAGCGTCTCCGCGTGCTTCTCGAGCTTCGCGTCGAGGTCCGTCAGGTCGATCGAGCCGTCGCCCGCCGTCTTCACGACGACGACGTCCAATCCCGCGAGCACGGCCGACGCTGCGTTGGTGCCGTGGGCCGACTGCGGGATGATGCAGACCCGGCGCGCGTCGTCGCCGTTGGCGAGGTGGTATCGGCGGATCGCCAGCAGGCCGGCGAGCTCGCCCTGGGAGCCGGCGTTCGGCTGCAGCGACACGCGGTCGTAGCCTGTCACCGCGACGAGCAGGTCCTCGAGGTCGCCGATGAGCTCACGCCAGCCGGCGGACTGCGCTGCCGGGACGTAGGGGTGGATCGAGGCGAACTCCGGCCAGGTGATCGCCTCCATCTCGACCGCCGCATTGAGCTTCATCGTGCAGGATCCCAGCGGGATCATCGTCCGGTCGAGCGCGAGGTCGCGGTCGGCCAGCGTGCGCATGTAGCGCATGAGCTGGGTCTCCGAGCCGATCGAGCGGAAGATCGGGTGGGTGAGGAACTCCGTCGTGCGGTGCAGGTCCTCGGACCAGGTCGGGGCCGCGATCGCGGCGTCGCCGAACGCACCCTCTCCCGCCGCGTCGAAGGACTCCTCGTCGAGGGTCTCCGAAGCACCCAGGGCGCCGAGCACCGCATTCGCATCCGCGACGGTGTGCGGCTCGCCGAAGCTCACGGCGACGGTCGTGGAATCGATCCGGCGGATGTTCACCCCGGCCCGTTCCACCGCCGCGACGGCGGAGTCGGCGTCCGGCACCGTGAGCGCGACGGTGTCGAAGAAGTCCGCGTCCTCGCCGCCCGCCGGCGCAGTGCCCTCGGCCGTGACGGCCGCAGCGGCGAAGGCGGAGGCCAGACGGTGGACGCGGGACGCGATGCGCGTGAGGCCCACGGGCCCGTGGTACACGGCGTAGAAGCTCGCGACGACTGCCAGCAGCGCCTGCGCGGTGCAGATGTTGCTCGTCGCCTTCTGGCGTCGGATGTGCTGCTCACGGGTCTGCAGCGCCAGGCGGTACCCGGGCTTGCCGTCCTCGTCGTAGCTCACGCCCACGAGGCGCCCGGGCAGCTGACGCTGCAGGCCCGACCTCACGGCCATGAAGCCTGCGTGGGGGCCGCCGAAGAACAGGGGGACGCCGAACCGCTGGGCGGAGCCGACCGCGATGTCCGCACCCTGCGAGCCCGGATCCTTGAGCAGGGTGAGGGCGAGGAGGTCGGCCGCGAAGGTGACGAGCGCGCCGCGCTCCTTGGCCCCGGCGATCGCGTCGTCGAAGGAGCGGACACGGCCGGAGGTGCCGGGCTGGGCGACGACGATCCCGAACACCTCTTCGCCCACCAGGCCCTGGGAGAGGTCCTCGACGCGGACGGAGAAGTCCATCGCACGGGCACGAGCACGGACGACGGAGATCGACTGCGGGTGCAGCTCCTCATCGAGCACGACCGTCGTGCCCTTCTTCGTCGCGCGGCGCATGAGCAGGACGGCCTCTGCGACGGCTGTGGCCTCGTCGAGGAGGGAGGCGTTCGCGATGTCGAGGCCGGTCAGGTCCTGGACCGCGGTCTGGAAGTTCAGCAGCGCTTCGAGGCGTCCCTGGCTGATCTCCGGCTGATAGGGGGTGTAGGCGGTGTACCAGGCCGGGTTCTCCACGACGTTGCGGCGGATGACCGCCGGGGTGACCGTGTCGTAGAAGCCCTGGCCGATCATCTGGACGCGCATCGTGTTCTTCGAGGCGAGCTCCCGCAGCCGCGCGAGCGTCTCGCGCTCACCTAGCGGAGCGTATGTGAGCGGATCGGCCTGCGCGATGTTCGCCGGCACGGCCTCGGCGGCCAGCGCCTCGAGCGAGTCATAGCCCAGCTCTGCGAGCATCTGCTGCGTCTGCAGGGCCCGCGGACCGATGTGCCGGTCGGCGAAGGGGCGGGGGGCATCACCCCGAGTCGCACTCACGTGCGACAGTGCGGCGGCCGCATCAGGGGTCCGGGTTTCAGCGCCTGCGGTCATCGAGGATCTCCTCCGTCGGGTGCGTCCATCGCGGGGACGGACGCGTGTCGGTTCGTCCTCCCCGCTCTGTCGACGTCCTGCGCGCATCCGGATGGCTCCGGACAGCGGCAGCCCGCTTCAGAGTCGCCTGCACATCGCGGTACTGGGCCTGAGAGTTTCCCGGGGAGGGATTGCACCTACGGCGCCGCCTGAGCGGCTCTCCCACGCTGTGTCGTATCGGCGTTCTCGGACAAGGATAGGCGAGAGCCGCACCCCTGCCAAGGAGTCGACGCCGCACCGGGCGGCTCACGGCGCGGCCGCGGGCAGCGGAGCCTCCGCGGCTCGAGTCGCCGACCGCCGTTGACCGCGGATTCAGGTCGAGCGCCTAGCCTGGGTGGGTGACTTACGTGATTGCCCAGCCCTGCGTGGACGTGAAGGATCGCTCCTGCGTCGACGAGTGCCCTGTGGACTGCATCTACGAGGGCGACCGCATGCTCTACATCCACCCGGACGAATGCATCGACTGCGGTGCCTGCGAACCGGTCTGCCCCGTCGAGGCGATCTACTACGAGGACGACGTGCCCGACCAGTGGGCCGAGTACTACAACGCGAACGTCGACTTCTTCGACGACATCGGAGCGCCCGGCGGCGCTGCGAGCCACGGGGTGATCCCCCGGGACCACCCGCTCATCGCACGCCTGCCGCCGCAGAACCAGTAGCACCGGCAGCGCTGCCTGGACGGTCGCCTCCGGCAGCGCTGGCAGAGGCGCAGGAGTGTGATGGCGAGGAACGGCGCGAAGAAGGCCCCAGCGCCCCGCAGGGGGAGCCCCGGAGAGTCACGCGCGACGCATCACACCCGGGTGCATCACACCCGGGTGAAGGCGACCTCGCCCGCGACCGCGGTGAGGTGGACGGTGGCATCGCGGACGGCCTCGGCGTGCTCGAACAGCGCCGCCTCGCTCGCGTACTCCCCCGTCACCCCGCTGCCGCCGTCGGCGCGCAGAGGGTCGACGTCCACCGCGATGAGGTCGGCGGCCATGCCGGGGGCCAGCGTGCCCACGGTCCCGTCCAGCCCGGCCGCATAGGCCGCCCCCGAGGTGTGGGCCGCGATCGCGTCCCGCGCCGGGATCCGCCGGCTCGGCTCGAACGTCGTGCTCGGATCTCCACCGAAGTCAGCGCGGGTCATCGCGGCGTAGATCGCGGCGAACGGGTCAGTCGGCTCGACGGGACCGTCCGAGCCGAAGGCGACCGGAGCACCTGCCGCGAGCAGGTCCTTCCACGCGTAGGCCGCCAGCCGCGGGTCCGGCCTGAGGGAGTCGAGCAGGTGCAGGTCGGAGATGCAGTGCCGCGGCTGCATGGACGCCACGATGCCCAGCTCCGCGAAGAGCCGAACCTCCTCCGGCCTGACGAACTGCGCATGCTCGATGCGGTGGCGCAGGGGCCTGCCGTACCGCTCCTCCGCCGCACGCGACGCGGCGCGGGTGCGGGAGAAGGCACTCAGCACATGATGGTTGGCCCGGTCGCCGATCGCGTGAACCGCCAGGGCGATGCCCGCCTGCAGCGCCTCGGTGATCTGCTCGACCAGCAGATCCTCACCCGCGATCGGCAGACCGTAGTTGGGGAGGTGGTCCTCGCCCGGGCGCGTGGGGAACGGATCGGTCATGTACGAGGTCTGCGAGCCCAGCGCCCCATCGGAGAACAGCTTGAGTCCGCCGCGGACGAACCACCCGTCGCGGGCGGGATCATCCCACGCCAGCGCAGGCTCCGGCATCCCCGTGGGGCTCGTGCGCCTCCGACCCACCTGGTCACCCGTCCGCCAGCCGACGGCCCGCGCCCATTCGAGCTCGTCGAGACGGAGGTACTTGACGACGCGCATCAGCAGGCCGTCGTCCGCACGCAGCGCGTCCCACGTCTCCTGCGACGCCGCCCCGTCGATGTCATGGACGCCGGTGAGGCCTTCTGCCAACCACTTCCGCTGCGCGGTGCGCATGTTCTGCGCGCGCTGATCGAGGGAGAGCGCCGGCATCGCGCGCTCCGCGATCGTGGCGGCGTCCTCGCGGAGGATGCCCGTCGCGCGACCGGTGCCGTCGCGGACGATCTCGCCGCCCACCGGGTTGGGGGTGTCGTCGTGGATTCCGACGGCCTCGAGCGCCGCGCCGTTGAGCCAGAGCGTGTGGTAATCGATCGACCAGAGGGCGACCGGTCGGTCCGGCATCGCCTCATCCAGCAGTTCGCGATCGGGCTGGTACGAGCCGCCGCGGCCCATGTCCCATGTGTTCGAGTCCCAGCGACCGCCGGTGACCCACTCGCCCGGAGGCAGGGTCGCCGCGTGGGCGACGACCGTCTCCACAGCAGCGCGGAGGCTGCGCACCTGCCGGATGTCGACCTCGGCGATAGTGCTCGCCGTCGACACCGCGTGGAGGTGCGCGTCGACGAAGCCCGGGAGGACGACACGGCCCTCGAGGTCGATCTCCTCGACCGGCGCCGCACCTGCGCGGTCTCGCAGCTCGCGCGTCGACCCGACGGCGACGACACGGCCGTCGCGCACGAGCACGGCCTCGGCCGGCTCCGACGACTCGGCGGCCAGCACTCCCCCGCCGTCGTCACGGGCGACCGCCTCCGCGAATGTGTGCACCCGCCCGTTCGCGAAGAGGCGGTGAGTTCCGGGGGCGCCGGGGGCGCAGGACGAATCGACCGTGTGCATGGAGCCATCGAACCACAGGCGCGCCCAGCCCGTTCTCCGACGCGTGGTTCCGGTACGGATCCGCGTGTGGAGTGGGTCTCATTTACGATAGATGAGCTTTACCTAAACGACGTCCGTGTGCACACTGTGTAGGTGAGGCTTGGCTCACCACGAGCTGACCTCCCGCCCGATGCACAGCGACTCGCCATTCGGCCTCACGTTCATCGGACTCCATACATCGCACAGAGGAGCTCCCCCATGCACAGACGGAACGTCCGACTCACCGCCGTCATCGCCTCCACCGCCGCGCTTGCCCTGGGACTCAGCGCCTGCGGGTCGGGCGAGACGAGCGGCGCATCCGCTGAAGCCGCGTCCGGTGAGTCCGAGACCACGACGATCGAGGCGAATGGCGGATCCGTCGACGTGCCCTACCCCGCACAGAGCGTCGTCGCCCTGGACAACCGCACGTTCAAGCTCCTCGACGACTGGGGCGTGGAGCTGTCCGGCGGCGCAGTCTCGCTCATGCGTGCGGACGTGTCGTACAAGGAGAACGGCGACATCCTCGACATCGGCAACCACCGTGAGCCGAACCTGGAGAACATCGTCGCCTCGGAGCCGGATCTGATCATCTCCGGCCAGCGCTTCTCGCAGTACAACGAGGACATCGCGGAGCTTGCCGACGCTCCGCTCATCGACCTCGAACCGCGCGAGGGCGAAGACTTCGGCGGCGAGCTCAAGCGCCAGGTGACCACCCTGGGCGAGGTGTTCGACAAGCAGGACGAGGCTCAGGCGCTCGTCGATGACTACGACGCAGCCGTGGAGCGCGTCGAGGCCGCCTACGACTCGGATGAGACCGTCATGAGCGTCATCACCTCCGGCGGCGACATCAACTATGCCGCACCCACGGCCGGCCGCACACTGGGGCCCGTCTACGACTCGCTCGGCCTGACCCCCTCGCTCGAGGTCGACGACGCCTCCACCGGCCACCAGGGCGACGACATCTCCGTCGAGGCGATCGCGGACTCGAACCCCGACTGGATCTTCGTCATGGACCGCGACGCAGGCGTCAGCGCGAACACCGATGAGGAGTACACCCCCGCACAGGACCTCATCGCCGATTCCGCCGCCCTGCAGAACGTGACGGCCGTGGAGGAGGAGAACATCGTCTACATGCCCGAGTTCACCTACCTGGACGAGAGCCTCCAGACCTACACCGAGTTCTACGCATCGGTGGCCGACGCGATGGAGACGGGCAACTGACCTCACAGCCCTCACCGCAGAGCTCGGCAGCGGGCCCAGCACCGGACCTCACGTCCGGCGCCGGGCCCGCTCACCGGCCTGCCCACATCGCGGCCGACCGATCGCAGCGAGGCCACCGCCTCTTCACCTGGCCGATGGTCGTCGGCCTGCTGGTGACCGCCGGTCTGATCGTCACGAGCCTCCTGGTGGGCGAGTACGACATCTTCGGTGCCGAGGACGGCGCGCAGATGTTCGCCATCACGCGCATCCCGCGCACCGTCGCGCTGGTCCTGTCAGGCGCCGCGATGGCGATGTGCGGCCTCGTCATGCAGATGATCACCCAGAACCGCTTCGTCGAGCCCACGACGACCGGCACGACGGAGTGGGCGGGCCTGGGTCTGCTGGCCGTCATGATCCTCGCTCCCGATTCGCCGCTGATCGTGAAGATGACCGCAGCCGTCGTCTCCGCCTTCATCGGCACCATGATCTTCTTCGCGTTCCTGCAGCGCGTCACCCTGCGGTCATCGGTCATCGTCCCGATCGTCGGCATCATGCTGGGCGGCGTCGTCGGCGCCGTGTCCACCTTCTTCGCCCTCCAGACGAACATGCTCCAGAGCCTCGGCATCTGGTTCGCGGGCTCCTTCACCGGCGTCATCCAGGGCCAGTGGGAGCCGCTCCTGGTGGTCGTCGTCGTGGTCGTCGCGGTCTTCATCGCCGCGGACCGCTTCACCGCCGCCGGCCTGGGCGAGGAGTTCGCCACCAACATCGGCCTGAACTACCGCATGGTGGTGCTGCTGGGCACGGGCCTCATCGCGATCGCGACCGGCATCGTCACCGTCGTCGTGGGCAATCTGCCGTTCCTCGGGCTCATCGTCCCGAACATCGTGTCGATGTTCCGCGGCGACGACCTGCGCTCGAATCTGCCGTGGGTCGCCCTCGTGGGCATCTGCACCGTGACCGTCTGCGACCTCATCGGCCGCACGATCGTCTCGCCGTTCGAAGTGCCGGTCTCCCTCCTGCTCTCCGTGGTCGGGGCGATCGTCTTCATCGCACTCATCGTCAGGAGGCGCTGACGTGACCGCTCATCACACGCGCACCACATCCCGGCTGCACGCGGATGCCGCCGAGGCAGGCATCGCGCCGGCGCCCGACTCCGCCCAGGCGACCCGGGCCTCGGCGGCGGGGCCGGATCCTGCAGGACCCGGCCTCCCCGGGCCCGGCCACACGGACCACGAGCGCGCGGATCGACGCAGCACGGACCGACGCAGCGCGGACCGCGACCGGCAGTCCGGGCCGCTGCCGGGCCGGCGTGCGCACAAGCGGTACTGGCTCATCTTCTCCGCCCTGTGCGTGCTCGCTGCGGCCTTCACGTTCGGCAGCCTCGCGTACGACAACCCGATGCCGGTCGGCTCCCGCGGCTTCTGGCTCATCGCAGAGATGCGCACGACGAACCTCGTCGTCATCCTCATCGTCGCGTTCTGCCAGGCGATCGCGACGGTCGCATTCCAGACGGTGACCAACAACAGGATCCTCACCCCCTCGATCATGGGGTTCGAGTCGCTCTACCGGCTGGTCCAGACGGGTGCGGTCTTCTTCATCGGGGCCACGGGACTCGTCGCCCTGACCGGCCTGTGGCAGTTCCTGCTCCAGATCGTGCTCATGGTCGCATTCGCCGCCGCGCTCTACGGCTGGCTGCTGGCCGGGCGCAGCGGGAACCTGCAGGTCACGCTTCTCGTGGGGATCGTGCTGGGCGGTGGGCTGGGTGGCCTGGCCACGTTCATGCAGCGCCTCCTCACCCCCAGCGAGTTCGACATCCTCACCGCACGTCTCATCGGCTCCATCGCGAACGCTGACACCTCGTACCTGGGAGTGTCGATCGGCCTGGCCGGAGTCGCCGGCGGCCTGCTGTGGGCGAAGGCCGGCACCCTCAACGTCCTGTCACTGGGCCGGGACACTGCAGTGAACCTGGGCATCAACCATCGCCGCCAGCTGATCATCGTGCTCCTGCTGGTGTCCGTGCTCATGGCCGTGTCCACCGCACTCGTGGGCCCCATGACGTTCCTGGGCTTCCTCGTCGCGATGATCGCCTATCAGCTGGCGGACACCTACGATCATCGGCTGGTCTTCCCGATCGCGTGGCTCACCGGGTTCGTCGTCCTGGCGGGCTCGCACTTCGTGCTCAAGCACGTCTTCTACGCAGAGGGGGCCGTCGGCATCATCATGGAAGTCGTCGGCGGAACCTTCTTCCTCGTGTACATCCTGCGAAAGGGCCGACTGTGATCACACTGAGCACCGTCCTGCGCCGCTACACCTCCGATGTGGCGATCGGGCCCGTCGACCTGGAGATCCCGCCGGGCGGCATCACGGCCATGGTGGGCCCGAACGGGGCGGGCAAGTCGACGCTTCTCACGATGATCGGCCGCCTCATGGGCATGGACGCCGGAACCATCACAGTGGGCGGGCTCGACGTGTCGAACACCCCGTCGAAGGAGCTGGCGAAGAAGATGTCCATCCTGCGCCAGGAGAACCACTTCATCACGCGCCTGACCGTGCGCCAACTGGTGGGCTTCGGCAGGTATCCCCATTCGCAGGGCCGCCTCACCGTCGACGACGAGCGACGGATCAGCGAGGCGATCGACTTCCTGAACCTGGGCGATCTGGAGACCCGGTACCTCGACGAGCTGTCAGGCGGTCAGCGGCAGCGCGCCTACGTCGCGATGGTGCTGGCGCAGGACACCGAGTACGTCCTCCTGGACGAGCCGCTCAACAACCTCGACATGCAGCACTCGGTGCAGATGATGAAGCACCTGAAGCGAGCCGCGGTGGAACTGGGCCGCACGATCGTCATCGTGCTCCACGACATCAATTTCGCAGGCCACTACGCGGACCACATCTGCGCGCTGAAGCACGGGGAGATCGTGGCGTTCGGGACGCCTCAGGAGATCATGGCCCCGGACACCCTGTCCTCGATCTTCAATACCCCGATCGACGTGATCGACGGGCCTCGCGGCCTGCTCGCCTGCTACTACTGACGCGGACAGCACCGAGTCAGAGCCGGTCAGCCGTTGGCGAGGAGGAACTCGAAGCGCTCCCGCGTGTCCGCCACGACGGTGAGTTCCGGCGAGACCTGTGCGTTCGGCGCTGCTGGAGAGACTGGTGACGCCGGAGCAGCCGACGCGGGCGGCACGGCGATCGACGCGCCGGTGTCCTCCCGCAGGAAGGCATCCGCACGCCGGCGCACGAATCGTCCAGCGCAGTCCGCGACGTACGCCCCGCCGGCGAAGTCGTAGACACCCAGCCCGCGCTCGTAGTACGCATTCACACGCCCTTCGGCCACCATGCAGAGATCGATCGCGGCGGATCCGCAGCGACGGATGTCATCGAACTGCCCCATCACCCGACCGAGCGCCGCTCGCTGCTGGACACGGCGATCCTCCGCATAGCCGAACCCGGTCGCGACCACGCGCCCGGTGGTCGGCGCGGAGCTTCCCGTGAGAGGCCGCACCGGCGCGTGCGGATCGGTGAGCGCTGACAGGGGCGCGACCCATGCCGCCCCCGCCCGTGCGAACCAGACGCGGTCGAGCATCGGCGCCGCCACCAGTCCCGCAACCCACCCGTCGTCGGGGGCGTCCGGACCGGCGGAGTGCAGACGGGCTCCCGCGGAGAAGCAGTAGTGCTCGATCCCACGGACGAAGTTCACGGTGCCGTCGATGGGGTCGATGTGCCACTCGACCCCTTCCCGCACGTCGTCCGGGTCTGGGCCTGCCGGGTCTGGGCCTGCCGGGTCTGGGCCTGCCGGGTTCGCTGCGGCCGCCCGCTGCGCGGCCTGCTCGGCGCGCAGGAGGATCGAGTGGACCTCATCACCCGCGGCGTGATCCGCGAGCGACAGGGCGTCCGTCCCCTCTTCCCCCACGACGACGTCCTCCGGTCGCAGCGACATCATGCGATGGCGCACCAGCGCCTCGATCTCCGCATCCGCCTCTGTGACGAGATCGTTCTTCCCGTCCTTGGAACTGACGGACACGGGGCTCAGCTCGTCGGCCCACGCCGACATGCGATGGGCGGCGATGGCCGCAGCTTCGCGTGCGGCGTTGAGGAGAGGGTCGCGGAAGAGAGTGCTCACCGCTTCATCGTTGCACACGACGCCCCCGTCGCGGACGGCATCCGACCAGCCCGAGAGACCGCGCTGCAGTGCGGAAACGGGGTGCGGCCCGGTCGGTCCGGTCTATGAATCCCGCTCACGCGGAACGACGGCTCAGTGCCGCGCGCTCAGAGCGCCGGGGACGGAGTCGCCTGCGCTGCACCGGGTCCCCCGCTGCCCGCAGCGCCCGACCCTCCCGGCTGCGAGTGGTCGTCGTCACCGGCGATCGCCGCGATCGCGCCGGCCGTCGCCCCCACCGCGGAGGCGCGGCTGTCTGTCGTGGCTGACGAGGCGCCGGACTGGTCCCCGATCGACTGGTCCCCGATCGAGGAGACCTGGCCCCGGGAGGCGGAGGCCGGCTCCACCTTGTGATGACGGCGCACGATCTCCTGGACGGCCTGTGACGACGTGCCCACCGCATCTGCGATGGATGCATACGTCACCCCGGACTGGCGCGCGTCTACGATCGCCGTCAGGTACGCCTCGTTGATGCGCGACCGCTGACGGGCAACCCTCCGCACTGACGTCAGCACCGACTTCTGCTCTGCGCTGAGTGTGCGCGTCCTTCTCGCCATGTGAATCGACCTCGTGGTTGGCAAGCCTTCTCAGCAAGCCTGATTGTTCGCGGACTAGGGGTCGTCGACCTGCAGAGCGAAACATTCGTCGAAGCTCGTGCAGGCGGTACGCAGTCATGGTAGTACGCCTGACTGTTCGACAGCTCCTTGCGGCGACAGCCGCACGCATCACGCAGGGACTGTTACAGAGACGTGACATCGTCGCCATCCTCCGTTCCCGCGCACCTCACTCTCGCGCATCGTGCTGTGCAGCCACTCGGATCGTCGTGCGCAGCTCGTCATGCGCACAGCTCGCGGTGCGCACTGCTCGTCATGCGCACGGCTCGTCATGCGTGCAGCATCCGCATTCGCGCAGTGACGTCAGTCGACAGGCGGGTGGAGCAGGCCGACGCACGCACGCAGGTGTGCGACGATGGGCCCGACAGCCGCAGAGCGCCCCTGCACCGCCGCAGGGGGAGGGTCGGACGCCTCCCGCCCGACCCGCAGCGCCCCTTCAGAAGGAGTCACTAGTGAACGGTGCCGATTCCCTCCTCGCCACGCTCGACCACAATGGTGTCACGACGTGCTTCGCGAACCCCGGGACCTCGGAGATGCACTTCGTCGCCGCCCTGGACGGGACACCGGCGGTCCGCGGTGTGCTGGGCCTGTTCGAGGGCGCCGTCACCGGCGCCGCCGACGGGTACGGGCGGATGGCCGACCAGCCCGCCGCGACCCTCCTCCACCTGGGGCCGGGACTGTCGAACGGACTCTCGAACCTGCACAACGCACTGCGCGCGCATTCACCGGTCGTCAATGTGATCGGCGATCACGCGAGCTACCACCGCGACCTCGACGCCCCGCTGTCCAGTGACATCGAAGGCACCGCACGCCCGTTCTCGCACTGGGTGCGCACGTCCATCGATGAGCACGCGCTCACCACCGACGTGGCCGACGCCGTGACGGTCGCCCGCCGCGGTCAGGTCGCCTCCCTCATCCTCCCTGCGGACGCCGCATGGAACGAGCTGCCCGCGGCCGTCAGCCCGACGACCGCACAGCCCGCCCCCCTCCCGGTGATCGACGAGCTCGCGGTCGAGTCCGCAGCACACTCCCTGGTCGAGGCCGGATCCCGGGGCGCCATCCTCATGGGAGGCCGCACCCCACGCGAAGACGCACTCGAGGCGGCAGGGCGGATCGCCACCGCAACAGGTGCCACGGTGCTCACCTCCACCTTCTCCCCCCGGGTCACCCGCGGCGCCGGGCGGTACGCGGCGATGAAGGTCCCGTACGCAGTCGACCCGGCCCAGGAGCTGTTCGCCCAGTTCGACACGATCGTGCTCGTGGGAGAGAAGCCGCCCGTGGCGTTCTTCGCGTACCCCACGAAGCGGAGCACCCTCTATCAGCCGGATACCCGCTTCATCGATCTGTCCCCTGAGACACCACGCGCGGACATCCCCCTCACAGCAGTCCTCGAGGCACTCCCCCAGGTGGTGCGGGCGAAGGCCGCCTCTGTCCAGCTGACAGACCTGGCGCTGCCGCAGCGGCCCACCGGCGCGATCACCGCAGAGAAGCTCGGAACATTCATCGCCGAGGCGATCCCGGAGAACGCGATCGTCGTCGACGAATCGATCACGACCGGGTGGAACTTCAACGCGGCAACCGCCAGCGCGCGCCCACATGACTGGATCAACGTGACAGGCGGCTCCATCGGATGGGCGATGCCCGTCGCCCTGGGAGCCGCGATCGCCTGCCCGGACCGCAAGGTCGTCACATTCGAGTCGGACGGATCAGGCATGTACATGCCGCAGACACTGTGGACGCAGGCGCGCGAGGGCGTTGACGTCGTCACCCTGATCCTGGCGAACCGCAAGTATCAGATCCTGCGGAACGAGATGTCGAATGTGGGCGTCGACGTCGTCGGTGAGACCGCGGCGAAGCTGCTCGACATCGATCGACCGACCATCGACTGGGTGTCGGTCGCGCGCGGCTTCGGAGTGCCTGCGGAGCGTGCAGAGACGATGGAGGCACTGGGTGCCGCCTACGACCGCGCGCTGGCGACCGAAGGGCCCGCCCTCATCGAGGTCGTGCTCTGAGTCTGGCCGAGGAGGCGGTCCCGGTCAGTCGCGGACCGGGCCGACCGTCCACTTCGGCAGCTCGTGGCCGGTCCATGCCGGCGGTTCGTCCTCGCCCGACTCCTCGTCGATCTCCGCATCCTCAGCGGTCTGGTGCACACGGCCCTGCGCGTGGTGCACCGGCGAGTAGATCGAGTACAGGCGCAGCGGCTCAGAGCCCGTGTTGATGACGTCGTGCCAGACGCCGGCGGGCACCTGGATCGACCAGCCGTCGGACACGTCCTGCTGGAAGTTCAGCTGATCCTCGGCGGGACCCATGACGCAGCGTCCCTCGCCGCCGTCGATCCGGAGGAACTGGTCGTTCTCCTCGTGGACCTCGAGCCCGATGGATTCGCCCACCGGGATCGCCATGAGAGTCACCTGCATGTAGCGGCCCGTCCACACGACCGTGCGGTACGTGTCGTTCTCCACGGTCGCAGTCTCGATGTCGAATGCGTTGGGGTTGGGTCCGTTGTCGATGCGGTCCATTGAGCGGATTCCTCCCTGTCGATGCTCCGGGGCTCCGGGGCTCCGGGCCCGGCTTCGGGATCGATCCCGAGGCCCGGACTCGTCTGAGAGAACCCTAGCCGTCCCACCTGCGCACCGACAGGGAGGGATGCATATCCTCACACCGCGTTGTCGAGCCCCTTCTTCCGCAGCTGTTCGCGCTGGCTGGGATGAGTGGAGGGGCGGAACGGCATCTCGACGACTTCGGCCGCCACCGGGACTCCGGGCTCGTCGGCGTACTCGTCCGGGAGCCAGACCCACAGCTCGGTGCCCAGCGCGGTGTCGCGCAGCGGCACGTAGCCCATCGCGATGTTGATCTCGAGCTCCGGCGAGTACCACGGCGAGGTCACGTACCCGACCGGTTCACCGTGCTGCTGTTCGCTGATCAGCCAGAAGTCCGGCGCGTAGTCGTCGATCGGCCGGCCCGCAAGCTTCAGCCCAGCGAGCTGCAGCGAGTACGGCGGCCGCCCGTCCTCGATCTCGTTCCGTGCCGCTTCGAGCGCCTCCTTCCCGATGTACTCCCCCGGCTTCTGCCGCGGCACCTGGTAGGCGAGGTTCACCTGGAAGGGGAGGGTCTCCGCATCCATGTCCTGGCCCCACGACAGGATGCCCGCCGCGATCCGGCGGTGGTGCGCCGGCGCCACGACCCGCAGACGGTGCGCCGCGCCCACCTCGAGGATCGCGCTCCAGAGCGTCTCCGCGTTGAGCGTGGAATCCTGCAGGTAGATCTCATAGCCCTTCTCACCGGAGAACCCGGTCTGGGAGATGATCACCTCGCAGCCGCGGATCGTCGCGGCCATGAGCCCGTAGTTGGGGACGTCGGCGACGTCGTCGCCCACGAGGTCGATCATGAGGTCGAGCGATTTCGGCCCCTGGATCTGCACCGGCGAGACATCGATCTCTGCGATGTCGACGTCGAACCTCCACCCGACATTCACGCCCTGCAGCCAGAGCATGAGGTCGGAGTCCGACAGACTGAACCAGAACTCGTCGTCGGCGACCCGCAGCAGGACGGGGTCATTGAGGATGCCGCCGGCCTCGTTGCAGAGGATCACGTAGCGAGCGCGCATGGCCGGGATCCTGGTGGCATCGCGCGTGATCACCCGATCGACGAAGGCCTCCGCATCCGGCCCCTTGACCCGGATCTGCCGTTCGACGGCGACGTTCCAGAGGGTCACGTCGTTCACGAGGGAGTCGTACTCGACCATCATCCCGCCCTCGTCGGGACGGACGTAGCCGCGCGGGTGGTACATCCGGTTGTAGACGGAGGCGCGCCAGCAGCCGTGCTGCATGGACAGGGCCCAGTACGGCGACTTCCGCACGCGGGTGTCGATGAGCATCTCTACGGGAGTCGGTCCGGACTGCCGGAGATTGATGGGGACCAGCCGGTCGCGCTGGTCGATGGACGGGACGTTGAAATGCATGGCATCCTCCTCAGCGAGTTCTGCCCTCCGGGATCCCTGTCCCGCATCCCGGGCTTCAAGTATAGGATTCCGCACTGCCCTCGAACAAGAGACCGTTCCCGCACGATGACCCGCTCGAATCCCGCATGGACAGCGTGTGCGGGTGAGCGGCGACAATGGAGTCCCGGGCGAAGGGAGCCCTCCGATGACCAGCGACCCGACGACCAGCGACGACCGGTCCCGCGCACCGCTGGACCGCCTCCTGAGCACAGCGCGGCTCGAGGTGCTCCCGACCCGGACGGTCACCGCCGACGTCCGGGCCCATTCCCCGCAGCACCGCACCGTCACGGTCACCGCGTCCGAGAGCCTCGGGCTGGAGGCGACCCTCGCCGTCGCCTGCGCTCTCCGCGCCGACGGCCGCCGAGTGGTCCCCCACGTCGCCGCCCGCATGGTGTCCGGCAGATCCCACCTCGAGGACATCGTCGCGCGGCTGCACTCCGCAGGCGTCGACGCCGTCTTCGTCCCCGGTGGCGACGCGACCCCCGGGCCGGGGGCCTACACCTCATCACTCGACCTGCTGCGCGACCTCGCGCGGATGGACCACCCGTTCCGCGATATCGGCGTCGCGGCCTATCCGGAGTCGCACCCGACCCTCTCCGACGCCGAGGTCGTCGACGCCCTCGCGGACAAGCAGCCGTTCACGACGGAGATGGTGAGCAACCTGTGCTTCGATCCGGACACGCTCTTAGCGTGGATCCGCACCGCACGGGATCGAGGCACCGCCCTGCCCCTCTGGCTGGGAGTCCCCGGTCGCGTGGACGCCGCCCGCCTGGCGCGAGTGGGAGCCCGGATCGGGGTCGGCCAGTCGCTGCGCTTCCTCACGGGGAAGGTCGGAACGATCGCTCGACTCATCGCACCGGGCGGCTACGACACGCAGCGCTTCCTCACCAGGATGCGGAGCGCACTCGAGGACCCGACGTCCCGGGTCGCGGGGCTCCACGTCTACACGTTCAACGAGATCGCGAAGACGGAGGCGTGGCTCGCAGACGAGACCGCCACTCACTGACGGTGCCGCGCGGGGAGCTTCGCCAGACCGCGCGACAGCAGATCTGCCTCCTGGACCAGGAGACGACCGAACTCCTCGATGCGGGCCGTCATCCGCACCGCCGGGCCGGAGATGCCGATCGCCGCGAGCACCGCTCCGCCCTGCCCGCGCACCGGCGATGCGACAGCATCGAGGCCCAGCTCGAAATCACCGTGCGTGATGGCGAAGCCGCGGGTGCGGATGAGCGCCGCGTCCTGAACGAGGTTCGACTCGGACAGCACCACCCCGTCGGAGCAGCGGGTGAGCGATCCCTTCGGCAGCTCGAGCGAACCGAACGCGCTCAGGACCCTCCCCAGCGCAGAGCAGTGGATCGGCACATCGATGTCGACCCAGTTCGCCGCGCCCAGCACGTAGCTCGAATCGACCTGCGCGGCGTGGACCACCCGCCCACCGCTGGGCAGCCCCAGATTGACCGTCTCCCCGGTCTTCTCCCCGATCCGCTCGAGGGTGGGGGTCGCAGCGGCCGCGAGGGCCTCGGTCCTGTCGAAGCGCGCGGCATACGCCGCGAACAGGGGACCGCCACGGTAGGCGCCGTCGGGCATCCGTTCGAGCAGCCCGTTGTCGTGCAGCGAGGCCAGCAGGCGCGACACCGTCGAACGCGCCATGCCGGAATGCTCGACGACGTCCGTGAACGACACCGGCGCCGGGGCATTGATGACGAACATCAGGAGTGCGGCGGCCCTGTCGATCGATTGTGTGCCCTGGCCCATCGGTTCCTTCCGCCTGCCCTGTGTGGAGTGGACCACAATCATACGGGTGACGCCGAGGTGCCGGCTCCCCCGGAGGGGACCGGCACCTCGGCGTCGGTAGACGGCTGACAGCCGTCGGTCACTGCACCGGGCGGCGGGGAGGGAGGGAGTCCGTCCACCGGCCGGCGGACGGTCTCACGCCGCGAACGGGAAGGGACTCCTCGCCGCCCGGTCGACCATGAACCGCTGGTAGGCCTCCACGGTGAAGGAGTCCGGCAGGTCGTCGCCCAGCGCCCCCCAGCGCAGCAGCTCCGCGGAATCGCAGAAGTGGTCCAGCGGATTGCGCGACGTGATCGCGAGCTCCTCCGCCACGTACCGGTCCACCAGCACGGTGGTGAGCACGCGGCCGTTGTCCATCTTCACACCGCGGCGGATCCACTGCCAGATCTGCGCACGGGAGATCTCCACGCTGGACACGTCCTCCACCAGGTGGTCGACCTTGAGCGCGCCCTTCCCCGACAGCCATGCGTTGAGGTAGGCGATGCATGCACGGATGTTCGTGCGGACGCCGTCCTCGCTCACGTGCTCGCGCAGGTCCTCGGGCGTGGGCAGCCCGTCGCGGGAGAGGAGGTCGGCCGACGTGATCCGGCCGTTCTCACCCGTTCCGTCCGTCGCAGGGATCCGCTCGATCTGGTGGTCGGCATCCCCCAGCACCGCGTCGAACGCGTCACGCGCCACCGGGATCAGGTTCGGGTGCGCGACCCAGGTCCCGTCGAAGCCCTGTGCGGCCTCGCGCTCCTTGTCCTCCCGCACGCCCTGCTGCGCGACCGCGGTGAGATCCGGGTCCTCGCGGTCCGGGAACGCCGTGGCCATGCCACCCAGCGCGTGGATGCCGCGGCGGTGGCTCACGTCGATGATGCGCCGCGCGTAGCTCGTGAGGAACGGCAGCTCCATCGTGATCTCCTTGCGGTCGGGCAGGAGGAAGGAGCGGTCGTGGCGGAACGCCTTCGTCATCGAGAAGATGTAGTCCCAGCGGCCGGCGTGCAGGCCCGCGCAGTGATCGCGCAGCTCCCAGACGATCTCCTCCATCTCGATCGCCGCACCCAGCGTCTCGATGAGGACCGTCGCACGCAGCGTGCCCGGCTCCAGGCCGAGCAGCTCCTGCGCTCGCACGAACAGACGGTTCCACCAGCGCGCCTCCGCGGCACTCTCCACCTTCGGGATGCAGAAGTAGATGCCGCTGCCGCGCGCTGCCAGCTCCTGGGCGTTGTGGAAGAAGTACAGCGCGAAGTCCACGAGCGAGGCCGCCGCCGAGGTCTCCGATCCGTTCCGGTCGACGTACCGCAGGTGCGCCTCCGGCATGTGGAGACCACGGGGCCGCACGACGATCGTCGGCTGCTGCGCGTCTGCGCGCCTACTCGTGCGCTGCTCGTAGTACTTGCCCACTCGCGTCACGTGCTTGAGGCGGTTGCGCACCGCCGCACGGAGGTTCACCTGGCCGAGCACCACGTTCGACCACGTGGGCGACATGGCGTCCTCGAAGTCCGCGAGCCACGAATCGGCGTCGGAGTTGAGCGCATTGACCGCCGTGCGGCCATCCGGTGCGCCCGTGATCTCCACGCGGCGACGGGACAGTCCCGATGCTCCTGCGTGGCCGATCGCGCGCCAGTCCGCATCCTCACGGATGTGACGGGTGTCCTCGCGGTGGCCCGGCAGGTCGCCGCGGGCGATCGCATCGTTGCGGGGGCCGCGCTCGGTGAGGAGCCGGCGACGCTCCGTGAGCAGCTCCGCGTGCAGCTGTGCGAGGAAGTCGAGCGCCTCGTGGGTGAGGACCGTGTCGAACGTGGGCTCCATGGGGCCGGCGACGACCATGCGGCCGCCGGCGGTCCGAGCGGACGGGGACGGGTGCAGCTCCTGTGTGGAGGAGGTCGGGAGGGAGGACATGGATGCTCCTGAGCGAGTCGTGTGGCGGAGGATGTCGGTCGCGCGGACCAGTGCGAGCGGACCAGTGTGAGCAGGCCAGTGCGGGTGAGCCCGGGGGGGTGGGAGGCGGGCGGGACGGGTGAAGAAATCGGCCGCCCCGGCGCAGGGAAACCCCAGAAACCCTGCGCCGGAACGGCCGATCCGCTTCCTCCGAATTCGCCGGCCGGCTCAGCCGGCGTCTTCGGAATGGTGAGGTCTCACGGCGTGGTGGCCGGGACCTCGACTGCGGGCTCAGCTGCTGAACTGAGCGGCTTCGGTCGAATCCTTGAGCGCGGTCGTCGTGGAATCGGGGTTGATGGCGGTCGAGACGAGGTCGAAGTAGCCCGTTCCGGACTCGCGCTGGTGGCGCGTCGCGGTGTAGCCGCGAGCCTCCGCCGCGAACTCCTTCTCCTGCAGTTCGACGTATGCGGCCATCTGGTTGCGGGCGTAGCCGTGGGCCAGGTCGAACATCGAGTGGTTGAGCGCGTGGAAGCCGGCCAGCGTGATGAACTGGAACTTGTAGCCCATCGCACCGAGCTCGCGCTGGAACTTGGCGATCGTCGCGTCGTCCAGGTGCTTCTTCCAGTTGAACGACGGCGAGCAGTTGTAGGCGAGCATCTGGTCCGGGTACTCCGCGTGGACGGCGTCGGCGAACTGCTTCGCGACCTCGAGGTCCGGAGTGGAGGTCTCCATCCAGAGCAGATCCGAGTACGGGGCGAATGCCAGCGCACGGTCGATGCAGGGCTCGATGCCGTTGCGGATCTTGTAGAAGCCCTCTGCCGTGCGCTCACCGGTGACGTACTTCTGGTCGCGCTCGTCGATGTCCGACGTCATGAGCGTCGCGGCCTCTGCGTCCGTCCGGGCGATGACGAGCGTGTTGACGTTCTCCACGTCCGCCGCCAGACGCGCGGTGTTCAGGGTGCGGACGTGCTGGCCGGTGGGGATGAGCACCTTGCCGCCCAGGTGGCCGCACTTCTTCTCCGAACCGAGCTGATCCTCGAAGTGGACGCCCGCCGCGCCGGAGTTGATCATGCCGCGCATGAGCTCGTAGACGTTGGCGGTGCCGCCGAAGCCCGCCTCTGCGTCCGCGACGATGGGGGCGAACCAGTCGTCCACCTTCATGTCGCCTTCCGAGCGCTCGACCTGGTCGGCGCGCATCAGTGCGTTGTTGATGCGACGGACGACGGCCGGCACCGAGTTCGCCGGGTAGATCGACTGGTCCGGGTAGGTCTGGCCCGCGAGGTTCGCGTCCGCCGCGACCTGCCAGCCGGAGAGGTAGATCGCCTTGAGGCCGGCCTTGACCTGCTGCACGGCCTGGTTGCCGGTGAGGGCGCCCAGCGAGTTGACGAAGTCTTCGGTGTGGAGGAGGTCCCACAGGCGGTCCGCGCCGTGACGGGCGAGCGTGTGCTCCTCGATGAGCGAGCCGCGCAGCTTGACGACGTCTTCCGCGGTGTAGTCGCGAGCGACTCCGGACCAGCGGGGGTTGGTCGCCCAGTCGCTCTGGATGGCCTGCGCGTCGTGGATGTTCTGCTGCGTCATCGTCGATCTCCTTCAGGGGTTGTGTACTGCGTCGTGCTGCGGTGTGACACCCAGTCTTCCGGAGGAGAACCCGCTGGACGAGACTTTTTCCGGTGAAGTTCTGGCGGATTTCTGTCTCAGTGAAGAAATCACGTTCTTTCGCACATCCGCTTCTTCTGCCAGAGTGGTCGCATGGTGATCACCACACGCATGCAGCGCGCCGCAGAGCACTCCGACGACAGCGGCACCGACTCCTCCGCCGATGCCCTGAGCATCGGCCGCCGCATCCGGCACTACCGCACGGCGGCGGGGCTGACGCTGGGACAGCTGGGGGAGCGGATCGATCGCGCGCCGTCGCAGATATCCGTCCTGGAGAACGGGAAGCGCGAGCCCGGTCTAGGGCAGCTGCGGGACCTCGCGGCCGCACTGGGCGTCACGACGGACGACCTCCTGGACCCGTCTCCCGTCGACGCGCGGCAGGCACTGGAGCTCGAGGTGGAGCGCAATCAGATGTCGCCGCTCTACAGTTCTCTGCACCTTCCTCCAGTGAAGGTGAAATCCCTGCCGCAGGACGCGCTCGAGGCGATCGCAGGCCTCCAGCGCCAGCTCACCACCATGGTGCGGCGACGCGCGGCCACTCCGGAGGAGGCCCGCCGGGTGAACCGCGCACTGCGGGAGCAGATGCGCCAGCAGGGCAACCACTTCCCCGAGCTGGAGAAGGTGGCGGGCGAGGTGCTGGCGCGGATCGGGTACGACGGCGGCCCGCTGTCGCAGCGCCAGACCGCCGCGGTGGCCGATCACCTGGGGTACTCGCTGCACTACGTGTCCGACCTGCCCTCGTCCACGCGGGCGGTCGCGGACACGGAGAATCAGCGCCTCTACCTCTCCCACGACGACGTGACGGGACACGACCCGCGCTCCCATCTGCTCACGGCCCTCGCGTCGCACATCCTGGGCCATTCCGCACCCGCGGACTACGAGGAGTTCCTCACCCAGCGGGTCGAGGCGAACTACCTGGCCGCGGCGCTCATGCTGCCCGAATCGGAGGCCGTGCCGCTGCTGCAGCGCGCGAAGAAGAACCGGTCGATTTCTGTGGAAGAGCTCCGTGACGTGTTCGGAGTCTCGTATGAGACGGCTGCGCACCGGTTCACGAACCTCGCGACGGCGCACCTGGGGCTGCCCGTGCACTTCATGAAGGTCCATTCTTCTGGAACCGTGCATAAGGCGTACTCGAACGACGGGCTTCCGTTCCCCACCGATCCGCTGGGAGCGATCGAAGGGCAGTACGCGTGCAAGCGCTTCACCTCACGGACCGTGCACCGGGTCGCCGACCGGTTCAGCCCCTACTTCCAGTACACGGACACACCGAGCGGAACGTACTGGTGCACCGCGCGCGTGCTGCCCGGCGGTGAGTTCTCCGTGAGCGTCGGGGTCCCGTTCGCCCACGTGGGGTGGTTCGACGGTCGCGACACGACGAAGCGCTCCGCGTCGAAGTGCCCCGATCCCTCCTGCTGCCGGCAGGCGCCGGACGAACTGGCGGAGAAGTGGGAGCACGCGAGCTGGCCGTCGGCCCGCACGCACGCGTCCCTGCTGGCCGCGGTGCCGCCCGGCATCTTCCCGGGCGTGGACACGACTGAGGTCTACTCGTTCCTCGAGAAGCACGCGCCTGACGAGGAGTGGGGCGAGCAGTCCGGGCATCGGAGCGCTCGGTCCTGACCACGGCGCCGGCGCCGGTCAGAGCCAGTCGGACTCGTCCGCGGGAAGCCAGCTGATGGGATTCGTGTTCCGGCCGTTCGAGATCGCGACGGTGAGGATGTTCGCGAGGTAGCGGTCCTCCGACACCTCCAGCGGCTGACCTGACGGGCTGCGGGTCACGCGGAGGTGGCGCAGGAGCGGACGACCGCGCGAAACGCCGAGCAGCATCGCGTCCTGCTGACCGCACACCGCCGCCGAGAACACATGGTCGGCCCCTGCGAAGACCACGCCGTGCACATCGGCGAGCTCGCGGGTCACCGATTCGAGATCCGCCGGCATCGCCTCGACCAGTTCACCGAGCCACTCCGGGTACCGGGTCCTCTCGACCATGACCCTCTCCCCGTCGAGTGAGCGCACTCGCACGACGCGGAGGACTCTGCTGCGCGGATCCACCGTGATCGCGCGCGCGGTCTCCTCCCCCGCGATCTCCCACTCCTGCTCGATGACCAGCCCGTCCGGCGTGCGATCGTGCGCGGTCGCCCACTGGGCGAAGCTCCGGAACTCCTCCTGGGCCACCGGCGGACGAGGGATCCGCAGAACACTCTTGCGCGCGCCCCGACGGCCGCTGAGCGTCCCCTCCGCCACGAGCAGGCGCAGCGCCTCGCGCACTGTGCCCGGTGCGACGCCGAACGACAGTGCCAGCGCGGCTTCCGAATCGAGGCTCCGGCCCACTGCCAGGTCACCCGAGCGGATGGAGTCGCGCACCTGCTCCGCGATCTGCTCGTAGCGCGCGGCCGGCGCTCCCACCGCCATCGCGTTCGACCCGTTCTCCATCGTTTCCTGCCCTCCGTCCCGAACCCGGGGACCGTCCGATCTGACCGCCCCGGAAGCGCGTGCTTCCCGACATCCGGCCGTCCGAGCCGCGTGCGCACGCACGACGCCTCCCACGCTAGCGGGTCGCTCCGCGCGGCACAGCGCGGATTCCGCGACGTGCCACCCCCTCACCCAGAGTTCATCCGGTGGCATCCCGCCATCCCCTTCTTCGACATCTTCACTGGAGAGGTTGTGACTGTACGGAGATCTTCACCAGTGAGGATCTCTCGGGACGGCGCCCGTCGATCGAGCGCAGAAGAGCCCGGGTCACCCCTCACCGCCGGCCGCACGGCTGCGCGCACACGAAAGGCACACCTCATGCTGAAGCACACCCGTCTGGTCACGGCGTCGCTCTCCCTGGGCGCGATCGCCGCTCTCTCCGCCTGCGGAGGAGGTGCCGCGGAATCCGACGAGTCCGCGAACTGGCGCTCCGCGACCTCAGTCGAGGAGGGCGGGGGCATGGACGCCCTCGTCGAAGCCGCGCAGTCCGAAAGCACCCTCAACGTCATGGGCCTGTACGAGGACTGGGCCAACTACGGCGGCCTGCTCGACGCGTTCTCACAGACGTACGGCATCGAGATCGAGAACGACACCTCCACCGGTGCCAGCCAGGACCTCGTCAACGCGGTGAAGAACCGCCAGGGCCAGGAGACCTCGCTGGACTACCTCGACACGGGCGCCTCGTTCGCCGTCAGCGCCGATGCGGAGGGCCTGCTCGCGGAGTACCGTCCCGCTTCGGTCGACGACCTCCCTGATCAGATGCAGTCGGAGACGGGCACCTGGTTCAACCACCTCGGCGGCACGATGGCGATCGGCTGCGACGCCGCGGCCGTCGACACATGCCCGGAGTCCTTCGAGGACCTGCTCGACGAGCAGTACAGGGGGCAGATCGCCATGCCGGGTGACCCGACCACCGGCGAATCGTCGTTCATGACGGTGTTCGCCGCCTCCCTGGCCAACGGCGGGACGCTGGACGACATCAGCCCCGGCGTCGACTACTTCGCGGAGCTCTCGGAGTCCGGGAACCTCATCCCCTCCGAGGCCGTCGCCGGCACCGTGGAGACCGGTGAGACCCCGATCGTGATCAATTGGGACTACCTCCTTCTCCAGTGGGCCGACGACCTCGCGGACGGCGGCGTCGATCTGCAGACGACCATCCCGGCGGACGGAACCGTCTCCTCGTACTACGCCGCCTCGGTCAACGACGACGCACCGCATCCCGCCGTCGCCCGCCTCTGGCAGGAGTTCGTCTTCAGCGATGAGGGGCAGAACCTCCTGCTGGAGGGCTACGTGAAGCCGGGGCGGCTCGACGCGATGATCGATGCCGGCACGGTCGACGAAGAAGCGCTCGCGGCGCTCCCCGAGACCCCGGCAGACGTCCCCCTGCCGTCGCAGGAGCAGCGTGAGTCCCAACAGGCCGTCGTCGCGGACACCTGGGCACAGTCCGTCGGATGACCACCAGCCCTCCTCCGCACACGCGCGCGGCCCCCGTCAGCGGGAACGAGGCCGCCGTCCCTCGCCGGCGCGGGTCCGCGCCCTCGCCGGCGTGGGCGGCCCTCGCGCCGCTCGCCGTCCTCATCGCGCTGTTCTTCGCGGTCCCCGTCATCGGGATGACCACGACCTCGCTCCTGGTCCCCGCGGACGAACCCGGGACCCGGACCCTCGGCCTGGGCAACTTCGCCGCGCTCGGCTCCGGGTCCCGCCTCCTCGCCCTCGAGAACAGTCTATTCCTCTCATTCGTCGCGGCGACCGTGGCCGCCCTGCTCGGCGGGATCTGCAGCTGGGCAATCTCCGCACTCCGGTCGAAGGCCGTCGACTCGCTCACCGCGGTCGTCTCCAGTGTGCTCGCGAACGACGGCGGTGTTCCGCTCGCGTTCTCGTTCATCGTCTCCGTCGGCAATACCGGCTACTTCATCGCGCTCGTGACCGCGGTCGACCCCACCTTCACGCTCTACAGCACGAAGGGCCTCATCCTCATGTACCAGTACTTCCTCATCCCCACGATGATCCTGCTGACGCTGCCCAGCTTCGTCGCACTGCGCCGGCAGTGGCGAGAGGCGAACACGTCGCTCGGCGGCACCTCCCTCACGTTCTGGCGCCGCGTCGGCCTGCCCATCATCACGCCCGCACTGATCGGCGCATGGATCCTCATGTTCGGCGCCGCGTTCGGCACGCACGCCTCTGCGGCCGTCCTCATCGGATCCGGCGCCCTGCCGCTGATCCCCCTGGAGATCGCCGGGCAGCTGGCCGGGTCCGCCGCGACCGGGGGCGAGGGCGTCGCGATGGCGCTGGGCGTCACGACCGGCGTGATCGCCGTCGTCGTCCTCATCGGCTTCAACGCGCTCACACGGCGCACGGCACGATGGCTGGACGCATGAGTCGCCGCGCCGCAGCACCGACCCGTGCGCTCGCATGGCTGCCGATCATCGCGCTCGCGATCTTCATCCTCACACCGCAGGTCAGCTCCCTCACCTACGCGTTCTTCCGCTCGGACGGGACCTTCACGACGGACGGCCTCACGGGGCTCGCGGACTCCGGAGCGATCGTGGCACCGCTCATCCGGAGCCTCGTCATCGCCTCCCTCACGGTCGTCGTCCTCGTCGGCACGCTCGTGCCGGCCGTCGTGGCGGTCCATCTGTGGGCGCCGAAGCTGCGCTCCGTCCTCGGCATCCTCTGCACCCTGCCCCTCGTGATCCCCGCGATCGCGATCGTCGCGGGACTGTCCGCCGTCCTGCGCGGGCTCGCCTCACAGGGTCGCGGCAGTGTGGGCATGCAGATCAGCACGGCGCTGCAGTCACAGGACCTGCCGCTCGTGCTGGTCGGCACGTATGTGGTCCTCTGCCTGCCGTTCACCTACCGGTCGATCGACTCCGGCCTGTCGACGCTGCCGCTGCGAACGCTCTTCGAGTCGTCCTCGGTCCTGGGAGCGAGCACGCCGGACACCCTCCGGCGCGTGGTCCTCCCGAACATCGCGGGCCCCGTCATGTTCTCCGCGTTCTACGCGTTCGCGCTGTCGATCGCCGAGTACACGGTCGCGGCGACCCTCTCCATCCCCATGCTGCCGGTGTACCTCAACACCCTGTCCAGCACGAACTTCCGCGGCTCGATCACACTGTCGGTGCTGCTCAGCCTCACAACCTGGCTCCTGCTCGCCGCCGCGACCGTCAGCGCGTCGCGCTTCGGCAGGACGTCCGCCCCCGCTTCCCGGAAGGAAACCACCACCCGATGAGCACGCACGTGCAGACCGCAGGGGCCTCCGCCACCGGCTCTGATGAGCCGATGTCGGTGAGCTTCTCCCGCATCCACAAGTCCTACGGCTCCACGAGCGTCCTCACAGATCTGTCGATGGAGGTCGACGCCGGGTCCATGGTGAGCATCCTGGGGCCGTCCGGCTGCGGGAAGACGACGACCCTGCGGGTCCTCGCCGGGTTCGAACCCGTCGACAGCGGCGATGTGCTCGTGGGCGGCCGCTCGATCCTCGGACTGCCTCCCCGCAGGCGGGACATGGGGATGGTCTTCCAGAGCTACAGCCTGTTCCCCAACCTCAGTGTCGACGACAACATCGAGTACGGCCTGCGGATCCGCCGGATCGATCGCGCCGCGCGCCGGACCCGCACGGACGAACTCCTGGACGTGTGCGGACTCGGCGGGATGGGCGACCGCTATCCGCACCAGCTGTCCGGCGGACAGCAGCAGAGGGTCGCGCTCGCGCGGGCCCTGGCCACTCGGCCCAAGGTGCTCCTGCTCGACGAGCCCCTCTCCGCACTCGACGCCGCGGTGCGCTCGTCGCTGCGTGACGAGATCCGCAGGGTGCAGCAGGCGCTCGGCACCACGACGGTCTTCATCACCCACGACCAGGGCGAAGCGCTCGCGATCGCCGACCGGGTCGCCGTCATGAACGCCGGCAGGATCGAGCAGTACGCACCGCCCCACGAGGTGTACGCACACCCCAGCACCCCGTTCGTCAGCCGCTTCGTCGGGACGATCAACGAGGTCGCCGTCCCGCGATCGTGGAGCGCGTCGGACGACCTGCCCGTGGATGCGCTCGGCGACGACGTCGTGTTCATCCGTCCGGAGGATCTGGCCGTCGACCCGGATCCGGGAGGACAGCTCGTCGTGACGCGCCAGACCTACACCGGAGAACGGACGATGGTCCGGCTGGGACGCCCCGGCGATGACTCCGTCGAATGGTCCGCATCGCTCGCATCGGCGGACGCGCACGCCGTCCCTCCGGGGACCCGGGTCCGCACCCGCGTGACCGGTCAGCCCGCGATGCGCCTGCCGGTCGGCGAGGCGGGCGGGCGGTGGGCATGAGGACGTTCGACGCCGTCGTCTTCGACTGCGACGGGGTGCTCGTCGATTCGGAGGCTCCGTGGCTGTCACTCATGGGCGGCTACCTCGCGGACCTGGGGCTGGAGGGGATCGCACCGTCCACCCTCCGCGGCATGGCGTCGCAGGAAGCTGCGGTGGAGCTGGGCCGAGTCCACGCGGCGTGCGGTCAGCGCCCAGCCGCTGCGCGGCGGTCTCCCCCCTCCGTCGCCGAGGTCGACGCCGCCTACAGCGCCGCGCTCGCCGGCCTCGCTGACCCCATGCCCGCTGCGCCGGAGCTCGTGCGCTCGCTGGCGGGCGCCGTGCCCATCGCCGTCGCGAGCAACGGCCGGCGCCACGACGTCCACGGGCTGCTGCGGCGGGTCGGCATCATCGACCTCTTCGACGCGATCGTGACGATCGAGGACGTCAGGCGGGGCAAACCGGCACCGGACCCGTATCTGCTGGCCGCACGGTGGCTCGGCGTCGACGCCGTCGACGTGCTCGTGCTCGAGGATTCGAGCCCGGGTGCGGCCGCCGGCCGAGCGGCCGGATGCACGGTCATCGGAGTGAACGATGATCCCGACGCATCCCTGCCCGTCGACCTCCGGCTGCGGGACCTCGGGGATCTCGACTGCGAGGTGCAGGCGCATGAGAGCGGCCGCGGCCGGATCGCCGTGAGCGGTCCGTGGGCCCCGGCCTCCCCCGCATGACGGACACGACGACAGATGCTCCGGTGCGGCCGACGCACCAGGGCGACCGACGCGCCGAACGACAGGTGCACAGCAACGAGTCCGGACGACCCGGATGCACGCGAGAGGAGAGGACCGCATGACTCAGGACGACGAGTTCACGCTGCAGACATGGAACGTCTGGTACGGCGGACGCGAGGTCGACTACGGACAGGAGAAGCAGTACGCGATCGCAGCGCAGCACCCCGCACATGTCCTCGCGATGCAGGAGTGCTGGGGCACGGCGGCGGAGAACCTCGCCGCCAGACTCGGAGCATTCCACGCACAGCACGGCTGGGACACCGCCGTCGTGAGCTCCGCCCCGCTCACACCCGTGAGGACGACGACCCTTCCGTACGCTCAGGCCGCGCTCGTGGAGCCGGTCCCGGGCCAGGGCGAGGTGCTGGTCTGGTCGGTGCACCTCGCTCCCTACCCGTACGCTCCCTACCGGGCGCTCGCGGGCGAGGGGCAGGCGACCGCGGACTACGAGGAGGAGCCGCGCGTCGAGCAGATCCGTGCGGTGCTCCGGGAGACGGAGCGGATCCTCGCGCAGCAGCCCCGCGGTGCACTCCCGGTGGTCGTGTGCGGAGACTTCAACGCCCCCGCCACCGGGGACTGGAGGGACCGCGAGGACCGGCCCGACATCCGCTGGGCGTCGACCGATGCACTGCTCGAGGCCGGCTTCGTCGACTCGTTCCGGCAGGTGCACCCAGACGCCCTCCTCAGCCCGGCCGACACCTGGTCACCCATCGAACCGCTCACCCACGCCGGGCACGCGCAGAAGCCGGAGGACGGGCGCACCGACGGCGCGGAGCCGCGCGACCGGATCGACTTCATCTTCTCCCGCGGGCTCACCGTCAAGGACAGCGTCATGCGCGGCTGCACCGCCGAAGGTCTGGTGGAACCCGGTTTCGAGGACGTGGGCGGAGCATGCGATCTCATCCCGGACCACCGCGGGAACAGGTTCCCCTCCGACCATCAGGTGGTCGAGACCCGGTTCGCGTTCCCCGCTGCGGAGTGACCTGACGACGGCGCGGCGCCTGCACGGGTGGAAGCCTCCACCTCGCCGGGCGCCGCGCCGTCACGCTCGTGGGCGAGCCTCACCGCACGATCGTGAGGTCGATCCCCCTGCGCTCGGGCAGGCGCCATGCGGCCCACAGGGCGAGCGCCGCGGCGAAGGCGATGAAGAGGTTCGAGGCCCACGGGACGCCCTGGCTCACCGCCAGCTCGTTCACGTACGGGGTCGTGCCGCCGAACACGGCCGTCGCCATCGAGTAGGCGAAGCCGATCTTCGCCGTGCGGCTGGCGGTGGGGAACGTCTCCGCCATGACGCTCGCCAGCAGCGCCGCACCCGCGGACAGCAGGAACAGCGCGACCGACGTCGCTGCGAACAGCGTCCAGGGACGGGCATCGATGAAGCCCATGAGGGGGAAGACCGTGACGATGGTGCCGACGGTGAAGACGTACAGTACGGGCTTCCGACCCCACCGGTCGGACACCGCACCCCAGAAGGGAAGCGAGGCGAGCCCGACGAGCAGCGCGGCGACGAGCGCCCAGTACGCACCGCTCGGGCTCATGCCCTCCTGCGTCTGTGCGTAGGTCGAGACGTAGGACGTCCACGTGTAGTTGCTCGCGGCGACACCGGAGACCAGGAAGAAGATCAGCACGATCGACAGCGCCGGGCTGAGCGGCTTGAGCGTGTCCGCGGAGAATGAGTCCGCTCCCAGCCCGTCTCGGGCGGCGACGCGGTCGGCCAGCCCGACCACGGCCTCGGCTGTGGGGTCAGCCGTCTGGTCCCCGGCGGTGGAGCCGGGGGCACCGGCGCTGCCGGTCTCGGAACGACCGGCCTCGGAACGACCGGTCTCGGAATCGACCAGATCGGCACCGGTGTCTTCGTCGTCCGCGCCCTCCTGGAAGACCTGCGATTCGACCATGCCGATGCGCAGCCACAGCGCGACGACGGCCAGCACCGCTCCCAGCAGGAACGGGATGCGCCAGCCCCACGCCTGCACCTGGGGCTCGGAGAGTGCGCCCGTGATGACGCCTCCCACCACGAAGGCGAGGAACGCACCTCCGAAGATCGTCATGAAGACGGCCGATCCCCAGAGCCCCCGCCGGCGGGCCGGCGCGATCTCCGCGACGTAGGAGTTCGCGGTCGCGGACTCGCCCCCGTGGGCGAAGCCCTGGATGATGCGGGCCAGCAGCAGGAGGAGCGAGGCGGCGAGCCCGATCGACTCGAAGGTCGGCAGCAGACCGATCGCCACGGACGCACCGGCCATCATGAGCATCGTCGTGACGAGGACGAACCGGCGGCCGCGGCGGTCCGCGATGCGGCCGAACACGATGCCGCCCAGGGGCCGGAAGAGGAATCCGATCGCGAAGACGCCGAACGTCGCCAGCAGGCCCGACACCGCATCGTCGGGGTTGAAGAGGGCGAGGGCGATGAACGGCGCGAAGACCGCATAGGCGCTCCACTCGTACCATTCGAGGAGCTGGCCGACGATGCTCGCGATGAACGACTTCCGCTGTCGTCGCCGTCCGATGCGGGCGAGCTGCGACCCCTCCGGAGTCGCAGCGACTGCGGTCTGCGCAGGTGTGGTCATGGTCGCGTCCTCCATCGGGTGCGTGTGCTGGGGTCGGATGCCCGGGCCGGCCCGGGGCCCGCGCCGGCCCGGGGCCCGCGACTGCATCGGGCGTCCGGGCCGATTCCGGTGTTCGTGAGAAGCCTGCCGTCCTCGCATCGCATCGATGGCCGCAGAGGTCATCTCGGGTCATGATGCGTCACACTCCGACACACGGGCACTCGCTGGCTTTGCGAGTGAGGCACGCCTTACCCTGGCGGAGGACTCCTCGTGTCCCACACCTCACTCCGCGCCTCAGGAGGCACTCCACCCATGGCACCGCGCTCCGCTTACCGCCCCTTCGCCGTCACCCTGACCCGTCGGACGCGGCTGAGCGACACCTTCTACCGCCTCACCTTCACCGGCCCCGAGCTGGCCGAGTTCGCGGACACCTGCCTCGATCAGCGCATCAAGCTGGTGTTCGGCACGGACGCGCAGCTCGACGAGGCCGCCGCGGCGGACGACTGGGCGACCTGGTGGCGAGAGCAGCCGAACGAGTCACGCCCGACGATGCGCACCTACACGGCCCGGTACGTCCGTCGCGACGCCCGCGAGGTCGACGTCGACTTCGTCACGCACGGCTCGGAGGGGCCCGCCAGCCGCTTCGCCCTCACAGCCGAACCGGGCGACCGGCTCGTCATCGTCGGCGCCTATGCCGACCATCCGGAGGCAGACACGCAGGGCCTCGCATGGCGTCGGGACGGCGCCCCCTCCGTCCTGCTCGTGGGTGACGAGACCGCACAGCCCGCGATCGCGAACATCCTCCGCAGCCTGCCCGCCCATGTCTCCGGCGCCGCCTTCGTCGAGGTCCCCTCTCCCGGAGACGCGATGGAGATGGTCACCGACGCCGAGGTCGCCGTCAGCTACCTGCCTCGCTCCGCGTCCGATGAGCGCGGCTCCCTGCTGGCCTCGGCGGTGTTCGCGTGGGCCGACGAGCGCGCGGAGGGGGCGGCCGATGGTTCGGCGGCGGGCACCTCGGGCCACGGATCGCCGTCCGCAGGCGGCGCCTCGGCGGCCGGTTCCGCCTCCGACGACGAGGATGCGACGACGACGGAGACCGGCATCCTCTGGGAGGAGGGCGCCGCAGGTCCGGGACTGCGGGTGTGGGTCGCCGCGGACGCGCAGACCGTTCGCGAACTGCGACGCGGACTGCTGCGGGAGCGGGGCTATGACCGGAAGTCCTGCTCGTTCATGGGGTACTGGAAGCAGGGTTCGCGCGAAGGCGAGTGAGTCGCCGGCCATCCGACGTTCGGACTGTGCTCGGCTGTTGCTGAACGGCAACAGGGGACACCGGATGCGCACACCGATCCGCACCTCGGGGTGCTCAGCGCTGGAAGCATGAGAGTGCACGCAGTCACAGCGCCACGAGGAGAGCACCATGCGCACCACCACGATCATGAGGACCGCCGTCGCGGTCGGCGGATTCGCCGCAGTCATGTCCCTGTCCGCCTGCGACGGGATCACCATCAACTTCGGTGAGGGCGAAGGCGAGGGCCAGCAGCCCGGCACGAGTGAGCCCGCTGCAGACCCGGACGCCGGCACCGCCGAGACCGAGGCCGCAGGCGGCGACGGCACCGACGACGACTCCACAGGTGAGAGCGCAGCCGGTGGAGACTCCTCCGACACCGGCACGAGCGGTGACGACACGACCGGCAGTGGGGGCACGGACACGTCCGGAGGGGACTCCGGGGACGACACCTCGGAGCAGAACGCAGGCTTCACCCTCGACGAGAACGGCAACGGGGAGATCCCCGAGGACGTGCTCGAGGACGACATCACGCAGGCCTACGCGGACCAGGGGACCACCGTGGACTCGGTCGACTGCTTCAGCGGCATGCACGTGTACAGCAAGTCGGGCTCGCAGAGCTGCGATGTCGTCGTGGCCGGCGAGGAGTACTACGGCGTCGTCAAGGTGACCGACGTCGTCGGCCAGAACGTCTACTACGAGCTCGAGTTCGCAGGCATCGACTTCTGAATCGCGCAGGCTGACGGGTCGACCGACTGACCCGCCGTCTCGCTCGACCAGCACCCCCGCATCCACCACCGGAGGAGACTTCCATGCACCCGATCCGCACCGGCGCGGTCCGCGCCCTGGCCGTGACCGGCGGAACCGCACTCGCACTGTCCCTGGGTGCCTGCGGACTGCTCGACGACCGGACCGACGAGGTCCCCGAAGGGACCCAGACTCAGGAGGCGGCACAGACCGCCGACGCGGGCAGCGGCCCCAAGGGCATGTCCTCGACAGGGAACGGACTGACGGAACCCGGCGAGGGCGCCGCCACGGACGGCGGTTCCACCGACGCTCCCGAGGACGCCGCTCACGACAGCTCTGACGATGCCGCCGCCTCCGGTCGCGGCGGCGCGGGACCGGAGGACGGCGAACCGCGGACGGCTTCACTGGCCGGCGACGACTCGATCGACATCGACGACGAGGGCAATGGCACGGTGCCCAAGGAAGCGCTCGCCGCGGACATCGAGGACCTCTTCGTCAACTCGTACGACATACCGGTCGACGACGTCACCTGCTCGTCCGACATGACGGTCGTCGCGTCGCGCGGCTCGCAGAACTGCGAGATCGTCACGACGGAGCGGTCGTACTACGGCACGGTCGCGATCATCGGCTTCGAGGGTGAGATGGTCGAGTACGAGCTCTACTTCCCCGGTCTCGACGAGGACGCGCTCGACCTCTCCGACGGCTGATGTCGCCGGGATCGGGGCGAGGCTGACCGCTGGACGCACCCAGGCAGGTGAACCCACTCGCACGCAGCGGAGGCGCCGACGTCGATCACGTCGGCGCCGCTGCTGCGTGCGGCGTGCAGCGGGGTCGATCAGTTCGGCAGCACGGCGTCCGCCTCAGCGGAGCCGAGGCCCGCGCTCTCGTCGACCGCAGCCTCCTCATCGAGTGAGAAGCCGTCGTCCTCAAGGAGCGCCTTCGAGGTCGTCGCCGCAGCCTGCTCGTCCTCGACGACCGTGAACCGGATGGTCTCCGTGAACTCGCGGTCGTACCGGTCCGTGCCTGTCACCTCTGCGGTGTGCGTGCCGAGGTCGAGGTCCCCCGGGATCTCTGCGCGCCACAGGTGGGAGCTGGTCTGTCCGACACCGCCCGAGGTGCGCAGATTCTGCGAGGCGGTGTACGGGTCCGTGTACTCCCACCCCTTGCGCAGCTCCTCGCCCTCACCGGGCTGCGTGTGCTCAGCGACGACGGGGCTCGTACCGTCGAAGCTCACCTCGACGTTCGCGTCGGTCGTGCCGGCGAGGAAGCTCGACGTCAGCCAGGTGTCGCCTGCGGCGAGGTCGTCGCGGGTGACGACGCGTTCGGAGATCGCCTCCGGCTCCTCGCCCTCCTTGTCCGCGTCCTGCCAGTCCTGTGCCTCCTGGGCCCAGTCGCGCCACTCGGGGGAGTTGACCCCGAGCAGCAGCTGATGGTCGTCCGATTCGTTGCGCACCGTGTACCGCTCGCTGCGGTCGGAGCCGTCGAACTCGAGGGTGAGGACGCCGGGCTCGGAGGCGTCGGAGGTGAACGCGTACGGGAGGCCGTCGGAGTTGAGGCCGCCCGAGTACCAGTCGCCGGAGACCGCGCCCGCGACGAGCTGGGTGTGGGAGAGCTCTTCGATGCCCTCTTCGGCCCACTCCTCCCGCTGGTCGCCGGCCACCAGGTTCTCCTGGGTGTGGGTGTGACCGCCCACGGTGACCGCATGGGGGTAGTCGGCGATGACGTCGTACAGTTCAGCCGCGTTCTGGACCACGAGATCGCGGTGGGTGAGCATCGGCGCGTGCGTCGCGATGACGACGTGCGCGTTCTCCGGCACGTTCGCCAGGTCGTTCTCGAGCCACTCGAGCTGCTCGTCGCTGATGCTCTCCGTGTACGCGTGGGTCGACTCGTCACCGGAGTAGTCGATGCTGTCCAGCACCACGAAGTGCGTCTCGCCCACGTCGTAGGAGAAGTACGCAGGACCGAACTGGTCACGGAACGTGTCGAGCGAATGCGCGTCGTCCTCCGCGTCGAAGTCCATATCGTGGTTGCCGGGGGCCGCGCGGACGGGGCCGTTGACATCCGAGTAGATGTCGCGGAGGTCGTCGTTGAGGCTCAGGTCGTCACCCACGTTGTCTCCGAGCAGGAGAACACCGCATGCCTGGTAGTCGTCGCGGTCGACGAGGTCGCGCACGGCCCCGTCGCGGGCGTAGCCGATCTCGGTCTTGTCATACGCCTGGGTGTCGGATGCGATCGCGCAGTCCTGCTCCGCGGCCGCGGTGGCCTCGGACTCGATCATCGGGAAGTTCACGGCCCGCGGCGTGTCGCCGGTGGGCTCCATGCCGCCGAACTCCAGCTCCGGCGAGCCCTCCGGCATGTGGTTGTAGCTGAACTGCGCGAAGCTGTCCTCATCGACAGGAACCTGCCATCCGGACGGCTGGGTCACGGAGACCGTCATGTTGTCGCGGACGGGGAGCTCGTATGAGCCCTCGCCATCGGTCTGCACGACGTCGATGCCGTTGGACACCGCGACGCCGGGCACGCCGCGCTCGTCTCCATCCAGCTTCGAGTTCTGGTTGACGTCGTCGAACACCTGTCCCTCGAGGACGTCGGCGTCGGCGGCCTCGCCGCGGTCGACCTGGACGTGGCCCTCGTAGAGGGCTGCGGGGGGATCGGCGGCGTGGGCAGGAGCGAGCGGTGCCATCAGCGCAAGGACGGCGACGGCGCTCAGTGCGGTCACTGCGGAGGGCAGGAGTCGTCTTTCGTGCATGGGGCGTGTCCTCTTCTCGACAAGATGAATGCGTGCCGAGAGAAGACACTAAGGAGACTCAAAGACGGCCGAGTGAAGCATCTATGGCCCGTCAATGAATACGGGATGATTCACTCGAATCCAGTCAGATCCCACAGAACAAGGCCCGCGACCTGCAGTGATGCATACCTGAATAACATTCAGGGCGATTCTCGGACACTCCAGGAATCCCTCCTCTGGAGCCTCGAACGATATCGCCGAATTGATTGAAATGACATCATTCCCAGTTTCACTCAATTGCCGGTCGAACGATCACCGCAACGAATCGACCGCCGTGTCGACGACGTATTCGGCGATGGCCAGCGAGCTCGTTGCGCCCGGCGACGGCGCGTTGCGCACCTGAGTGAGACGACCGCGGGAGGTGATGACGAAATCGTCTACGAGTGTGCCGTCCGGGTTCATCGCCTGGGCGCGCACGCCTCGGGCCCCCGGGCTCACAGCAGCCGCGTCCAGCGTCGGCACGAACTTCTGCGCCTCCGCGATGAACGCCTGCGGACTCAGCGCGGTGCGCGCCTCGCGCGCGGCGGCGCGCAGGTTCTGGGACGCGAACTTCCAGAAGCCCTTATAGCCCAGGGTCCTGCCCATGTCTCCGAAGTCGATGCCCCCGATCGGACCCAGCTTCCGCTCGTACTTCTCACGCCCCAGCGAGAGGAACGCGTTCGGGCCCAGGATGAGCGACCCGTCGATGCCCCGCGTCAGGTGGACGCCCAGGAACGGGTACGCAGGATCGGGGACGGGGTAGATGAGGCCCTTGACGACCTCGGCGGCGGGGCCCTCGGCGACGAAGTAGTCGCCGTAGAAGGGAACGATCCGCGGTTCCTCCTCCAGTCCGCTCGCCACCGCGAGCCTGTCTGACTGGAGGCCCGCACAGGTGATGGCGAGATCGTAGGTCCCGGCGGCCTCGGTGATCTTCGACCCCTGTGCCCCGGGCAGCGCGAGCATCACCCGGACCTCCGACGACAGCGCGTCGAGGCGGGCGACCTCCGAGTCGTACCGGATCACGCCGCCGGCGGCCTCGAGGTCGCGGCCCAGGGATTCGGTGAGAGTCGCGTAGTCGATGATCGCGGTGTGCGGCGAGTGCAGTGCCAGCACGCCGCGGACGTTCGGTTCGACCTCGCGCATCTGGTGTCGGTCGAGCAGCCGCACGTTCGGCACGCCGTTGGCCTTCGCACGCTCGAAGATCGCCTCGAGGCGATCGACCTCGTCCGTGTCCTGCGCGACGACGAGCTTGCCGCACTCGTCATAGGGGACACCGTTCTCCACGGCGTAGCGGATGAGCTTCTCCACTCCCGTGCGGCACAGCCGTGCTTTGAGCGATCCGGGCTCGTAGTAGAGGCCCGCGTGCACGACTCCGGAGTTGTGCCCCGTCTGATGCGCGGCGAGCGTGGACTCCTTCTCGAACAGGGTCACGGTGGCGTCGTCGAATCGGTGGGCGAGCTCGCGGGCGACGGCGGTGCCGATGATCCCGCCGCCCACCACGGCGATGTGCTGGGGCTGCCCTCTCATGTGGTCAGTGTCTCAGAGTCGATCCGGCCGCAGGGGTCTCGACGATCATCCGACCCCTGCGAGGAGACAGCGGATGAACGGTGGATGACGGTCGTCTCCGCACAGTCCTCGACCGTGACCGGTCGTGCCAGCATTGTCGTTGCGGCCGGCTGCGCCGTCCGCTGACCAGGAAGTGCACCACCTGAAGGAGTGAACATGACCGAGCAGAACGTCGATCCGCAGTCCGACTCCACCTTCACCTCGCAGGATTCCGCAGCATCGAACCAGGCCGGATCGGATTTCGAATCCGCCCCGGGGTCGCGTCCGGAAGGCTCTTCCGAGGGCTTCGGCGGCGACTCCCGCGCAGAGGGCTCGGACATGCAGGGCGGGGCCCAGAACGCCCGCTCCTCCGAGGACAGCGGCCGCACCGACTGGTGAGCGCCTCGCGATAATGGATCGGTGCCCCCGTCCACTCCACTCGGAGCGGACGGGGGCACCGATCCATCTGCGTGCGGCACACTCGCGCGGCGCACCGGATTCAGCCGGCGGCACTGTCGGAAGGCAAGGCGTCATGTCAGCATGGAGGTGCCGGTCGACGTTCGCGTCGGCACGCCCGACCCAGATCCGAGGAGGCCCCCATGGCTGACACAGGCAGTGACCGGAAGACCGACCCGATGCTCAGCGATCCGGACGTCGCGGACGACGCCGCTCTCTCCGATGAGCCCACTCTCGCGGAGCCGTCGCCCGATGAGATCCGGGACGCAGCGGACGAAGCAGCCGAGCCTTCCAGCATCGACGACGAACTGGCCGACCGGGACGAGGACCGACGGCTCAAGCAGGTCCAGCCCGGGTCCGAGGGGCCTGCCGGGACCGGCATCGAGGGCGCTGAAGACGGCCTCGGCGAGACGAGTGACGATGCTGGGCCCATCCGCGACGCCTCCGGCTACGCGAGCGATCACTCCGCGGATCTGCAGTCGGCCGCAGAGCAGGGCAATCGGGCAGGCGACGAGATGACCTCGTCGGACCTCGACAACGCAGAGGCCACCGACCTCGCGGGTGACGACCTGGGCGTCGATGCGCTGGCCGATGATGAGGCCGAGCGCGTCGACTCCGTCGACGGACTGCGCACAGCGGATGGAGAACCCGACGAGAGGTGAGGCGCTGATGTCCGCGATACTGGGGGTGTGACTGACCCCAACCCGGCACGGGGAGACTCTGCGGCCTCGGCAGCCGCCCCCGGCACGCCCCCCGCGGACAGCCTCGTCGTCGAAGGCGACAACCTCGCCGTCCTGCGCGCCCTGCTCCCGGCGCACCGCGGCACGGTCAAGGTCGTCTACATCGACCCGCCGTACAACACCGGCAATGCGCACGTGTACCGGGACCGATTCGGCACATCCGGGCCGGTGACCGGGGCCGCGGGTCATGCCGAATGGCTCGCGTTCATGCGTCCGCGGCTCGAGCTCGCCCGCGAGTTCCTGCGCGAGGACGGCGTACTGTTCCTCCACATCGACGACCGGGAATCGGCGTACGCGCAGATCCTCGGTCACGAGGTGTTCGGAGAGCACAACAGCCTGGGCACGCTCATCCACCAGCGGGCGAAGGGCGGCGGGAACGCGCGCATGTTCGTCCGCGGCCACGACTACATCCACATCTGGGGGAAGGACGCGGAGCAGGTCGCACCCTTCGTGACGGAGAAGAAGCCCCCGGCCCGCTACGAGACCATCGACGGCAGGCGCATGCTCGTCGACGACGACTTCCTCCGCGTGAGCTTCGGCCGCTACCGGCGCGGCGAGGAGCGTCGTCTCATGTACGAGGACATCGAGACCGTCCGCGGCAGCGCGAAGAAGGCGGAAGTGGATGCGCGCCTGGCCACCGGCGACTACATGCTGCGGCCGTGGGGCGACCCCGATCCGGCCACGGGCGAACGCAGGCATGCGGTGCTGCGCCTGACCCCCGCCGAGCAGGCGACGTCCAAGCTCTACTCGATCATCCGGGTCATGAACGCCGACGGGAGCGCCGATCTCGACTCCCTGGGCCTGGGCGGCGTCTTCGGCTACCCCAAGCCCGTCGAACTGCTCCGCATCCTCATCGAATCGCAGACGTGGTCCGACCCGGATGCGATGGTGCTGGACTTCTTCGCCGGATCCGGCACGACGGCAGAGGCAGTCATGCGTGCCAACCTGCGCGACGGAGGCCGTCGCCGCTTCCTCCTCGTCCAGGTCGCGGAACCGCTGCGGACCGCGTACTCGTCGACGGGCGGGCGCATCATGGCCGCGGCGCCGACCCGAGGACCCGGGATCGCAGGGCCGACTCGAGGACCCGGGGCCGCGGAGCCGGCCGGGGCCTCGGCGGCGTTCGCCACGATCTCCGCCTTCTGCGCGGAGAGGGTGCGGTGCGCGGCCGCGGCGCACGAGGAGGCGGGAGGTGCGCCCGTATCAGTGCGATTCCTCGGCCAGGACGAGCTCTGACCTCTCGCGGTCCCCACCGCTCTGGGGTTATTCTTCGACCATGTGCATGACCTGCATTGGCGCATGACCTGCACTGACGATGACGTCACGACCGGAGGAGCCCGCCATAAGCAAGCCGACGAACAGCCACTCCCCCCGTGCGGAGGTGAGCGGCACAGGCCTGGCGAAGGTTCTCAGCAGCCGGGATGCCCTGTTCGTGGGATTCGGGGCGATGATCGGCTTCGGCTGGATCGTCCTGACCTCCGGCTGGCTCCAGAGCGCGGGCACTCTGGGGGCGATGCTCGCGTTCGCCGCAGGCGGCGTCATCATGATCTTCGTCGGACTCGTGTACTCGGAGCTCGTGGCGGCGATGCCGTTCGCCGGCGGTGAGCACAACTACCTGCTGCGCGGCCTGGGGCCCCGAGGTGCGGTGTTCGGATCGTGGGCGATCGCCGGCGGCTACATCTCCGTCGTGATGTTCGAAGCGGTCGCGATCCCGCAGACGGTCGAGTACATCTTCCCGAATCTCTCGCAGATCTATCTGTGGAACGTCGCGGGCTCCGACGTCTACCTCACGTGGGCGATCGTCGGATCCGCCGCGGCGCTCATCATCGGCCTGATCAACATCCGCGGCATCAAGACGGCCTCGCTGGTCCAGACGTTCGTCGTGAGCTTCCTGCTCATCGTGGGCGTCCTGCTGATCGTCGGCACCTCAGTGGGTGCCGAGCCGTCCAACGCACAGCCGCTCTTCACCGGCGGGGTGCCCGGCATGATCGCGGTGCTGGTCGCCGTGCCCTTCCTCTTCGTGGGCTTCGACGTCATCCCGCAGTCCGCGGAAGAGGTGAGGGTGCCGCCACGGCAGATCGGCGCACTCGTCGTCGTCTCCGTCCTCATGGCGATCGTCTGGTACCTGCTCATCATCTTCACGTCGTCGATGGCGATCCCGTCGTCCGACCTCGCGGGCTACGAACTCGTGACGGCGGATGCGCTGGCGATCCTGCTGGGCCACGAGATCTGGGGCACCATCGTCATCGCCGGTGGCCTCGCGGGCATCATCACCTCATGGAACGCCTTCCTGATCGGCGCGTCGCGCCTCCTGTTCTCGATGGCGCGGGCACGGATGATCCCCCTGTGGTTCGGGAAGCTGCACCCGCAGTACCGCACCCCGTCCAACGCGGTGATCTTCATCAGCGCGCTCGCGTTCGTCGCTCCGTTCCTGGGATCGGGGATGCTGGGCTGGATCGTCGACGCCGGATCGCCGGCGATCATCATCGCCTACTTCATGGTGTCGGTCGTGTTCCTGGTCCTGCGGAAGAAGGAGCCGCACATGGACAGGCCGATGCGGGTGGGCGGACGTGGGAACGCCGGCGGCACGGTGATCGGTGTCCTGTCCGTCATCCTCACCGCCCTGCTGCTGTTCATCTACATCCCGGTGACGCCCTGGTCGGCGCAGCTGGGCTGGCCGTCATGGGTGATGTTCGGTGCGTGGATGCTGCTGGGCATCTGCTTCATCGCGCGTCTGCCGGGCGGCATCAGACCGGGCGAGAAGGCGGAGGCGGATCTCATCGCCGCGGTGCAGGCGAAGCGCGGGGAGACCTGAGGAGCGGCTCGAGGCCATACGCACCAACTTTCATCAGACCGCATATGAAAGAACGTGTGCGGTCTGATGAAAGTCGGTGGCTCCTGGTGACGGATGGCGGGTGCGGCAGGCGGCGGAACCAGAGGCAGGGCCGATCGCTCAGCCCAGCACCCCGGAGGACCGGAGCGCCGCCACATCGTCAGCCGTGATACCCGCGGACGCCAGCAGCTCCTCCGTGTGCTCGCCCACGCGAGGTGCTCGCGCCGGCTGCACGTACGGCTCGCCGCCGCCGCGCACAGGACGAGCGCCTCCATCGGCGGAATCGATACCGGCCTCGGACCCTCCCGCCTCTGCTCCTCCGGCCCACGACGCGCCGCCGAGGTCCGCGAAGCGCGGAGCCGGTGCAGGCTGCCGGACGTCCGCCTCATCCCGGTAGAAGAGGTCGCGGGCGACGTTGTGGGGGGCGGCCTCGGCCTCGGCCCACGACCGGATCCCCATCGTGCACGCGTCGGAGCCCTCGAACAGCTCGTCCAGCTCCGCCCGCGTCCGCGCCGCGATGGCCTCCGTGAAGACGGCACGCTGGGCGGCCCAGTGCTTCGGGTGCCGATGCTCGCCCGGGCCCATCGCGGGCAGTCGGTCGGCGATCCCCAGCTTCTCGACGAACTCCGCGTAGAACTGCGGTTCGATGCAGCCGACGCTCACGAAGTCGTCGTCGGCCGTCCGGTACACGTCGTAGAACGGGGCGCCGGAGTCCAGCAGGTTGCGGCCGCGGTCCTCGCGCCACAGCCCCTGTGCCTCGAATCCGAACTGCATCGCCCACAGCAGGTTGGCTCCGTCGCCCATCGTGGCGTCGACGACTGCGCCGGTACCGCTCGTCCGTGCCCGCAGCAGCGCGGCGACGATGCCCAGGGCCAGCTGCATGCCGCCGCCCCCGAAGTCGGCGGCGAGGTTCGCCGGGAACTGCGGGGCCTCGTCGGCGCGTCCCAGCTGCGCGAGGAGTCCGGAACCCGCGATGTAGTTCATGTCGTGTCCGGCTCGGTGGGAATCGGGACCCGTCTGCCCCCAGCCTGTGACGCGCCCGTAGACGAGTGCGGAATTCTCCGTCATGAGGTCCTCAGGGCCCAGACCCATCCGTTCGGCGACACCGGGCCGGAACCCTTCGACCACGCCGTCCGCCGTGCGCGCCAGGCGGCGCACCGCGTCGACGCCTTCCGCGGATTTGAGATCGAGCACGATCGAGCGCTTCCCCCGGTCCAGCACGGGGTTCACCGGATCCATGCCGACTCCGCTGCGGCTGCCGGCGGCTTCCTGGGGACGGTGGATGCGGATGAGCTCTGCGCCCAGGTCCGCGAGCACCATGCTGGCGAATGGGCCCGGCCCGATCCCGCCGAGGTCGAGGATGCGGATCCCCGCAAGAGGCAGCGGAGGGGCGGCAGGTTCGGTCATGACGACTCCTTCGTCGAGGGGCTGCGGACACATGCCGTGACACGCACTAGGCGAACGATTGCTAAGTTGGACACTAGACTTCCGCTCACCGGCGGGCAAGACGGCCGACGCCGATCCCTGCCCGCGCAACCCGCCGGCCTGCCGGCCCACCTGCTCGCCGGCCTGCCGGCTCGACCACGCTGCGCCTCACCACAGGAGACCGAAACACCGTGACCGTTTTCCCCGCCTTCGTCGCCACCCCGCAGATCCGCTGGTCGGACCTCGACCTGCTGGGACATGTGAACAACGCCCGCATCGTCACGCTGATCGAGCAGGCCCGCATCGACTGGCTCAACACGATGCGCGACCGCGAGGCGATCGCCGCGCCCAAGCTGGTCGCCCGCGTCGAACTCAACTACCGCACGCCGGTCCTCTACGGCCCCGAACTCCAGGTGCAGCTGGGCATCGGACGCGTCGGCGGGTCGTCCTTCTCGATCACGTGCCGCGGCATCCAGGACGAGACCGTCGTGTTCGACGGGCTCAACGTCATGGTCATCCTCGATCGTGAGACCCAGCGCCCGACGCGCATCCCCACCGTCGACAGGGAGTTCCTCGCCCAGTTCGGCACGTTCGATCCCGCACACGTCATGGACGTCTCCGCCGCACCGCTCGCCGCCGCTGTGAGCTGAGCAGACGACTCACACCCCCAGCGACACCCCGTCGCGGATCCCGAACCGCTGCGCCAGCACGTCGCGGGCCGCGTGGAACCCGGCCATCCCGTGGACGCCGGGACCCGGCGTCGTCGCCGCGGAGCACAGGTACGCCGAGGTCCCGGCCAGCCTCTTCGTCTCCCACGCCCACCTGGGCCGTGCGACGAGCCGGGCTGGCCCCAGCCGCCCACCGCTGATGTCCCCGCCCACGAGGTTCGCGTTGTGCTCGGCCATCCGGCTGGCGGGGGTGCCACGCACTGCGACGACCCGCTCCCGGAAGCCGGGAGCGAACCGCTCGATCTGTGCGAGCACGGAACGGGTCGGGTCGATCGGGCAGTCGGCGGGCACGTGCGCATAGGCCCACACGGGTCGCAGCCCGTCCACCACGCGTGACGCGTCGAACCGCCCCGGATCGCTGACGAGGACCACGGGCCGGGCAGGCATCCGACCGGCGACGACCTGCGCCTCCGCCGCCGCCATCTCTGCACGCGTCCCGCCCACGTGCACGGTCCCCGCATCGCCGAGGCGCGGATCTGCCCACGGGATCGGCCCGTCGAGCACCAGGTCGACCTTCGCCGCTCCCGGCCCGTGCCCCAGGCCCCGCAGCCCCCGGCCCACCCGGGCAGGGAGAGCGTCGCCGAGCACGGCGGCAGCGGCCTCGGCGGTGGTGTCGAAGAGGACTGCGCGGGCGGGCGGGAGGTCCTCGACGGACCGGACCCGGACACCGGTGCGGACCTCTCCCCCGTGGGCCGTGAGATCTGCGACGAGCGCGTCCGTGATCGCCTGCGAACCACCCCGGGGGATCGGCCAGCCGTCTGCGTGGGCGAGCGTGGCGAGCAGCAGCCCGGTCCCGGCCGTCGTGAGTGAGGGCTGCCGTCCGATCGCGTGGGTGGCGACACCGGTGAGCAGGGCCTTCGCCCGCTCCGTGCGCCACGGCAGGTTCCACAGGGGAGTGCCCTCGCCCGCGACGCGGAGGCCGAAGGAGCCCAGCGCACGGATCGCGGTGAGCCGATCGGCACTGCGCGGCCCGTCGGGGGCGCCGCGACGGACGCCGTCCCGACCACCCGCACCTCCCGTGAGCGGCGGCAGCGAGCGCTTGTCGCCCAGTGCTGCGGCGACGAGCGCGTCCGGCGCAGCGAGCAGTGGGCGGAAGAACCGCTCCCATGCGCGGGCGTCGGGCCCCATGCCGGCCGCGGTGCGCCCGAGGTCCCGGTGGGCGAGCGCTGCCGGCCCCGTGTCGAACGGCTGGCCGTAGGAGACCTCCGGGGTGACGAGCTGCACGCCGCGGCTGCGCAGGTCGAACTCGCGGAAGAACGGACTCGCGACCGCCAGGGGATGCACCGCGGAGCAGAGGTCGTGCACGAGACCGGGCGCCAGTCCGAGGTCGAGGGTGCGGGCGCCCCCGCCCAGCGTCGATTCGGCCTCGAGGACGACGACGGACAGACCCGCCCGGGCGAGGACCACCGCGGCGGCGAGACCGTTGGGGCCGGAGCCGACGATGACCGCATCGGCGTCACGCGCAGGACCGGCACTCATGGCGCCATCGTAGTGCGGCGGTCGCGCACCCCGGCGCTGTGGAGCCGCCGCATCCCGGCCTCACGGCATCCATCGTCACGGACGCACCCTATTGACGTAAGTACGTAGTTCCGTACTATAGAGGCATGAGCACCCCACCTGACGAGCCCCTCCGCACTCGGATCGCGGAACTGGAGGCGCGCATGGATCGTCTCGAGGGTGAGCGCGCGGCGCGCCCTGTTGACGGCGAGCGCATCCCTCCAGATCAGGGCCACGGACAGGCGGGGACCGCACAGGCGGAATCTGCACAGCCAGAGACCGCAGAGGCGGACCACACACAGCCGGAGTCCGCTGCCACTGGCCCCTCGTCCTCCGATCCCGCCCGCCAGTCCGCCGATGACGACCCCTACTGGGTGCTCACGGGCCTGCAGGATCGCTACCCGGATGATGACGTCGTCCTCTACGGCGGCACGATGTCCACCGCTGCCGGCGGCTACCGCTGGCAGTACGGCCTGCCGACGCGGACAGTGCTCGACGGCGACTTCGCCGACGCCGCGCCCGCCCTCAGTGCGCTGGCCCACCCCGTGCGCCTCACGCTGCTGCAGGCCGTGCTCACCGGCACGCACGCGACCGCGGACCTCGCCGCCCTGCCGGGCCTGGGCACGAGCGGACAGGTCTACCACCACCTCAATCAGCTGTCCTCCGCCGGTTGGCTGCGATCCCCCCGCCGAGGCCGCTGGGAGGTCCCCGGCGAGCGCACCATCCCGCTCCTGGCCCTCGTCATGGCCGCGAGCACGTAGCAGCCACCAGCCGCCCGTCCCGGATGCTCCGACCTCTGCCCGCCTCGTCAGGAAGAGACGCACCATGCACACATCGTCCGCGCACCCGACGCCGGCGCCGCCACCGAGCGCACGGCCTCCCCGCCCAGCGCGACGCCCGTCCTCCCGCCGCCTCGTCGCTGCGGGCGTCGCGGTCGGCTCGATGCTCGCCCTCGCCGCGTTCACTCCGTGGGAGCGCGGTCTCACCACCGCACCCTCCGGCGACGCGCACCTGGCTGCGGAGCTCGAACCGTTCCTGGACTCGGGCTACATGCGCGATGCCTCGGCCGCGGCGATCGAACCCGACGGCACCGTCCGCTTCACGGGCTGGGGAGCCGACGAGCACGACCGGTTCGAGATCGGATCCATCACGAAGACCTTCACAGCCGCTCTGCTCTCCGACGCGATCGAGCGCGGCGAGCTGACGGCGGAGACCACGCTCGGGGAGGTGTTCGCGGAACTCGCGGGGACCTCGGCGGGGGACCTCACGATGGAGCAGCTCGCGACCCAGCACACGGGGCTGCCGAAGTCCGCCGACAGCGCGCCGCTCACGCAGCTGTGGAAGGTCTACCTCCGCCTGGACCCGTACGTCGAGGACCTGCCGTCGCTGCTCGAGCGGGCGCAGGACTTCGACACGGCGCCCGGCACGTACGTGTACTCGAACACCGGAGTCGCCCTGCTGGGGCACGCGGTCGCGCACGCAGCCGGCACCGAGTACCCGCAGCTGGTCCACGAGCGCCTCCTGGAACCGCTCGGCATGGAGGAGACGATCGTCCCGGAGTCGCGCGCCGACCTCCCGCCGGACGCCCCGGCCGGGTTCACGAACTCCGGGATGCGCACCGGCCCGTGGACACTGGGGGCCTCGGCACCGGCCGGCTCCATCCGCTCCACCGCGCACGACATGGCGATCTGGATGCAGGCAGTCGTCGCTGGCGACGCACCGGGCGCCGACGCCGTCGAACCGCGCAGTGAGCTGGAGGGCGGCGGCGCGATCGGCTACGCGTGGCACGTCACTCCCCTGGACGGCACGGACATCACCTGGCACAACGGCGGCACAGGCGGCTACCGCTCCTACGCCGGGTACTCACCGGACGGCCGGGCGGTCGTCGTCCTGTCCAACACCGAGACGTCGGTCGATGCCGCGGCCGGCTATCTCACGACGCAGCCCGGCGCTGCAGGCGGACCCGGGGCGCAGCCGGAGCCCGAGGCCGCCGACGACACGATCAGCAAGGAGTGACCATGTTCCAGAGCATCGTCATCCCGCTCATCGGCACGGTCGTCCTCCTGGGCTGGCTGGTGCCCGTCGCGTGGGCGCTGCGCCCCGCCCAGACGCGTCAGGCGGATGCGCTCGTCGCGGATGGACCCGGCGGCGCCTCCCCCTCGGCGGCCGACGCTCCGACACAGCAGCACAGCTCGCTCGCCGGGGCGAAGGTCGCACGTGCCCTCACCCGCAATGGCCTGCTGGGAGTGCCGCTCGCCATCCTGACGGCCTTCCTCGTGGCCCGGCTGCTCTTCGACCTGCCGGGGTGGTTCCAGCTCGCCTGGGTCGTGGGCATCCTCCTCGCGGGCTACGCGATCTGGCGGTGCGCCCTGCTCTGGCCGAGCGCCGGACGTGAAGAGGACCTGCGTTCGGTCGTGACGGCGCACGGCATGCGCCCGGTGGGACTCCCCTGGGCCATGATCGTCACGGCACTGGTCGTCCTCGCGGTCTGGTTCCTCCCGCCGCTCGTCTTCTGACACCGGGCGGCACTGCGAGCACGAGGGGCACCTCCGAAGGGCGGCTACGAGAGGCACCTCCGAGGTGCGTCTCCGAGGTGTGCCTCCGAGGTGCCTCTCCCCTGCCGCCAGACCCACCGCCGCATCGGGACACAGACCCACCGCCGGGTCGGGACGCAGTCCCCACGCGTTCCGGATCACAGCCCCGATGCATGAGCGGCCGGTAGTCTGGGGGCGTGAGGGGAACGGGCACGACCGAGGCGGCACGAGGCCACGCGACCCTGTTCCTCGACGTCGACGGCGTCCTCAACTCCTATCCCGTCGCGGGCCTGAGGTACCTCCGGGAGCGTCGTCGCAGGGCACGTGCCTGGGCGTTCGAGCTCCACTACCGCCCGCAGATCGTCCGCGCACTCGATCGGCTCGTGGAGACCCACGACGTCGACATCGTCTGGCTGTCGACGTGGTCGCATCGCTGCACCGGGGAGCTGGAGCCGGCGCTGAGATTCCGGCACTCGTTCGACGTCGTGCCGATGCCGGACGACTCCTTCAACCGCTTCGCGGGCGACCCGCACGTGTGGTGGAAGGCGATCCACATGTCCGCGTGGCTCGACGACGACCCGGACCGCCGTGCGGTGTGGGTCGACGACGACCTCGCCGCACCCGTCACCCGCGCGCACTTCGCGCAGCGCTACCCCGACCGCCTCCTCATGGTCGCACCGACGTTCTCCGAGGGCCTGCTGGCGTCCCACCTCAGCACGATCCGCGACTTCCTCGACCTCCGGTCGCGCAGGGAGCGTCGCGCCGCCCGCCGGGCCGGCCGCAGCGGTCGGGCCCGACTGCTGACGCGGAAGGCCACCGAGTCCGCCCTCGATGCCCAGCCATCCGCTGCCCCCGCCGCCGACGAGGCCGCCGGGGCCGCCGGGCCCGCCAGGGCCGACCGGGAGGGCACACAGTGACCCTCTCCACTCCTTCCGCGCGGACGGACGATCGCTCGCTGCGCATCGGCTTCCTCGACTCCGGCCTCGGCCTGGTCGGGTTCGCGGACGCGTTGCTCGCCCGCGCGCCGGCGACGGACCTGGTCCTCGGGATGGACCCCGCGAACAGTCCGTACGGGGCGCTGACCGCGCAGCGGCTCACGGAGGTCGTCCTGGCGTCCGCGGGCTCGCTCGCGCAGTGGAAGCCGGACGCGATCGTCGTCGCCTGCAACACCGCGAGTGTGCACACCCTGGGCGCCCTGCGTGCGGAGTTCGAACCCCGGATCCCCATCATCGGGACGGTGCCGGCGATCAAGTCGGCCGCTGCCACGAACCGCCCCTTCGCAGTCTGGGCGACGGATGCGACGACGGCCAGCGACTACCAGCGCCGCCTCATCGATGCGTTCGCCGCGGACCTTCCTGTCACGCGGGTCGCCGCGACCGGCCTCGCCGATGCGATCGACGCCGGTTCTGCTGAGCGGATCGACGCCGCCATCGCCGAGGCCGCCGCCCGGACCCCGACCGACGTCGCCTCCGTGGTCCTGGGTTGCACCCACTACGGACTCGTCGCGGATCGCATCCTGCGCGAGCTCGCGCGGCGCGGGATCACCGGCCTCACGCTGTTCGACTCACCCGACGCCGTCGCCGCGCAGACGCTCCGGCGTGTGCGGGCGACGCATGCTGCGGGTGTGGCGGCGGTGCCGCTGGGTGCAGCGACGGCACCTCTGCCCATCCTGGCGGCAGGTCCGTCCGGTGCCGACGGCGGAGACCCGCAGTCCTCTGCGACGACGACCACAGATGCACCACTGCCCGGGACCGGCGACCTCACCAGCGAAACGGGCGGCCGCGTCCTCGCCACCTATCTGTCCGGGGAATCAGGTCGCCTGCCGGCGGTGTTGGACACGTATACCGCGGGACGACGACTTCTTGAGAGGGAGACACCATGACGATGCCGATCGGCGGGTTCCAATCCGCCGGAGACCCGGACGTGCTCAAGAAGATGCTGGGACGGCTGCGGATGTCGTTCATGATCCAGGGCGGCTTCGCGATCGTCGCGGGCCTCCTCTTCCTCGTCTGGCCGTTCGAGTCCGCGACCGCCTTCGTGTTCGTGTTCGCGGTGTGGCTCCTGACGTCCGCAGTCCTGTCGGCGGTCTTCTCCGTCGTGCGCAAGCAGGGCAGTCTGCTGGGCACACTGGTGCCGGCCGCACTCGGCATCCTGCTCCTCTTCATCCCCGAGGCCGCGGGCGCCATGATCGTCTTCCTCGTCGCCTTCGCGTCCCTGCTGGTGGGCGGCCTGTCGGTCGCCCTCTCGCTGAGTGTCCGGCGCATGGGTGTGCAGGGCTGGTGGCTCACGCTGCTGGCCGGCGTCCTGGCCGTCGGCTATGGATTCCTCGCACTGTTCAACCCTGCCGCCGCGCTCACGGGCCTGCTGTGGGCGCTGGGCGTGCTGCTCATCATCATCGGCGTCGCCGTCATGCTGCTGGGCCGGCGCATCGGGAAGATGGCGGTCCACACCCCGGGTGCCGGAGGAGCAGGCTTCGGAGGGCCCGGCATGCCGGGCATGCCCGGATTCGGCGGGCCCGGAGCGAGCGGCCCCGGCCGCAGCGGCACCGACGGCTCCGGTCGCAGCAGACACGATGACGACGTCATCCCCGGCGAAGAGGTCTGAGCCGCGGTCCTGCACTCCTCGATCCGACGCAGATCGGTCGTCCGCCTCGGCGAACCACACTGTCCCGCCTCGGCACTGTCCCAACCCAGCTCTGTCCCAGCCCAGCTCTGTCCCGGCCACGTATCTGTCCCGCGTCAGGTCTGCCCCGCCTCGGTACTGTCCTGTCCCAGCTCTGTCCCGGCCCAGGCCCTCATCGCAGTCGTGCGGTGAGGGCCGCTGCGGTCCGGTGCACCGGCTCGACAGTCGTCGGCGCACCAGCCGCCGATGCCTCATCCGCCGGGTCCGCCACGCTGACCCCGATCGCTGCGATGGGCCTCTCCAGCACATCGAACACGGCCGCCGCGATGGTTCGGACGCCGGGCGTGACCTCGCCGTCCTCCTGCGCGTACCCGCGCCGACGGGTCAGTGACAGCTCGGCACTCAGCTGCGAGAGCATCCGCGGCCCCCGCCCCGTCCGATTGACGAACTCGGTCTCGCCCTGCAGCGCGGCCAGCAGCTCCGGCTTGGGCAGATGCGCCATGATCGCGCGCCCCGTGGCCGTGAGGTAGCCGGGCAGCCGCACACCCGCCGCGGTAATGAGCGCCAATGACCTCGGCGAGCTCTCCTTCAGCAGATACACCGTCTCCCACCCGCGCAGGACAGCCAGCTGCGCGGTGCCGCCGGTGTCCTCCGCGAGCTGCCGCACCAGCGGTGCTGCGAGATTCTGCAGCGGGTTCGTCCGCAGGTACGAGGCCCCCAGCTCGTGGACGCCCGGGCCCAGGACATAGCCGGCCTCGACCCGCTGGACCATGCCGAGCTCCTCGAGCACGCCCAGCAGGTCATACACCGTGGACCGCGGCAGCCCGAGCAGCCGCACGAGCGTCCCGGCGCTCACTGCGCGGTTCGAGGCGGACAGCTGGCGCAGGATCGCGATGCCGCGGCGCAGCGCCGGGACCTCGGCACTCATGTATCCAGCCCCAGTGCGGCGTATGCGTCGCGGTAGAGCGCGCCGATGCCGCCCAGCGTCGTGTGCCGGCCATCGCGCACCCGCACCCGCCCGGCGGTGACGACGGTGTGCACGTCCGCCGCGGTCCCCGCCAGCACCACCTGCTCCGCCACCGACCCGCACGTCCGAGGGCTCGCAGGGTCCACCGCGAAGAGGTCGCACACGCGGCCCACCTCGAACGACCCTGCTGGCAGATCCAGGCTGCGTGCGCCTCCCGTCGTCATCGCGTCGACCAGCTGGGCTGGGGCGAAGCGTCCGCGCTGCCCGGAGCGCAGCCGTGCTCCCGCTTCGAGTCCCTGCAGCTCCCGCAGAGCGTCGAGCACCACATGCTGGTCGGAGCCCAGGGCGATCGTCGCTCCCGCGTGCGCGAGGTCGAGCGCCGGGCCGATCCCGTCCGCCAGGTCCGCCTCCGTGGTGGGGCACATGACGATCGTCGTGCCCGCTGCACCCAGCGCCGCGATGTCCTCGTCCGTCAGGTGTGTGGCGTGCACGGGCGACAGGGCGGGGCCCAGGACGCCGGCGCCTTCGAGCACCCCGGTGGGCGTGCGGCCGTGGGCCGCGAGGCAGGTCTCGTTCTCCGCGGGCTGCTCGGACAGGTGGATGTGGACGGGCCCGTCGAGTTCGTGGAAGCGGGCGATGTCCGCCGCGGGAACGGCTCGCACGGAGTGGATCGCGGCCCCCAGCGTGACGAGCCGCGCACCCTCGCCCGCGAGGGACGGGGTGCTGGTCCGAGGGACACCCGCAGTCGCCCGTCCGTCGGACCAGCACCCCGTCCCTCGCGCGGAGGAGGAGCGCGCCGCGAGCATGCGGGCGAGGGCTGCGTGCCTGCGGAGGTAGCCCTCGATGTCGCCGTCGCCGAACCGCGCCTGCTCCTCCGACAGCTCCTCCCCGATCGTCCCGGTGAGATAGCAGGTGTCGAGGAGGCGCAGGCGGATGCCGACGTCCTCTGCCGCAGCCGCGAGCGCCAGCTCCATCGCGTGTGCACCCGCAGGCGGAGCGACTCCCGCTTCCGCTGTGTCCGCCGCGCGGTCCGCCTCCGCTTCCCCTGCGATTCCATCCGCGTGCCCGTACGGCTCGCCGTCAGGTGCGTGATGGACGTAGTGGAACTCGCCCACACTGGTCCACCCGCCCGCGAGCATCTCCGCGAACACGGCCCGCGCCACCACTCGATATGACTCCGGGGTGAGTCGCCGCGCCACGTCGTACATGACCTCGCGCCACGTCCAGAAGGTTCCCCCGTCTGCGTGGGTGCGCCCCCGCAGCATCCGGTGGAACGCGTGGGAGTGCGCGTTCACCCCACCGGGGAACGCGATCCCGGACAGGTGCTGGAGGGGCGCGGGCGCGGCTGCGGCTGCGGGCGCACCTGTCCTCCCATCGGGAGCGGCTCGGTCCGGAGACTCGGCTGCGACCTCGGCGGCGGTGACCCCGACCCGCACCTCGGAGAGGACGCCCGCCTCGTCTGTTCGCAGCAGCACACCGTCACGGACGGCGCCGTCCACCCAGGCGCGCTCGCACCAGAAGTTCGCGGCCCCGGCCGCCACCGAGTCTCCGGCTGGGTCCGAGTCTCCGGCTGGGTCCGAGACCCCGGCCGGCACCGCGGCCTCCCCCGTCGCCGAGGTCGCAGGCCGTGCCGACGTCACGGCCGGTCCTCCGCTCCCGGATCTCCGGTCGCCGATTCCTCCACTCCCAGTTCCATCGCGAGCGCGTCGGCGAGCCTGCGCACGCCTGCGCGGGCGTCGTCGTCCTCGCAGGCCTCCTCCGCCGCATGGGACACACCGGTGGGGTTGCGGACGAACAGCATGGCGGACGGCACGTGCGCGGCGAGGATGGCCGCGTCGTGGCCGGCTCCCGTCGACTGCGCCGGAGCCTCCGGCAGGAGCGCGGACAGCCGCCGGGTGAAGTCTGCGTGGAAGTGGGTCGTCGGCGAGTACGACTCCTGGTCGACGGTGAGCGTGACCTCCTGGTTCCGGTATCCGGCGCCGGAGGCTCGGTCGCGGGCCCGCGCCGCGATCTCCTCGAGGACCTCCTGGACGACCTCGTCGTCGGGGTGACGAATGTCCAGCCACACGTCCATGGCGGAGGCGATGACGTTCGTCCCGCCCGGGTGCACCCGCGTGCGGCCGACCGTGGCCACCGCCCCGTCGAAGCGGCTGACGATCGTCGGGATGTCTCCGATGGTGCGTGCCGCAGCGACGACCGGGTCCGCTCGGCGTGCCATGGGGGTCGTGCCCGCGTGATTGCCCTGCCCCTCGAAGCGGACGTGCCAGCGGCCGTGCCCGAGGATCGACGATCCCACCGCGACCGGCTGATCCGTGTTGATCAGCCCCACGCCCTGCTCGACGTGCAGTTCGAGGAACGAGCCGATGCGGCTCAATCGCTCGTCGTCTCTGCCGACCCGCTCGGGATCCAGGCCGTGGCGGGTGAGGACCTCTGCGAACGTGTCCCCGCGATCGTCGGTCATCGCGAGCGCTCGCTTCGGCCCCACAGCCCCCGTGAGCAGGCGCGACCCCAGGCAGGAGAGGCCGAACCGGGATCCCTCCTCCTCCGGGAACACCGCGATCGCCAGCGGTCTGCCCGCGCGTGCGAGCCGTCCCGACTCTGTGAGCTCGTCGACGGCAGCAAGCGCCGAGGCCACACCCAGCGGTCCGTCGAACTCACCGCCCCCGGGCACCGAGTCCAGGTGGGAACCGGTCACGACCGCGTTCTCGCCCGGCGGCGTCGCCCACGCCCACGTGATGCCGTTGTGGTCGACCTCCACGTCGAGGCCGCGGGCCTCCGCTTCCGCGACGAACCATGCGCGCAGATCGCGCTCCACGCGACTGAAGCCGGGGCGCAGGTAGCCGGAACCTCGCGGGTCTCGGCCGGTGTCCTTGATCTGTGCCAGCAGGGAGACGACGTCCGTCATGGTGATCCTCCTCCAGTCCGATGAAGCGGGTGTGCAGGTCAGTGGGTGAGCGGGCCAGTGGGTGTGCGGGTCAGTGGGTGTGCAGGTCGATGGGCCTCAGAGAGCGGTCGGGGCCCCGGCAGCGGCGGGGTCGGCGGGGTCGGCCGGGTCGGCCGGGTCGGCCGGGTCGGCCGGGTCGGCCGGGTCGGCCGGGTCGGCACGCTCATCGGGTTCGGCGGGTTCTGACGCCGCGAACTCGGGGAGCACGCGCACGAGGTGGGCGGCGGAGTCTGCGGCGGCGAGGACCTCACCGGACCGGACCAGCGCGATCGTCGCCTCGAGCTCCGGACTGAGGAAGCGATCCGGGCCCGGGCCGGGGACCTCAGGCCGCAGGCACTCGAGCACAGCAGAGGAGACGGGCGACGGCGCGGCCTCGCGCAGCTCCACTCCGCGGGAGGCCGCGTACAGCTCGATCCCCACCACGTTCGCGAACGCGTCGACGGAGCGACGCAGCTTGCGGGCTGCGGCCCATCCCATGGACACGTGATCCTCCTGCATCGCCGATGAGGGGATGGAGTCGACGCTGGCGGGCGCGGCGAGGCGCTTCATCTCCGAGACGGCGCCGGCCTGCGTGTAGTGGGCGATCATGAGTCCGGAGTCCACGCCGGGGTCGTCCGCGAGGAACGGGTTCAGGTCCTGGCTGCGGGACGTGTCCATGAAGCGGTCGGTGCGGCGCTCCGCCATCGAGGCGACGTCGGCCAGCACGATCGCCAGGAGATCCAGCGCGTAGGCCAGCGGGGCGCCGTGGAAGTTCCCGTTGGAGGAGACCGTGCCGTCGGGCAGGACGACGGGGTTGTCGATCGCCGCGCGCAGTTCGCGGGAGGCCGTCTGCGCCGCGAAGGAGACCGCGTCACGAGCCGCTCCGTTGACCTGCGGGGCGCAGCGCAGGGAATACGCGTCCTGGACGAGGTGCGTCGAGTCGCGGTGGCTCGCGACGATGCCGGAGCCCGTGAGCGTCGTGACCATGTTCGCCGCGGCCTCCGCCTGTCCCGGATGCGGGCGCAGCGGGTGGTGGAGATCCGGTCGGAAGACGCGGTCCGTGCCGAGCAGACCTTCGACGCTCATGGCGGCGGTGACGTCGACCGTCGTGAGGACGACGTCGACGTCATGCAGGGCGAGGATCAGCATGCCGAGCATCCCGTCGGTGCCGTTGACCAGCGCGAGCCCCTCCTTCTCGCGCAGTTCGACGGGATCGATCCCGGCCTCGGCGAGAGCTTCAGCGGCCTGGACCGGCGCAGTGGGGGTGCCGTCGTCGGCCAGCGGCCCGTGGACCTCCCCCTCACCCATGAGGACCAGCGCGCAGGCGGACAGGGGCGCGAGGTCCCCCGAGCAGCCCAGCGACCCGTACTCGTGGACCACGGGGGTGATCCCCGCGTTGAGCAGAGCGACGTAGGACTCGAACGTCTCCGTGCGCACACCGGTGCGACCGGTCGCGAGGGTGCGGGCGCGCAGGAGCATGAGAGCGCGGACGACCTCGGGCTCGACGGGTGTGCCGACGCCGGCGGCATGCGAGCGGATGAGCGACTTCTGCAGCCGCGTGCGCAGGTCGTGGGGGATGTGGCGCTGGGCGAGCGCGCCGAACCCGGTGGAGACGCCGTAGACCGGGCGGTCCGCGGTGGCGAGGGCGTCGACCGCGGCCCGGACCTCGGCGACGGAGTCCCGCACGGCCGTGGGGATCGTGACCCGTGCGCCGTGGCGTGCGACGGCGACGACGTCCGCGAAGCTCAGCGCCTCGGGATCGAGCGCGACGGGCGTCGGAGTCCGGATCGCCGTCCGGTCGCGAGAGGCAGACTGATCGCGAGGGGCAGTCAGGTCGTGGGCCGGTGCTTCGGGCCCGTCGACGGCGCGGGTGCGGTCGATGGGGGTGTCGGTCATGGGGCCTCCTTGCTGCGGGACGGAACGGTGATCGCCGGCCGGGGCCGGCTGGATGCCCTCAGGTCCATCGTCGCCCATGTGGACGCGGAACGGGAGGGGTGCGGGCGAGGTCGTGCGACGGGAGCTCGGCGGGAGCGCGGCGGAGTCGTGCAGCGGGCTCAGTGCGCGTCCTCGCCCGCGAGGAAGACGCGCTGCACCAGCGGGACCCCGGGCCGGTACATCAGCTGCACGTAGGACGGAGCGTCGAGGATCGCGAAGTCTGCCCGGGCGCCCGGGGCCAGGTGGCCGACGTCCGTGCGGTGGAGTGCGCGCGCGCCTCCCGCCGTCGCGGCGTGGAGTGCCTGCGCGGGCGTGAAGTGCATGTCGCGGACGGCCACGGCGAGGCAGAACGGCATGGAGTTCGTGAAGCTCGACCCGGGATTGCAGTCGGTGGCCAGCGCGAGGTCCACTCCGGCCGCGAGGAACCGGCGGGCGTCCGGATAGACGGCCCGAGTGGAGAACTCGGCTCCCGGCAGCAGAGTCGCGACGGTGCCGGCGGCTGCGAGAGCGGCGAGATCCTCGTCGGTCGCGTGGGTCGCATGGTCGGCGGAGGCGCAGCCGGTGCGCGCGGCGAGCTGGAGTCCCTCCCCGTGCTGGAGCTGGTTCGCGTGGACGCGGGGCGTGAGCCCCGCGGTCTTCCCCGCGGCGAGGATGCGCTCCGTCTGTTCGGGGGTGAACGCTCCGCGGTCGCAGAAGACATCGATCCACTTCGCCGTGGTGGCCCGCGGGATGACCTCGTCCACGATGAGATCGACGTAGCCGTCCGGGTCGTCCGCGTACTCGGGCGGGACGATGTGCGCAGCGAGCAGAGTGGACTCGTCGGAGTGGCGGGCGATGATCTGCAGTGCTCGCAGCTCGTCCTCGACGGTGAGGCCGTAGCCGGTCTTGATCTCCAGCGTCGTCGTGCCCTGGCGTCGCGCCTGATCGATGAGGTGCACGAGATTCTCCTCGAGCTCGTCATCGGTGGCCGCACGCGTTGCCGTCATGGTCGTGCGGATGCCGCCGGCGGAATAGGACTGTCCGGACATCCGGGCCGCGAACTCCTCCGTGCGATCGCCGGCGAAGACCAGGTGGTTATGACTGTCGACGAAGCCGGGGATGACGGACCGGCCCGCGACGTCGATGGTGAGGTCGTCCGAAGAGGCGGACGGGGCATCGGCGACGGGGCCCGCGAAGACGACGCGACCGCCGTCGACGATGAGCGCCGCATCGTGCAGGACGCCCAGCCGGCCACCGGGGTCCGCATGGTGGGCGTGGGCGGGGTCGTTCGTGACCAGCTCTGCGATGCCGGTGATGCGGGTCGTCATCGGGGCTCCTCCTGGCTGCGTGCAGGGCAGTGCCAGCGGACCTCGTGCGCCGCGGCGCGGGGACCCGCACACTGCCCCGAGCGGGCGTGGTCAGGCCAGTATGTGCGCTGGAGGACGGGTCGGGACAGAGCCGCGTGCGGCCGCGTGTCCGAGGTTTCGGACACCCGTCCCGTGCACGGGCGATCCTCGAACCGGCTTCGAGTGCCGCGGAACCGCTGACGCTGTGGTCAGGAGCGCAGCCCGACGTTGTCGCGCTCCTCGTTGTACTGACCCAGCGCGTGCGCATCGAGCGCCGCCGGGATACGGGCCTCGTCACCGGAGGTGATCACTTCCACCAGTGCCTGATGCGCACCGATCCGAGCATCCACGTACTCGCCGCTCCGCTCGTCCCCCGGGTTGGCCACATCCACCACGCTCGCACGCAGCGAGTCCAGGAGCCCCAGGTAGAGGTCGGACAGCACCGAATTGGGCGTGATCCTCGCGATCCGCGCGTGGAGGTCCCAGATCTTCGCGAGGAATGCACTCGCATCGCCGCGCGCCTCACGGATCCTCTCCATCGCGACTGCGAGATCGTCGATGTCGGACTCCCGACGATGCAGCACCGCCTCCTCGAAGACCATCGACTCGAGGTGGTCGCGGACTGCGATCATCTCCGTGATCCGCTCCGACTGCTCCCCCACATCGAGAAGAGTCCTGCCCAGCGTCACGAGCGGGTTGCCCTTCGCGACGAAGACTCCCCCGCCGGGCCCCGGACGCGCCACCAGGCGCCCGCGGTCGCAGAGGACCCGCACGGCCTCGTTCACCGTGGCTCGGGCATTGCCGGACCACTCCTGCAGCTCGGTCTTGGTCGCCACCAGATCACCGGGCTTCAGGTCCCGGTCTGCGATGAGCCCCTCGATCCGGTCCGCCAGTCGGTCGCCCTGTGTCCGGCGGTCTTCGAAGAACTTCGCATTGTGCATAGCGGAACCGTATCCGTTCTGGATCCGGCAGATCCCTTGACGTGTGTTTCACGTCACACTAGCATCAGGGCTAATGGTTACAACCATTACGCGTGAAGTCGACGATGCTCGCGCGATCTCGACAAGGGAGTCGACATGAAGAAGTCACTGTGGTCCATCGCTGCGCTCTCACTGGTGCTCGCCGGCTGCGGCGGTCCCGCAGCCGAGCAGGCAGGCGCTGAAGGAGGCGGTGAGAGCGGGGAGACGCCCACTCTCACGGTCGCACTGCCCACGACCAGCTGCCTCGTCTCCATCGAGAACTATGTGGCACAGGAGAACGGCTTCTTCGAAGAGGAGGGCGTGACGATCAACCTCGAGGCGGTCAACGGTTCCGCCGGCGTCCTCCAAGCCATCGCCGCCGGACAAGCCGACTTCGGGGGACCCGGTGCCACACCGGTCCTCGCCGCCCTGGAACGGGGGGAGGACATCCAGTACTTCCTGAACGTCCGCCCCGGCGGCTCCTTCTACCTGGTGTCCGACAGCGACTCCGGGATCGAATCCGCCTCCGATCTGGAAGGCAGGACCATCGGCGTGGCCACCGCGGACGGCAACGAGGTGAGCTTCGTCGACGCGATCATGTCGAACGAGGGCTTCTCCACGGACGAGTACGAGAAGCTCACCGTGGGCGAAGGTGGTACCGCCGTCGCCGCGTTCGAACGCGGTGAGATCGACGCGTACGCCGCATCCGCGGACGGGTACGCCACGATCGAGCACGCCGGAATCGACATGACGGACCTGACGACCGATTCGGTCGACTACATGTTCGGCAACGGCTACGCAGCCCCTGCCGCCGTCATCGAGGACCGCCCAGACGCACTGGTCGCATACTCACGCGCGTGGATCCGCGCGGCCGAACTCGTCGCCGATGACCCACAGGCCGCCCTCGAAGCGTGCGCGGAATACCAGCCGCAGGAGCTGGAGGACGAGGACTATGCACTGTCGATCCTCGACCTCATCAAGCAGAACCGCACACCGGTCCATGAGGACGAGCCATTCGGCCACATGGCTCAGGAGGATTGGGACGCGATCCTCGCGGATGCGCTGGAAGCAGAGATCGTCACAGACGAGTCGCTCGACGTGTCCGAGGCGTTCACGAACGAACTCCTCGACCAGATCAACGAGTGATCCCCATGGATGTCGACGTCAAGACGAGCTATCGCATCGCCGACCTGACGAAGTCGTTCGACCGCGCCGGTGTCGTGGCACTCCAGGACGTGACGTTGGACGTGCCGCAGGGAAGCATCATCTCCCTCATCGGCCCCAGCGGCTGCGGCAAGTCGACTCTGCTCAGCATCATGGGCGGTCTGCTCTCACAGTCCACCGGGACGGTCGAGCTGTTCGGCGCCGATGTGGAGGGCCCGCCCCGTGAAGTGGGCATCATGTTCCAGAAGGGGACGCTCCTCCCGTGGCGTTCGGTCATCGAGAACATCCTGCTGCCGATCGAGATCCAGAGCGGGAAGAAGGCCGCTCGCACCGCACGCCCCCAGGCGGAGGCCCTGCTGACGATGGTGGGGCTCAGCGGATCCGAGGAGCGCTTCCCCGATGAGCTGTCCGGCGGCATGGCGCAGCGCGCGGCCATCTGTCGAATGCTCATCACTGAACCACAGGTGCTCCTCCTCGATGAGCCGTTCGGGGCCCTCGACGAACTCACGAGGGAGAAGATGGATCTCGAGATCCAACGGATCGCCGCCGCACAGGGGGCGACGGTCATCGTGGTGACCCACTCGATCCCGGAAGCGGTGCTCCTCTCCGACACCGTCTACGCCATGGCCACCCACCCGGGGCGGATCAGCGAGGTCATCGACATCGATCTGCCTCGGCCGCGAGAGCTCAGCATCATGGAGGATCCCGCATTCGGCCGGTACACGACCCGCGTCCGCCGCGCGCTCGACCGCGGGCATGACACCGCAGCGTGAGGAGGCACCCGTGACCAGCAGTCCTACCGTCCATCAGCCCACTGGCAGGAAGCGATCCCGGGTATCACTGCTCAGCGGGTGGCTCGACAGGCTTCCCCAACCCGCTGCCGTCGCGCTCGTCGTCGTCATCGCGCTCGGACTGTGGCAGCTCCTCGTATCGTTCGGCGGAGTATCCGAGATCATCCTGCCGTCACCCCTGAGCGTCGGCGGACAGATCATCGAGGTGGTCAAGCAGCTCACGACCGGCGGATTCCTCATGGGCCAGCTGTGGATCACGGTCCAGGAGATCGTGCTGGGCTTCCTTCTCGCGTCGTCCGTCGGCTTCCTCATCGGATTGTGGATCGGTCAGACGGAGTTCGGACGGAAAGCAGTCATGCCGCTCTTCGTCGTCGTGGAGGCGAGCCCGAAGATCGCGTTCGTTCCCGTCTTCATCGCCTGGTTCGGCTTCGGGATCGCCTCGAAGTTCCTCATGGCGGCGTTCATGTCCATCTTCCCGGTCATCATCAACACAGCAGCCGGTATGAATGCCGCGAGCGCCGAGGAGATCAGGCTCTTCCGCTCGATGCGCGCGAGCAGCTGGGAGATCTTCTGGAAGCTCAAGTTCCCCCGAGCACTGCCGTTCATCTTCGCTGGACTCAAGATCGGAATCGTCTCCGCCGTCACCGGCGCGGTCGCCGCGGAGTTCATCGGAGGCGGCGTCGGGTTCGGCGAGCAGGTGCGCGTCGCCGCGTCACGGATCGCACTCGACCGTGTGTTCGCGCTCATCCTCGTCCTCAGCATGCTCGGGCTGGCGCTGTTCGGCCTCGTCACCCTCGCCCAGAAGAAGTTCGCCTTCTGGGATTCGAAGAAGACCACGTAGAGACCCCTAGAAAAGGAAACCTCATGAAACTCGCCCGCACCCTCGTCGATGGCACACCGACATTCATCCTCAGCGAGGACGGTGACCGCTGGGTGGCTGCATCCAGCGTCATACCTGCTGCTGAGTCGTACGCAGACCTCGTCGCCAGTCTCCAGGACGGCATCTCGAACGACGACCTGCTCTCTGCACCGGAAGTGGCGCCTTCGGAGTTCCTCCCGCCCACAGGAGCGCTCGACAAATCCATCGCCATCGGCAAGAACTACGTAGCGCACGTGGAGGAGACCGGCAGCGATATCCCCACCCATCCCGTCGTCTTCTCCAAGTTCCCCTCGTCATTCGCGGGTGCGACCGGGGACATCGTCGTCGACTCCGGAGTGACGTCGAAGGTCGACTATGAAGTGGAGCTGGTCGTCGTCATCGGCAAGGAGGCGAAGAACGTCAGCAAGGAGGACGCCCTCTCCGTCGTCGCCGGCTACACGGTGGGGAATGACGTCTCTGCCCGCGACTGCCAGCGTCGCGACGGGCAGTTCGACTACGCGAAGGGAATGGACACGTTCGGCCCGATCGGCCCGTGGATCACGTCCGCAGACGAGGTGGCGGACGCGGGAGCTCTTCGCATCTCCAGTGCAGTGAATGGGCAGACCCGTCAGAACGCGGACACGAGTCTCATGATCTTCCCCATCGACGTCCTGATCGAGCACCTGTCCCGCGTCATCACGCTCAAGCCCGGCGACCTCATCTGGACAGGCACTCCCGCGGGCGTCGCCCTCGGCATGGATGCATCCGCGTTCCTCAAGGACGGCGACGTCATCAGCTGCGAGATCGAGGGCCTCGGAGAGCTGTCGAACACAGTGGTCGTCCGCTGACCGCGCGGCGATCGCGGCGATCGAACCACCGGTGACGCCTGGCCGTCCGCGCCTCTCCACGGCGCGGGCGGCCAGGCGCCTTCGCGCACGCTCCACACTCAGCACCCTCCCGCTTCACCTTCGGGAAACCCTCAGGAAACCCCGCCCACCTAGCGTCGTACGGGACCCTCCCCACTTCCACGAAGGAACCGCATGAAGTACCTGACCAGGCTGTTCGCCGCCTCAGCGGCCCTCACCCTCCTGAGCCCCGCGGCCGCTGCATCCGCCTTCACCTCGCAGTCCGATACCGTCTCGCCGACCAACCTGCTGGTGAGTGGAGAGGCCGAGTGGAGCTATCTGGACGACGACACAGACCCGGCCGATGGTCTGCCCGATCGCACCCGCTGGGCGGACGCGTCCTTCGATGACTCCGCGTGGCCCACGGCCGTGGGATCGTTCGGCGCACTCCGCGGTGAACTCGACGAGCTGAACGGCGGCTTCACACCGGACAATCTGCTGCGTCAGTACAAGGACGGCGAGGGGGTACCGAACACCGAGACGTTCTTCCTCCGCACTGATCTGACCGTCGACGCGGATGAACTGGAGGACGCGGCGCGGCTGACCGGCACGGTCCGCTACGACGATGCCGCGACGATCTTCGTCAACGGCGAGCGCGTCGCCGGCTTCCACGACGAGGGCTTCGACTTCCCGGCCGATGGCGAGCGGCGGAACATGCAGTACGGGGGGTCGAACTCGTCGGCACCGCGAGAGGGCACCTTCGGGGTGGATCCAGACGTCCTGGAGCCCGGCGAGAACACGATCGCCGTGCAGCTGCATCAGGGCCGCGCGACGAGCTCCGATGTGTACTTCGACTTCGAGGACCTCACGCTCGGGCCGGAGCCGGAGAAGGTCGGCCAGTCCTCGATCCTCCTGGGTGTGGGGTCTGACCAGACCGAGCGGAACCTGTCGTGGTTCACGGACACCGGAGCCGACGAGTCCGTCCAGATCGCGCAGGGCGAGCAGTCCGAGCTGCCGGACGACGCGCAGACGTTCGAGCAGACGGAGCGCGGCGCCTCCGACGACGGCACGAACGACTACGTCCACGCCACGGTCACCGGCCTGGAGCCGGGCACGACCTACTCCTACCGGGTCGGCAGTGACGAGGGCGGCTGGTCCGACGTCATGACGTTCGTCAACCACGATGAGGACCTCGAGCACTCGTTCACGTTCATCGGGGATGCGCAGATCGGGTCGTCGGGCGACATCGAGTCCGATGGCAACGGGTGGCAGTCGACCCTGGACCGTTCGAACGAGATGTTCCCCGACTCCCACTTCCTGCTGTCTGCGGGCGACCAGATCGAGACGGGCTCCGGGAACCCTGACGAGTACCGGTCGTACCTCGCCCCGGAGCAGATGCGCACGCAGACATCGGCGCAGACGCTGGGCAACCACGACTACGCGGGTGATGAGCCGCAGGCGCTGTTCGGCCAGCACTTCAACCTGCCGAACCAGTGGGAGGGCGATCCCACCGGCGGCAACTACTGGTTCACCCAGAACGACGTCCTGCACCTGAACATCTCGACGGAGAACCGCGACTTCGAGTCGCATCGCGAGTTCATCGAACAGGCGATCGCGGAGCAGGGCGACGAGACCACCTGGACGATCCTCACCTTCCACCGCTCGATCTACAGCGCCGGCATCCACGCCCACACGGACGGCGCAGAGATCCGTGAGGGGCTCGCCCCGGTCCTCGCGGAGATCGACGGGATCGACATGGTGCTCGCGGGCCACGACCACTCGTACGCGCGCACGCACCTCATGGACGGCACCGAGGTCTCCAGCGAGGAGACGACGGAGGCACCGGAGGGGCACGACCAGGTGCACCCGGAGGGCAACGAGCTGCTGTACATCACGGCGAACTCCTCGTCCGGCAGCAAGTACTACAACCTGGTGCCGGAGGCGACGACGCCGTGGACCGCGGTCCGCGACCAGTCGAGGACTCCCACCACCGCCGAGGTCGAGGTGGGCGAATGCTCGATCACGACGACGACCGTGCGCGTGGACAACGGCGAGGAGATCGACAAGGTCGAGCTGGTCAAGGACCGGACGGCTCCGGAGATCGAGACCCCGGGTGACACGGAGCTGACGGTCGGCGACGAGTTCGACCCGATGGAGGGCGTCGAGGCGTCCGACGAGTGCGGCGAGCTCACCGACGAGGGCATCACGGTCGACGGCAGCGTCGATACCGCCACCGCCGGCACGTACGACCTCACCTACAGCGCGACGGACACGGCCGGGAACGAGGGCACGGCGACCCGGACCATCACCGTCGCCGAGGCCCCCTCGCCGGAGCCGACCGAAGACCCGACCGAGGAGCCGACCGGTGAGCCGTCCGAGGAGCCGACACATGATCCCTCGGGAGAGCCGACCGACGGCCCGAGCGACGACCCGACCGAGGATCCGCGCGACGACTCCGACGGCGGCCGCGATGACGACGGCCGGGACGAGGATGGATCGGGCGACGGGAACGACGACGACGCTCCCCGCGGCGGCCAGGACGACGGCGAGGACAGGGGTGACGGCGGCGACCTGCCGCGCACCGGTGCCACCCTCGCCGGCCTCGGCGCCGGCGTGACCCTGCTGGGAGCGGGCATCGCAGCGCTCGTCGCCTCCCGCCGCAGGAAGGCATGACGCTGAAGGCGTGACACTGCGCTGAGTGATCGCGGAGCGATCAGCAATGAAGCGGGGCCCACCGACGCACGTCGGCGGGCCCCGCTTCTGCACGGCAGCACTCCCCGCTCCGGCGACCAGTTGCAGACCTGAAACACGACGTGGTGTGGACAGGGGGCCGTCGCGTCGTACGATTGCCCCATGAACAAGTCCTACCTCGTCACCTGGGCCCTCGCACAGTTCCTGGGCACCCTCGGCATCGACCGCTTCTACCTCGGCAAGATCGGCACGGGCATCCTCAAGCTCATCACCGCCGGCGGATTCGGGATCTGGGCCCTCATCGACCTCATCATGGTCCTCACGGGCAACACGCGCGACAAGGAGGGCCGACCGCTCGAAGGCTTCGAAGAGCACAAGAAGGTCACCCGCATCGTCACGATCGTCCTCATCGTACTCGGCCTGCTGTCCGGAGGCTGCTCCGCCGCCCTCACCGCAGGGAACGTCACTGAACTGATGTGACGCCAACCGGCTCAGAACCGTTCACGAAGAACCGTCCCCGCGTACTGACGCGGGGACGGTTCTTTCTGTGTGCTGCGTCCCATCACGCCAGGATGCACGGTCCCAGTGGCGCTCCCACCCGTGATCGGGGCTAGGGTGTACCGCGCCGTGAACAGCGAAACGGCTCCGACCGTCCGCCCCGCATGCAGTGCCTCCGGCCGCCCCTGCCCGCGCGGACCCCCTCTTCAGCAGATCTAAGGAACCATGGACCATCCTGACGGCAGTACGACCAGCGAACCCCCTGAACCCGCTCCGGCTGCCCCGGCACCCGTACGGGCCGGCCCGATAGGCGGAGTGTTCTGGGGAGCGCTCTCCATCATCGCCCTCTTCGTCCTCTGGGCATGGATCTCCGCGACCTCGCTCAACAACGCGATGACCTCCGCGATGGACGCGACTGCGAGCAGCGTGGGCTGGCTGTACCTCCTCGTCCCGCTCGGCTGCATCGCGCTCCTCATCTACCTGGCGCTCAGTCGCTACGGCACGATCCGCCTGGGATCCGACGAGGCGCGCCCGGAGTACACCACCTGGGCCTGGCTCGCGATGATCCTCTCCGCCGTGATGGGCATCGGTCTCATCAGCTACGCGGTCGCAGAGCCCATCTCCCACTTCGCAGCACCGCCCCACGGGCGCGCAGAGGCGGGGACGATCGACGCGGCGGTCACCGCCATGCAGTTCTCGTACTTCGACTGGGGCCCCCACGCGTGGGGCGTGTTCGGCGTCTTCGGACTGGCGATCGCCTACTCGACGCACCGGAGGAACCGCCCGGGCCTCGTCTCGCCGATGCTCCGTCCGGTGTTCGGCGATCGCGTCGACGGCTGGCTGGGGAAGGTCATCGACATCTTCGCCGTCATCGCCACCCTCTTCGGCACGACGACCTCGCTGGGCCTCGGCGCGGCCCAGATCGCAGAAGGACTGGACGGAGTCTTCGGCATTCCGTCCTCGCTCGTCGGACAGATCGTCATCATCGCGGTCATCACCGTGCTCTTCACGCTGTCTGCTCTGTCAGGCGTCCACCGCGGCATCAAGTACCTCAGTCAGATCACGATGCTGCTGTCCGCCGGGCTGGGCATCTACGTCCTGATCGTCGGCCCCACGAACTTCCTCTCGAACCTGTTCTTCCGGTCGGTCGGCCAGTACCTGAGCGAGTTCTTCGCCGTCAGCTTCATCACTCCCAGCACCCCCGAAGACGTCCAGTGGATGCAGTGGTGGACCTACTTCATGATGGCGTGGTGGCTGAGCTGGGGAGCCTTCGTGGGCGTGTTCCTCGCGAAGATCTCCAAGGGGCGCACCGTCCGCGGCTTCGTCGCCGGAGTCGTCGGCATCCCCAGCCTCGTCTTCTTCCTCTGGTTCACGATCTTCGGCGGCACCGCCATCAGCATCGACATGAACGGCGGCGGTGAGATCGGAGCCGCAGCGCTCGAGGACATCAATTCCGCGTTCTTCGCCACGCTGGAGCACCTCCCGCTCGTGACGGTCACCTCGATCATCGCGATCATCCTCGTCGTCCTGTACTTCGTCTCCGGTGCCGACGCGAACACGTTCGTGCTCAGCATGCTGTCCTCGCAGGGCTCCCTGAATCCGCGCCGAACCGTGCTCCTCGTCTGGGGACTCGTCACCGGGCTGACTGCCGTCGTGCTCCTGCTGGTCGGGGGCCTCGCCGCCCTCCAGCAGGCCGCAATGCTCTCCGCACTGCCGTTCACGCTGATCGTGGCGGTGCTCGGCGTCTCCCTGGTGCTCGAGCTGCGGGGCGACGAGGAGTTCAACGCCGCGCAGAAGGCGGTTCGCGACGGCGAGTCCGCGGCGGTTCCCGGCTCCCCGGAGCCGTCGCTCGACTGAGCATCCGCGCCCGAGGTGCCGGCCGACTTCACAGCCGCGTCTCGCTGACGTCGAAGGGCCGTTCCTGCATGTCACGTGCAGGAACGGCCCTTCTGCGTTCCCAGGAGCCGGACACGCAGCGCCATGCTCCTCGGCAGGGACTCACGACGTCGTGCCTGCCGCCGGGTCACGTGCGCGGTGTCGGCCTCCCGTGTCAGTCCCTCGTGGAGTCGGGATCGCGCTGATCCAGCGTCGGATCGCTCGGCACCCAGACCCCGCGCTCCTGTGCGACCTCGTGCGCCCGGTCATAGCCGGCGTCCACGTGCCGCAGCACGCCCATGCCGGGGTCGTTCGTCAGCAGGCGCTCCAGCTTCTGCGCGGCCAGGGCCGTCCCGTCGGCCACGGAGACCTGACCCGCGTGGATCGAACGGCCCATGCCGACGCCGCCGCCGTGATGCAGCGACACCCATGTCGCCCCCGATGACGTGTTCACCATCGCGTTGAGCAGCGGCCAGTCCGCCACGGCGTCGCTGCCGTCCGCCATGCCCTCCGTCTCCCGGTAGGGCGAGGCGACGGATCCGGAGTCCAGATGATCGCGTCCGATGACGACGGGGGCGGACACCTTCCCCTCCACGACCAGGCGGTTGAAGAGGAGCCCCGCCTGATGCCGCTCCTTGTAGCCCAGCCAGCAGATGCGGGCCGGCAGCCCCTCGAACTCGACGAATTCGTGCGCGGCATCGAGCCAGGTGTGCAGGTGCTCGTTGTCGGGGAACAGTTCCTTGAGCGCGGCATCGGTCACCGCGATGTCCTGCGGGTCCCCGGACAGTGCCACCCAGCGGAAGGGTCCCAGGCCCTCGCAGAACAGCGGACGGATGTAGGCGGGGACGAAGCCGGGGAACTCGAACGCACGGTCGCAGCCCGCCTTCCGGGCCTCGTCGCGGATCGAGTTCCCGTAGTCGAACACCTCTGCACCGCGGTCCTGGAACTCGACCATCGCACGGACGTGCTCCGCCATGGACTCCTGCGCCCGCAGGGTGAACTTCTCCTGATCCTGTGCGGCTTCGTCGTGCCAGTCGTCCAGGTCCACACCCGCCGGCAGGTAGGACAGGGGGTCGTGCGCGGACGTCTGGTCGGTGACGATGTCCACCTGCGCGGACTCGGGACGGTCCAGCAGTGCGGGCAGGACCTCGGCGGCGTTGCCGACGAGCCCCACCGACAGCGGGCGCCTCTCCTGCTTCGCGGCGAGGACCTTCGCGAGTGCCGTGCCCAGGTCGGACTCGACCTCGTCGAGGTAGCGCTTGGACTGGCGCCGGCGCAGGCACGCTTCGTTCACATCGATGATGAGGCACGCACCGCCGTGGAGGGTGACGGACAGTGGCTGCGCGCCGCCCATCCCGCCGCAGCCGGCGGTGACGGTCAGGGTGCCGGCGAGCGTCCCGCCGAAGCGCTTGTCCGCGACCGCGCCGAACGTCTCGTACGTGCCCTGCAGGATCCCCTGGGTCGCGATGTAGATCCAGGACCCCGCGGTCATCTGGCCGTACATCATGAGCCCCTCCGCCTCGAGCTTGCGGAAGTGCTCCCAGGTGGCCCAGTCACCCACGAGGTTCGAGTTGGCGATGAGGACGCGCGGCGCCCACTCGTGCGTGCGCAGGACGCCGACGGGCCTGCCGGACTGGACCAGGAGGGTCTCGTCGTCCTCGAGCTCGTCGAGGGTGCGGACGATCGCTTCGTAGGCCTCCCACGACCTCGCGGCGCGCCCCGTACCTCCGTAGACGACGAGGTCCTCGGGACGCTCCGCGACCTCGGGGTCGAGGTTGTTCATGAGCATCCGCTTGGGCGCCTCGGTCTGCCAGGACTTAGCGGTGATCTCCGTGCCGCGCGGGGCGCGGATCGTGCGGGAGGGGTCGTGGGTGGTGTGGGCGGGAGTGGTCCTGGTGGTGCGGGGGCGGGGCGCAGAGCTGGTCGGCTGTGACATGGGGACTCCTCCGGTGCGGACGGCGGCGAACACGATCGGATGCTCTGTTCACCATCGTGAGGCCCGCGGCCTTCGCGGAGAAGGGGCCCGCACACTGCTCGTGTCCGAGATCTCGGACTGGGAGGAGCGGGGCGTCAGGCCCCGGCGTCCCTCTTCTGGCGCACGTCCGCATGCTCCGCCCCAGCGTCGGGCCTCGTGAGCAGGGAGACCACGACGAAGGCCAGCAGCGATGCGGCGCCCCCGACCACGACCTCGGGGACGGCGCCGTAGTCGAACAGGCCGAACACCCCCGCGAGTCCGCCCACGGACCCTGCGATGATCGCTGCGAGGGCTCCGGCGCGGGTTGCACGCCGCCAGAGCAGACCGCCGATCACGGGCACGAAGACGCCGGAGGCGTACATCGTGTAGGCGAGGGAGAGGACGGTGATGATCCCCGGCACGCTGAGTGCGAACACCAGCGCGCCGACGCCCAGGATGAGGGTCCAGACACGGGCGACGACGAGCGTCCGCGGGCTGTCGTCCTCTGGATCGCGCCCCATGATCTCGCGGTAGAAGTCGTTCGTGATGTGCGTGCTGCCGGCGATCAGGAGCGAATCCGCCGTGGACATGACGGCCGCGAGGATCGCGCCGACGATGATCGCGGCGACGCCGATGGGGAGCACCTCGGAGATGAGGGTCGGCAGGGCCGACGACGAGTGCTCCAGATCGCCGAACAGCGCACGCGCGCTCATGCCGCCGATGACCGGGAAGATCGCGAAGACCAGGAGGAGCAGGCCGGCGGTGATCGCGGAGATCCGCGCGACGGCCGCACTGCGCGCGGAGAAGAGGCGCTGGTAGAAGTCCTGGCCGATGAGGTCGTACATGATCACCGGAGTGATGATGCCGAGCATCGCCATGACGCCCATGCCCACCGGGGAGAAGTAGTCGGCGCCCACGATGTCTCCGCTGGTCTCCGCGAAGGTCCGCAGCCCGTCCATTCCGCCGGCCGCACGCAGACCGGCGATCGCGGCGATGGGCACTCCGATGACGACGATGGTGACCTGCACGGCGTCGGTGAGCGCCACGCCCCACATCCCCGCGACGACCGTGTAGGCGATGAACAGGAGCACTGCGACGATGGCACCGATCGTCGGATCGATGCCCAGGATCGCCAGGGCCCCGCCGGCGGCGTTGACCTGAGCGGCGACGATGCCGGTCACGGCGATGATGGAGAGGCCCGAGGCCAGACCGCGCACCGTCTTCGAGTCGTAGCGAAGCGCCAGGTAGTCGGTGATGGTCCGCAGGGAGAGACTCCGCAGCCTCTCCGCTGACAGCACGCCCAGCAGGATGAGCCCCAGTGCGGTGCCGACGCTGTACGCGACGCCGCTGAAGCCGTAGACGTAGCTGTCCTCACTCACCCCCATGACTGCGCCGCCGCCGATGTGGGTGGCGGTCAGGCCCGCGATCACCATGAAGGGTCCGAGCCTGCGGCCCGCCAGCATGAAGTCGTCCGAGCCCTTGATGAGCTTGGTCCCGGCGAGCCCGATCACCGCGACGATCACCAGGTACGCGATGATGATGAGGGTCATGATCGTCGTATCCGTCATTCCCGTTCCCCGTTCCGCAGTCATGGTCCGACATCAGGGAGCTGTGACGTCTCCGTGGTGCCTCTCAGAGAGTACTGGGCCGCACGGAGGGGAGCTCCGCCGGGTGGGACGCGCGGTCCGGCCCCGTCCCGTGCCTGCAGAGGGCGACGCTACGGGGAGAAGCTGACGCCCCACCGCTGGCGGAAGACAGCCGCTCCCGCATCGGTCACCCGGACACCTCGACTGCCGGGTCGCCGCACGACCCACTCCGACTCGACGCACAGAGCGGCGACGGCGGCGCCGAGGGCCCCTGCCAGATGAGGCCGTCGCTCGGTCCAGTCCGGGCAGGCCCGCGTGGTGGGTCGACGCAGCGCGTCGAGACCGATGACGTCCACACCCAGATCGGCGAACCCGTCGCGTCCGGCTGAGGTGAGCTGCAGGTGGTCGGGGTCGTCGAGCCAGCCGGCGGCGACCCACCCCCGGGTGAGCCCGACTCCGAGGCGTCCGGCCAGGTGGTCGTAGCAGAACCGACCCGAGGCCAGCTTCTCAGCGGCGCGCACTCCCGTGTACCCGGTGGCGGGCGCAGCGGGCGCGATGTGCCCCAGCGTCTCGAGTGCATGAGCCACCTCTGGCCCGCTCAGCCGGTAGTAGCGGCCCCGCCCCCGCGCCGTGCACGTGACGAGTCCCGCGTCGACGAGCACCCAGAGATGCCCGGATGCCGTCGAGGCGGACACCCCGGCCGCCCGCGCGAGCTCCCCGGCGGGTCTCACCGTGCCGTCCATGAGGAGGGACAGCATGACGGAGCGCGCGGGTGAGGCCAAGGCCTTCCCGAGCGCGGAGAAGTCACGATCGCGCCGGCGGGCTCCGGACTCCGCGGTGCCCGGGTCCGGACTGCGGCTGTCCATGGTTCCAGGCTACGCCCAGATACTTCGGCGATCGCCGAACGATCGCCCGCGCACACTGGGACCATGGCTTCGCACTCGTATGAGACACACACCCGATGGAGCGGTACCACCGCGGGAGGCATCCGCTCCTTCTCGCGCAACCATGTCATCACGACACCGCCGGCCGCGGTGGACCTCGACCTCAGCGCCGATCCGTCGTTCCGCGGCGACCCCGCCCGGTGGAACCCGGAACAGCTCATCGTGGCGGCCGCCGCCTCGTGCCAGATGCTCTCCTTCCTCGGAGCTGCGGCCCGCGCCGGGGCGACGATCCTCGGGTACGAGGACACAGCGGCGTCGCGTCTGCTGCTCGAGGCAGAGCCGGCTCGACTCGACACGGTGTCGCTCGACGTCACCGTCACGGTCCCCGCCGGCACGGATCACGCGGAGATCGAGCAGCTCGCGCAGATCGCCCATGAGCGCTGCTACGTCGCGAACTCACTGGCAGTCCCCGTCGAGGTGACGACCACCGTCATCGACGAGGAGTGAGGGAAAGCGGGGCGGCCCGCCTCACTCCCCCGTGAAGGTCGGGTCCCGCTTGTCGAGGAAGGCGTCGATCGCCTCTGCGTGGTCCGGCGCGTGGTGGGCCAACGGCTGCATCGCCGCGGACAGCTCGAGCAGCGAGGACAGGCTCGACCCGTCGGACTCCTTCAGCAGCTTCTTCGCCATGCGCACGGCGTGCGGCGGGTTGACCGCAACACGATCGGCCAGCGCACGCGCCTCCGTCATGAGGTCCTCCGGGGCGACGACACGACTGACAAGGCCCCACTCCAGGGCGGTCTTCGCGTCGACCCGGTCACCGGTGAGCGTCATCTCCGCGGCGCGTGCCGGCCCCACGAGGCGGGGCAGGAACCAGGCGCCGCCGTCGCCGGGGATGATGCCGAGCTTCACGAAGGACTCCGCGAACCACGCCGTCTCCGACGCGATGCGCATATCCGCCATCGCGGTGAGATCACAGCCGGCGCCCACCGCCGGGCCGTTCACCGCGGCGATGAGCGGCGCATCGAGGCGCTGCAGCGCGAGCGGGATCTGCTGGATGCCGTAGCGGTAGCCGCCCCGCATCTGGTGCGGGTGCCCGCCGAACATGCCGGACCGGTCCCGCATCTTCTTCACGTCACCGCCGGCGGAGAACGCCTTGCCCGCACCGGTGAGGATGACGACGCGGACTGCCGGGTCCGCATTCGCGGCATCGACCGCGTCGATGATCGCCGCCACCATGTCATCGTCGGAGATCGGGTTGCGGCTGTCGGGGCGGTTGAGGGTCCACGTCTCCACGTGTCCGTCGCGCTCGACCAGCAGCGCGTCGGTGTCTGTGCTGCCGGTGTCTGCGCTGTCGGTACCCGTGCTGCCGGTGCCCGTGCCGCCGGTGCCTGCGCTGCCGGTGTCCTGTGTGCTGTCGTGCTGCGCGCCGTCTGCCATGGTGACTCCTCGTCGTCTCTGTGCGTGTTCCGTTCGTGCCTGGCCCGTCATGCCTGGCCCGTCATGCCGTGATCAGCTCCCACAGGTCTGCGCCCTGGTCGAGGACCTGCCCTTCGATCCGCGCTTCCCACTCCGCGGTGGAGCCGAACTCGCGGCGCCACCCCATGACGGGGCGGGTGCGCCGCTGCAGCGAGTGCTCGAGCGTCGTGCCGATCGCGCCGTGGATCTGGTGGGCGTTGCGCACGATGGTCTCCGCGGCTCCCCCGGCGCACGCCTTCGCCGCCGCGATGACGAAGCGCGAGCGAGCGTCCTGCATGCCGTGCTCCGCGACTGTCAGCACTGCGCGATCCACGATGGTCCGCGTGAGGGCCGCTTCGCTCGCCACATCGGTGACGAGCTGCTGCACGGCCTGGAACCTGCCGATCGGCCGCCCGAACTGCACGCGGGTCGTCACGTGCTCCACGCACAGCCGGGAGATCGCCTCTGCGGCCCCCGCCATCTGCACGGCGCGGCCCAGCGCTCCGCGGTGCCGGAACTCGTCTGCGAGTTCCTCCGAGACCTCCACTGCGCCGGCCACTCCCGTCGGCAGCACGGCGACCGCCTGCGGCTCACCGGTCACGGACGAGCGCTCGTCGAACACGAGATCACTCGCCGCCATCTCGTAGACCTGCGGACGCTCGCCGCTCGAGTCGAGCACCACGACCGAGGCGGCGGCCGGCAGCCACGGAACGGTCACCGGCCGGCCGGTCCCCACGGCCTCGGCCGCGGTGGAGATGGACGGAGCGGCACCGGCGGCATCGGCAGGCGAACCCGTTCCGGCCTCGGCCGAGGCCGGAACGGGCAGGTCTGCCGCATCGCGCAGCCAGCCGGCCAGCAGGTCGTGCTCGAGCAGCGGCAGCGGCACTCCGGCGGAGGCCGCCTCACCCAGCACGGCGGCGGCCTCGAGCCAGCCGGCGTCGCTGCCGCCGGAGGATTCGGAGCCGGTGAGGCGGGCGAGTCCTGTCGACTCGAGCGTCGCCCACACCTGCGCGTCGAGGGGCCGGGCGACGGTGTCGGTGAGCCGGCCTGCCGCGTCCGCGAAGATGTCGGCGGCCACTGCTCGGAGTTCGGCCGCGACCTCGGCCGCGTCGGTGAGCTGTTCGTTCGTCATCGTGTGTTCCTCTCTCACCGCAGGCCCAGGCTGCGCGCGACCACGCCGCGGAGCACTTCGTTCGTCCCGCCGCGCAGGGTGAAGCCGGGTCGCTGCGCGATCGCGGCGTCGACCAGGTCCTGCAGACGGGGGCTGTCCGCTGCGACATCGCCGACCAGGCGGTCGACGGTCTCCGCGATGTCGCCCTCCTCGGTGGTGCCGAGCACCTTGACCAGCGCGGCGGCGGTGTCCGCGTTCTCACCGGCCTGCAGGCTGGCGGCGACCGACAGAGACATGTGGTGCAGCGCGGTGACGCGGGCGATGTGGCGGCCCAGCGCTCCGCCGGGGGCGGGAGCGGAGGACGGCGAGGTCGGGGCGATGGCCGCAGCTGAGGACGGCGAGCCGACCGAGGCCGCCCGGGCGGGCGCAGCGGATCTGCCGTCCGCGGGCCCGTCGGCTGCGGGCACGTCCTCGAGGGGGGCCTGCGTGCGCGCGGCGCGCAGGTGGTCGACTGTCTCCCCGAGCAGGGCGAAGGTCGACAGGAAGCGCTCCGGGCCGCTGCGTTCGAAGGCGAGCTCCGACGTGACCTGATGCCAGCCTTCGCCTGGCTCGCCGAGCACGCGGTCGTCCGGGATGAAGACGTCGTCGAGGGTGACCTCGTTGAAGTGGTGACCGCCGTTCATCGAGACGATCGGATCGATGCTCACGCCGTCGGCGCGCAGATCGACGATGAACTGCGACAGTCCCGCGTGGCGGTGCGCCGTGTCGAGCGGCTCCGTGCGGACGAGCGCGAAGAAGCCGTCCGCCACGTGGCCGCCGGACGTCCACGTCTTGCGGCCGGTGATGCGCCAGCCGCCGTCGACCCGGCGCCCCTTCGTCTGGACGCTCGCGAGGTCGGAGCCGGATTCTGGTTCCGACATGCCGATGCCGAAGCAGAGGTCCCCGGAGGCGATAGCGGGCAGGAAGGCCTGCTTCTGCTCCTCCGTGCCGAACCGCAGCAGTGACGGAGCGATCTGACGGTCCGCCACCCACTGCGCGGCGACCGGCGCGCCCATGGCCAGCAGCTCCTCCGTCACTGCGAAGCGCTCGAGGAACGTCCGCCCATGCCCGCCGTACTCCGTGGGGATCGTCATGCCGACCCAGCCGCGCGCGGCGAGCTTCTTCGTGAAGTCGTTGTCCCAACGGGTCAGCCACGTGTCGACCCACGGGGTGAAGGTGCCCGCCGCGACCTCCCGCTGGAGGAAGCTGCGGACCTCCAGTCTCAGTGCGCGGGTCTGCTCGTCCTCTGTGACGAGCTGCGGGACGAGTTGTCCGCCCATCCGGGTGTCACCTCAATCGTCGTCGGAGTCGCGGGACTGCCTGTGCACCGCGACTGACCTCACACAGTAATACGTGGTTCTGTACTCGTCTACTGAATTGCGGTGAGCGACCGGGCGAATCTACACTGTGCCGAAGACCACTGACCCTCTGGAGACCCTGTGCACACTCCCCCCACCCCCGACAGGGCGAAGCCGCGACCGCGCCACCGGATGATCGATCGGGTCGCGGAGGTGCTCGACCTCGTGGCCCGGCGTCCGCACGGAGCGAATCTCACGGAGCTGGCCCGACTCCTCGACGCACCGCTGAGCTCCGTCCAGGGACTGGCGAACGGTCTCGTCGCGACCGGGTACCTGGAGGAGCGCGACAGGCTCTACACCCTGGGCCCGGCCCCGCACTTCCTCACCCGACTCGCAGGGACCCCGGATTCGGACGTCGTGACGCACGCGGACCTGGAGGAGATCCACCAGCAGACCGGCATGACGACCGTGCTGGGGATCATCGTGGGCTCCGACCTCTACTACGTCGACCACGCCTCGACCAGCCCGACGTACGGCTATCTGGCGGAGAACTACGTGAAGCGATCACTGCTGCGGTGCTCGAGCGGCTGGGTGCTGCTCGCAGGCATGGAGCGGCGTGACCTCTGGGCCCGCCTCAGCACAGCGCGAGAGCAGGATCAGCCGCTGGTCGAGCGCTTCCTGCAGGAGCTGCCCGCCATCGAACGCGACGGGCTCGTGGTGACACCGGACGTGTCCGAGGTGGAGATCGAGGGGATCGCGACTGCCGTGACGGTGGCCGGCCGCACGGTCGCAGCCGTCGCCTGCATCGGCGATCACGCGGAGGTGGCCGCCCGCGAGGACGTCATCGTCGACTTCCTGCGTGACAAACGGCAGCGGTGGGGCGAGCGGCGGGGCGAGCGGTGAGTGGCAGGCACCCGGTGAGTGGCGGGGTCTGACCGGTTGGGCCGGCGTCGACGACGGTCCCCCCCCTGCTCAACCGGACCCTTCAGCGGGACCGGAAGACCGCCACCACGAAGTCGTCCGACGCCGGCTTCATATCCCATGTGCCGAGCCGCAGGTCGAGGGCGAGTCCGGCGGCGTCGGCGTCCGCGAAGAACTCGTCGAACGAGTACCCGCGACCCGCTCCGAACCCGCAGACGAAGCGTCCGTCCGGGTCCATGTGGTCGGCGATGCGCTCGAGCACCGGGCGACGTTCGTCCGACGCGACGAACGTCATCACATTGCCCGCCATGACGACCAGATCGAACCGGATGCGGTCGCCGTCGGTCTCGCGCAGATCCAGCTGCCCCAGATCGAGGGCCTGCCAGGCGGCATCCGGATGGTCCTCCCGGGCGACCTCGATGAGATAGGGGTCCAGGTCGACGCCGACGACGGTGTGACCGCGCTGGGCGAGCCACCCTCCCACCCTGCCGGTGCCGCAGCCCGCGTCGAGGATCCGTGCGCCCCGCTCCGCCATCGCATCGATGAGGCGGGCTTCACCGTAGACGTCCTGGCCGGACGCCTCGATGCGCCGCCAGCGCTCCGCATAGTTCTTCGAGTGCTCAGGATCGCGTGCGAGCGCTTCGGTCCACAGGTTCCCGCGGCGCTCAGGCTGCGCGGCACCTCCGATGGTCAGCCCCGTCACGCGTCAGTCCCGATCGACCAGCAGGTACGACGCACCCGCAGCGACAGCCGTGACGGACAGGACCGCTGGCCACGGACCGATCTTCTTGGCCAGCGGATGGGAGAGCCCGAAGCCCAGGATGTATGCGGCGGACAGCCCGGCAGTCGTCCCCGCTCCGCGCTTCTTCAGCCACGTGCGTCCCGCATACGCTCCCGCAGCGGCCAGCACAGCACCGCCCAGTGGGCGGATCATCGTCTCGCGTGCCGTGACATAGCCGCCCAGCAGGCCCAGTGCGACGACGGGTGCGGTCGAGACGTCGTGCGCATCCTTGAAGATTGGTTCAGTGCCCATATCCAGAAGTCTACGCAGGGGCTCCGACACCCGCGCATGGCGATCCTGCCACACGGCGGATCCGGATCAGGAGGGCAGCCGTGTCAGACTTGTCACGACCCCACCTCGGGCGGGCCGCGCAGCATGCCGCGCGCATCCACTCAGCGGAACGCCCCCCTGCAGTCGAAGAGGAAGACCTCATGTCGCAACCGCCCTACGGAGCCTCCGGTTCCGGTTCCGCCGACAACGGCGAGACCCAGTACAACCCGAACACGGGACTGCCCCTGTCGTCCTACGGATCCCAGGACGACTACCGCGGCGACCAGAGCCAGTTCGCCGGACAGTACGGCGGCGGACAGGACGGCGGCGGTCAGTACGCCTCGCAGCCCGGGCACTACGGCGAGGACGCCGGACAGTACGGGGGCGCAGCACCCTATGGCGCTCAGCCCGACCAGTACGGCGGACACTACGGCGCCCCTCCCGGCCAGTACGGCGCGGCCCCTGACCAGTTCTCGTCCGGACAGTACGGAGCCGATCAGTACGGCACCAGCCAGTACGGGTCGGGACCAGCGGCTGTCGGCGGCTATGGTGCAGGCCCGGCACAGGGCGAATCGGACAAGTCCTTCGTCGTCACCTGGCTGCTGGGCTGGCTGCTGGGCAGCTTCGGCGCCGACCGGTTCTACCTGGGCAAGATCGGCACCGCGATCGCCAAGCTCCTCACCGCGGGCGGTCTGGGCATCTGGGCACTCGTCGACCTCATCATGCACCTCGTCGGTGCGACGAAGGACAAAGAGGGCCGGAGGCTCACAGGCTACGACCAGCACAAGAAGAAGGCCTGGATCATCACGATCGGCGTGTGGCTGGTCGGCATCGTGCTCAACATCATCCTCGTGATCGTGCTGGCCATGACCGGAGCTCTCTCCTTCACAGGCGGCGCGCCGACCGGATCCGACGACACGACGACGTCGGACTCCTCCGATGACAACGATGACAACGCGGACGACGCCGACAACGCCGACGACGACCAGCAGACCGGAGGCGGCGAAGCCGGCGCAGGCGAGGCACCGGACGAACAGCCGGCGGCAGGAGGCGCTGCCGCCGATTGGGCCGACTCCACCTACGGCTCGTTCGAGCCCACCACCGCGAGCGGCTCCGGCGCAGACGTCGTCGCGCTGCCGGAGGGCGTGACCGCCGCCTATGTGACTGTCGAGGACGTGAGCGGCGAGGGTGTGCGCACGTACGGCGTCGACGATGCGGGCGAGATGACGGGCTCCCAGCTCGTGGGGCTGCCGGCGGGCGGCAGCGGTTCCAACGTCATCGGCGTCGACGACTACGGCGACGCCACCGGCATCGAGGTCACAGCGACCGGCGACTGGAACGTCACCGTGGCCCCCGTCTCCAGCGCACCGGCACTGCCGGACAGCGGCACGGGTCCCGGGTCCTTCCTCTACGACGGGCCCGGCGGCGACGTGACGCTCAGCCACGACGGCGAGTCCAACTTCATCGGCCTCCAGTACGACGGCATCTCGCCCAATCTCGTCGTCAATGAGATCGGCGTCTACGAGGGCATCGGCACCCTGGAGCCCGGCCCCTCGCTCGTGTCGATCTCGGCGGACGGCTCGTGGGAGTTCGCCGTCGGCTGACGCGCAGCCCGCTCGACACCCGTCAGACGGCGGTCCGCCCGGTTCACGGTGCGGACCGCCGTCTGTCATGTGGGCCCGCACACCCTCCTCGGTGCGACCTCCGTACGATGGAGCCGTTCACGCTCCGCCCTGATGGGGCAGGAGCAGCGCAGGCCATCGGCTTCGCGCTCGACACCCCCCGGCACGGAGGAACCGAGTATGACCACGCACTACGGATGGAACGGCCGCTACTTCGAGGACTTCGTCGTGGGCGACCGCTTCGAACACCCGCTGGGCCGCACTGTGACCACGACGGACAACTCCTGGTTCACGCTGCTGACCCAGAACACCGCCCCCCTGCACTTCGACCACGAGTACGCCGCGAACACGGAGTTCGGACAGCCGCTCGTCAACTCCACGTTCACGCTGGCACTCGTGACCGGCCAGACCGTCACGGACATCTCGCAGAACGTGTTCGCGAACCTCGCGTGGGAGAACATCAGCCTGCCGAAGCCCGTCTTCGAAGGCGACACGATCCGCTCCCGTTCCGAGGTCCTGGGCGTTCGCGAGTCGAAGTCACGTCCCACGATGGGCATGGTGACCGTTCGCACCGAGGGCTACAACCAGCACGACGAGGTCGTCTGCTCCTTCGAGCGCACCGCGATGGTCTACAAGACGGGCCACGGCCCCAACGCGGAACGCATCGCGAAGCTCGAGGAGAAGTACGCGAAGAAGGATGCCGAGGCCGCAGGCACCGAAGGCTGACACCGCCGGCTCCGTCGCACACGACCCGGGCGTCTGCTGCAGGATCGGGAACCCCCTGATCCTGCAGCAGACGCCCGGGTCGTTCCTGCTGGGCAGTGCTGTGGCGCGGCCGATGGGACAGCAGAGTTCCGCCAGGACGATCAGACGATCAGCCGCGGTGCTCCGCCGTCAGAGTTCGACGACGGCCAGCGGGTCCGAGGTCGGCTGCTCCGAACCGCCGGCGGGCTCCTCGGTGACCCCTACCAGGGCTCCACCTGCGAACTCGGATCCGTCGACGGTCACGGCACCGTCGGCGAGGAAGCCGACGCTGTGGGCGCCGGTGTCATCGATGAGCCACAGCTGCATGACCCGATCGTCCGGCACCGACGGTGCACCGTGCGTGCGGACCTGGAACATCTGCTCCGTCAGCGACGACACCACGGTCATACCCGCGTCATCACCCATGTCGACGGTCTCGGTACGCACGTCCGGAGCGGTGAGCAGCTGCTCCGCACGGTCCAGCTGCTCCTGCGACTGAGCCAGCGATTCGTCGAGCTCCCGCTGCTCCCCCGTCACATGCAGCAGTGCGCCGCCGAGGCCCGCGACCGCCACGATGACTGCGGCGGCGGCCGCTCCCGCGAGCATCCGCCACGTCCTGCGGGAGGCTCGCAGTTCACTCAGGGACACAGGCTCCTCCCGCGGGGTCTCCTGGGATCCCGCAGGGGCCACAGTGCCCGCAGTTCTCGCAGGGGCCTCCTGAGATCCCGGCGTCCCCACACGTGTCACAGGGGCCGCCGTGCTCGCAGCAGCAGTACTCCCGCCCTCGGAGCGCGGGATCGCGAGGATCGCGGCCGCCACGTCGGCGCTCGGGGTGAGCGGCTCATCGGTCTCCGCCAGGCCTGCGAGCGAATCCTCGTACTCGGCGACCTCGCGGCGGAAGGACGGATCGGTCTCGAGGAGGCCGGCGGCGATGGAACGGTCGTCGTCCGACAGACCGCCCAGTGCATAGCCGGCGGCCAGATAGTCGCGGTCATCGCGGTCCACGCTCATCGCCCTCCCTCCAGCATCGTCCTCAGCTTCGTCATACCATCCCTGATCCGGGACTTCACGGTTCCCAGCGGAACTTCCATCTGCTGGGAGATCTGCGCGTGCGACATGTCCTGGAAGTAGGCGAGTGCGATGATCGACGCGTGCGGCTCGCCCAGCTCTCGCAGTGCGGTCACCGTCCGGAGCGCTTCGTCCCGGGCGACCGCGGTGTCCTCCGCCGGCTCCGCCACGACGGACAGCTGGCCCACGCCCTGCGTCCAGTCCCTGTCGCGCTGGGACTGCACCGCCCTGACCCGGTCGATCGCCCGCCTCCTGCAGAGGGTGATGACCCATCCTCGTCCTGATCCACGGGATGCCTCGAACGACGACGCGCGCCTCCAGATCTCGGTGAAGCAGTCCTGGAGGATCTCCTCCCCCAGCGATCGGTCCCTCACGATCCGGACGATCGCTGCGAGCATGACCGCGCCGTACTCTCGGAAGAGGCGTTCGAACGCCTCCTCGTCCGCCGCGCTGATGCGGCCCAGCAGGTCGGCACAGGGATCGCCGTCCCCCTCCCGACCCGGCAGAGCCCGTCCGCTCACGGAAGCCGCCCCGTTCTCGGAGGCTCCGGGGACCTCGGGCGTGGCAGGCGTCATCCGTCCAGTTTTGCACGGGTGCTCCTCCCCCGCTTCCGTGACGCGCGGGCCCGTCGTGACTCGCGGGACTCCACGGGCGCGACTGCGGGGCGGCCCGACCGAATCGTCGTCGGCCGGACCGCCCCGGGGCCGTGCAGAAGAGGAGGAGCGCTCCACCGTCACATCGCTGGCATGAGCACGCTGTCGACCATGTAGACCGTCGCGTTGGACGTCGTCACGCCACCGCACACCAGGCCGGCGTCGTCGAACATCATGTCCTCGCCCTCACCCTCGACGGTGACGGTGTCGCCCTGCACGGTCTCGTGCTCACCGACGATCTCGTCCGGGCTCAGCTGGCCGGGGATCACGTGGTAGGTGAGGACGTTCGTGAGCATGTCGGAGTCTTCCGCCAGCGCACTGAGGTCCTCTTCCGGCACTGCGGCGAAGGCGTCGTCGACCGGTGCGATGACCGTGAACTCGTCGCCGTTGAGCGTGTCGACCAGGTCGACGTCGGAGTTGAGTTCACCGGACACGGCCGAGGTCAGCGTCGTGAGCATCGGGTTGTTCGACGCGGCAGTGGCGACCGGGTCCTGCGCCATGCCCTCGACGGAGCCGTCACCCTCCGGCACCTGCTCCGCGTAGGCCTCGCAGCCCGCGCCCACCAGGTCCGTCGAACCGCCCGCGGAGCCTTCGTCCATGCCTTCGTCCATGCTTTCTTCGGACGAGCCGCCCTCGTCCATGCCGCCGGCGTCCTGCGACTGCTCGGAGCCTGCGCCCTCAGAGCCTTCGTCCATCGAACCGCCGCACGCGCTCAGTCCCAGCAGACCGATCGCCGCGATCCCGACTGCAGCCGATGCCCTTGTTGCGATTGACGTCTTCATCGTCGTTCTCCTTCACGTTGTCCAGCGGGCGGGCGATGCACCTCACCGTTCGGTGGGCCACCGTCTCGCGGTCTGCGATGTCCCGCTGTGTACCCCTGGTTCGGAGCAGATCTGTCGGTGGATGGGTCGGATCGGAACTTTTCTGGACGAATGTTCTGGCGTTCTTCATTCCGCGCGGAATTCGACGCGGTGATGGCCTGTCGCGGCGTTGGGGATCGGGGTGCGACGCTCCTCCGTCTGGACCGTGCCCTCCTGGTCGACCGCTCGCACAGTGACGGAGTGGCGGCCCGACTCCACCTCCGGCAGCGTCACCCGCCACTGCCGCCATGTGTCGGCGTTGGCCTCGGCCCCCAGGTCCGCCGCTGTCCACTCCCCGTCGTCCAACCGCACCTGCACCTCGGCGATGCCGACCCCCTGGGCCCACGCGGATCCGGCGACGACGACCTCCCCTGCGGACACGGAGTCGAGCCCTCGCGGCACATCGATCCGCGACGCCACGAGGATGGGGGCCTTCGCGTCCCAGCCCCGCTGTGTCCAGTAGGCCTCCGCCCTGTCGAACCGCGTGACCTCGATCCGCGTCACCCACTTGGTGGCGGAGACGAAGCCGTAGAGCCCGGGGACGATGAGGCGCACCGGGTACCCGTGCTCCGGGGTCAGCGGTTCGCCGTTCATGCCGACCGCGACCAGTGATGCGCGGTCATCGGTCATCGCCTCCAGCGGGGTCGATGCGGTGAAGCCGTCGATGGAGCGCGACAGGACCATGTCCGCCTCCGGAAGCGGCTTCGCCCGGGCCAGCAGCGTGCGCACCGGCACGCCCGTCCAGGTGCCGGTTCCCAGCAGGCCCCCGCCCACCGGGTTGGACACGCAGGTGAGCGTGATGCGGTGCTCCTCGAGCCGCATCGCCAGCAGCTCGTCGAACGTCAGCGTGAACGGCTCTTCCACGAGGCCGTCCACCCGCAGTTCCCACGCATCCGGGTCGACCGCGGGCGGCACCAGCGCAGTGTCGATCCGGTAGAGGTCCGCCTGCGCGGTGGTGAAGGGGGCTACTCCGTCGACCCCCACCTCGGCGCCGTCCGGCACCGGCGGCGCAGGCACGGCCGGCGCCGGGAGCACGAACCGACGAGCCGCCTCGGCGGCACCTCTGCCCACCGCGACGACGGTGCGACCAGCAGCGATTCCCACTGCCCCCACCATCGCCGAGGCGCCCGCGAGCAGGAAGAAGCCCCGCCGGCCGAAGCCGGCGGGGCGGTCCGTCCGGCCGGCCTCCGTCTGGCCGGCCTCCGTCTGGCCGGCGTCCGTTCGGCCGGCGTCGGTCTGGCCGGCTTCCGTCTGGCTGGCTTCCGTCTGGCTGGCTTCCGTCCGGCCGGCGTCCGTCTGGCTGGCGTCCGTCTGGCCGGCTTCCGTCTGGCTGACCTCCGTCTGGCGGGTGGTTCGACCTGGCCTCCGCCTCGCACCGAGCAGCAGGGCGAAGGAGAACGCCGCCAGGACGGAGCCGGCGGCGGAGGCTATGAGATCCGGCGGTCCGGCTTCCGGGCGGAGGCCGACGAGGAGGATGAGCACGGCCTCGGCGAGGGTGAAGGTGAGCAGTGCGACGTGGGGTCGCGTGCAGAGGAGGCCGCCGATCAGACCGCCGATCACCAGTCCGGCGACTCCGACGGTGAGGATGAGGACGATCTTGTCCGACTCCCCGAACAGCGTGATCGCGAGCTTCACGAGGTCCGTGGGGAGGACCCGGATGACCAGCAGTCCCACCGCGGTGAGCGGGGAGGTCGAGGCGCCGAGCACACGGGCGAGCGCGTCCGCGCTCCCGAGCAGAAGGAGGGTGGCTGCGACGCCGGCGAGGGCGCCGCGCGTGCGCAGCCCGGGTGCGATGCGAGTGAGGTGTCCCATGTACGAGGTTCGGAGCCGAGCGCGGATCAGATCGACAGCGAGGCGACATGCACCACCTTTCATCAGCCCGCACAGGTTCTTTCATGTGCGGACTGATGAAAGTCAGTAGGTACGGCGGCGAGACGCGAGACAGCATGCGGGCACGCGCCAGAGAACCCGACCTTGTTTGTATACAATCCGTTCATGACCGCTGCACGCATGCACCTCGCCCTCATGCTCACCCTCACGTTCTCGACCGGGATCGTGGATGCAGTGGGCTACCTGGGCTACGACAAGGTCTTCACCGGGAACATGACCGGCAACGTCGTCATCCTGGGCATGGGCCTCGCGGGCGCTCCCGGCATTCCCGTCCTGCGTCCCGCACTCGCGTTCTTCGCCTTCCTCATCGGCGCCGTCATCGCCGGGCGGATCCTGGTCCCCGCCCCCAAGGGCGCGTGGACCGGCCGCACGACCGGGGTCATGGCCGCCGTCGCAATCGGCTGCCTCGCCCTCACCGGACTCGTCATGGCCGAGGATCCCGCGGAGAACCACCTCGTCGGCACCCTCACGACCTCGGTCCTCGCGCTCGTCATGGGCATGCAGGCCGCTGCTGCCCGGAAGATCGGCGTCGCGGACGTCACGACCGTCGTCGTCACGTCGACGATGGTCGGCCTCGCCTCGGAGTCCCGTCTGGCCGGCGGCTCCGGCGACAAGTGGCCGCGCCGGCTCCTTGCGGTGCTCGGCATCCTCACGGGCGCATCCGTCGGCGCACTCACCCTGCAGGTGAACCTCTGGCTGGGCGTGCTGGTCACTGCAATCATCATCGGTGCCGTGACGATCGTCGGCCACCGCTCTCGCCACCGGGACTGACTCCGCGCCCGAGGCCCGGCCCCCGAATCCGTCCCGGCCTGCGGCAGGCCGGCCTGCCGCAGGGTCAGTCGCAGGGTCAGTCGCCCGAGACGCCCTCCCGCAGACCGGCCCGCGACCGCTCGAGGTGCGACGCCATGAGGTCCCCGGCCTCATCGACCCGCCCCTCGACCACCGCTGCGAGGATCTCCTTGTGCTCTCCCCACGCCGCATCGCCTCGGTACGTGCCGGTGTGAGCGAAGAGCCTCTCGATCTTCCCGGACACCTGCCGCAGGATGCCGGACAGCGACGGAGACGCGCTCATGTCCGCGAGCAGTGCGTGGAACCGCTGGTTGAGGCCGGGCAGCTCGTCGACGCGCCCCTCCTGCAGGGCCTCGTCGCCCTCGTCGAGCACACGGCCGATCTCGCGTCGCAGCGCCCACCACTCCTCGTCCGGACCGTCCTGCTCCAGCTGGCGCCCCGCCCGTCCTGCGGCCCGTCCAGCGGCCCGTCTCACCATCTCGCCCTCGAGCGTGCGGCGCACGTCGAAGAGAACGTCCACGTCGGCCGGCTGCGGCTCGACGACAGTCGCGCCCGCGTACGGCCGCACGATGACGAGGCCCTCCGCCTCGAGGGCCCGCAGACATTCCCTGACCGGGACGCGTGACACCTCATACTGCTCGGACAGCAGCTTCTCCGTGAGCCGTGTTCCGGGCGGTATCTCCCCGGAGATGATGTCCGCACGCACACGCCGGGTGACGCGGACGGCGATAGAGCCCGAAGTGCTCGGGTCCTTCCCGACCGCTTCGCCGGGCATCAGAGTCACCGCCCCGCCGCGTAGCCCTGGGCGCCGCGCGGATTCGCACCGGCGGTCATGAGTCCGGTGGCCGGGTCGCGGGTGACGGCGGACAGCCGGCCCAGCGCCCAGTCGCCGGCCCGCGTGACCACGTGGCCGCGCGCTTCGAGCCCGGCGAGGACGCCCTCGCCCAAGCGGTCCTCGACCACCACGCCGCCCGGCGTCCACGTGCGCGGCCAGAACGATCCGGCCATCGCCGTCGTGTGCAGGGCCGGGGCGTCGATCGCCTGCTGCGGTTCATAGCCGCCCACCAGCAGCCGAAGGACGAGCAGCAGCTGCCACTGGTCCTGCTGGTCGCCGCCCGGCGTGCCCAGGGCGATGACAGGCCTGCCGTCCTTGAGGACGAGGGTCGGCGACAGGGTCGTGCGGGGACGGCGACCGGGGGTGAGCGGCTGGCCCGACCCCTCGTCCAGCCAGGTCATCTGCAGGCGGGTGCCCAGGCAGAAGCCCAGGCCGGGGATCGCCGGCGAGGACTGCAGCCAGCCGCCGGACGGCGTTGCGGAGATCATGTTCCCCCACCGGTCGACGACGTCGATGTGGCACGTGTCGCCGCGGACGGCTCCGCTGCCGTCGGCTCCCGGCTCTGCGTCGGTGTTCGCGAACATGTGTCCGGAGCCGCCCGCGAACGACGTCGCGACGGAGGAGGCCCCGCCCGAGGCGCCGGGCACCGTCGGCTCCCCGCCGCCGGCAGCCGTCGTGTCACCGCCGAACCGCGCGGCGAACTGCTCCGCGGTGACGAGCGGCGGCACCCGGCCCTCGCGCCCGCCCGGCCTGCCCGGCCGGAACTCCGTCGAGGCGGAGTCGCCGATGAGCGCGCGGCGTTCGTCGATGTACTCGTCGTTCAGCAGATCCGCGAGGTCGAGGTCGTTGTCCCCGAAGTGCACGTCGCGATCCGCCATCGCCAGCTTGAGCGCCTCGATGATCGTGTGCGCGCCGATCTCCGTCGACGGGTCCAGGCGCTCATCGTCGAAGCCATCGAGGATGCGCAGAGCCTCGAGGAGGACCGGCCCCTGACTCCACACCCCGACCTTCGCGATCGTGTGGCCGCGGAACTCGATGGTCGCGGCGTCCTCGAAGCGCGCCGAGGACCCGGCGAAGTCCGCCTCCGTCATGACGCCGGCGTAGTCGCCGCCGTCCGAATGCCGGTGGGCCGTGCGGATGAACTCTGCGGTGAGTCGCGCCACCCGGCCGGTGCGCCACTCCTCCCTGGCTGCCGCGATGCGGTCCTCCCGGGTGCCGTCGGCGCCGCCCGCACCGACGAGCTCGCGCAGGACCTGCGCGTATTCGGGATTGCGGATGAGCTCGCCCGGCTGCGGAACGCGCCCCTCTGGCATCCAGAGCGCCGCACTGGTCGGCCAGTGCTCCGTGAAGAGGTCCTCGACGGCCGCGATCTGCCCGGCGGTGCGACCCAGGACAGGGTGGCCGTCCTCCGCGTACGTGATCGCGAAGTCCAGCACGTCTGCCAGTTCCCATGTGCCGTGCTCCTGCAGGAGCAGCAGCCACGCGTCGACAGCGGCGGGGACCGCAGCGGCGAGCGCACCGGCGCCGGGCACCAGTTCGAGACCCAGCGAAGTGTAGTGCTCGATCGTCGCGCCCGCCGGGGCCGAGCCCTGCCCCATCATGACGACGGGCCGGTCGGGCTCCTCCGCCGTCGCGAAGAGTCCCGTCATGTCGCCGGCGGGGCCATTGAGGTGCGGTTCCACGACGTGCAGCACGAACGCGGCGGCGGTCGCCGCGTCGAACGCGTTGCCGCCGCGCTCCAGCACCGACTGGGACACGCCGGATGCGATCCAGTGGGTCGAGGCGGACATCCCGAAGGTGCCTTCGAGAGTCGGGCGGGTCGTGAACCCTTCGGGTGCGACGAAAGCGGCCATCAGTGGTCTCCTCCTGCAGTGAAGCGCGGGCGGCGAACGTGAGCGGGCAACACCGCCCCTCGGTTGTATACATTACCGTGATGCGCGTCGCCGTCCACCCGGCCGGCACGTCGCCTCAGCCACCATGGCGCCCGCGCCCCCTCCCGGCCCGCGGTCGTAGGATCGTCCCCAGACGAAAGGGGCCGATCATGACCCAGGCTGAGCAGTCCACCGCAGCAGACACCCCCACCGCCGTCGCGCTGATGACCGAGCTGTCCGAGCTCGCCGGCCCCCGCCTCCTCGCGGTCAACGAGCGCCATGGCGACGACCACGCGGTGAATCTCACGACGCTGCGCGCCGTCGCGAAGCGGCTGAAGACGCAGCACGACCTGGCGCGGGAGCTGTGGGCGACGGGCGACAGCGCGGCGCGACTGCTCGCCCTGCTCGTGTGCCGCCCCAAGGCGTTCGACCGCGACGAGCTCGACACGATGATCCGCGAGGCCCGCACTCCCAAGGTCCACGACTGGCTGGTGAACTACGTCGTGAAGAAGAGTGCGCACGCGGACGACCTCCGGCGGTCATGGCACGCGGACAGCGATCCGCTCGTCGAGACCGCCGGGTGGGCGCTCACGTCCGACCGCGTCGCGAAGAAGCCGGACGGCCTCGACCTCCCCGCACTGCTGGACGAGGTCGAGGGCCGGATGAGCACCGCCCCGGAACGCCTGCAGTGGGCGATGAACACGTGCCTGGCGCACATCGGCATCCACCACCCGGACCTCCGCGGCCGTGCAATGCAGATCGGCCAACGGCTGGAGGTCCTCAAGGACTACCCGACTCCCCCGAACTGCACGTCGCCCTACGCACCGGAGTGGATCGCGGAGATGGTGCGCAGGCAGGAAGCGCGAGGATAGTCCTCCGCAGCGCCGATCGACCCGCCAGACCAGCAGCCAGCAATCAGCAGCCAGCAGCCACGCCGGGGCGACTCACGCCAGCCACCAACTTTCATCACACCGCACGACTTCTTTCGTATGCGGTGTGATGAAAGTTGGTGGCTGGCGTGCTGGACCTGCGGCGTAGCGGGAGGCCTCGCCCCTCACCCCTCCACGTAGTAGAGGCGCTTGTTGACGAACTCGTCCATGCCGACCGGCCCCAGCTCACGGCCGTAGCCGGAGCGCTTCACACCGCCGAACGGCAGCTCCGCGCCCTCCCCCGCCGGCGTGTTGACGTTCGCCATGCCGACCTCCAGGCCGGATGCGACGCGCTTGGCCCGGGCCTCGTCCGTGGAGAACACGGCACCGCCCAGACCGAACTGGGAGTCGTTGGCCAGCCGCAGCGCCTCATCATCACTGGAGACCCGGAAGACCGTGGCGACGGGGCCGAACAGCTCCTCGTAGTAGATCTCCGAGCCGACCGGCACGTCGGTGAGCACCGCCGGTGACACGTACGCGCCGTCCGCGGCCAGCTCGCCGCCCGTCTGCAGCACCGCACCCGCGTCCCGCGCGCGCTTCAGCTGCTCCACGAGCTTCTCCGCCGCAGGCCGGGAGGACAGCGGCTGATACACCGACTCGTCCTCATCAGCCCACGCACCCGGTGTCATCCCCTGCGCGAGCCTCGTGAGCTCCGCGACGAAGTCGTCGTAGATGTCGTCCATGACGATCAGGCGCTTGTTCGAGTTGCATGCCTGCCCGGTGTTGTACATGCGGGTCGCCCACGCAGTCTGCGCGGCTTCGGCGACGTCATCGGTGTCGAGTACCACGTAGGGGTCCGAACCGCCCAGCTCCAGCACGGCCTTCTTGAGGTGCCTGCCCGCCTGCGCGGCGACCTGCGCACCGGCTCGCTCCGAACCGGTGAGGGAGACGCCCGCGATCCGCGGATCGGCGATCGCGGCCGCGATCTGCTCGTGGTCCGCGTACACGGTCGTGTAGAGGCCCTCCGGCACGCCGGCGCTCACCAGGATGTCCTGGATCGCCGCGGCCGATCGGGGGCAGATCTCCGCGTGCTTGAGGACGATCCCGTTGCCCAGCATGAGGTTCGGTGCAGCGAAGCGCGCCACCTGGTAGTAGGGGAAGTTCCACGGCATGATGCCCAGCAGGACTCCGACGGGCAGGCGCTGCAGCATCGCGTCGCCGCCGTCCGTCTCGATCGGCTGGTCCGCTGCGAACCGCGCCGCGTTGTCCGCGTAGTAGCGGAAGATGTCACCGGCGAACTCCGCCTCCTCGACACCCTCCGTGACGCGCTTGCCCATCTCCTGGCCGATGATCGCGGCGAGGTTGTCCTTCCGCTCCGCGAACAGGTCGGCGACTCGACGGATGACCTCCGCCCGCTCTTCGATGGACTTCGCGGCCCACGCCGTCTGCGCCTCGGCCGCTGTCGCGAGCACCGTGTCGAGCTGTGCGTCTGCGATCGTGTCGAACTGCTCGACGACCGTGCCGGTCGCCGGATCCTCCACTCGGTATCCCTGACTCATCTGTCGATCCCTCCTCAGATCCTGTCCCACGCAGTCGTGAGCACGGAGCGGAGGACCCGCTCCATCTCGTCGAATTCGTCCGGCCCGCAGGTCAGCGGCGGCGACAGCTGGATGACCGGGTCTCCCCGATCGTCCGCGCGGCAGTACAGTCCGCCCTCCCAGAGCGCCTGCGACACGAAGCCCTTGAGGACGCGTTCGGACTCCTCGTCCGTGAACGTCTCCTTCGTGTCCTTGTCCTTCACGAGCTCGATGCCGTAGAAGTAGCCGGCGCCGCGCACATCGCCCACGATCGGCAGGTCGTGCAGCCGCTCGAGCGTGGACCGGAACGTCCCGGCGTACTCATGCACGCGCGCGTTGAGCTGCTCAGTCTCGAAGATGTCGAGGTTCGCCATCGCGACCTGACAGGCGACGGGATGGCCGCCGAAGGTGTATCCGTGCGCGAAGGTCTCCCCGCCGCGGCCGAAGGGCTCGAACAGCCGATCGGAGGCGATCATCGCCCCCAGCGGTGCATACCCGCTCGTCAGTCCCTTGGCGCACGTGATGATGTCCGGGACGTAGTCGAAGTCGTCGCACGCGAACATCGAGCCCACGCGTCCGAACGCACAGATCGTCTCGTCGGAGACCAGCAGCACGTCGTACTCATCGCAGATCTCCCTCACCCGCTCGAAGTAGCCGGGCGGCGGAGGGAAGCATCCGCCGGAGTTCTGCACCGGCTCCAGGAAGACCGCCGCCACGGAATCGGCGCCCTCGAACTCGATCGTCTCCGCGATCCGATCCGCCGCCCACCGTCCGAACGCCTTCTCGTCGCCGGCGAAGCGCTCATCCGCACGGTAGAAGTTCGTGTTGGGCACCTTGTGGGCGCCGGGGACCAGCGGCGCGAACTGGTTGCGCAGCCCTGGAAGGCTCGTGACGGACAGCGCGCCGTGCGGGGTGCCGTGGTAAGCGGTCGCACGGGAGATCACCTTGTGCTTGCCGGCCTTCCCCTGGAGCTGGAAGAAGTTCTTGGCCAGCTTGAGCGCAGACTCCACGGAGTCACCGCCGCCGGAGGTGAAGAAGACGCGGTTCAGGTCGCCGGGAGCATACGCCGCCAGTCGCTCCGCCAGCGCGATCGCCGGTTCGTGCGCATAGGACCAGAGCGGCATGAAGGCGAGCTTCTTCGTCTGCTCGTAGGCCGCCTGCGCGATCTCCTCGCGCCCGTGGCCCACCTGCACGGTGAAGAGACCGGCGAGCCCGTCGAGGATGCGCCTGCCCTCGTCATCGAAGATGTACGCGCCCTCCCCATGCGTGATGACGGGCGTGCGCCCACCCTCGTAGAGGTGCTTGTGGTTCGCCATGTGCATCCACAGGTGGTCGCGGATGCCTGCTTGGCTGTCGGTGGTCATCGTGTCCCCCGTGGTCATCGTGTCCCCCAGTTGTAGATCTGGTCCCAGAGCTTGAGGTAGGTCATCGTCTCCGTGCGCTCCACCTGCGGCAGTGCACGGATGTCGTTGAGGAGCGCGAGGAGTTCGTCATCGTCCGCGCACACGACCTCGACGAGGAGATCGAAGGTCCCGGCAGTGATGATGATGTAGTCGACCTGCGGCAGATCCTCCAGCGAAGCAGCGGCGGTGGTGAGGTCGCCGGACACGCTGAGTCCGATCATCGCCTGCCGTTGGAAGCCCAGCTGGAGCGGGTTCGTGACCGCGACGATCTGCATCGTCCCGTTCTCTACAAGCCGCGTGACCCGCTGGCGGACCGCCGTCTCCGACAGCCCGACGTCCCGGCCGATGTCCGCGTACGACCGCCTGCCGTCGTGCTGCAGCGCCTCGATGATCGCCTTCGACTTGTCGTCCAGATCGACATCGCCGAACCGCGCGCCTGCCGTCGAACCACCTCGTGAACCCACTGTCACAGTGCACCTCCTCCCGAAACACTATCCACTACGGATTCCTTTGTCGCAATAGAATCTGGCGACGGATTGCTTCGCCACATAATCGGTCGACGAAGCAAACCTCTACCAATCGGCGAATCTGCGTGCTACCGTTTTCCTTATCGCCCTCTGTGGCGCACATCACGCCGCGGACGAAGAAGCCCGCTGCGGACCAGAGACACCTGCTATACCCGAGTCGCCTTCAACGGTGGAGGACCACAGCATGCACGTCATCGACGGCCGCCCGGTCGAGGGCACAGGACCGGAGCACACCCTCATCGCCCCCGCCACGGGCGAGGCCCTGGGCACCTACCGGCTCGCAGGCCTCACGGAGGTGGATGCGGCGGTCGCATCAGCCCGCGCCGCGTTCCCCGATTGGAAGCGCACGATCCCCGGCGACCGTGCGGCCCTCATGCTCGCCCTGGCGGACGCCCTGGAGGCGCGAGCGGACGAACTCGCACGGGTCGAATCGCAGCAGACCGGCAAGTCCCTGCGGCTCGCGCAGGACTTCGACGTCCCGGGGGCGATCGACAACGCCCGGTTCTTCGCCGGTGCCGCCCGTCAGCTCACCGGCACGGCCGCCGGCACCTACTGGCCCGGGTCCACGTCGATGGTCCGCCGGGAGCCCCTGGGCGTCGTCGGCTCGATCGCACCGTGGAACTATCCGCTGCAGATGGCCGCGTGGAAGGTCTTCCCCGCGGTCGCAGCGGGCAACACGATCGTGCTGAAGAGCTCCGAGCTCACTCCCGGCACCTCCCGCATCCTCGCCGAGGCCGCGATCGCCGCCGGTTTCCCTCCCGGAGTCCTCAACGTGATCGCGGGCGACGGCCCCACCGCGGGACAGGCGCTGGTCGCCCACCCGGACGTCGTCATGTCCTCGTTCACCGGGTCGACCCGTGTGGGGCGCCGTGTCATGGAGGCCGCCGCCCGCAAGGGCTCCCGCATCCATCTGGAGCTGGGCGGCAAGGCACCACTGGTCGTGTTCGACGATGCGGACGTCGAGGCAGCAGCCCGGGGCGCCGTCGCCGGCTCCCTCATCAACGGCGGGCAGGACTGCACGGCCGCGACCCGGGCGATCGTCCACCGCTCGCTCTTCGATGCGTTCTCCGAGCGGGTCGTGACCCTCATGGAGGGCGTGACCGTGGGCGACCCCGCCGATCTCGCGACGGACATGGGATCGCTCATCTCCACCGCGCACCGTGATCGGGTCGCCGGTTTCGTCACCCGCGCACAGGCTTCCGGTGCCACCGTCCGCTGCGGAGGCCGCACCCCCGCCGATGCCCCGGCCGGCTCCGCGCACTACTCCCCCACGCTCGTCACGGGTGTGGGCACCGACGCAGAGATCTGGCGCGAGGAGGTGTTCGGCCCCGTGCTCGTCGCCGTCCCGTTCGACACGGACGATGAGGCGATCGAGCTGGCGAACGACACCCCCTACGGGCTGGCGGCGAGCGCCTGGACCACCACGACGAACCGAGCGCTGCGCGCCGCCGCGGACATCGAGGCCGGCTGCGTGTGGATCAACGAGCACATCCCGATCGTGTCGGAGATGCCGCACGGAGGGTACAAGGCCTCCGGCTTCGGCAAGGACATGTCGCAGTACTCGTTCGACGAGTACACGCAGATCAAGCACGTTCTCATCGACGAGACGGACGGTCCCCGCCGCGACTGGCAGGACATCGTCTTCACCACCCCGGATGACGCGGCCCTCCCGGAAAGGACACGACAGTGACGACTTAACAGACAGTGCCCGCGCAGCACCGCGCACAGGACACGGCCCATGCCGGCGGTGCCCTGTCGCTGCGCGGGGTGCGCAAGCAGTTCGGCGAGCACACGGCGATCCGCGGTGTCGACCTGGAGGTCCGTGCGGGCGAGTTCCTCTCCCTGCTGGGTCCCTCCGGCTGCGGCAAGACGACGCTCCTGCGGATGATCGCGGGATTCGAGCAGCCCACGAACGGCGAGATCGAGCTGGACGGGGAGGACCTCACAGAGCTGCCGCCGTTCCGTCGGCCGGTCAACACGGTCTTCCAGTCCTACGCGCTCTTCCCGCACCTCACGGTCGCGGAGAACGTCGCGTACGGCCTCAAGCGCGCGAAGGTGTCCCGGAAGGAGATCGGCCCCCGAGTCGCGGAGACGCTCGAGATGGTCCGCATGCGCGACTTCGCGGAGCGGAAGCCCGCCATGCTCTCCGGCGGCCAGCAGCAGCGCGTCGCGCTGGCCCGTGCACTCGTGAACCGGCCGCGCGTCCTCCTCCTGGACGAACCGATGTCCGCGCTGGACCGGAAGCTGCGCGAGGAGACGCAGCTGGAGCTCATCAAGCTGCACACGGAGCTGGGCCTCACCTTCGTCTTCGTCACGCACGACCAGCAGGAGGCGCTCGCGATGAGCGACCGGATCGTCGTCATGAGCGAAGGCGAGATCCAGCAGGTCGGCGGTGCGGAGGAGATCTACCAGCGCCCTGCCAACTCCTTCGTCGCGGGCTTCATCGGCAAGCAGAACTTCGTCGACGCCACGATCGGGGAGGCCCGGGACGGCGGAACCGTCACCCTGCCGACGGCCCACACGACACTCGAGGCCACCGCCGAGGCAGTCGCCGGCTTCTCCTCCGGCGCCCGGGTCCGCGCCGCCATCCGTCCCGAGTCGATCCGGCTCGCACCCGAAACGGCTGCAGCATCGAACTCCGCAGGTGCCGACGGTCCGGCCACGAACTCCTCGACCGGTGTCATCGTCGGGGAATCGTTCCTGGGCGACGTCGTGCAGTACCTCGTGCGGCTGGACCACGGGCCCGAGGTCCTGGCCCGCGTTCCGTTCGCCGCCGCCACGGACGTCGGGGAGGGCGAGCGCGCTCGCCTGAGCTGGGACCCCGACGCAGTGCAGGTGTTCGGCGATGAGTGAGCGCATGCGGGTGCTCGCCCCTCGCCCGGCACTGGCGCAGTACGCCTCGTACGGGGGCGGCCTCGGCGGCCGTTTCTCGAGGCGGGGGATGCTCGCGGGGGCAGGAGCGCTGGGGATGGGGCTGCTGGCGGGGTGCCAGTCGTCGGGAAGCGTCGCCTCCAGCCCTGCCGCGGACGGGCGCATCGAGTCGAAGCTCAACGTCTATTCGTGGGGCGACTACGACGACCCGGACGTGCTGGACGCGTGGTCGGCGGCGCACGACGTGAAGCTGCAGGTCGACGCGTACGGGTCGAACGAGGAGCTGATCGCGAAGCTCGCCGCCGCGCGCGGCACCTCCGGTTACGACATCGTCGTCCCCACCGGCCTGCGGGTGCCGGACATGGCCGAGCACGGTCTCATCCAGAAGCTCGACATGTCCCTCATCCCGAACCTCGATACGATCGACCCCAACTTCCGCGGGCAGGACTACGACCCGAACGACGAGTACTCCGTGTGCAAGGCGTGGGGCACGACCGGATTCGTCTACGACACCTCCGCAGTGCCCCGCGAACTCACCAGCTGGCAGGACTTCATCGACGTCGCACAGGATGAGGCGAACGGGACGACGATGCTGCTGGAGGACCCGTGGGAGGTCGTCGCCATCGCACTCGCCGCACTGGGGCACGATCTCAATACGATCGACGAGGGAGAGCTGGACGAGGCGGCGGACATCGTCGTCGAGCAGCTCGCCCCCACAGCGCGGGCCTACCTGGGCAACGCGAACACGGCGATGGCGCAGGGCGGCTTCGTCCTCATGCAGGCGTTCAACGGCGACGCCCGGCAGGGGATCATGGAGGCTGATGACCCGGACCGCTGGAAGTTCGTCTTCCCCACTCCCTCCGCGAACATCTGGACGGACAACTGGTGCCTGGCCACCGGCGCGCCGAATCCGGACGCCGCCCACTCGTTCATCAACCACGTCATCGCCCCCGACAACGCCTTCGCCCAGGTCGACTACATCGGCTATCACACGGGCTCGTCGGTGCTGGCCGAACCGGGGATCGAGGACGATTTCGACTTCGCGGACATCGTCTTCCCGACGCAGGAGGTGCTCGACCGCCTGGTGCCGAGCGAGTTCAACTCCGGGCAGGCACGCCGCGTGGAGATCTTCACCGACGCGCAGGCGAGGAGCGGGACATGAAGCGGCTTGCAGCGAAGGTCCTGGGACCGGGAGCGCTCGCGTTCCCCACGTGGGCGTACGTCGTCTTCTTCTTCGTCATCCCCGTCTCGATGGTCCTGTTCTACAGCTTCGGCTACAAGCCGGACGAGTACACGACGGTCGCGACCGACCGGTTGAGCTTCGACCGGTACGGCGAGGTCTTCAACGGAGCGGTGCTGTCCACGCTGCTGGCGAGCCTGCGGATCTCCATCGTCGGCACGCTGCTGTGCCTGGCGATCTCCGTCCCCTTCACGTACTGGCTGGCGACGAAGGTGCGGCCGGAGCGCCGCGGGCTGCTTCTCGCACTCGTCATGGTCCCGTTCTGGACCAACTTCCTGGTCCGCACCCTGGGGTGGCAGATCATCCTGTCGCCGGACGGGTTCCTCTCCGACTGGATGCAGGGCCTGGGGATGCTCGGGGAGCCGCTGGACATCCTCTACACGCGGTCCGCGGTGCAGATCGGCGTCGTCTACAACTACCTCCCGCTCATGATCCTGCCGCTGTTCGTCGCGATGGACACAGCAGGCACCCGCCTGCGGGAGGCCAGCTACGACCTGGGCGCCGGCCGCATCTCGACCTTCTTCAGGGTCACGATGCCGCTGGCCATGCCCGGCGTCATCAGCGGCTGCGTGCTCGTCTTCATCCCGCTGACCGGTGACTACATCACCGCCTCCGTGCTGGGCGGGGCGAGCGGCACGATGATCGGGCAGATCATCGCCAGCCAGTTCAACACGGCCCAGAACTGGGCACTGGGTGCGGCGATGGCGGTGTCGCTCATGCTCGTCACCCTGCTTGTGGCCGCGGTCGCGGGACTCCTCCTGTGGGCCGGCCGCGCACTGTTCCACCGACTCACCCGTGTCCAGCTGGAAGGAGTGCCGTCATGAGTGCGGACGTCTCGAGGAACGCCGACGCCCCACCGGCGCCGCGGACGCGCCGCTCCTACGGCGGACAGAAGCGCACGCGCCTGCGCAACACCCTCTTCGCGGTGTGGGGAGCGATCGTCTTCCTGTTCCTCTTCACCCCGATCGCCGTGATCGTCACGTACTCGTTCAACAGCGGACGGGTTCTGGCGCGCTGGTCCGGGTTCGGGTTCGGCGCGTACGTGAACGCGGTGAACAACGACGTCATCATCTCGTCCGTCGTCACCTCGCTGCAGGCGGCTGTCGGGGCGGCGCTCCTGTCGACGATCCTCGGCACGCTGGGCGGGATCGCGCTGTCCCGTGTCCGAGGAGGCGGATGGTGGGCCGCGGCGCTCACGGGCGTCCTCGTGTTCACACTCGTCACCCCGGAGATCGTCGACGGCATCGCGTTCCTGCCCTGGTTCGTCACGCTGGGCGTCGACGCGGGTCTCACTCCGTTCAGCAACGGCCTGGTCAGACTCATCGTGTCGCACGCGATGTTCTCGATGGCGATCGTCACGTTCATCGTCCGCGCGCGGATGGCGGGCATCGACACCTCGCTCGAGGAGGCGGCCGGCGACCTGGGCGCCTCCCCCTGGCGGGCGTTCCGCGACATCACCCTGCCCATCGCGGCGCCCGGCGTGCTCGCCGGCGCGCTCATGTCGTTCACGCTGAGCCTGGACAACACGATCCTCTCCAGCTTCGTGCAGCAGCCCGGCTACACGCCGTGGCCGGTGTACATCTTCGCGTCCGTCCGTGTGGCCCTGCGGCCCGAGGTCGCCGCGATGTCGACGATCATGCTCCTCCTCACGCTCTTCGCCCTCGCGGTCGTGGGGTATGTGCTCAGAAGGTCCGGTTCGTCGTCCACGGAGATCATCAAGACCATGGCCGGCTAGGTGACCGCTGCCGAGGTCCCCGCCGGGACCTCGGCAGCGGCCCACCGGCACCGCCGGGCCGGTTCGGAACCGGCCCCACCGACCCGCAGAGAGGTTCCCATGGATCCCACCGCATCGCTCAGCTCCGCCTCGACGACACCGTTCTGGCTGGACAGCCCGGATCGCCCCGCCCCGCTGCCGGCCCTGTCCGGCCCCCGGTCCACGGACCTCGCCGTAGTGGGAGGCGGCTTCGTGGGACTGTGGACCGCGCTGCTCGCGAAGGAGGCCGATCCCGAGCGACGGGTCATCCTGCTGGAGGGCGGCCGGATCGGTTGGGCGGCGTCCGGACGCAATGGCGGCTTCTGCGAATCGAGCCTCACGCACGGTCGGGAGAACGGCGAACAGCACGTGCCCCAGGAGAACGACCGTCTCGTCGAGCTGGGGATCGAGAACCTCGACGCGATCGAGGAGGCGATCGGCCGCTACGGCATCGACTGCGACTTCGAGCGCACCGGCATCATCAGCGTGGCGACGGAGCAGTACCAGGTCGACGCGATGGCGCCGGAGCACTCGCCGACAGAGGACCGCGAGTGGCTGGACGAGGCGGCTCTGCGGGACCACATCCGCTCTCCCCAGTACCTGGGCGGGCTGCGAGAGACGAGGACCGCATCGATCCTCGACCCCGCGAAGCTGTGCTGGGGACTGCAGCGGGTCATCCAGGAGCTGGGGGTCGAGGTGCACGAGAACTCGATCGTGCGGTCGCTGGACCGTGCGGGGTCGCAGATCGTGCTCACGACCGACGAGGGGACGCTGGAAGCCGACCGCGTGGCGCTGGGAACGAACGTGTTCCCCTCACTGCTGGCGCGCACGAAGCTCCACACCGTGCCCGTGTACGACTACGCACTCATGACGGAGCCGCTCACCGACGCGCAGATGGAGGCGATCGGCTGGCGGCACCGAGAGGGCCTCGCGGATTCTGCGAACCGCTTCCACTACTTCCGACTGACCGCGGACGATCGCATCCTGTGGGGCGGATGGGACGCCGTCTACCACTACGGCAAGCAGGTGTCCTGGAAGTACGACCAGCGGCCGGAGACGTTCGAGACGCTCGCTCACCAGTTCATCGAGACGTTCCCCCAACTGGAGGGGATCCGCTTCACCCACAAGTGGGGAGGTGCGATCGATACGTGCTCTCGCTTCTTCCCGTTCTTCACCACGGCGTACGGCGGCCAGGTCGCCTACTCCGCGGGGTACACAGGCCTGGGGGTGGGCGCCTCCCGGTTCGGCGGCCGCGTGATGCTCGATCTGCTGTCCGGTGCGGACACGGAGCTCACCCAGCTGGAGATGGTCCGGAAGATGCCGGTGCCGTTCCCGCCGGAGCCGTTCGCGTGGGCGGGCGTCGCCCTCACGACGAAGGCGCTCATCGATGCCGACGAGAATCAGGGCCGGCGCGGTCCGCTGCTGAAACTGCTGGAGAGTGCGGGCATGGGCTTCGCGTCGTAGGCGGCGCGGCTGTGCAGTGCAGATCGACCTGCCAGAACACCAGCCACCAGCCACCGTCCACCAGCCACCAACTTTCATCACACCGCACGACTTCTTTCATATGCGGTGTGATGAAAGCTAGTAGGTATTGCGGGGACCGGCGTCTGGGGCCTGGTGGGGGCGGGTGTATTGCGCGCTCCCGGCGCCGGTCACCGGCTGGCGGGAAAGGCTCCTGCGGCTGCAATCCCGGAACCCGGGGACTTCTCGAGGATCCCCGTGATCCAGCGGCCGGTGTCCACTGCCGCCTCCAGGTCGATGCCCGTCGTGCAGTCGTCGCGCTCGAGCGCCCACACGAGGTCCTCGGTCGCGACGTTGCCGGCGGCGCCGGGAGCGAACGGGCATCCGCCCAGGCCGGCCACGCTGCTGTCGAAGCGGGTCACACCAGCCGTGCGCGCCGCCGTCACGTTGGCGATCGCGGTCCGCCGCGTATCGTGGAAATGGGCCCGCAGGGGCACGTCACTCAGCTCCCCCACCTGCTCGAACAGGTCCTGGGCCTGGCCCGGGACACCGCAGCCGATCGTGTCCGCGATCGCCAGCTCGTCCAGCGGCGCCGCGTCGAGCAGGGTGCCTGCGATGCGCACGACGTCCGCGATCGGCACATCGCCCTGGTACGGGCAGCCGAACGCGACGGCAAGGGTCACGCTGAGCTTCTTGCCCGATCCCTCGAAGTCCGGCAGAGCGGTCTCGAGCTCTGCGAGCAGGCTGCCGGTCGAGCCGCCCTGGTTCTCCTCGGCGAAGGCGTCCGTGACGGGGAGGACGAAGTTCACCTCGTCGACGGACGTTTCGAGGGCCCGCAGGATGCCGTGCGCGTTGAGCGCGAGACCGATGTAGGAGACGCCCTCACGCACCGGGACGCGCTCCATCACCGCTTCCGCGTCGGCCATCGTCGGCACGCGGCGCGGATGGACGAAGCTCACGGCCTCGATCCGGCGGGCGCCGGTGTCCGCGAGCCGCGTGATGAGCTCGACCTTGTCCTCGGTGGAGACGACCACGCCCTCGTTCTGGAGGCCATCCCGCGGGGTGACGTCGATGATGTCGATATTGTCGATGGTGTCGGTGGGTGTACTCATGATGCGTCTCCTATCTCTGCCGGACCGTTCCAGCGGATGGATCCCGGGGTCCGTGTGAGGCGGGGAACGATGCCGGGATGTGTGACGGTGTCCTCGTCGTCGCTGACCTCGACGAGCATGTCGCGCTCACGGAACAGCGGATCCTCGAAGACGTCCGCGATGTCGTTGACCTTCGACGTCGGCACATTGTGCTCATCGAGGATCCGGCCGAGGGCGTCGGATTCGTATGCCACGGCCCATGCCGCGATGAGGTCGTCCAGCTCGTCCTGATGGACGCCGCGGGCGTGGTGGTCGCGGAAGCGGGGGTCGTCTGCGAGCTCAGGACGTCCCATCGCGCCCGCGAGCCGGCGGAACACCGTGTCCTGGTTCGCCGCGATGACGACCCACTTCCCATCGCTGCTCTGGTAGATGTTCGACGGGGCGATGCCCGTGAGCCGCGAGCCGCTGGGACCGGGCACCACCTGACTGTGGGCGTACTCCGCGGTCGCGCCCTCGAGCAGGGAGAACGACGATTCGACGAGCGACACGTCGACGACCTGCCCCTTGCCCCCGCCTGCCGCATCGCGCCAGTACAGCGCCATCATCACGCCCTGCACGGCGTAGAGCGACGCGACCGAATCGCCCAGGGAGATGCCTGTGCGCGGCGGCGGCTGATCCGGGTACCCGTTCATGTGGCGGAGTCCGCTCGCGGCCTCCGCCACAGCCGCGTAGCCGGGCTTGTGCGCTCCACTGCCCGTCTGGCCGTACCCCGACACCCGCGCGATCACGAGACCGGGGTTCGTCGTCCACAGCTCGTCCGGGCCGAGACCCAGCCGCTCCAACGTGCCGGGCCGGAAGTTCTCGATGAGCACGTCCGCCTCGTCGAGCAGCGTGCGCAGGCGAGCGCTGCCCTCCTCCGTCTTCAGGTCGAGGCCGACGCTCGTCTTGTTCCGCGACTGCACCGCCCACCACAGCGAGCGCCGTGTGCCCTGGACTCGCCCCCAGGTGCGCATGGGGTCGGGGCTCGACGGGTTCTCGACCTTGATGACCGTCGCCCCGAAGTCCGCCATGATCCGGCCGGCGAAGGGCCCCGCGATCAGGGTGCCGAGCTCGACGACCCGCACGCCGTCCAGAGCGTGGGGAGACGGTCCGCCCGTCGTTCCGTGCTGCATGTGTGCGCCCTCCTCGGAGTCGTGCTCAGGTGCAGATCCGCGTGCTTCGCGTGTGACGGACACTCTCCTCCATCGCGCCGCGGCGGGACAAGCGGGCTGCACGGTTCTGAGACCGCCTGCACTCATCTGGCCGTCGACCCCGTCCACCCGCTGCTCCACCCCGTGTCAGCCCCGCGCTCCCCGCTGCATCTCGAGCACACGCAGTCGGTGAGAGGATGGGTGGAACACCATGTGAGTCGATCCCGCAGGAGGAACCGTGTACTTCATCGTCGTCCGTTTCGAGGTCAAGCCGGAGAGCGTCGAGGGCTTCCCGGAGGCCGTCCGCGAGTTCACCGAGGCCACCCGCGCCGAGGAGGGCAATCTCTTCTTCGACTGGTCGAAGAGCCTGGAGAACGACAACGAGTACGTGCTCGTCGAGGGCTTCACCGATGAGGGCGCCGGCCCCCACGTCAACAGCGACCACTTCAAGGCGGGCCTCGAGTCGATCCGCCCGCACCTCGCGAAGACTCCGCGCATCATCTCGCGTCAGGTCGACGGAGACGGGTGGGAGGAGATGGGCGAGCTGACGCTCGACTGAGCCCGTCCGCGGCAGACGACAACGGCTGTCCCCCGCTCGGCTCGAGCGGGGGACAGCCGTTGTCATTCACCCCGTATTGTTCCGGTCCTCACGGCAAGGACATCGGTACTGGGCAGAGTTCCGCACCCTTATAGATCGTCTGGCCTGCTGGGCTTCTCCGCCGCCCGCGGGTGCTCAGACGTCACCTGCGCTGCGGAGACGACTGCTGGAGAATGCGATCCCCTGAGCAGTCGTCCTCGCTGCAGCTCACGTCCTGCAGATTCGGGACCGAGGTGCAGGACGACGCCGAGGCGAAGAGCAGCTGGCAGCCGTCAGCGTCGCCTGCGCCACGTCACTCGTACCGATCGTGCCCGGTGAACCGTCACGCACCGTTGCGGACCGAACCACCGTCGATCGTCAGCAGTGAACCCGTGATGTACGAGGCCGCCGGAGACACCAGGAAATCGACTGAGGCGGCGCACTCCTGTGCGGTGCCGATGCGGTCCAGTGCTGTACGGCCTTCGATCTCGTCAATGCCCACCGACTCGAACTGACGCATCATGCGATCCGTTCCGATATAGCCTGGCGCGATCGCATTGACGGTGATCGAGTACTCGCCCAGGTCCTGAGCGAGGTTCCGCATGTAGCTGATGATCGCGGACTTCATGCTTCCGTAATGCGCGTAGTTTCCACGGGTGTTCGCTCTCATTCCGCCCTGCGAGCTCACCAGGACGAGACGTCCGTACTGCTGCTCCTTCATATGCGGCGCCACGGCTCCGACCAAGGACACGGCAGTGAGGACATTCCCTCTGAAGACGGCCTCGAAATCGGCTCCCGCCAGCGACGACGCCCTCGAGTCGCCGATCGATCCGGTCCCGCCTCCCGCATTGGCGACGGCGATGTCGATCGATCCGAACTCTTCCACCACGGAGTCGACGAGTGCCTTCATCTGCGCTTCGTCACTCGCGTCGAACTCGGCGATCCGGTACTCGGCCCCGATCGCGTCGAGCTCCTGCACCGCTGAGCGGGCTGCGCCGTCAGGCGCCGCATGTTCGCCGAACTGAGAGAAGTCACGGTCCTGCACCACCACGACCGCTCCGGATCGTGCCAGTGTGAGTGCATACTCGAGCCCGAGCCCCCTGCTGGCTCCCGTCACGATCGCCACCTGCCCCGCGAGGTGCGGTGATCGGCTCCCGGCAGTCTGCGAGGAACGCATCGTCACACCTCCGCAGTGATGTCGCCGAAAGCGGTGATGGGCGGATACGCGCGCGGATCGGTCTTCACGACGATCAGCGTCGAGGACGCGCTGTCGAGCGCCTTCGAGATGGCAGGACCGAGCTCTGCGGGGTCGGACACGTCGAAGGCGTCGATCCCGGATGCCTTCGCGATCCCTGCATGGTCGACCGGTGCGAACTCTGTGGCGGTGGTCGTTCCGCTGTACTTCGAGATCTCCGCGTGCTTCTGGAATCCGAGGATCCCGTTGTCCAGGAGGACGACCACGACCTTGCGGCCCATCCGCGCCAGCGTCTCCATCTCCTGCCACACATGTCCGAATCCGCCGTCGCCGGTGAGGCACACGACTTCGCGGTCCGGATGTGCGACCTTTGCTCCGATCGCCATCGGGAAGCCCCAGCCCAGCCCGGCCATCCCGCGCGGCTCGACGAAGTCGTAGCGTCCACCTGCGGCGTGGAAGTAGTTCGACAGCCAGATCGTGGAGTAGCTGGCGTCGGCCACGAGGATCGCGTCCTCCGGCACCGCCTCCGCGAGGTCTTTCACGATCCGCTCCGGCCTGATCGGCGTCTGCTCGAGATCGACCGCGCCGGAAACGGTCTCCTGCGCCGATGCCTTCACCTCGGCGATCCGTCGGATCGCAGAATCGGCGTCGAACGCTGAGAGGAAGGTGCCGCGCGATCCGGACGCTGCGGTCAGCTCACGGAGAGTCGCGTCGACGTCGCCCAGGAGGCGGATCACCGGATAGTTCCGCCCCAGCTCCTCAGGGTCGATATCCACCTGGATATACGTGGCCGAGCGGGGGAACAGCTTCCACGAATCGGTGCCGTTCTCATTCATCCGCGCGCCGACGACGAGGACGACGTCCGATTCCGCGATGAGCGCATCCATGCCATGCGTCGTGCTCCGCGGCGCCATGGCATTGCCGACGACTCCGATCGAGAGCTGATCGGCTTCGTCGACCGCGCCCTTGCCCATATTGGTCGTGGCGACCGGAACGCGGTGCCTCTGCACGAATTCTCTCAGCGCCTCGGTGGCGCCCGAGCGATGGACCCCTCCGCCCGCGACCACGAGCGGCCGTTCGGCCTGCGCGAGCGCGTCAACGGCTTCGGCGAGCCTGTTGGATGCCGGCACTGTGCGATCGGCGGGGAACTCGAGGCCTGCCGGCTGTTCGTCCACGACAGGCTCGACGTCCTCCAGCAGGATGTCAGCCGGGGTCAGCAGCACGACGGGTCCCGGCACTCCCCCTCGCGCCAGATCGATCGCACGGTCCAGGGTCTCGACTGCCCGCTCCGGCTCGTCGATGCGGAGAACGGCCTTCGTGCTCGAGCGGAAGAGCTCGAAGTGGTCGATCTCCTGAAAGGCGTTCTTCCCGCGGAAGCGGCTCGGCACCTCCTGCACGATGGCAAGCACGGGTGAACGGACGAGTTTGGCTTCGACGAGCGGAGGGACCAGGAGCGTGGCGGCCGGCCCGTTCTGTGCCGTCACGACCGGGACGGTGCCGCTCACACGCGCGAAGCCGTCGGCCATCGCACCGCCCGCGTTCTCCGTCCGATACGCGACCTGTTCGACTCCCAGCTCCTCCAGAGACAGGACGAGCCTGGACGGCAGGCTCTGGCCGAAGAAATGCCGGAGACCCCGGTTCTTCAATCGCTTCGCCAATACATCTGCGACGGTATTCACTGTTCTTCAGCCTTCCATATCGATATCGACGAGTATTTTTCGTGCGCGCCCCGCCTGAAGCATGGAGAAACCACGTGAAAGGTCCTCCAGTGGAACTGCGTGCGAGACGATTCCAGCGGGGTCGAATGACTTTCCATTGATATATGAAAGCGTCTGCGTCCAATCGACTGCTTCGCTTCCATAGGAATTCACAAGGGTGATATCGCGGCGAGTCAGCGCGTCGAAGTTGAGCGAGACATCCCCCACGCCGAGGGCGATGTTGAGGAAGACCCCGTATCGCCCGAGCCGTCCGACGCCGTCCCTCACCGCCGCAGCGCTGCCCGCGGCGTTGACGACGAGATCGCGGGAGTCGGACGCGTCGCCGGGGAGCACGGGCTCCAGGCCGAACCCCTCGAGCATCTCGAAGCTGCCGAGGCTCCTGTCCCGCTCGGTCCCCACGATCTCCACCCCCGCGCAGCCCTCGGCAGCGAGGACGCACGCAGCCAGTGCGCCGACAGCCCCCATCCCGACGACCTGCGCCCGGAACTGCGGCCCGAACCTGTCCGCCGCCCCCGAACGGCGGAGCGCCGCGACGGCGACAGCCAGCGGCTCGGCCAGCGCCGCGGAGGTCACGCTGATCCCGTCAGCGATGTCGAGGACGCTTTCCTCGGGCACGACGACGTACTCCGCGAAACCTCCCTGACGATCCCAGCCGATCCGCACCGGGCTGCCATCCTCGCCAGCATCGACGCGCGGCCGGACGACGACCAGACCACCACCGCGGGACGCGCCGTCGCCACCGGCTCGACGGCCCACGATCTCGTGCCCCATCACCAGCGGGAAGCCCGTGCGCACCCAGGCGTAATTGGGGTCCTTCTCGAACACGTGCAGGTCACTGCCGCACGTTCCACATGCAAGAACCTTGACCAGGACTTCACCATCCGACGGCACGGGCCGGGGGAAATCAGTGACGAGATCAAAACCAGAATCGTCGACGAGAACTGCTCTCATTGGTGCTGCACGCGCCTTTCTAGCAGCGCGGCTGAATAGGCCCTGAAAATCAGTCAGCGATCCTCGACAACCACGGCATCTGAGTGTTTGGTGTCACAGTATGCGCGCGCTCCGATCGCGTCCAATGATTCATCTTCATCATCCCCATAAGGGGCCCTTATGGGCTAGTGGGGCAGGGATTCCTCGATGATGCGGATGAACGCCCTGTGGAGCGGATCCGCGGACCGTGATGCATTCCAGATGATCGTGTTCTCGAGCGGGTCCATCCCCTCGAGCGGCAGGAGCCGGACCCCACGGACAGGCGTGGGCTCCACGGAGGAGAATGTCTGCGCGACGCCCAGGCCTGCCGCGACGAGCGCGAGGATCATCGGCGTATCCGCCACGGCATAGCGGACAGAGAACACGCCACCCGAGTTCTGCGCCATACTGCCGATGAGGTTGCGGACCATTCCGTCGCGCACGAACGGGTACGTGATGAAGGGCTCGTCCATCACGTCCTCGATGCTCACGCTGGCTCGCCTCGCCAGCGGATGGTCCTCTGCCACCGCGATGAGGACCTCGTCCTCGGCATACACGTGGCTCCCGACATGTTCGCCGTGGTGCATCTCGCGAGAGAAGGCGAAATCGACGCTTCCATCGAGGACCGCCTTCGGCGCCAGCCCTCCGTGCATGTCGGAGGTCAGGCTGACGGCGATCGACGGGTGCTCATCGTGGAGGCGCCGCAGCAGCCTCGGCAGGAAGTTCGCGACGTGGTAGCCCGAATACCCGATCCGAAGCCTCCCGTGCAGGCTTGCGCTGCTCCCGTCTGCCGTCGACCTGATCTCTGCGACGTCAGCCAGGACGCCCCGGGCCTTCTCCAGAAGGCGGAATCCGGCCGCTGTCAGGCGCACGCCGCGCGGATGGCGCTCGAACAGTTCGGTGCCCAGCTCCTTCTCCAACCGCTTCACCTGCTGTGAGACCGCAGGCTGCGTCAGGTGGAGTCGGGCGGCGGCGCGACCGAAGTGGCGTTCTTCCGCCAGGGCCACGAATGCTTCCAACAGCGTGGTGTTCACGTATCAGACGCCCTCGGCCGACCGCACGCTCGTGATCGTCAATTCGCCGCGCGGGGTGCTGAGCACCGCCCGGAAGCCCGGCTCTGACGCCTCGGCCACCACGGTCCGGGCCGCCGCCAGAGTCCCGATCGCGGCTGTCAGCCCCGTCTGATCCGGTCCGAAGAACTCAAGAGCGTCCAGGGTGACGGCGGGCTCGGTCACGACCGAGGAGGTGGACTCCCCCGAGAAATCGCCCGAGGCCCCGGCCGGTACTGCAGGTGCGGTCCGGCCGCTCGAGTGCTCCCGCAGGGTGTCGGCCGGGTGGGGCGACGTGCCCCAGTCGATGAGGAACGGCTGCGCGCCGCCGAAGGCCAGAGGCGCCCGGCGGGTGAGTCGCCATTCGAGGCGTCCCCCGTCCGGCGTCGAGCGCGCCATGTCGAAGACGCTCCCGTAGTCGACGCCTGCCGCGTCCGCTGCCTGGACCGTGCCGTCGAGATCGTCCGGGCGCACCGCCCACCGCTGGGCGCAGATCCCGGTCACCCCCGGCAGGGAGCGCGCGGCGAGCGCGGAGTCCTGCTCCGGATCGGGCCCCAGGATCTCCAGGTACGTCAGGGACTCCGCGCCCCATCCCCGGGGCACCATCGGCACGAGGTGGTTGGCCGTGCCGCGGCCGGGATGGCTCCCGCCCGGGACGGAGCGCACGCGGGTCAGCTGCTCGAACTCGGCGACGCCCGCCGCGAGGTCCGGCACCGCGACGACGAGGTGGTCGAACGTGCCCGGCACGCCTGCGACAGCCTCGCCCACGACGGTCCGGCCGTCGGCCCTCATGCCCACGTCAGAGTGTGACAGTGCCGTTGGGGGTGCCCAGCCGTGCGCTCATGCTCACGTCCGTGCCCTGCTCGACATCGGTGCCGTCGGCGCCGAGGATGCCCAGGGGCGGCCGCACCGCCGTCGCGTCCGAGTGGGTGAGAGTGAGCGACTCGAGGGTGAGGACGGGCAGGTCCTTCGCCGCCGGGTGCGGTGAGTCGCCCCAGTCGATGAGGAACGGCTGCAGTCCGCCGAACGGCAGCGCGCCGCGCACCGTGAGTCGCCATTCCAGGAGCTCGCCCTCCGGAGTGCGGCGCGACAGGTCCTGCACCTCCCCGAAGTCGACGCCCTCCTGCTGCGCTCGGGCGACGACCGCGTCGAAGCCCGCGGGGTGGATCGCCCAGGTCTGCAGCCGCGGGGCATCGACCTCGTCGACGCCCAGCGGACGCACGGCACCCTCCTCGAGGTCCTGCTCGGGGTCGGGCCCCAAGATCTCCAGGTACGTGAGCGGACGCGGCTCCTCCGCCCAGCCGGCCGGCTGCAGCCGCACGAGGTAGTTGGCGGTCCCGCGCCCTTCGTGGGCACCGCCGAAGACGGGCTGCACACCGGTGGCCCGGGCGAAGTCCGCGACTCCGGCCTCCAGATCGGGAACGACGTAGACGAGATGATCGAGGGTCTGTGTGATCGTCATGTTCAGACCCTACCGACTCGGCCTGCGCAGGGGACGCAGGTCACGCCTCCCGCGGCAGGAGATCAGGCGTCAGCGACCCCGGGCGACAGCTGCTCGACACCGGCGCCGAGGCCGTCGTCTGCATCCGCATCGCCAGACTTCTCGTCCCCGGACTTCTTCTCGTCCTCGTCGGGCTGCGAGTCGACGCTGCGCTCACCCTCCTGCATCGCGACGGCGGTGGAGCGCACGTCGCCCAGAGCGGAGTAGAACGCGTCCCCGGGGCAGCTGGTCGTGCCCACGTCGCGGTGGCCGATCACGGTGCGCATCGTCTCGCCGGCCACGGTCGTCTTCGCGTCCGCAGACGTACCGCTGAGCGAGAGCTTCCAGGCGATCGCGCCGCTGACCGCGTCGAGCGTCTTCTGCGGCGGTGCCTTCGACTCGAACGTGCCCAGCACGGAGATGCCGAACGTCCCGGTGTTGTAGCCCACGGCGTGCGCTCCGACGACGGCCTTCGACAGCCCGCCCGCACGGCCTTCCCAGAGGCGGCCGTACTTGTCCGCGAACATGTTGTAGCCGACGTCGTCCCAGCCCTGCCCCTCGACGTGGAAGGAGTGGATGCCGCGCAGGATGGCGGGCACGTCCTCTGCGTCGTAGTCGTTCGCGCCGGCGGTGTGATGGACGATGGCCGCCGTCGCGTCGTCGGCGATCGCCGGATCGGTGCTGCCGATGGATTCATCAGCACCCCAGTCGTCACGGCTGCGGATCGTCGGCCTGTCCGCCTTCTTCACCGATCCGGCCAGGGGCTGCGCGACGGTGGCATCGCCCGGCATGTACGACATCTGCCGTGCGTCGGTCCCCGCAGCACCGACGTCCAGGACCCCTGGGCCGCTGTCCGAGTCGGCATCGACGTCCAGGGCTCCTGGGCTGCCGATCCTGACGCCGGCACCGGCACCGGCGTCAGGATCGGCACCCGACTCCGGCTCCTCAGTCGCCTGCTGCGGGGCGACGGGAACGTTGTCCTGCACCGCCTCGGCGTCGGAATCGCGGCGGACCGGGTCGACGAGGAGCACCCGGGTGCCCTGCGGCTCCCATCCATCGCCCAGGATCCGCACCTGTGCGCCCTGTGCGCCGGCCACGTGATACGGGTCGGTGCCGGGGTCGCCCTGTCCTGTGTCGTCGCTGTCGAGCCGGGTCCAGCTCGACCATTCGCCGTCCTGCTTCGTGCGGATCTCGAAGTCGACGTCGGACTGCTCGTCGTACACGAGGCCGACGATTCCCAGCCCGTCGTCCGGCATGTCGATCTCGTCCGTCAGACCGGCGATCGTGATGCCGTCCTCCGTCGTATGTGACACGGAGCCGTGCGTGCCGGACATGTTCGTCGTCGCACCGTGCGTGCCGGACATGTTCGTCGCTGCGGCAGCGGAGTGCTGCACGTGGGCGCCGGGGGCACGCAGCAGCGATGGCAGATTGGTGATCCGATCGGTGAGACTCGCACCGCTCGCCGCGAAGGTCGTGGCCGATGACGATCGGGCGCCCGGGAGCTCCAGGCCGGCCTGGTCGACGTCCGTGAGTTCGGATTCCGTGAGTGCCGGCTTCTCCTCGACCGCGGCGATCGAGGGAGCCGCACCGGCGGCGAAGAGCGTCAGGAGCGCAGCCGTACCACCGACTGCGGCGACGAGGGGTCGCGCATGCATGTCAAGAACCTCTGTTCGTCGGGGAAGAAGAGGTGCGACCCGTACGGACCGTCCGTGCACGGCGCACCTGCACTCACAGGGGTGTGTCTGTCCACCCGACATACTGGCACATCGCAGGAGCGACTCGGCGGCGCCACGCGCGGTGTACGCCGTGGTACGAGAAGCAGACGACGGGCCCCGCCGTGCGGCGGGGCCCGTCGTGTCGTCGATGGTCATGCCACCGGTGGTGCGGCTGGTCAGCGACCGCTCTCCGGAGTGATCGCACCCGGAGCGTTCCGGCGGTCGCCCACGCTGTCGCCCTTCCGACCGACCGGCTTGTCGGCCCAGCCACCCATCGGATCATCCGCAGGGCCCGGTGCGACCGACTCGACGACGTGCGTGCCGTCCGGGTTGCGGGCGATCCGGTCGCCGTGGGCCCTGCCCTCCGCATCGAGCACGGCGTCGTCCGGCTCCATATAGATCTCGGCTGCCGAATAGTCGACCTCTGCGTCGCCCAGCACGTGCCGAGCACCCTCATTCAGCTTGTCGATCGGCTCGGAGCCGCTCGACTCCGCGCGTCCGGATGCCACCTTCCGGTTCGCCTCCTCGATCCGCTGCCTGTTGTGATCGGACGCCTCTCCGGCGTCCGCACCCCGGCGGTCCTGAACTCTGCGTTCGTGTGCTTCGTCAGCCACGTCGACCTCCTCTGGTGGGCGTGTCATCGTCTCCGCTGGTCGTCGTCAGTCCCAGATGCATCCCCTCACATCCAGACGGGTCTGTCAGGACGGTTCCGCAGGGCCTCGCCGGCCTCTGTATCCGCCTGGTCATCGGCAGGGCTGGGCTCGACGGACTCCACGACGTGCGAGCCGTCCGCCTGGCGGGTGATCCGGTCGCCGTGGGCCCTGCCCGCCGCGTCGATCGCCCCGTCGTCGGGCTCAATGTAGAGCTCTGCGGCGGCATAATCGACCTCCGCGTCGCCCAGCACCTGGCGGGCCCCCTCGTTCAGCCTGTCGAACGGTGCGAACCCGCTGCTCTCCGCCGCTGCGGCCGGCACCTTCCCCTCCGCCTCCGCGATCCGCTCGCGGTTGTGATCGGGAACCGGATTCCGATACTCCTCGTCCCGGCGCAGACCGCTCTCCGCGTCCTGGCGCATCGCGCTTGCGCGGTTGCGGTCGGGGTCCCGGCTCTCCACCGACTTCCGGTGGAGCTGCTCGCGGGTGTTCGGGTCGTGCTCTCCATGCGTCTTCGTCATCACTGCCTCCCTGGGCGGCGTATGCAAGGTGTCTTGAGTTTACCGGTCCCCCGCGCACACGGCCATGGGTCCACCGGACGTGCCGGGCGCCCGCACGGACCGCACACCGGCCGACTCACCAATCGACCCACCCGTCGACTCATCAGTTGACACTTCAAGCGATCAACGGTTAGATCTCCTACGTGATGACACGACCCGAGTCTCTGCTGTGCTGGCGCCGCCGGCACATCGACAACATGGTCATCACCACATCGTCCTGTTGAGCTGAGCCGCGCCGACGGCTCTCACGCCCACCCGCTCGCTCTTCGGACGAAAAGAACACCGTGTCCTCACACACCCCTCGATCGACCTCACTCAGCCGCGCCCGGCGCACACTCGCCGGCGCGCACACCGCCGCCGAGGCCGCATCCACCCGGCGCACCATCCCCCGGCGCGCGCTTCTGGGCGGCGGCCTGGGCCTCGGCGCCCTGCTCACCCTTGCCGCGTGCACGCCCGCGGACACCTCCGCCGTCGACCTCACCGGCGATCCCACGCCGGGCGGAGTGCTGCGGTACTTCGAGCCGCAGACCTGGACGACGCTGTTCCCGCCGCAGGCGGGCTTCTACCCCAACGGCGGCATCGTCAACAACATCACCGACCGACTGCTCTACCAGGACGAGGAGACCCTCGACCTCCACCCGTGGATCGCGGAGGAGCTGCCGGAGGTCAACGAGAACGCGACGGAGTTCGTCTTCCGCATCCGCGAAGGCGTCACCTACTCCGACGGCACGGCACTCGACGCGGCGAACGTCGCGAAGAACTTCGACCTGTTCGGCCTGGGCGACAATGCGCGCGGCCTGCCGATCTCCGAGCAGATCACGAACTACGCCGGCAGCGAGGTCGTCGACGACCGCACGGTCGTCTTCCGCTTCGACGCTCCCGCGCCGGGCTTCCCGCAGGCGACGTCGACGATGAACGCGGGCCTGCTGTCGAATGCGAGCCTGGACCTGGACTCCGAGGGCTTCGGCCCCGGCCGTGCGACGGGGATCGCGACCTCCGGCCCGTTCTACATCGCCGAGGAGGTCGTGGGCACCCGCCTGTCCGTCCGCGTCCGTGAGGACTACGACTGGGCGCCGCCCCACATCGAGCATCAGGGCCGGGCATACCTGGACGGACTCGACTATCTGGTGAACGCGGAGTACTCGGTGCGGATCGGCGCGCTGGTGTCCGGCCAGGCAGACGGGGTGCGCGACGTCCAGGCACCGGACGAGGCCCGCATCGTGGAGAGGGACATCCAGCTCTACGCCCAGCCCACGAACGGCATCAACAACGGCATGAGCTTCCGGGAGCGCGACCCGATCCTCGCGGACGTCGAGGTGCGCCGGGCACTCACCGCAGCCATCGACCGCGACCGCATCGTGAGCAAGCTGTTCACGGACAACTACCCCGTCGCCACCGGCATCCTCGCCACGAACGCCGCCGGCTACGTCGAAGCGCCCGGCGCGTGGGCGTTCGACCCGGAGAAGGCGGACCGCATCCTCGACGAGGCCGGCTGGGAACGGCCCGCGGACGGCGGCTACCGGGTGAAGGACGGCACGCAGCTGAGCGTGCGGGTCAACATCGCGCTGCCGCAGCCTCGGTCGCGTGAGGTCCAGAGCCTCGTGCAGGAGGACTTCCGCCGCGTGGGCGCCCGGCTGCTCATCAATGAGGGTGATCAGGCGCAGCAGACCATCGACTCCGCCAACCTGGACCGCGTGCAGATCTACCATTCGATGGTGGCGCGCGCGGACTACGACGTCGTCGCCAGCCAGTGGTCGGTGAACAACCGCGATGCGTTCCTCAACCGCGATCCGGAGACGGACGAATGGGGCGATGAAGAGGTCGAGCGGATCCTCGCGAAGGTCACCGGCTCCGCCCGCTCCGAGGACCGGGAGGCCGCCGTCGCGGAACTCCAGGAGCACTTCATCGACCAAGCCCTCGTCGTGCCGCTGTTCGAGGAGCCGCAGGTGTTCGGCTTCCGCCGCACCGTCCAGGGCTTCGGCACGGAACCGGTGGGCCGCCCGCGCTTCTACTCCGTCTGGCTGGCCGATCCCGACCGGACCGCAGACGCCGAGGCGTCGGCTGAGGGCGAAGCAGTCCGGAATCGTCGATCCGCGACCGGATCGCACCCGCTCGAGGGGACGGAGGCCTGATCATGTCACCCACATTCCGCTACATCCTGTCCCGCCTGGGTCAGGCGGTCCTCGTCCTGTTCCTCGCCTTCACTCTCGCCGCACTGCTGCTCATGATCCTGCCGGGCGACGGCGTGCTGGCCCGATTCGCGAACCCCGCGCTGGGCCTGTCCGCCGATCAGGTGGCGGACATCCGCGACTCCTACGGCGCGGACGCGCCCTGGTTCATCCAGTACTGGCAGTCCCTCGTGGGGTTCCTGCAGGGCGACTTCGGCTACTCCGTGAATTCGGGAGCTGCGGTGTCCACCCTCATCGCGGCGGCGCTGCCGTCGACCGCGGTGCTCGCGCTGTGCGGCTTCGTCGCCGCGATCGTGCTGGCAGTGATCGTCACGGTCCTCGCCTCCTACGGCAAGCCGCCGTGGCTGGCGAACGTCATCGACTCCGCACCCGCGCTCTTCGTGTCCGTGCCGGTGTTCTGGCTGGGCATCGTCATCATCCAGGTGCTGAGCTTCCAGCTGGGATGGGTGAACGTCGTGGATCCGGGGGCCGTCGAGGCCCTCATCCTGCCGACCCTCACCCTGGCGATCCCGCTGTCCGCGCCTCTGGCGCAGGTGCTCATCCGTGCAGTCGCGGATGTGCGCACGGAGTCCTTCGTCCATGTCTCCCGCGCGAAGGGCGCATCCGAGGGATGGCTGCTGGTGAACGCCGTCATCCGCAATGCGACACTGCCGGCCCTCACGATCGCGGGCCTGCTGTTCGGTGAGCTGGTCGCCGGTGCGGTCGTCACGGAGACGGTGTTCGGCCGCAACGGTCTGGGCAGCCTCACGGCCCAGGCGGTCGCGAACCGCGACAATCCGGTGCTGCTGGCGATCGTCGTCATCGCGACGATCGGCTTCGTGCTGGTCAACCTGATCGTCGACCTGCTCTACCCGCTCATCGATCCGCGCCTGCGCCACCGAGGGCGGGTCGGGAAGTCCGCCCGCAAGCACCTGGCGACCAGCACGGCCGCCCCAGCCGGCACCTCGGGCGCGGTGGGCGCCAGCTCGTCCGCACACGGATCCGTCGCCCCGAGGACGTCCACCACTCAGGGGCCCGGCACACAGAGCGCAGAGGAGTCCTCGTCATGAGCACCGTCGAATTCGCGGGCGCCGATTCCCGCTCCACTGCGCAGCCGCCGGCCCGCGGCCGGAAGGGCTCCCGCCGCTCCGCCACGCGGACGTTCTTCACCCCGGGCACGATCATCGCCTCAGTCCTCCTGGGGGTCACGATCATCTGGGCACTGTTCCCCGGCCTCTTCACCGGCCACGATCCCGTCGACGGCGGGGACACCGCCGCGCTGCTGGCGCCATCCGCCGAGCACTGGTTCGGCACCGACCAGATCGGCCGCGACGTGTACTCGCGCGTGGTCCACGGAGCGTCCCGCTCTCTGCTGGCGGCCCTCATCGCCGTGGGCGTCGGACTGATCGTGGGATCCGCGATCGGCCTGATCGCAGGCTCGCGCGGAGGCTGGGTCGGCGAGGTGCTCATGCGCATCGTCGACGTCCTGCTGTCGATCCCCGCCCTGCTCCTGAGCCTCACCATCGTCATCGTGCTGGGCTTCGGCATCGTGAACGTCGCGATCGCGGTCGGGATCACGGCGATCGCCCAGTTCGCCCGGCTGTCCCGGTCGCAGGCGGTCACGATCATGCAGGCGGACTACGTGCAGGCGGCCTACGGGTCCGGAGGCACGTACTGGTCCGTCCTCCTGCGGCACGTGGTGCCCAACGCGGTGTCCGCCGTGCTCGCGCTCGCGGTCCTGCAGGTGGGCAGCGCGATCCTGCAGATCTCCACCCTGGGGTTCCTGGGCTACGGCGCGCCCGCACCCACGCCGGAATGGGGCCTCATCATCGCGGAGGGCCGCAACTTCGTCGCCACCGCGTGGTGGCTGACCGTCCTGCCCGGCCTCATCGTCATGGCCGTCGTCGTGTCCACGCACCGCCTGGGCACCGCACTGCGAAAGGCAGCGGAATGAGCAGCGAGAACACGAACAGCGAGAACAGCGGACGCGGGGCGGCATCCCGCGCGGCAGCCCGCGCGGCGGCCTCTCAGAAGTCGGCGTCCCGCGGGGTCGGCACCGGGACGCCGGAGAAGTACCAGAGCCGCATCGGCATCGACTACTCCATCGAGTACCCGGAATCGTTCGCGCAGGCGGCCGCCGACGCAGGCGCCGTGCCGCTCCTGAGCATCCGCGAACTGGGCGTGGCCTATACGACGCGATCGGGTGAGCCGTCAGCGGCGATCCGGGACGTCGACCTGGACGTCCATGCAGGGTCGATGACGGCCGTCGTGGGCGAATCCGGGTCCGGGAAGTCGACGACGGCCGGTGCGGTCATCGGTCTGCTGGCCGCGAACGCACAGGTCACGAGCGGCGAGATCCGACTGAGCGCTCACGGTGACGCCCCGCAGCTGGACCTGCGCGCCCTGTCGCCGCGCGAGTGGCAGAAGGTGCGCGGGGCGCGGATCGGATACATCCCGCAGGATCCGGGCACCTCGCTCAACCCGCTGAAGACGGTGGGGGCGAACGTCGCGGAATCACTGCGGCTGCACACCGGGCTCGGATCGGCGCAGCGGCGAGCGCGTGTCCTCGAGCTGCTGGATCGCGTGGGGATCGACCGGCCGCAGATGCGACTGGAGCAGTACCCGCACGAGCTGTCCGGCGGGATGCGCCAGCGCGCGCTCATCGCCGCGGCGATATCGCTGGATCCGCAGCTGCTCATCGCCGACGAGCCCACCTCCGCGCTGGACGTCACCGTGCAGAAGCGGATCCTCGACCTGCTCGACGAACTCCGTCGCGAGGCCGGCACCGGAATCCTCTTCATCACCCACGATCTGGCGGTCGCGGCGGAGCGGGCAGATGAGCTGGTCGTCGTGCGCGACGGTGTCGTCGAGGAGCAGGGGCCCGCCCGCAGGCTGCTGGGCCGGCCGGAGAGCGCCTACACCCGCAGGCTGCTGGCCGACGCACCCTCGATGCAGACGCTCGTGGGCGCCGTGGGGCCGGTGCGGGCTGCGGAGGCCTCCCCCGCCCCCGCGTCGCCGAATGAGCACGACCCGGGCCGGTCCGAGGCGGATCGGACCGATGCGCTCTCACTCGCTCAGGAGAGCTCGCCGTCCCCGGGACCGTCCGGGTCGGCCCCGCCCCTCGTCGAGGTCCGCGGTCTCACCCAGGTGTTCGCCCGAGTGCCGCGGGAGGAGGACACCGCTGACGCCGCAGACGCCGCCACCACCGGCGCACTGGCCGGCACCGCGGTGCACAACACAGCGGTGCACGACACCGCGGTGCACGACGCCGCGGTGCACGACGCCGCGGACCCCCGCACCGCGACTGCCCCGTCCAGCCCCGACGCCACCGCGATCATCGGCATCGAGGACGTGGACTTCACTGTTCCCGAGGGCACGACGCTGGGCCTGGTCGGCGAATCCGGTTCGGGCAAGTCGACGATCGGTCGCGCCCTGGCGGGCTTCAGCACACCGCAGTCCGGGTCGATCCGCGTGGGCCACTACGAGGCGGAGAGCCTGTCCAAGCGGGAGCTCAGGGACTTCCGCCGCACGGTGCAGCTGGTGCATCAGAACCCGGCGAGCGCGCTGGACCCCGCCCATTCGGTCGGCGCCTCGATCGCGGAGCCGCTGCGGAACTTCCGCATGGGTTCGAAGGCGGACCGCGCTGATCGTGTCGCGCAGGTGATGGAGCGGGTCGCACTCGATCCGGGCCTCGCATCACGGCGTCCGCGCGAGCTGTCCGGTGGGCAGCTCCAGCGCATCGCGATCGCACGCGCGCTGGTCATCGAGCCGCGGCTGGTGGTGTTCGATGAGGCCGTGTCTGCGCTGGACGTGACGGTGCAGTCGCAGATCCTCGACCTCATCCAGCGGCTGCAGGAGGAGCTGGGACTCACGTACGTGTTCATCTCGCACGACCTCGCGGTGGTGCGGCAGGTCGCGCACACCGTCACCGTCCTGTCGCGCGGCCGCCAGGTGGAGACGGGACCGGTCGAGCAGGTCTTCGCCCACCCGGAGGACCCGTACACGCAGCGGCTGCTCGCCGCGATCCCCCGGCCCCTCGACACCCAGGTGCTCGACCTGCAGGCACTGTCGATCTGACGCGAGGGCGGTCCCCACAATCGCCTCACGAGAGATGGGTGGAGGGTTCGAGGGACGGGTGTGCGCGCCCGTCCGTCGAACCCTCCACCCGTCTCTGGGCGAAGACGCGCCTCAGACTGCGACGACCTCGACCGGGATGTTCCCCCGGGTCGCCTTCGAGTACGGGCACAGCTCGTGGGTGCGGTCGACGAGCTTCTGCGCCTGGTCCTTGTCGACGCCCGGCACGCTGACGGACAGCTTGACGCTCAGGCCGAAGCTCTCGCCCTCCTTGCCGATGCCCACTTCCGCGTTGACGACGGATGCGGACGTGTCGACGCCCAGCTCCTTGCCGGCCAGACCCAGCGCACCCTGGAAGCACGCGCCGTAGCCCACGGCGAAGAGCTGCTCGGGGTTCGTGGCGCCGCCGGGGCCGCCCATCTCCTGGGGCGCGCGCAGGTCGACGTCGAGGTTCTTGTCGTCCGTCGCACCGTGGCCGTCGCGGCCTCCCGTGACCTCTGCCGTGGCCGTGTATGCGATGTTCTCCGGGGTATTCATGTCGTCTCCTCTTCAATCGTGAGAATCGGGTGTCGATCGAGGTGCCCCGTGATGCGGCGACCTGTTCTCGACCCTTCCTCACATCACAGCCCCTGTCTACCGGTGCGGAGCGGTTCCACCGAGCACATCACATGTCGTTCGAGCTGTTCCTGCGGAACAATGGGACCCATGCCGCACTCTCCGTTCACCCGCTCCGGCGGACTCGCCCCCGTGCCGTCCGATCTGAATGCCGACGTCCTCGACCTCACGAGCCGGAGGGCGAAGTCGTCTGCTCCCGTCGCCGTCGTCACCGGTGGTTCCAGTGGGATCGGGGCGGAGATCGTGCTCGACCTCGCCCGCGACCACATCGTGCTGGCGGTGGGCCGGAACCTGGAGAGGCTGCAGAGCATCGTGGAGCAGGCCTCCGGCCCCGCGCCCGAGGCCGCCGCCAGTTCCCACGCCTCGGCGACTTCCAGCGACCGCGGCTCCGTCATCGCGGTGTTCGCCGACCTGAGCGATGCGGAGACGGCCGGGGAGATCCTCGCGGAGGAGATCGCGCCCCTGGGCCGTGTCGACGTGCTGGTGCACTGCGCCGCCACCGCGCCGCGACTGACCGTCGAGGACGCGGCGCCGGACGATTGGCGGGAGTCGTTCGCGACGAACGTCATCGCACCTGCGGAGATCTCCAAGACGCTGCTGCCGTGGGTCCGGGCGGTGAAGGGGACGGTGATCTTCATCGGATCCGGGGCTTCGCGGACGTCGGTGCCGTTCCACACGGTGTACTCCGCCTCGAAGCATGCGCTGCAGGCTGTCGCCGATGGTCTGCGCCAGCAGGTGACCGCGGACGGTGTGCGCGTCTCGACGGTGGCGCCGGGCCCCACGCACACGCCGATGGCGCAGGAGACGACCGACTACCCCGTCCAGCCCGCGGAGGTCCGGCTGGATCCGAGCACTGTCGCGAGGACCGTCCGCCACGTGGTCGAGGCGCCGGACGACGCGCTCGTGAGCGAGGTGTGGGTGCGCCCGCGGTACTGAGAGGAGCATGTCGCGGCGGATCGGGACCCGCTGTCGTTCGGTACTGAGTCGGCCCGGTGCTGAGTCGTCCCGGTGCCGTCAGGCTCCTGCGTGACCTGCCCCCGCGCCTCCCTCGGCGAGCGGCAGGACGCCGTCCGGATCGCAGATGCGCACGCGGCGCCCGTCCAGGCGAAGACGACGGACACCCTCCAGGACCATCCGACGACCCACGTCCGTGAACGCGTCCACGCGCTGCACGTCGATCACGACCTCCGCTGTCGTCGGACCGTGCTCCTGCAGGTGGTGCAGCACCGATTCGGCGCCGGGGAATCGGATGGTGCCCTGCAGCTCCAGGACAGTCGCTCCCTCTGCCTCGTACACATCTCTGAGAGCGCTCCGCCCGGCCGCCTCCGCTTCCATGAGGTGGAGTCCCATGTCCGCAGACAGTCGACGGAACGCGCGGATGCCCCGCACGCTGCTGCCGTGGGAGTCGAGGCGCGGGGACAGCGAACCGATCCCCACCTGCCCCGGAAGCGCCCCCAGCAGTCCGCCGGAGACACCGTTCTTCGCGGGGATGCCGACCTCCGCGAACCAGGACCCTGCGGCGTCGTACATCCCCGCCGCTGCCATCACTGCCAGGGTCTGTCGCGCGATCGCGCGCGGAACGATCCGCTCGCCGGTCGCAGGATGGACTCCTCCTGCCGCAAGCGTCGCCGTCATCATCGCGATGTCACGGACCGTGACGGAGATCGAGCACTGCGCGGTATAGCCTGCGACGATGTCGTGCGGGTCGCCGCGCAGCACCCCGTAGCTCCTCAGCATGTGAGCGAGTGCGAGGTTGCGGTCCGCCGCGCCCAGCTCGGACTCGAGGACCTGCTGGTCGATCGTGAGGGGACGTCCGGCGAGCGATGAGAAGAACTCGACTGCGCGCGCAGACCTGTCGTCCTTCGTCGCGTCCGGACCCACCAGGAGATGATGGGCGGTGATCGCGCCCGCATTGATCATCGGATTCTTCGGGCGATGGGTGTCCGCTTCGAGTGAGAGTTCGTTGAAGGCTTCGCCCGAGGGCTCGACCCCGACGTGGTCCAGCACGGTCCGTTCACCGCGATCAGCGATCGCCGCCGCATAGGCGAACGGCTTCGACATCGACTGGATGGAGAACTCTGCGTCGCAGTCGCCCACGGCGTACGTGCGGCCGTCGACGGTGGTGAGTGCGATCGCGAAGAGCTCCGGATCTGCTGCTCCGAGTGCGGGGATGTAGTCCGCGACGGCCCCGCTGTGATCGTCGCGCAGGTCGTCGAGGAGGTCTGTCAGATAGTCGGGGATCGGTGTGCGCATCGTGCCTCTCCTCGGAGATCGGGCGGACGCTGGTCGGGGTGCTTCTGGTCGGAGTGCTGCTGGTCGGTTCACGACACGGGTGCATGCGAAGGCCGATCGAGCGTGAGGTCCTCGACCTGCGCGACGGACATCGTCTCCATCGTTGCACCTTCCGTCGCTGCGTCGCTTCGGACGCGCTCTGGACGCAGGCGGGCGGGGCAGGGGGCGGCGCACGGTGCGGACGATCCGGAATGTGACGAATCGCGGCAGCCACCTCGCACAGCCGCCACTCGGTGGCTATCGTCTTCCCACGTCGGAATGAACCGAGCGCTGCGCACGTCCGTCCGCAGCGCTCTTCTGTCGAACAGCCCGGGCTGCCACTCAGCAGCCGTACACACCTGCTCTGGCACGGCCAGCACAAGGAGACTTCGTCATGCACACATCGCCCCGGAAGAACTCGCACCTTCGGCGCCGCGTCGCCCTTGCGGTCTCGGCCGCCGCCGCACTCTCGCTGACTGCCGGCTGCTCCGTCTTCGGAGGAGGCGCCGAGGCGGATGACGACGTGATCCGCATCGGCGTCACCGCCGAGCAGGAGACCAACCGTCTGCTGGCCCAGCTCGCCGAAGACGAGCTCGGATACGACGTGGAGATCATCAACTTCGATGACTACAACCAGCCCAACCCTGCGCTGCGCAACGGCGACCTCGACGCCAACTGGTTCCAGCACATCGCATACCTGGCCAATTACAACGTCGCCAACGACGACGACCTCACGATGATCGGCACCACGGAGATCGTGCCCCTGCCGATCTACTCGGAGACCTACGACTCCGTGGACGAGTTCCAGGACGGCGACGAGGTCGCGATCGCGAATGACGAGATCAACCAGGCACGCGGCATCAATGTGCTCGTGGCCGCGGGTCTCGTCACCCTGCAGAACGAGGTCTCTGAGCCGCGTCCGGCCGATATCGACGAAGAGGCTTCGACGGTCTCCGTCCAGCCCGTCGACGCGGCCCAGACCGTCAACGCTCTGCAGTCCGTCGAGGGTTCGGTCATCAACAACAGCTTCAGCTCCGACGCGGGCCTCGATCCCAATACTGCGCTCTTCTCGGACGACCCGGACGACGACGAGGCGTTCCCGTACGTCAACGGCTTCGTCGTCCGCGCCGAGGACCGCGACGACGAGGCACTGCGGGAGATCGCGGCGCTGTACCACGACGAACGCGTTCTCGAATCCGCCGCTGACCTCTCCGAGGACACCTCGGTCCCGGTGGATGCAGAGCTCGATCGGGTCGATTCGGCGCTGGAGGAGTACGAGGCGTCTCTGCAGGACTCCTCCGAGGCCGAGGGCGAGTGATGCCGGAATCCCTCATCGAGTTCCGGGACGTCACCCGGACCTTCGGCAAGGGTGAGAAGGCCGTCACCGCGGTCGACGATGTGTCACTGCACGTCGACCGCGGTGAGATCTACGGGATCATCGGCTTCTCCGGCGCGGGGAAGTCCACGCTGATCCGGATGGTCAACGGACTCGAGCGGCCCACCTCAGGATCGGTCCGCGTCCTGGGCCACGAGATCTCGTCGATGGCCGAGTCCAAGCTGCCCGCAGTGCGCTCGCGCATCGGCATGGTCTTCCAGCAGTTCAATCTCTTCCGCTCCCGCAACGTCTCCGGGAATGTGGCCTATCCGCTGAAGGTCGCCGGGTGGAGCAGAGCCAGGAGGCGAGAGCGCGTCGAGGAGCTCCTCGAGTTCGTGGGCCTGTCCGACAAGGCCGAGCAGTACCCGGAGGAGCTGTCCGGCGGGCAGAAGCAGCGCGTCGGCATCGCGCGAGCGCTCGCTGCGGAGCCCGACATCCTGCTGGCCGACGAGTCCACCTCCGCCCTGGACCCCAGCACGACGGCCGAGGTGCTCAGCCTCCTCCGACGGGCGAACGAGGACCTGGGGATCACCATCCTCGCGATCACTCACGAGATGGAGGTCATCCGATCGATCGCCGACCGGGTGGCGGTGATGGACCGCGGCCGGATCGTCGAATCGGGCCGGGTCTACGACATCTTCTCCAATCCGCGTGAGGATCGGAAGGCGGGATTCGTGGGCGCGGCCCTCAAGGATCGCCCGACCTCCGAGGACGTGCAGCGGATCCGCCAGTCCACCGAGGGACGTCTGGTGACCATCTCCCTCCAGGACTCCACCGCCATGAGCAGTGTGCTGGGCCGTGCCGCGTCCCACGGGGTGTCCTTCGAGATCGTGCACGGCGGCATGAACACGACCAAGAACGCTTCCTACGGCCTGCTGACGGTCGCAGTGAACGGTCCGCAGCCATCCGTGGACGGGTTCCTCGCCGCACTCGCGGATGCCGGACAGGTGCAGGAGGTGCACGGATGATCGACACGTACCGGAACCTCGACTGGGGCTACATCGGCCCGGCCCTCCTGGAGGCGATCGGCGACACCATCTACATGGTCGCCTGGGCCTTCGTCTTCGGCGGCATCATCGGACTGGTGATCGGCCTGACCCTCTACACCACGCGTGAAGGCGGCCTCCTGGCGAGCCGGCCCGTCTGGCTGCTCGCGAACTTCGTGGTCAACCTCATCCGGCCGATCCCGTTCGTCATCCTCATCGCCGCACTGCAGCCGCTGACCATTTCGGTCATCGGGAGCGGAATCGGCAATGATGCGGTGGTCTTCGTGATGATCTGGGCCTCGACGTTCGCGATCGCACGCATCGTCGAGCAGAACCTGGTCTCGATCGACCCCGGCGTCATCGAGGCGGCGCGGGCCATGGGTGCCACACGGCTGAGGATCGTCCTCACGGTGATGCTGCCCGAGGCTCTGGGACCGCTGATCCTGGGCTACACATTCGTGATCATCGCGCTCACGGACATGTCCGCGCTGGCCGGGATCATCGGCGGCGGCGGCATCGGCAACTTCGCGATCGTCGAGGGCTACAACCGCTTCCGGCCCGAGGTCACCTGGCTCGCCGTCGCAGTCGTCATCGTCTTCGTCCAGTCGCTGCAGATGCTGGGCAACTGGAGCGCGAAGAAGGTGCTCCGGCGCTAGCGCTGCGCCCCGCCGAGGAACTCCGGCAGCCAGATCCTCTCCCAGTCCCCCGTCTCCTGCGCCTCGTTCGCGTCGCGCACGGGTGCGGTCGCAGTCACCCAGTACGTCCCCCGGCTGTCGCGTTCCAGCAGTCGATAGTCGACGAGCTCCCGTCGCAGGTGGGCGACGTCCTCGTGGACCTCACGCAGGATCGCGTTCACCTGCGACTCCGAGTAGGTCGCACCGGGCTCGAACCGGGCCAGCAGCTCGAGGACGACGGCGAAGCGCGGTCGCCTGCGCGCAGGGATGCGCAGAAGACGGCCGTCTTCGAGGCGGCCGTCTTCGAAATGGGAGCGGATGAGTCGCTCGTGCTGGGCCCGTGCGGCATCACGATCGAGGTTCAGCGCGGCGAGCGCGCTCGTGTAGTTCTCACCCGTGCGCTCCATGCGGGCGCGGACGAGCTTCTTGAAATCGCTGTGCGTGGTCATGTGCGGTCTTCCCGCGCCGAAAGCATCCCCAGCCTGCACGGCGCGTGACTGTCCACATGCATTCCGTGCTGCACGGATCCGTGCCGTGATCCGAGGATCTGCTCCCCTTCGCCTCTGCGCCCGGGCTGGGGCCGGTGCGCGAGCTGGGCGCTGGATCAGCGCCAGCCCTCACGATGGCGCACGAGCCGCGGCGTGTCAATGCGGGACGTCGATCGTCCCGTCGTCCCGCGCGGGCATGCCCGGGGCGTAGGCGACCTCCCACAGGTGACCGTCGGGGTCGGCCCAGTAGCCGGAGTACCCGCCCCATTCGGCACGAGTCGGCTCCTTGACCTGCACGGCGCCGGCTGCGATCGCCTCCGACATCGCCTCATCGACTTCGGCCTCCGACGCGAAGTTCAGCGCGAGCGTCACGCCTCGGTACGCCGGAGCACTCCCTGCCAGAGGCACGGGGCCGGCTGCGAGCCCCACGTCCTCGGCCAAGTCCTCGTACCCGAACAGCCCGATCCAGGTGCCCGCGGTCCGGAACCACGTGATCCCCACGGACTGGTCGCCGCGCTGCTCCCACCCGAGCCCGCGGTAGAACACGGCGGAAGCGGCGACGTCCGCGACCCCCAGGGTGACGATCGAGAAGTTCGGGGGAACATTCATGTGTGGAGTATGCCACCCTCCGGGGGCCGGTCAAGGCTCAGGCACGGTCTCCCAACGCGACGATGTGCTCCGGCAGACGCTCGTTGCTGCCGTACATGAAGTGGTTCTCCATGCGCTCGGAGAACCGGCTGGCGTCGGTCACCCGACCCACGGCCTCGGCGACCTCGCGGATGTGCACGGGCGATGCGCCGCAGCATATGCCCAGGTAATTCACGCCGCCCTCGTGCGCCTCCTCAGCGAAGCGTCGGATCTCATAGCGGTTGGCGTACAGCGGGTCGAGCGCCGTGGGGAAAGTCCTCCCGTGCGGAGCCGGAACCGATGCCTTCACATCACTCAGATTGAAGAACGTCGGCTCCTCCTGCGTCGTCCGGTACGGGATGGGCAGCGCACCGACGTGACAGGACACCGCCTCCCGGATCTGGAAGATGTACGGCAGCAGAGTGTCAGGACCGCGGAAGCAGTTCATTCCGACGACATCGGCACCGCCCTGCTCGAGGCGCTGGGCGGCTTCCACGACGCTCACGCCGTCCGCCATCTCCTCGAACGCCATCGGTGCGAGCGTGAGAACGACCTGCAGACCGCTCGCCTTCGCGATCTCCAGCGCAGCGAGCGCTTCGCCCGCGTAGTAGAACGTCTCGCCGATGATGATGTCCGCGCCCTCGTCGACGGCCCAGCCCACCATCTCCTCGAACATCGACCGGACGTCCTTCTGGCTCTGCAGATCCGCAGGATCCCAGATGTTCGAGTTGGAGATGTTGCCGGCCATGAGGTCACCCGGACGGTTGTCCGCGACCTCGCGCGCGATCCGGAGGGCTGCGCGGTTGAGGGGCTCCAGCAGGTCCTCCTTGCCGACGACCCGCATCTTCTCCCGGTGCCCGTTGTAGGTGAAGGCCTCCACGATGTCCGAGCCCGCACGCTGGAAGTCCACGTGCAGGGACCGGAGGGCCTCGGGGAACTCGAGGGCGACCTCGGGGACGAACTCACCCGCGGTGAGGTACCCGCGGCGCTCCAGCTCGAAGAGGAACCCCTCCGCGATGATGACGGGGCCCGTGTCGAGACGTTCGGTGAGTGTGGGAGTGGTGGACGCGGGTGTTGCAGTCATGTCTGCTTCCTCGGGTGTCGGACGGATGTTCTCGGCATGGTCGGTGGGTGTCGGGACGTCACCGCAGAAGCGGTTCGCCACCGTTCTTCGCGTCCTCCAGGAACAGCACGATGCGGGCTGCCACGCTGCGGTGCGTGCGGTCGTTCAGCGCGTCGTGGAGACCGGCGGCAGTGCGCCGGATCTCTGCGTGCGGAACCTCCGAGAGCCAGCGCTCAGACGCGTCCCTGTCGATGACGGAGTCCGCCTCCCCGAAGAAGGCCAGGACGGGAACGCCGATCGACTGCGGCGCCGGAAGCTCGAGGTCGGCCGGGAGCGGATCCGTGAGCGCGCCGGGTGCGATGCTGCCGGGTGCAGCGAGCACGCTCTGGTGCACGGGGCAGGCCGAACGCACCTCGGCATCGGCCGCGACGTCGGTCGTCCCGTCCCCGCGGCCGGATCCCGCACGGGCGCCCGCGGCCCCCGGCTCCGGCAGCCCAGCGACGACGACCCCGGCCGGACCGCGGTCCTCGTGCCGTGCGGCGGCGATCTGCAGAGCGAGCGCGCCGCCGGCATCGGAGCCCACGAGGAACTTCGGCGACGGCAGCTCGTCGTCCGCGAGCAGACCGCGCACGGCGTCGCTCGCCTCTGCGGGTGCGGTCGCCGCTCCGGTGACGATGCGCACCGTGTACGCGTCGGACGCTATGCGGGTGCCGAAGCGCGTGTACACGGGAGCCGCTTCTCCGCGGCCCGCCAGCACGATGACGGTGCCGCGCGGATTCGCGCCGGCGGGAATCGAGATCGGGGTCGTCGCGACGCTGGTCGATGTCGCGGCAGTCGTGGCAGTCGTGGCAGTCGTGGTCATGAGGGTCCTTTCGAACAGCATGGGGGTCGTGCAGGGGTCAGACGGACAGGGCGTGCGCCCGGTCCTCGTTCACCAGGGGGATGAGGTCCGAGGCGATGCGTTCGAGCTCTTCGTGCAGGGGGGACGCCTGGATGAGGAGGAGGTTCACTCCTGCGTCCTGGTAGGCGCGGATCTTCTCAGCCACCTGCTCCGGAGTGCCGACGAGCTCCGGTCTCAGCGCACGGGTCCCCACCGAATACTCGCGCGCGGAGACCTCCACGTCGAGGTTCGAATGCCGTGTGAACTCCTCGAACGAGGCGTAGCCGGGCGAGGCCGGATCGATCGTCGTGATCCGCTCGAGCTCGGCGCGGGCCTCGGCCTCGCTGTCGCGGACGATGACGTACGCGCTCATGCCGATCGATTCGAACGGAGCGCCCTGGAGACGCGTTCGTCGGGCGTTCACGTCAGCCGCCTTCTCCCGCAGCTCCTCGACAGTCCCCCCGTGCGTGACGTAGGAATCCGCGAACCCGCCGATCGATTCGCGGCCACCCTCCGACTCGCCGCCGGCGTAGATCTTCGGCAGCTGGGCGGGCTTCGGCTCCACGACCGTCGAATCGAAGGTGAAGTACGTGCCGTGCTGGCTGTAGGGAGTCGTCGACAGCAGCCCGCGCAGCGCATCGACGAACTCCCTGCAGTGGACGTAGCGCTCGTCGTGTGCGGGGAAGACTCCTCCGAACTGCCTGGCCTCCTCCTCCCACCACGCGGCGACGACGTTGAGTGAGAGGCGGTCCCCGGAGATGTCCGCGAGGGTGGACAGAGTCTTCGCGGTGATCTGCGGGTTGTGATATCCCGGCCGGATCGCGGTGAGGACCTCGAGGTCGTCTGTGACGGCAGCGATCGCCGTCGCGAGCGACCACGCCTCGAGGCTGGGAGCCTCCGGGCCCTTGCGGTCGTTGAGGTAGAGCTCCGGGACCAGCGTGAGCTCGAACCCGAGCCGATCGGCGAGGGTGCTGACCCTGCGGATGTAGTCCCAGGTCGCAGGCATCCCCTCGTCCTCCACATTGCGGAGGAAGCCGCCGTAGACGGGTGTCCAGTAACCGAATCGCATGTCTCTCCTGAAAGTGCTCGTGCTGTGCATGGATGGGTGGGACCGCCGACCGGAGAGACCGGCCGGCCGGTCAGCGGAAACGGTCTTCGGCAGCGCGAGGAGCATCCAGGACGGTCACTGTGGACAGCGCCCGCGCGAGGTCGTCCCTGAGATCGGCCGGCTCCTCGAGTCCGATCGACAGCCGCACGGTCAGGGAGCTGATGCCGGCATCCGCTCGCCCCGCGTCGTCGAGGCGCGAGTGCGTCATCGTCGCCGGGTGGACGACGAGGGACCTCACATCGCCGATGTTGGCGGCGAGCGTGAAGAGTTCGAGGGAGTCGATGAACGGTCCCACCTCGTCCGGGCGGGCGGCGAGATCGAAGGAGAACACGCTGCCGAGCCCCTCGGGGCTGAGTCGGGTGGCGAGCTCATGCTCCGGGTGATCTGTCAGCCCCGGATGGTGGACACGGGCGACCTGCGGCTGTGCACTGAGGAACCGTGCGAGCTCGAGCGCCGACGCCGTCTGCCTGCGGACGCGCAGATCGAGCGTCTCTATGCCCAGCAGGATCTGCGAGGCGCTGCTGGGCGACAGCGTCGGGCCGAAGTCATGGACTCCCTTGGCCCGGGCGAGGACGAGGAACGGCGTGCGGCCGTCACTGCCGTCGAACTCGTCGGTGAAGACGAGGCCACCGAATCGGTGGAACGGCTGGGTCAGTCGCCGCCAGCGTTCGGGCCGTGCGGTGAAGTCGAAGGTGCCTCCGTCGACGATCACACCGGCGACCGTGGCTCCGTGCCCGCCCAGGTACTTCGTCGCAGAATGCACGACGATGTCCGCGCCGTGCTCGATCGGCCGCAGGAGGACTGGGGTCGCCATGGTGCTGTCGACGACGACGGGGACACCGGCCGCGTGCGCCGCCTCCGCGATCGCGCTGATGTCCGGCACGGTGAGCACTGGGTTGCCGATCGCCTCGAGGAACACCGCACGGGTGGTGTCGCGGAGCGCAGCGGACCACGCGTGGGAGTCGAGCGGGTCGAGGAACGTCACCTCGATGCCCAGATCGGCGAATGTATCGGCGAGCAGGTCGGAGGTGCCTCCGTAGAGCTTGTTCGAGGCCACGATGTGGTGGGGGCCCTGGCCCGCGGCGGCGACGAGGGTGAGCAGAGCGATCGCTACCGCGGCCTGGCCTGAGCCCACCGCGACGGCTCCCGCGCCTCCCTCGAGGTCGCTGACGCGACGTTCCAGGACGGCATTCGTCGGGTTTCCGTTGCGGCTGTAGATGTTGCCGGGCTTCGTCAGCGCGAACGTGTCGCGCGCTGCCGCGAAGTCCGGGAACTCGTAGGCGACCGACTGGTAGATCGGCACCGTCAGGGTGTTCTGGGAGACGCCCGAGGTGAATCCTGCGTGGATCTGCCGCGTGGCGAATCCCTCCGCGGAGTCGGGCGGAATGGTGCTGTGCGTCATCACTGAAGCCCTCTCTCATTCGTTCCGGGCAATCCTCTGCGACAGCCGGATGAGTGACCTAATTCATGAACGGATGTGACGGATTCGGGCATTTCTGTGACGCCACAGGTCGCCTCGTGAAGCGCTGGCGGGGGTCAGCCCGGCGGCAGTGGGACTGTGTGTGCTCAGAACCACTCCTGCCGTCGCCCGGTGAACCGGCGGTCGGGCACCCCACAGATCGACCAGTCAGAGGCACACATGAACCCACGACGGACGCGCCCAGTCGATGCACCCCCCTCGCCGCAGCCAGGGATTCCGCGCCGCAGCCTGATGGCGGGGGCGCTTTTCGCCGGTGCCGCGCTCACAGCGGCGTGGGCACGACCCGGCGAGTCGGATGCCGCCGCAGCCACGCCTGCCGCCCCGTCCGGTTCACTCACCTGGGGGTGGCAGCTGCCGACGACCTGGGACTCCGCCAAGGGCATCGGCTACGACGTGCATGTGCTGTCCCTCGTCTACGCGGGCCTGACCCGTCTGAACTCCGATGGCGAGCTCGAACCGGACCTCGCGCACTCGTGGACGTACAGCGACGCCGGCGACTCGGTGACGTTCCACCTGCGCCCCGGCCTCACCTACAGCGACGGCGCAGCGGTCGATGCCGACGCCGTCAAGGCCGGGCTGGAGCGCAACCGAGACCTGCCCGGCGCGACGAGCGCGCAGTCGCTGGTCATCATCGACGACATCACCGCGGACTCCGACACCGACGTCACTCTGCACCTCACCGACGTGAACTACCAGGTGCCCCTCCTGCTCGCCGGGCTCATCGGCCACCTCGCCTCACCGAAGGCGATCGCCGACGGCGTCGAACTCAACGTGCGCCCGGTCGGAGCCGGACCGTTCGTCGTCGATCAGTACGTGCCCGGCTCGCACGTCTCGCTCTCGCGCAGCCCCTCCCACTGGAACGCCGATGACATCCTCCTCGATGAGCTGCGCGTGGTCCCCCGCCCGGCAGAGGCGGTCACCTACGCGGGACTGTCGTCCGGCCAGTACGACATCGCACACATCGAGGACTCGCAGATCCTCCCGCTCGAGCAGGAAGGCTTCACCGTCGCATCCGGCACGTGCTTCAACGTCCACACGATCGAGCTGAACAACCGTCACGCACCCTTCGACGATCCGCGCGTGGTCGAGGCGTTCAATCGCGGCGTGGACCGTGACGCGATCGTCGACAGCGTCCTCTTCGGCCACGGCGAGCCCGACTGGCAGCCGTTCACCCGTGGCGTGCAGGGCTGGTCGTCCGCGCTGGACCGGCACTGGGACCACGACCCAGCGCGGTCGCGCGCTCTGCTGGCGGAGGCCGGCCACACCACGCCGATCCCTGTGACCTTCCACGTGAATGCGGATTCCGCGGGCAGCGGCGTGACTGTGAAGATCGCGGAGGCCGTGCAGGCGCAGGCGGCCGCTGCCGGCTTCGACCTGACCCTCGAGATGGCGCCCCCCGGCGCCGGTCAGAAGGCAGCGCACGCCTACACCCTGTTCATGTACTCGTTCTCCGGCAGAGAATCGCCGGTCCAGGCACTCGAGGTGCTCTACGACGAAGGCGGGTGGATGAACATCTCCCAGCAGCAGCCGGACGGCTTCACGGCCGCTCTCGAGGCCGTGCGGCGCACGCCTCTCGAATCCCCTGACTACACGCCCCGCCTCCAGGCTGCGACGCAGCTGGCGGTCGACGGCGCCTCGCCGCATGTCTGGATCGCGAACTGGAACCGTTCGCACGCGATGAATGACCGGGTCACGGGCTTCAGGCCGTGCCGGCACACTCAGCGCTTCGAGGGTGTGGGGGTGCGGGTATGACGCGCATCGCGCTGCGGGCCCTCCTGCGAGCGGCACCGGTCCTGTTCGTCACCGCGGCGGTGACGTTCCTGCTGGGCGCCTTCGCGAAGCAGGAGCCGGCCGATCTGCTGCTCGGCGAGGCCGCCACGCCCGAGGCCGTCGCGGAACTCAACCATGAACTCGGACGGGACCGTCCTCTCGTCGTCCAGTTCGGGACGTGGATCTGGGATGCGCTGCACGGCGACCTCGGCGAGAGCTGGTTCACCGGCATCCCGATCACCACGACGATCGCCGACCGTCTGCCGGTCAGTCTGTCGATCGCCGGTGCGGCACTGGCGATCGCGGTCATCATCGGCGGCGGAGCGGGTCTTCTCGCGGCGATCCGACGCGGCAGCTGGATCGATACGACGGTCACGGTCGTCGCCTCCACCCTGGCTACCCTGCCGCCGTTCGTCGTGTCGATCCTCCTCATCCTGCTGTTCGGCGTCGCGATCCCGATCCTGCCGACCGGCGGCTACACGCCCTTCACACAGGACCCCGCGGGCTGGCTGGCGTGCATCATCCTGCCGGCGATCGCACTGTCGCTCGAGGCCGCTGCGGACATCGCGCGCCAGCTGCGGACCGCACTCGTGCACACGTACGACGCGAACTTCATCCGCGGCGCCCTGCTGCGGGGACTCTCCCCCGCCCGCGTGCTGTTCCGCCACGCGCTGCCGCACGCCGCAGGTCCCGCGCTGTCCGTGATCGGCATCCAGGTCCCCCGGCTGGTGGGCGGGGCGATCATCGCAGAGCAGATCTTCTCTCTGCCAGGGCTCGGACTCATGGCCTACAACGGGGCGACCCAGGGTGACATGCCCGTCGTCCTCGGCTCCGTCATGGTGATCGTCGTGGTCGTGCTGATCAGCACGTTCGTCATCGACCTTCTGCTCACCGTGCTCAATCCCCACGAGCGCACCGCAGCCCGCGCCGCGGTGCGCACGACGCCCCCCACCGCAGCCCGCGCCGCGGTCGGCACTACCGCCTCCGCCGGGTCCCGCACGAAGAGGACGACCGCATGAGAACGCTCCGCACCCTGACGTCCCGCCCGACCGCCGTCGTCGCGATCGTGGTCCTGGCCATCGTGTCGGTGGTCGCCGTGGCCGCTCCCGCGATCACCCCGCACGACCCGCTCGCCCAGGACACCTCGCACGTGCTCGCCGGGCCGTCCGCCGCGCACTGGCTGGGCACCGACTACCTGGGTCGCGACATCATGTCCCGGCTGGTCGCCGGCACCCAGCTGTCCGTCCTGGCCGCCGCCGAGGCGGTGGTCATCGCACTGCTGCTGGGAGCCGGATCCGCAGTCGTCGCCGTCTTCTCCCCGCAGCCGGTCCGCTGGGTGCTCGAGCGCGTCTTCGACTCGTTCATGGCCCTGCCGTTCATCACCTTCGCCGTCGCGATCGGCGCACTGCTGGGAAACAGCATCCACGCAGCGATGGTCGCAGTGGGCGTCCTCGCCGCACCCACGTTCTTCCGGGTCGTGCGGGCATCCGTGCTGGAGATCTCGCACACCCAGTACGTCGAGGCCGCCAGGCTGCTCGGCGTCCGCCTGCCCAGGATCATCCGGACCCATGTGATCCCGCGGATCGTGCCAGTCCTGCTCGTCACGTCCGCCAGTGTCCTGGCCGCCAGCCTCCTGGTCGTCGCGAGCCTGACGTTCCTGGGCGTCGGCGTCCAGCCCCCGACGCCCACGTGGGGCGGAATGCTCTCCGCGGATCTCTCGTACCTCGCTCTGCGCCCGTGGAACCCGGTGGCGCCCGCCGCCGCGATCATGATCACGGTGGCGGCGGTGAGCATCCTGGCCGACCGGATCCGCGACCTCGGCGACGGCACGCGTGCGCCCGAGGCCGCCCCCGACGACGGGAGGGCCGGCGAGGTGACCCTCTCGGACGACGCAGCGGCAGCGGTCCCTGCGCAGCCCGCCCCAGCGGACGCACTCGTCGCGATCGACGACCTCTGCATCAGCACCGAGGCGGGCACGGACCTGGTGCGCCGTGCGAGCCTGCGCGTCCCCCGAGGTGCGAGCGTGGGCATCCTCGGCGAATCCGGTTCGGGGAAGACGATGACGGTCAGAGCGCTGCTCGGAGTCCTCCCCGACGGGGTCTCCGTCACAGGCGGGAGGATCGCGTTCGACGGCGCAGAGCTCGCGCCCGACGCTGTGGGCAGGCGGGATCTCCACGGCCGGCGGATCGGGACGGTCTTCCAGGACCCTTCGACCTGGATCACGCCCCACCTCACCGTCGGCGCGCAGGTCGACGAGGTGCTGCGGCACACGCACGGGCTGTCCAAGAAGTCCGCGGCGGCGACCCGCGACGACCTCTTCCGCCACGTCGGCTTCCGCGACGTCCAGCGAGTCGCCCACCAGTATCCGCACGAGCTGTCCGGCGGCATGCTGCAGCGGATCCTGCTCGCGATCGCGGTGACGGGCGAACCGGACCTCCTCATCGCGGACGAGGCGACGACCGCACTGGATGTCACGGTGCAGGCGGAGGTGCTCGACCTCATCCGCAGGCTGCGCCGCGAGCATGCGCTCACCGTCCTCATGATCTCCCACGATCTGGCGGTGCTCGCCCACAGCTGCGAGTACCTGTACGTGTTCCGCGACGGTGACCTCGTGGAGGAGGGTCCCACAGAGCAGGTCCTCCACGCCCCGCATCACCCCTACACGCAGAGCCTGATCGCAGACCACGCGGTCTTCGGGATCGAGGCTCTCCGGCACGCATCCCGTTCGACGCACACCCCCGCACCACCGAAGGAGACGACCCGTCTATGACGACGACAGTGATCGCGCCGGAGTCCGCGCGCGTGACGACGGAGGCTCACGAGCGACGTCCGGCACTCTCCGTCCGCGGCCTCCGCGTCCGCTACGGGAGCAGGGAGGTGCTCAGCGGGATCGACCTCCGCGTGGCACCCGGAGAGATCGTGGGGCTGATCGGAGAATCCGGTTCGGGCAAGACCTCACTCGCACGCGCGGTGCTCGGCCTCGTGCCCGTCGCTGCGGGGTCCGTCGAGGTCGACGGCCAGGACGTCAGCACCTTCACCCGGGGCCGGTGGCAGAGCTTCCGCCGGTCGGGATCCGCCCAGTACGTCTTCCAGGATCCCCTCAGCAGCCTCGACAGCCGCTTCACCGTACGAGCGTCGGTGCTCGAAGGGCTCCGCGAGACCCTCCCCCGAACCGAGGCGGAGGACCGTGCGGCCCGTGCACTGCGGACCGTCGGACTCGCGGAGACGCTGTGGGACCGGCGACCGGGGCAGCTGTCCGGAGGACAGCGGCAGCGCGTGGCGATCGCGCGGGCGACCGCCGTCAGTCCGAAGCTGCTGATCTGCGATGAGCCAGTCAGCGCCCTCGACGCGTCGAGCCGCATCGAGGTCGTCCGCACACTCGAGACCATCGCCCGGGCGGGCACAGGGGTCCTGATCATCTCCCACGACCTGTCCTCGCTGGGCGCGATCGCGGACCGCGTGAGTGTGCTCAATGAGGCCCAGATCGTCGAGAGCGGACCTGCCGCAGAGGTGCTGGGCTCACCTCGCCACCCGTACACGCGTCGGCTCATCGACGCGATCCCCACGATCTGACGTCACCCGATTCGACCGCACTGGAACCACCATCCCCCTGCAACGCCCCACCGAAGGAGCACGACATGGCAGAGATACTCGGAATGATCTCCTCCCAGCGAGGATCGGAGACCGATCCCGTGACCGGCCCCGCAGTCGACCCGGGCTGGATCCGCGAATTCGCGCGCGCCCATGAGACCGCCGGTTTCGATCGCGTCCTCATCGGATACTCGTCCGCGGCGCCGGACGGCTTCGCGGTCGCGTCCGCCGTCCTGCAGGCGACCGAGCGCCTCGGAGTCCTCATCGCCCATCGTCCGGGGTTCGTCTCTCCGACGGTGCTCGCACGCAAGCTTGCGACGCTCGACCAGCTCAGCGGCGGAGGACGAGTCGCGGTCCACCACATCTCCGGCGGATCGGACGCGGATCAGGCGCGCGACGGCGACTTCTCCACCAAGCCCGAACGCTACGGACGGACCGCGGAGTTCATGGACGTGCTGCGCCGGGCGCTGGGCGCCGACGAGCCCTTCGACTACTCCGGTCAGCACTATCGGGTGGAGGGCGCCCACAGCTCGGTCGGACCGGTGCAGCCGAACGGCATCCCCCTCTGGTTCGGCGGGCTGTCTGACGATGCGGTGCGCGTGGGCGGGGAGCACGCTGACGTGTATGCGCTCTTCGGTGAGTCGAAGGCACAGGTGGCGGATCGGACGGCGGCGATCCGGAAGGTCGCCTCCGCCACGGGCAACGACCGGCTGACCTTCTCACTGTCCACGCGCCCTGTGGTGGCCGCAACAGAGGAGGCGGCGTGGGCGAAGGCGGACACCTACCTTGAGAAGGCGCGCGCGAACAAGGAGGCTGGCCTCGAGAACAACTCATTGCGGCTCAAGCACAAGGCGGCGAAGGAGACCACGGCGGTGTCCGCCGACCGGCTGCAGCACCTCGCCCACGTACGCGACGTGCACGACGAGCGGCTGTGGTTCGGCATCACGAAGCTCATGGGGCCCCAGGGCAATTCGAGCGGTCACGTGGGGACCGGCCAGCAGGTGGCCGATGCTCTGCTGGAGTACTGGGACCTGGGGGTGGAGAACTTCCTCATCCGCGGCTTCGACCAGCTGGGGGACGTCAACGACTGGGGCGAGCTCCTCCTCCCCCGCCTCCGCGCTGGGATCGAGGAGCGCCAGCCGACCGAGCGAGTCCTCGCACATCACTGAACAGGGCCACGGGCCGAGGTCACGTGACCGCATATGACCCACGAGGACCGTTCATGACGATCATCGCGCTCCCCACCGTCCGCCTGTGATGTTTTCAAGTCAGCACCCAAGACACCTAGCCGGGTAACCGGGTACACAAGGAGAGAATCATGTCCGATGCCATCCGCACCTCACACGCCGGATCATTGCCACGCACCACGGAGCTCCTCACCGCGAATGCCGCGGGCACCGCGCAGGGGCGCGAGGAGTTCGACGCGCTGCTCACGCGAAGCGTCGTGGACCTGCTGCAGAAGCAGAAGGACCTCGGGATCACTGAGCCGAACGACGGCGAGTACGGCCATGCGATGGCTTCGGAGTTCGACTACGGCGCATGGTGGCACTACTCCTTCAACCGCACGAACGGACTGGAGATCTCCGGCGAAGGGCTGTGGAACCTCCCGGTCCAGCGCAGCGAGCCCGGGAACATCCGCCTCACCAGCTTCGCGGACCGGCGCGACCGCAATCTGTTCCCCAGGGCGTACAGCGACCCGGACGCAGGCACGGACACCGGCAGCCAGCCGGGGTTCCCGCAGGCGATCGGTCCGATCTCCTACGCGGGCCATGACGCCGTCGCACGCGACATCACTAACCTCAAGAAGGGGCTGCAGCGCGCCGGGTACGAGGAGTCCCGCGGCTTCCTCAACTCCCTCTCACCGGCATCGGCCGCACGCGTCGAGAACCTGCACTACTCGTCGTACGAGGAGTTCGTGTGGGCGTGGGCCGATGTGCTGCGCGAGGAGTACCTGGCGATCACTGATGCGGGACTCATCGTGCAGATCGACGATCCTTCGCTGGCGGAGAATTTCGACCAGATCAACCCGGAGCCGACTCCGGCGGAGTACCGGGCGTTCACGCAGCTCAGCATCGACGCGCTCAACTATGCGCTGCGCGGGATCGACCCTCAGCAGGTCCGCGTCCACACGTGTTGGGGATCGTGGCACGGTCCCCACGTGACGGACCTGCCGTTCTCCGTCATCGTGGACCAGGTGCTGTCGATCAACGCCGCCGGCATCACCTTCGAAGCGGCCAACGCGCGGCACGCGCATGAGTGGAGGATCTGGGAGGACGTCGCCCTCCCGGAGGACAAGTACATCATCCCCGGCATCGTGTCCCACTCGACGAACGTCGTCGAGCACCCGGAGCTGGTGGCGGAGCGGGTCGAGCGCTTCGCCCGGCTGGTGGGACCGGAGCGCATCGTCGCATCGACCGACTGCGGACTGGGCGGCCGCGTGCACCCGGAGATCGCCCTGGCCAAGCTCGAGGCTCTGGTCGCAGGCACGGAGCTCGCCTCCGCCCGGCTCGCACGAACCGTGGCGGCCTGACCCGGAGATCCAGCTGTCGGAGGAGCCCCCGGCCACGCGTGGCCGGGGGCTCCTCCCCTGCGTGGGGGCAGCAGCACCCTCACTCCATGACGACGTCGCTCACCGGCACCGAGCAGCACGGCAGGATCCTGCCCTCCCGCACCTCGCGGAGCCGGATCCCGCCCTGGTGGTCCATCTCGACCTCACCGCTGACCTTCGTCGCCTTGCACGTGCCGCACACGCCCTCCGCACACGAGGAGGGGTGGGCGATCCCCGCCTCCCGTGCCGCCTCCAGGATCGTCATCCCCTGCGGGCACTGCACCGTGCAGCCGGCGCCGCGGAACTCCACGGAGAAGACCGCCGCCGAGGCGGTCGTCGCCTCCCCGCCCCCGGCACCGTCGCCGGTGGTCGGCACCCGCACCGTCTCGCCGAACACATAGGACTCGGTGTGGATCCGTGCGCCGGGCACGCCCAGGTCCACGAGCATCGCGAGCACCGCCTCCCTATAGGCGGTCGGCCCGCAGACGAACACCTCACGGTCCGCGACGTCGGGCACCAGGACCCGCAGCGTCGACGCGGTGAGGCGGCCGCGCACGCCGGACCAGGCCTCGGCGGCGGAATCCTGCGAGCAGACCGGGACGAACGTCGTCTCGTCACGACCGGACAAAGACGTGACCTCCTGCCGGTGCACGAGGTCCGCAGGCGAGTGCGCGGCATGCACGTGCACGACGCTCGACCACAGCGGCAGCGACCGCTCGCCCGACTCCAGCAAAGCCCGCCTGGCGCGCATCATCGACAGGAACGGCGTCACCCCGCTGCCCGCGGACAGGTAGAGCGCACCCGCACCCGGGCGGACGTCGGAGCCGAACACCCCGTACGGGCCATCGGCCCGGACCGTGTCACCGACGCGGAACTGCTCGTGCAGGAACGTCGACACCGGCCCGCCGGGGACCTTCTTGACCGTGATCGAGAACTCCTCGACGCCCTCGACGCCCAGTGACGGCGTCGAACTCACCGAGTAGCAGCGGTCCACGCCCACCTGCGGAAACGTGAACGTGAAGTACTGGCCCGGTGAGAACGGCAGGGTGCCGCCCTCGCAGGGGCGGAAGGTCACGTCCAGGACGTCGTGGGTGATCGGGGTCAGCGCGGTGCAGACGAGGTCCCCGGTGAATGCATCGCGCGGCAGCGCCGCGGGATCGCCGGGCGACCACGACCCGGACCCCGGGGTCGGAGTCCGGAGCGGCACGGTCGCGGGCATTCCACCCGTGGGCACCTCGGTCGTCGGCACTCCGCCGTCGTACATCGTCGTCATCGTGCCGCCTCCTCCGTCGCCGCGCCCGCCGTGCCCGCCGCGCCCGCCGCGTCCGCGTCGATCCCGCCGTACGCACGCAGCCTCTCGATGTACCAGGCGATGAACTCCTCGACCTGGTATTCGTGCGGGGCGTACGGGCCCGGGACGTAGGCCGGGCTGCTCACGCCCCACTGCGCGCGGACGCACAGCTGGGCGTCCTGCTCATTCGTCCTGTGCCACACCTCGGTGAGGTGGGGGAGGTCGTAGTCGACGCCCTCCTCCGCGTCCTCGTGGACCAGCCAGGTGGTCCGCAGAAGCGTGCGGTCGACACTCAGGGGGACCAGCGAGAACGTCACGACGTGGTCGCCCAGGAAGTGGAACCAGGAGTTCGGCTGGACGTGGAGGGACAGGCGCCCCAGCACGGGGGTGTCGAACTCCCCCAGCAGCTTCCGCGAGCCCGCACGACCGTCCTTCGTGTACGACTCCCCGGCGCCGTCGAGGGCCTCGCGCTGGATGCGGAAGCCGGTGGCCCGCCCGCTCAGCTCCTCGATCGGCTCGGTGAGCAGACCGTTGCGGGCGGCGTTGACCGACAGCAGCTGTTCGGCGGCCAGGCAGCGATCGTGCGCCGGGAGCAGCCGCGTGGGGATCTCGTCGTCCCTGTACCCGTACGTGGGGAAGAAGGTGCAGGTGAGCTCAGGATGGCCGGCCTCGCAGTGGTAGCACTCGCGGTTGTTCTCCATGACGAGCTTCCAGTTGGCCTGCTCGACGATGTCCTCTTGGAACGCGACCTTGGTCCGCTCCAGCGCATGCGGCGCGATGTAGGGGGTGATGCGTGCGGCGACATCCTCGATGTCGTCTGGCGCGTGCTTCGCGAGGCAGAGGAAGATCAGGCCCGCTGCGACCTTCACCTGCACGGACAGGAGGGAGAAGCAGGCGGGGTTGAAGTCCGGCGCCTGAGCGCCGGCGTGCAGCAGGTCCCCCTCCGGCGAGTACGTCCACTGGTGGTATCCGCACACGATGTTGCCGACGGAGCCGGACGCGTCCGTGAGGAGGCGGGCCCCGCGGTGGCGGCACACGTTGTGGTGGGCGCGGATCCGCTCGTCATCGTCGCGGATGAGGATGACGGAGGCCCTGCCGATGTCGAGGGTGACATAGTCACCGGGTTCGGGGAGTTCGGCGACGGAGGCGGCGAAGATCCACGACCGGTGGAAGACCGCTTCGAGGTCCCGCTGGTAGAAGTCCGGGTCCGTGTAGAACGGCCCCTCCAGTGAGTGACCGGCCCGGCGGTCCGCGACAGCGTGCGCCCACCTGCCGGCGACGGCGGCCGAGGATTCCGCGGAGGTGCCGGCCGCCTCGGCAGTGGTGGCCGCTTCCGTGGTGGGTGGATTCGTGTGGGCGCCGGCCCTGGGGATCGTCGTCATCGTCGATGCCCTCCTTGCCTCGATGCAGTGGCTGTGCTTCCAGTGTCCGCCCGCGCCATCGGAAAGAGAAGCGAACGCAATTCGATGAGAAGGTGCAAAATGGTTGCATGATCGATCGAAGGCTCACGGTGCTGCGCATGGTGGCGGAGACGGGGACGGTGACCGCGACGGCGAGGGCGCTGTCGTACACGCCGTCAGCGGTGTCGCACCAGCTCAAGACGCTGTCGGAGGACCTCGGGGTCGTGGTCGTCGAGCAGCACGGCCGCGGGATGCGGCTCACCCACGCGGGCACCGTGCTGCTGAGGCACGCGCACGAGCTCTCCGCTCGCTGGGAGCAGATGCGCGGAGAGATCCTCGAGGCGGGTGAGGAGCACCAGGACGACGCGCTGCGGCTGTGCGGGTTCTCCACCGCGGCGGGCTCCCTCCTGCCTGCGGCGGCCGGAGCCGTGCGTCGCGCATTCCCGGAGAGCATGATCGGGATCATCGAGGCGGACCCGGAGGAGTGCTTCGAACTGCTGCTGGCGGAGCGGGCGGACGTCGCCGTGGTCGTAGCGACGGAGCCCCTGCCCGCCCGGAACGATCCGAGGTTCCAGCAGCGTGATCTGCTGTCCGATCCCCTGGATCTGCTGGTCCCGGCAGACCACCGGCTGGCGCGGGAATCTGCGGTGCCGCTCGTCGCCGCGGCGAACGAGGACTGGATCATGGACAAGCCCGGGTCGACGTATCACCGGCTGGTCGCCGTGTCGTGCGCCGCCGCGGGCTTCCAGCCGGTGGCCGCGCACCTGATCCGTGAGTGGGAGACCGGTGCCGCGCTGGTGGCTGCGGGCATGGGGGTCTCCCTGGTGCCGCGGCTGGCGAGGCTGCCGGCCGGCCACGACGTGGTGCGGGTGCCGCTGACCGGCGATCCGGTGCCCTCCCGGCGCATCCTCACGGGGATCAGGCGCGGCAGCGACAGGAGGCCGATGGTCGCGGCCGCGCTGGCCGCACTGGACGAGTCGGCGCGGGAGATCGAGGAGACGCGACGGCCGCGGGGATGACCCCCGCATCGGATGCGGACCTGACCGGGTTCAGCACGCTCCAGCAGGCGCTGCAGGCAGTCGCGTCACAGTCCTGACGGCTGCAGCTGTCGCACCCGTGCCCGCTCGTGTGTGCGCAGCTGGACGACCGTGGCATCCAGCAGCGGAGTGGGCACACCATACGCCGCGGCACGCGCCGCCAGGTCGCCGAGGATGTGTTCGGCCTCCTGGGGGTCTCCGTGCTGGAGGTCGCGGTACAGCGATGAGGTGAAGGGAGAACCGGGCGCCGTGAGCAACTCCACGCCCTGTGCGTGGCTCTCCTCCGCCACCGGGTGACCCGCGGCCGCAGCGACGCTTTCGGCTTCCGCGATCGCCTGGAGGACGAGCGCCTCCCCGCCCGCCGCGATGATGTCACCCACTTCTCCGCGGAACAGGCACGTCACCACCCCTGCGGATGCGATGAACGCCCACTTCTCCCACAGACGGGCGAGCACGTCGTCGACCACGGCCAAGGAGACACCGGGAACGTCGAAGACGCCCTGCACGTCGGCGGGCAGCTCACGGCCGTCCAGCGCCCCGATGGTCATCGCGCTCATGGACGTCTTCTGCACGACGGCCCCCGATCCGTCGATCGTTCCGACGATCTTCACGATCCCGCCGATCGCCTGGCCCGGATACGCCGCGGCCAGCTGATCGATGTGCCGCATTCCGTTGAGGAGCGGGAGGATCAGCGTCTTCTCGTGCACGGCCGGTCGGATCTGCTCGATGATCGCCGGCAGTGCCGGCGCCTTCACCGCGACGACGACGAGGTCGTACGTGCCGTCGACCGCGGTGATCGCGTTGACGTGATGCTGGTGCTCCCCCTCCGGATCGCGGAAGCGCAGTCCCTCGGACCGGAGCACCTCCGCGCGGCGCTTCCGCACCAGGAAGGTCACGTCTCGTCCCGCCTGGAGGAGCCTGGCGCCGAACGCCCCACCGGTCGCTCCCGCACCCACGATCAGGATCTTCATCGTCCCCACTCCTTCGCCCCACTCCCTCGGCCACCGAACGTCACGAGGATAACCGCACGCCGCGCCTGCTGCGGGGCTGGTCCGCCCTGTGAGGCACCGGCGGGATCAGAGCTGAGCGCGGCTGAAGTCGACCGGCAGCAGCGTCCTCAGCTGCTCCGACGTGACGGTCCCGACCTGGACCTCGTCGGCCAACCGGCTGATCTGATGACGCTTCGCCGATGCGAACAGCGTGCGGACGTCGCGTGCATTGCCGAACCCCGGCTGCTCCCGCTTCTCCGCGAGGAGCGTCCGGGCCACGCTGATCGCTTCCGCCTCCACCACGCGGTTCTCCGCCTGCGCGAACCGTACGAGCACATTCATCAGCTCGTCGTCCGAGTAGTCGGGGAAGGTCAGGTGGATGGGGAAGCGCGATGCGATTCCCGTGTTCGACTGGAGGAAGTCGTCCATCTCCGGACCGTAGCCGGCCGCGATGACGATCAGATCCTCGCGGTAGTCCTCCATGTACGTCAGCAGCTTGTCGACCGCTTCACCGCCGAAATCGTGATCACTCTCTGAGGCGAGGCTGTAGGCCTCGTCGATGAAGAGCACCCCGCCGATCGCGGACTCCACCTTCGCCTCCGTCTTCAGCGCCGTCTGACCGATGTAACCGGCGACGAGGTCCGAACGGTGGACTTCGACGAGGTGGCCCTGTGACAGCATCCCGAGCCCATGGAAGATCCGGGCGAGGATCCGTGCCACCTCGGTCTTCCCCGTGCCGGGGTTTCCGAGGAAGAGCATGTGACGCGCATCGTCGCTCATCTCCACACCCGATCCGCGCAGGGTCTCCTCCAGACGCACTTCGTCGACGAGGCCCTCCACCTCCTGCTTGATCCGACCGAGTCCGACCAGGCCGTCGAGATCGCGCTTCGCGGAGGTGAAGATCCGGTGGCGCTGCTCATCGTCCTTCCGGTCCTCGCGGACGTCCGCAACGGCCACTGCCCGGACCTCTTCGTCGGTGAGTTCGCTCAGGCGTCCGCTGAGCCGCATACCCTGACGCTCGATCGTCGCCTCGAAGAGTCGCCGCATCTCGCGGGCATTGCCGTACCGCGGGGTGCGCTTCCTCGGCAGAGCCGACCGGACCTCTTTGAGCACACCCTCCTCCAGCGTCAGATGGGCATCCGCAGCCAGCTTCCCGTAGATCTCGACCAGCTCATCGTCGGTGAAGTCATCGAAGATCACACGGTTGCCGAAGCGCGATTCGAGGCCGGGATTCGCCCGCAGCAGCGTCTGCATCTGCTCGCGATAGCCCGCGGCGATGACGACCAGGTCGTCCCGGTGAGTCTCCATGAGGGTCATCAGCTCGTTCACGGCCTCCTGGCCGTAGTCGCTGCGGCCGTCGTCGGCATTGAGGGTGTAGGCCTCGTCGATGAAGAGCACCCCGCCGAGCGCTGCGGCCACGCGCTTGCGCACCTTGGGGGCCGTCTCCCCGATCCCTTCCCCGACGAGGTCCGCGCGCGACGTCTCGACCAGCTTCCCCGTGCGGAGCACACCGCGGTCCCGGTAGATCTCCCCGATCACGCGAGCGACCTCGGTCTTCCCGGTGCCCGGGTTGCCGAGGAAGAGCAGATGTCGCGCAGGCGACTCGAGCTGGACACCTGCTTCACGCCGTCGCTGCGCGAGCTCCGTCCCCCGCAGCACGCGCCTCACGGTCTCCTTGACCCCGGTCAGGCCGATCATCCGATCGAGCCTCGCCCACGGGTCGGTCGAGGCCGACGCATCGGCTGTCGCTGCCCGACCGCCGTCGACGTCCTCTGTCGGGACATCGGCCGACTCCTTCGGCTCCTGGAGCGACCGGCGGACATCGACCAGGTCATCCGCGAAGTCCTCCAGTGCGATCGTCCGCGGCATGGACGCATCGCCGGCTGACGACAGCGCCGCCCAGAGCAGGCGGAACGTGCACGTCGTCCACTGGAGCGCCGCCCCGGCCTCGCCTTCACGGATCGCGCGGGCCAGGCTGTTCGAGATCGCGGAACGGTCGACGTCCGCACGCTCCCCGGCCGCCACCCGCTCACGCAGCCGCATGTACGTCTGTCCTCCGAGTGCGGGCCGAAGCTCAGGAAGAAGTTCAGCACCGGCGTCGATGAGCTCAGTGACCAGCAGATCCTCGAGCGACGGCAGGACGATGCCCGACTCCTCCAGCGCGGCAGCCGCCTGCTCCCTGCGTCCGCGCAGCAGCTCCAGTTCGAACGGCAGCCCGCGAAGGCTCGGCAGGGCCGTCGCACCCTGCTCGTCCAGCGCACCGGCGAAGATCTCTCCGAGTTCGTCGTCCGTCGCAGAATCCAGACGCGCGACGGGGACCGATTCGAGCACCGCATCGATGAGCCTGATGCCCTCTCGAGCCGCGTCCTCCACGGGTGGGACGCCCGCAAGCATCTCGAGGACGTCCTTGAGGATGTGCGCGGTCGTGGAGATGTCGTTGCGCACGCGAAGGATCTGCCATGCGACCGTCAGCCAGTTGAAGTTCGGAGCCCACATGACGATGCTGAGACTTCGCCGCGTCGCGATTCCCGACTCCTTGAAATCGGCGAGGATGGCTGCGTGCGCGGCCGAATCGAAGATGACGCAGGGGCCCTGCAGCGCCTCGAACATGTACGCGGTCACTTGGACGAGCGGTGGGACGCTGCCCAGGATGCCGAAGCCGGCGTCCCCACCGTCGACGCAATCAGCATGCTCGTGGGTCGCCATGCTCAGAATCTGCCCGCGGAGCGTTGCGATCGACTCGTCCGTGAGCATCCACGGAGCGCCCACGCCCCATCCGCCCAGATACGGCCGACCGGAGGCGATGACGGCGATGTCGTCGCCGGACAGTCGTGAAGCAGTCGTCGAGTGTGTTGACATGGCGTGATCCCTGGTCTGAGAGGTTGCGGAGACAGTGCGAGACGATCTCGAAGGCCGAACGGGTGCGTCCACCCAGCACACTAGTCGCAGGTGAGAGGTCCCATCGTCCGGTCACACCGCTGACGGCACACTGCAGCCCGCACGCGCCGATCAGGGACGTGCATCCCGATCGATCTCGTCGAGGGCCGCGGACATGGACGTCAGGACGTGCAGAGTCGCATCCAGCTGGGCCTGCGTGAGATTGCCGCCGACTCGCCCCATGAGTCGATGCTCCCGGGCCGCCACGGCGTCGATCGCACCACGGCCTTCGGTCGTCAGGCGGACCAGAGACGATCGCCGGTGCGCGGGGTTCGCGATGAGGTCGACGAAGCCCGCATCGCGAGCGTCATGGACCATCCGCTGCACGAACTGACGGCTGAGGTCCTGCGCTCGCGCCATCTGGGGCACGGTGAGCTCGCCCCCTCGGCGGAGCTGGTCGAGCACGGCGCGGACGCCGACCGACATCCCCATGGCCGGCTGCCCGCGCTCCACGATGCGCGCCGCCTTGCGATAGAGCGGTCCCAGTTCGACGTAGACCTCCGCCAGGCGCGCGGCGAGGGCATCGGAGCCAAGTGGACCACTCATGCCGACGATTATGACACTCGGGTTGTCAGTTCGCGGAACGTATGACACCTTGGTTGTCATGATGGATGAAGGAGTCCAGCTTCTCGACCTGGCGGATCACCGTGTGGGCTATGTCGATATCCCGGGCGCGCGGGAGAAGACGCCGCTCGTCCTCCTGCACGGGGGAGGACTCGACCACAGAATGTGGAGCCCCCAGCTCCGCGCGGACCTCGGTCGTCGCACCATCGCGCCGGACGCTCGAGGACATGGGGCGTCCTCACCGGCCGAGACGCCGCATCGACTCGCCGATGACGTCGCCTGGCTGCTCGACGCCCTCGGGATCGACCGCGCGATCCTCGCTGGAGTGTCCATGGGCGGCGGCACCGCCGTGGACGTCGCGCTCGAACACCCGTCCCGCGTTGCGGCACTGGTGGTCAGCGGCACGGGGACGAGCGAGCCCAGCTTCACCGACCCGTGGGTGCTCGAGACGCTCGAGGCCTGGAAGGAGGCGGAGGCGCAGGGAGACATCGACGCGTGGATCAGAGCGTTCATGCGCTTCTCCCACGGACCGGAGCGCACCCCCGACGACGTCGACAGGTCGGTGTGGGACGCAGTCGAAGCCATGGTGAGCGACACGATGTCCCGCAGTCTTCCCCGCGATGATGACGGCCTTCCAGCGCTCCCCACTCCCCCGACGCCGGTCACCGGAACCTGGGAACGACTCAGCGGGATCACGGTGCCGGTGCTCGCACTCGCGGGGGCACTCGACAGCATCGATCACCGTCGCCCGGGCCGCTGCCTGGCCGACGCCGTGCCTGTGGGTCAGTACACGGAGGTCGCGGACAGCGCGCACTACCCGAACCTGGAGAACCCGGCCGCTTTCAACGCTGCGATGGCGAACATGCTCAGCCATCACAGTCTGTGACGATCAGCCCGCCGCTTCAGTCCTCGTACCTCAGTCCTCGTAGTGGATCTCCACACGACGGTTCTCCGCCCGGCCTTCGGGATCGTCCTCAGCTTCTGTGCCGTTCGAGGCGACAGGCTCCGACTCACCGAAGCCCTCGGCCTCGATCTCGAGATCATCCGCGGCCTCGGCCAGGACCTCGGCGACGGCGTCCGCACGCTCCTCCGACAATGACTGGTTGTAGGAGTCCTCGCCCTTCGAATCCGTGTGGCCCGCAACGGTGACGTCCGAGCCGGTCGGGATGTCGTCGGCGATTTCTGCGATGCGGACTGCAGCCTGACTGCTCAGCTCCGCGGAGTCGAACTCGAACAGGATGTCCGTAGCCAGGGTGATGACCGCGCCGCTGCCGGAAGACTCCGTCGTCTCAGCCTCTTCGACGTTCTCGTCGAGGTCGACGATGTTGGGGTCCAGATCGACGACGCTGTCCCGCAGCAGTGACGGGTCTGGGTTCGTGAAATCGTCCGGCGTCGGCACGTCGGTCGCCTCCGCCGGGGCGGATGCCACCAGGCCCGCAGCGACGGCGGCTGACACCGCTAGTGCGCGCAGGGGCAGGGAGCGGGGAGACCGTCCTGCAGAGTGCGCGAGCATCACGGAACCGGGACGTCCGTGACGAGGGACGCGCCTTCGACGGCCAACACGGAGACCGAGTCCGCATCCTCAGGAGCAGCGAAGACGGCGAACGCGTAGAACGTCTGGCCGGGCGCGAACTTCGCCCCTTGATAAGCCGTCTGAGCCCTTGAGTGCGTGTCGCCGATCACCGAGTGCTTCCGCAGGTTCTGCGTATCGAGCAGGTACGGATGCCAGCCGCTGTCGCTCAGGTAGTGATAGAGCCACCGCGGCCTGTCGGAATCGGCGTTCACCGTGAACCCGAACTGGCCGACGAGCGTCTCACCGTTGCGCTCGAGTCCGTAGAAGTCGATGGTCATCGTGGCGTCCGGGTCGCCTTCGACCGTCGCGGGGACCTCTTGGCTGGAAATCGGGTCTGGGAGGTTGTTCGGATCGAGACCCGCAGATCCAGGCGATCCCTCGCCCTGCTCACCCTCCCCACCGCCGGACTGCTGGGCAGCGGCGGTCTCCTGCGCCTCGGCGTCGGTGTCCGATCCGCCCAGCGAGCAGGCGCCCAGCAGACTGACCAGTCCGAGGGAGAGCGCGGATACGGTGATTCTCTGCAGTCGGGACATGCGGCGGCACCTCGGTGAATGATCCGGCAGTGCACCAGAGGGAGCTCTGGTGCGACGATGCATTCGACGCTAGCACGTGAGGCTCGTCGCATCTTCCCGCGCGGCGAACAGTCGGTGACGGGAGAGTGTCGGCGATGCCGGCCGGTTCGCGCTGTCCCGAGTGGGAGCGAGCGACGACTGCCGGTGACGTCAGGAACCCGTCGTCGGGTCGCCCTCCCTCGTGCGTGTGAAGCGCATAAACACCTGGACAGTGATCACGGCCCCGAGGATCGCGACCGCCCACCGGAGCAGCAGGGGCGCGTCGAAGCCGAGGTCCATGATCAGGTTGATCGCCAGGGCGACCAGCGCGGCGAGGAAGAATCGGAGCATAGGAGCCTTCTGGTGTGTAGGACGAACGGCCGACGGCGGGTGACCGACGCTATCAGCCGACGGCGCGGCCACATGCGCGTATCTACATATCCGCCTATGACAATGTTCCTGGTCAGCGAGTTATATGCCTGCATGACTACATCGAAGAAATCCACGCGGGCGGCTCGGTCGTTCGCCTCGTTCGCCGCCGTCTCCGCCCTCGCTCTGCTCGCCGGCTGCGGCCAGGGCTCCGCACCGGAATCGGAGGCTGGTTCCGCCCCCGCCATCGACCCGTCCGACCGTGAGACCCACGAGGCCGCCGGCGCCAACCCGCGCATCGCCGCCACCTACGACGGCGGCATCCTGGTCCTCGACGGGATCACCGGCGAACAGCTGGCAGACCTGCCCGCTCAGGGATTCACCCGCCTCAACCAGGCCGGCGACGACCGCCACCTCTTCCTGACGGAGGGCGACTCGTTCCGGTTGCTGGACACCGGCACGTCGTCCGAGCCGCACGGCGACCACAGCCACTCCTACACGACCGATCCGGTGCTCAGCGATCAGCGGGTCGAGGGGAGCCACCCCGGCCACCTGGTCGTCCACGACGGGATCGCCGCCGCGTTCTTCGACGGCGACGGTGTGGTGAAGACCTTCGATCCGAGCGGGCTGGATGCGACGACCGCGATCGAGTCCGACGATCAGACGCTGCCCGACCCGCACCACGGCGTCGCAGTCCCCCGCGAGGACGGAAGCGTCGTCCTCACCGAGGGGACCGAGGAGTCCCGCAGCACCGTCCTCGTCCAGGACGAAGACGGCGAGGAGATCGTGCGGACGGACGACTGCCCCGGCGTGCACGGTGAAACCGTCGCTGCAGACGGCGTCATCACGGTGGGCTGCGAGAACGGGATCGTCATCGTCGACGGTGACGAGATCACCCACGTGGATGCCGACGAGGACTACGCCCGCCTCGGCAACCAGGCGGGATCGCCGGAGTCGCCGGTGGTCCTGGGCGATTACAAGACGGATCCGGACGCGGAGCTCGAGCGGCCCACGCGCATCAGCCTCACAGACACGGAGTCAGGTGCGATCGAAGTCGTCGATCTGCCGGCGAGCTACTCGTTCCGGTCACTGGCTCGCGGCCCGGAGGGCGAGGCCCTGGTGCTCGGGACCGACGGCACGCTGCGCGTGATCGACGAGGAGTCGGGCGAGATCGCCGCCGAGGTCCCGGTCACCGAGGAGTGGGAGGAGCCTTCCGAATGGCAGACGCCGATGCCGAACATCACCGTGAGCGACGAGCTCGCCTACGTCACCGATCCAAAGACGCAGACGATGCACCTCGTGGACCTCACGAAGGCGGAGGACGGCGCCGAGGCCGTGGTCGACTCCGTGGAGCTGTCGCAGGTGCCGAATGAGACAGCAGTGGCGAGTGGGGCGGTGACGGAGGTACGCGAGGTGGTCGACGGTGAGCACGCCGGCCACGACGGGCACAATCACTGAGGTTAGACGTCCCTGCAAACTAAGCGAATAGCTTTGGTGGCCGCCAACGATTCACGGTGAGCGACGAGCTCGCCGACCTAACGGAGCGCCAGAGGCAGACGATGCACCTCGTGGACCTGACGAAGGCGGAGAACGGCGCCGAGGCCGTGGTCGACTGTCGCTGAAGCGCCCTGGGTTTCGTTCCGTGGTTAGACGGTCGCGGACGCGGTCGTCTTTGGTTGAGTGTAGGTCGCTTCGATTTCGGCCGGGGTGCGGTAGTCGCGTACCTCGTGGAGCCGCTTCGTGTTCCACCAGTTGACCCAGTCCAGAGTCGCGATTTCGACCGCGGTGACGGTCGGCCAGGTGCGGTGGCGATGGATGAGTTCGGCCTTGTAGAGGCCGTTGACGGTCTCGGCGAGGGCGTTGACGCTCCTATAGTTGTCAACTTGCGATCTCGCCGGTGCGGGGGTTGACCTTGATGAGGTGGTAGACCTCGCGGATGACGTACCGCTTCAGGCAACGGATGATGTCGCGCTTGGTCTTGCCTTCAGCGGTCCGACGGGCGACGTAGGCGATGGTCGGCTCGTGGAATCTCATCCGGACGATCACGGTGCGGTAGATCGCGGCGTTCAGATGCCGGTGCCCACCATGGTTGATGCGGTGTCGACCGCTGGTCATCCCGGACCCGGTTGGGACGGGGCTGATGCCGGCAAGCTTCGCGAATGCGGCTTCGGAGTGGATCCGCTCGGGGTTGTCGCCGGCGACGATCAGGATCTCGGCTGCGGTATCGACGCCGATGCCGAACTGCTCCAGCAATTGCGGTGCGGTGCGAAGGACGAGCGCCTCGATCGACTCCCTGAGTTCCTTGGCCTCGCTGTCCAGATGTTGCCATCTGCGGGCCAGGGACCGCAGCGAATGGCGGAGAGAGTCTGAGGGCGTCTCGAGGTTCCGAGGACGCAGCGCTGCGAGGTGGCGAGCAAGCTTAATCGGCGTCATCCGGTTCGTCTCTCGGCGCAGTGTGTCGTCGGCGTGGACGAGCATCGCTTTCATCGAGATCATCGCCGCGGAGCGGTCGGTCACCGCCGAATCGTGCGCGATCTTGAGCTGCCTGATCATCTCGACGCCGCTGTCCGCGGTCTTCGGGATGACCGTCGCGAACCCCGCGAGCACGGAGCGGGCGGCGTTTTCCGCGTCGAGGGTGTCGGATTTCCCGTCCATGCGCCGCTGGCGGCGGTCAGGGCGTCCGGCTTCGACGACCTTGTGTCCGTGTCGGCGCAGGAAGGAGGTGAGGGTGGCGCCGTAGGAGCCGGTGCCCTCGATGCCGAACGCGAGGATCTTTCCGAACGAGTCCGCCCAGCTGAGAAGCTGCTTGAAACCGCCGGAATCGGTGGGGACGGTGAGGGTAGCGAGGATGCCGCCGATGGTGTCGAGCACGGCGGCGACGTGGATGTGCTTATGGGTATCGACGCCGATGACGACGTGCCCGGAGTGGACGGTTTCGAGTGTGCTCATGGTGCCTGTCTCCTTTGACGGTTAGCGTGGTCTCACGCTGTCGCCGGCGGGTGGACAGGACTGTCACGGGGACGCTCTCGACATGCTGCTCCAGGCTCCTATTAGGTCACGCCCGATCCGGCGGCAGCGCTTGCTGCGTGCCCGGCCGGACGGTCGACAGATCAACGCAAAGGCACCCTGCGGGCCAATCGTAAGCAAGGGTCAGACCGCGTCGGCCGGGACTCCCCAATCCTTGCGGAACCGGGTAGAAAGAGACTGACAGTCGTAACTGTCGCCGACGGTGCCGACGGATGCTTTGACGCCGGCGGTGATCAGCGCGTCCGAGTAGGCCAACGAGACGTACTGACTGCCGCGGTCGCTGTGATGGACCAGGCCGCTGCTGGAGGCCTCGGCGCGGGTGCTCAGCAGCGCGTGCTCGAGAGCCTGCAGCGGCAGTGCCTCGGTGTGGAGGCTGGCCGCGACGGCCCAGCCGACAAGCCGACGGGTGCACACCTCCGTGATGAACGCGGTATAGCAGAACCCGGTTGGCATGCGAACGTAGGTAATGTCCGCGACCCAGAGATGGTTCGGCCCAAGTGCAGTGAAGTCCCGTTCAACCAGGTCAGGACGACGATCGGGTACTCCCGAGGGGGTAGTCGTGAGCGCTTCGCGGCCACGGCGAACCCCTTCCAGACAAACTACTTTCATCAACCGAGCAGTCTGGTCCCGGCCGATGTCCCAACCGGCCCGGCGCATCGCCTGGTGCATCTTGCGATACCGGTAGACGCCGTAGTTCTCGGCGTGGATCCTTCGGATCTCACCAATCAGCACCTCGTCGCGGAGGGCCCGGGCAGAGCTCGGGCGCTGCTTCGCGGCTCGATAGCCGCGGGAGGTGAGGAACCCACAATCTGTCGCGCTGAGCACGCAGCAGATGGCCTCGACCCCGAACTGATCACGGTGCACGTCGATGAACCGGATCATTTCGTCGTGGGGCGGTCGAGCTCCGCTGCGAAAAACGCTGATGCCTTCTTCAGGATCTCGTTCGCACGGCGCGCCTCGGCAAGCTCGTGCCGCAGCCGGAGGTTCTCCTCCTCGAGCGAATCCTGCGGGCGGGACGTTCCTTCGGCGGGGCCGTAGCGATTGCACCAGATCCGCAGGGTCTCCTCGCCGACGCCGAGCTGAGGCGCGACGGCACGGATCGACTGCGCTCTGGGGCCACCTTCGAGGGCGTGCCGGTCGTAGACCATGCGGACCGCACGATCACGGAGCTCTGGGCTGAACTTCTTGGGCATGTTCCGATTCTCCTTCGGGAGAGACTCGGAACGGAACCCAGGGCGCTTCAATCAGCAGTCAACGCGCGTCCTGGACTCCTGGCGGCAACACCCCCCCCGGATCATCGAGTGACAGGGCAAGAAAGCCATACCAGGGCCAGCGACCAGATCCTCCGTTGAGGACCTACCAATGAATGTAACGGGCGAAGAATCGAGCGACGAACATCGTCACGACGAGACGGATGCCCGCAGAGCCACCAGCATTGACCGCTTGACTGGCAGACACATTCGGTTTGTCTACCGCTAGCCGCCCTCATCAGCCATCATCTGCCGCATTTTCCCTTGGACACGCGCGACGCCTCGCAGTTTGGCCTCAAGGGCATCGATCTGCTCGCCGACAGTGTCACGGCGCTGACGAAAGTACTGAGCCTGACCCGAGCTGGAGTCGTACTCTGTGGCCTCGTGCGCTCTCCTATAGCGTGCCAAGTTTTCCTGATGGCGTACAAGGTCCCGTTGCAGTTCGACAGTCCTGGCATTGATGTACGCGAGTGCTCTTTGCCTACTATCTGCCTCAGATCCCGCTAAAATTGACTCGACTATTTCTTGTTCGACATCAAACATCCGAGTCTCCACAGGGTGCAACTCGCGGCCCTTCAGGCGGTCCGTGGCTGCAAGGCCCTTCTCAAGGTACTCCGACGATGCGCGGTGTTTGATTTCCTCTTTGGCAGATCTTCGAGCAGCCTCGAGGCATGCAGCCTCAGGACGTGCAGCGCGGCGCATGATCCTCTGCGCTCTAGCCTCAATCTCTCGCTCCTCGGCGCTTAGGCCAGCAATCCGCGCAGCTTCAGCCTCGGCTTGCCTAACAGCCGCTCGATCCGCCGCGGCTTGCCGGGACGCTTCCCGCTCCGCCTCGGCCCTTCGCGCTACTTCCCGGTTCCGCTTGGCGCGGCTGGCGGCTTCCGCCTTCATTTCTGGTGAGTGATCACCCACTTCCAGCTCACGCTCGAGACCCTCGATGGAGGCAGCGAGCTCCTCTCTTTCACGCTGAACAGCGAGACCCTCACGGGCAGCACGCGTCGATTTCGAGTTGTTGGCGGCCACCAACGTTGTTAGAAGCACTGCGGCAACTATGAGCAGTACAAACAGCCCGTTCACGATGAACCCCCGCGATCATCGAATTCGCGAAGCATCTTGTGTAGGGACTGACTCTCGATGACCTCGTGCAAAGCAACTGTCTCCAGACTTCCACGTTCCGAATCTGCAATACTATCCAAGTGAACCACAATGCCGTACCGGACAATTGGGCGGTCGAAGGCTGAGATGAAAGCCGCGTCGCCACCGTCGACAGCCAGGGTGTTGTCTACCTGTATGGTGATTTTGCGGACTTCCGGCGCCTTCATAACTATTTCCCGGAGTCAGCCTTGCCTGCCGTCATCTCATCAGCCGAAGGAACCAGCCGGGAGCACTGAACTATGGATAGGACCTGGACAGTCATGGCTGGGCTGGTAGTCGTCGTGCCGCTGGCTGTGGCCGTCACTGTCGGACTCTTTGTGTTGCCCTTGTTCCCGTCAGCGCAAGCGACAGAAACGGTCGCCGTAGTACGTGTGATCGATGGGGACACGATCATTGTGAACCGAGACAATAACGAAGAGCGAGTGCGAATCCTCGGCATTGATGCCCCAGAGGTTGCTCGAGACGGTGCTCCCGGGGAGGAATGCGCAGCTGAAGCTACCGCACTCACAGAAGAGCTGACGGCTGGTCGTGATGTTGTGACCACTACCGATCCGTCGCAATCGGAGACCGACCGCTACGGACGCACACTGGCCTATGTCGAGGCTGACGGGCAAGACGTGGGCGCCGAGTTGCTCACCTCAGGACTGGCGAAAGTGTACGAATCCGCGACCGACATAGCCCGGTATGCTGACTACGAAAGGCTGGGCCAGCAAGCGGAACCGCCTCCCTGCATGCGGTAGCGACAGGTTTCTACCGACGGGGAAAGAGGCGCACCATGTTCAGCCAACAGTGCACAGCCGCATCCCGATGAGTCGCCCCGAAAGCTGAGGGAGCGCTCCCAGACCGCCCACACCGAAAGTAGCCCGGACCGTTGAGAAGCTCTTCCGGTCTAGTGTCCCGAGGGGGCCGGAAAGATCTCTACGCTGGCAATCCATTCAGCAATTGACGAAGACGGACAATGGCGCAGATGCCGTAGTCGACTCTGGAGAGCTGTCGCAGGTGCCGAATGAGACTGCAGTCGCGAGTGGGGCGGTCAGCGAAGCTGGCGGAACAGACCCGTCCTGACCAGCTGCAGTCCGCGCAGCAGAGCCGACAGCACGGCGAGCCCGGCCAGTGCCAGCAGAGGGACGGCCGCACCCAGTGTGGGCAGCAGGGCCTCCAGCAGGACCGGCAGGCCGAATCCCAGGTAGGTGAAGACGTAGAAGATCCCGACCACCGTGCCGCGGGATTCAGGAGGACTGAGGCGCTCGACGTCCACCAGGCCCTGCTGCAGGCACAGTCCGTAGGCGGTGCCCAGGACGAGGCTCGCCACGATGAAGAGCCAGACCGGGGGTACGGCCCCGCCCAGGCCTGCCGCCGCCATGCCCACGGCGGCCAGAACAGCTCCGGTGATCCCTGCACGAGGCCCCCAGCCGAATCTGCGGCCCAGCATCTGGGCGCCCAGACCGGGTAGGAGTGTCAGCAGCGCGGCGATCCCGGGCAGGAGCAGACCGGATTCGACCCGGTCGGCCACTCGCCCGGCCAGCACCACGAAGGTCATGGTTGCGCAGCTGAACACCCACACTGCCATCGGCAGGGCGGCTGACAGTGCTCGACCGACGCTGCGTCCGGCGTCGGGGGTGAGCTTCACCCCGACGGCACTCGCAGCAGGGGCTGCTGGGCGTCCTCGGGCCACCACCAGCGCCAGTGCCACGGTGGCGAGCGAGAACAGCGCGGTCACCGCGAAGGGGGCGGGCAGGGCCGCAGTGTTCGGCATCGCGAAGGCCAGCAGTCCGGAGACGATGGGGCCCACAGCGAAGCCCAGCGTCAGGAAGATCCCGGCAAGGATCGCTCCACCTGCGCCACGGAGTCGACCGGCCCAAGCCGTGCCGGCGCTCATCGCCAGGCCGACGCCGAGTCCGACGACGAGCCGCCCCAGCAACACCCCGGCCTCGCCGTGCCAAACGAGCAGTGACGCGTTGCCGATCGCCGCAACAGCGCCACCGGTCAGAACCACTGCACGGGCACCGAGCTTGTCCGCCAGTGCCCCACCGCCCAGCAGGGAGGGGAGCAGTCCCAGGGCGTAGATCCCGTAGGCGCCGTTGAGCAGGACATCACTCAGGTGCTCCTGCTCCCGGAGCACCCCGAGCATGGAGGCGAAGTGATTCGCCGCCCATCCAGCACCGAGCAGGAGGATGAGCACCGCGCCGAAAGTGCTGTCACGAGCGCTCCAGCGACCCATACTCACCCCACGATCCTGTGTTCAGACGCCACCGTCTGGAACCCTACTGCCCGCGACCGGGGGGCGGCTGCCGAGGTACCCGTCACCGAGCTGTGGGAGGAGGCAGACGAAGGGCAGGCACCGATGCCGAAAATGGCGTGAGCGAGGAGCTCTCCTACGTGACGGAACCGGAGACGAAGACTACGCACAGCGTGGACCTGACGAATGGCAGATGTCGGCGCCGAGGCCATGGTCGACTCTGTGGAGCTGAAGCAAGTGCCCCATGAGATTACGGTGACGAGTCGAGCGCTCAGCGAGAGGGCAGGTCAATCGGGCGACGGTCATGAGCACAGCGATATGGGGCATGACCACGAGGGACACGAACGCGGGGAATACTGCTGCACACTTCGAGCACCCGGCTCGGACCGTGTGCCCGTCTGGCGCATCATTGCCAAATCACCGTCTTCGCACAGTCCACGCGTCAATGATCGCCTCTGCCGCGGCCGCAGGATCTTCGTGCTCCCAGAAGCGCATTACAGTCCAACCGGCATCCCGAAGGTGGGCAGTCGTCTCTGCATCACGGCGACGGTTCTTCTCGATCTTCGATCCCCAGTAGTCGGGGTTCGACTTGGGCGGAATGAAGTGTTCGGGGCAACCATGCCAGAAACATCCATCCACGAACACCGCGATGCGGGCGCGAGTGAAGACGATGTCCGCTCGTCTCCTCCGGTCCTCACCCGGAGCAAAGTCAGCCCGGTAGCGCAGACCCCGCGAATGGAGGATTCGCCTGATCCGCAGCTCAGGCTGGGTATCACGGCGCCTATTCGCCTTCATCGTCAGCCGCGCCCCTTCGGACGAGGCCCAGGAATCACCCACCAGCGAGTGCACGCTCAGTCACCTCTCCGACGTGCATGAACAGCGCGTCGAGGTGATCCGGTTCACCGTCTCCCATCTCCACAAGTCCGGAGACCTGAACGAGTTGGCGCATGAAAACACGGGTGAACTCACGGCGCGACTGGCCCGACCGACCGCTGTTCTGGATCTCTCTGACGGTCTTGACTGCCAATGTTCGGTTCTGGCCGGTGAGCCGCCGCTCCAGCAGTGCGACGTAGTCATCCTCAGTAAGCTCCCGAGCCTGGACTATGTCCGCTCCGAATACTCTCCACCGGCGCCAGAGCCGTTGGAACACATGCCGTCGGTTTCCTCCGGTCAGACGGGCGATCGCCCCTTTTCCCTCTCTCGGGAATCGTTCGAGCGCAAGATCAGGCAATAGGATGAGCGTAAGGAAGTCCCATACCTGTGCGTTACCGAACTCGCCGGCAGAGCCCACTGACTCCTCGTACAGCACGCGACCGATTCGCAAGTCAAGCTCATCGTCAGTTCGCACTCCGCTTGGCCAGGGGAGCCCAAGCTCCGCGGTGCACTTCTCTCGGAGACGATGGAGATCCTCGTCCGTGATTCGTCGCCCGCCCGTCGGTGGGAATGCTGAAACGTCGGTGAGCGACTCCTCCAGCAATGACGCGTCGAATGCAGCGTCACCTGAAAGGAGTCTCCCGCGCTGCGCCGAAGCGCGCTCGGCGGACAGCCGAGGATAGAGGCAGTAGGACATCACCGCTTCTCCTTGAGCGCTTGAGTAGCGTTGAGTATGAGTGTCTCCACTCCCTCTGGGCGGGAGCGCAGTCGCGAGATCACCGATCCGAGTGGCAGATTCAGATACTGACGGCTGGTCTTCTCGGCGGCCGCGGCGATCGAATCGGGGAACTCTTCGATCGCTCGCGTGACGGCATCATCTCGCCCGTACTCGTCCACCTCACCTCTCGTCGACTCATCGGCCAGTCGTCGAGCAGTCTGAAGCAGTGCCCGGATAATCGCCGCTTCAAGCGCCATCTCGACGTACTGCTCCGCTCTGCCTTCGACAAGTTCGACCACGCGCGGGTAGTCAAGGTTCAGAGTAAGGCGGATTGAATGCATGAACGGGTCCGTAAGATCGACTGCACTGATGTCGATCATCCACGGGGCTTCTCTCCAATTATTATCTTTGAAGGAGACCGCCGACGTCGGGAAGCCCGAGAGTTCGGAATCCAGGTTGATCTTCTCCGGTCGCCGCTGGGCGATGACTCGACGCTCAAGCCACTTCTCGTCGCCGAACGGGACCGTCAACGTCGCCTTGACTTCTAGTTGCTGGGCGATCTTCGCGCCGCCCATCGAGACCTGTGCCGATGCGCTCGCCCTTGTTGCCCCGAGGACGAACTGAGAACGAGCGGCGACTGACTCAGCAGTGCTGTAGCACCCGGCTGTGAGCGTGAGGACAGGCGCAGTTGACGAGTTCTTCCTGAATTGAGCCAATGGCACTGTTGCCGTCACCGAAAGGGTGATGGTCGAGTGCGCGTCCCACCGATCGGCCAGCTCATCGTGCTCGACAGAGTGACCATCGACTGCGATGGATACCTCAGACCATTCCACAGCCTCGTCGATCCGAGGATAGGGATACAGCTTGATTCCGGTCATGAAGCCTCCTCCAGGTCGATCGCGAGGTCCAGCGCAATCGCTGACAGAGTATTGATCTTCAGTTCCCCCTGCGCTCCACCGCGATAGACGGCTTCACGATGACGCGGTCGCGATGGATCGGCGCCGCTCCACGTCACTGAGTATTCTCTGTCTTCAAGGAGCATCGATCCGTCAGCCGTCTGCGCCGCGGGCTTCGCGCGCACAACGTACTGCGCATCGGTCGACGCCTCCAAGTGGAACTGCACGGTGAAACCGTGCCCATCCGGAGCCGCATGATAGTCGATTACCTCGACTCGTGGCCTCGCCGACGCAGCCGCTGTCCGGCGCCTCGACGGTTTGCGCCCTGACGTTTCCCGTTCGGGCCCGGGCTCCTGACGCCCGAGCGGCACGAATCCTCTGAGCGCATTCGCGACATCTCGCACCGAGCGGCTCTCCGCGCTCTGTTCGACCTTCTGCACCTCGAGGAATGTCCTCGTCTTCTTCTTGATCGCGTCCAATGTCCTGCGGACCATATACGCAGACACCTCTGTGTCCGCGGTGTTCGGTGTCCAGGTGTCATGTGTGGGGGGCTCCGACGACGCGAAGTGGTGATCGCATTCCGGCGTCGGTTTGAATACTCCAGTCCATTGCAGCCCAGGTAACTCAACGTCAACGACCGGGTAGTAGTACACGACCAATTCAGGACCCGAGCGCATGAGACAGAGCCTGTTCTTCGGTGCTGAGAGTGCGCGGCGGTCGCCTGGCTTGCATCCGGTGGACTCATCCAGAGTGATCATCAGATGGAGGTAACCAGCGACATTGTCCCGTCGGTCTCCGAAGAAGGTCTCACGCGATTCTGTGAAGGATCGGGCCGGACGAAGCGTGATGGGCTCCAGCTTCTCCTTCAGGATCTGGAGGGACCGAGGCGGAGCATCCCCTTCCAGCTGACTCAGCTGTTCACGCACTTCAGTAAGAGATGCGGCGTACCGGTCGAACCCCTCACGAATGATCTCGGCAACTTCGATCTCCTCATCGCGCTTGTAGACGTGGAAGATCATCGGCGGAAACTCGCCGCCGGTGCTGATCGCCTTCGGCCAGGCGTTCTCCGCCAGCGACTTCACCACTTCGTCGACGAGCAGATCCTCGAGTACTTCATCATGCACTTGAACGCGCTCAGTCGCGGACTCGTCCCTAAGACTTACCCGCACTTCGGGGTCGATGACCAGGATCGATGTACCGGTCTCTTCATCCTCGTCGCTGAACGACGTCTGGAAGAGGCGTTCTCCGATCGCGCGCGCTTCGTCGCCTCGCAGCGGCACGATCTCATCGTGGTTCGGGTCGCCCCACCAGTGAGCACCAGTGAAGCGAGCGCCGTCCTCGTCATACGGGTCATGCAATGCAGACGCGATTAGTCGGTGCTCCACCTGACCCTCATCGTTCTTGCAGACCGAACAGTAGACGACACTGTGGGCATGGGAGACTTCGAAGGTGGCCGTCTTGCCGAACCCGAAAGTTCCACCGGCACTGCCGTCGGATTTCGTCGTTCCGATGTCGAAGACGAAGGAGTTGAAGTTGTTCGGAGCCCCCGGATCCGTTGCTTCGCCAGCATGGACCGGTCCGTCCAAACCTGTCGTTCCGCGGTCGTAGATCTCCATGACGCGCGTCTCTGGATGCGCAAGGCTCGTGCGGAGCACCTCCAGAGAGGGCGGCACTTCCGTGAATACATCTTCGGCAAGAGTCCGCTTGGCCTCAGCGGAGGGCTTTCGGACATAGACGCCGTATGCCGGAACCCACTCATCGAGCTTCGCGTCCCAGGAATTCTGGAGTGTCTCACGGACGAGGACCTGGACTCGAGTGAGGTCGGACGCTGACCGCAGGAGCTTGCCGCGACCACCACTGGTCTGATCCCCCGCACCGCGGGGCTTCGAATAGATCTTGAGTCGTGTCAAGGAGACCTCCTCATGGTCACAGATTCGAACCGGAGCGAAACGCCGTCCAGTCGAACTCCGGAGTGCCACCTGCGAGCGCGGCCAGATTGAGCGTGTACTGAACATCGCTGATCGCTGTCGCCACTTCTGATCCGACTGTGTGCGTCGAGAGGACAGGCGACTGGCGCGCGATCTCCCAGTAGCGCCACGAGACCAGCGAGAATGTCAGCCCGTCGTCGAGTGAGCTCATTCCTCGAACGAATCCCGCAGCCTCCAATTTCTGGGAGAAGGAGTCGATTGGCACTCCTGCGTCGAGGATGCGGTCTACGACACTGTCGATCGTCTCACCGTCGCCGTGCTTCTCGATCTCGGCGACGGCAAGGATGAGGGGAGCCGTCACCGGAACTTCGAGCTGCTTCAGACCGTGGATCGAGACAGCCTGACGATTCTGAAAGGAGGACGTCTTCACCTCGACCCGTATGCGGTCGGCGATGAAATCGTGCACGTCCTGACCGTCACGCTGCCACGTCTCGATCACCTGGGCACCGCAATGGTGAACCAGCTCCTCCAAGAAGCGCAGTTCTCCGTAGAGCCCCGCAGCCGCCGAGTCACTGAGCCCATGTTTCACGACACGGAGCAGGTTCCTCCACTCTGCTGCAGAGTTCAACAGCACGTCGACGGCGCTCCGCTCTCCCAGCTGTGACGTCACGTCGTCCATGAAAGCTATGAATACATCGTCCAGCCGCGAATCCCTGCAGGTGACCTTTGCCGCGCGGACGTCCTCCGGCTGGCCCTCGATCACGGTCTCAACAGGAGCGACGTCAATGACTTGGCTCACTGCGAACGGAGACAGCGCCTGGTCCCCGATCTCGAAGTAGGCGACAGGACGCTCTTGGGAGTCAGTCCCGAACCACGCACGGCTTCCGTCTGCATGTCCGGGAGATGGGGCAATGCGCGCCTCGCGCTCCCCCAGGATGGAGCCGAAGGTGCGGGCCTGCTGAATCGTCGCCCGAACACTCATGCTGAACCACCGTCGAAATCTCGTTCGTCGTCAATGATCGTCTCCGTCTCGCTGTCCTCCGGATCATCCGTATAGGGGGGACGGACTGCGACATAGCTTCCCTTGTTCCTGATGACTCCGTCCACGTCGAACGGGGTCACGAGACCGATGCCGAATATCGGAGGCTCATTCGGAGATACCAGCCGTGGATCGACCGCGCCGAGTACGTCCGCCATCTTCTGGCGCGTCCTGCTCGACGAAGTGGATGACCGGCTGATCGGATACAGCACGAGTAGGCCGCGACCATCTCCGACACCCTTCTGAGCTCGGAGCGCTTTCTGCCGCTTGTTCGTCAACTGGTGCCTGTCACTGCCACTCAGCCGGCCCATAATCGCGAGATCGGAAACCAGGTCTCCCGCGCTCATCAGCGCTCGGATATTGACCGTCGGATCGCCGAAACCTCCTTCATTCGCAGCGAGGGGAGCACGATTCACCGCATGCACCGTCACATCACCCACCCGGTACTCTTCCCTTGTCGACCCGTTCGCCAGAACGACATTCCACGGCCGCTCCGGCAACTTCTCCCTGGTCCACTGAACCGCGCCGGCAAGAAGATCCTCAAGGTCGTCGTGTGCTGAGAACGACTCGAGAAAACCGAGAACCTTCGAAGCCTCCACGCCGTCGAAGAGCACAGCCCCGGAATCCTCGGCGCGATCCGCACCGTATGAGGCCAGCCCGGAGAGGAACTGACGCACGGACGATGCTGATTCGAGAAGCGCGTCCGGATCGGAGACGTCGAACTTGGTCGTCTGGAACTGCTGCCCCTCGAAGTCCACTTCGACCTCCTCGACGTGCCTCATCTTGTTCTTCGATGTGACCTGAAGCCGGCCGGGATGCTGTCGGATCCTGAGCCCGATCTGGCTGGGTGTGAGGCCCCCGGCAGCCATCCGCTCAACCTCCACGCGGAGATCCGACTCAACCGCCGCGAGAAAGCGATAGTCGCTATCCAGCCCGGGGCTGACCCAGATGCGCTGCAGGTCCTCGTATCCCGCCCGGTAGCCGAACCAGCGACCCATCTGGAGGAGAGTGTCGTACGTGTTCGACGTGCGAGTGAAGAAGGAGACGAACAGGCCTTCGAGTGTCAGTCCACGAGACAGAGTCCCTCCGCCGATCACGATCACCGTCTGAGCGGGGTCGGTCTCGTAGTCGAGTCTCTCTGATTCGTCCGCTGAGCCGTTGTCGACAGCGACCTTCAGCGTGCGGAGCACATTCGGGATCTCAGCCTTCACACTCGGCCAGGTAGGCGCAGGGCCATCGCCTGTGTCCAGCTCAGCGGCTCGGTTCATCTCTGCGTGGAAGACGTCGTAGAACGAGTCCGTCTCCCCATCCAGCGCCTCGTCTTGGAGCGGCTTCAGGAAACGATTCACTTCATCGCGCATGAGGAAGTGGGGGTCGACGCGATGCGTCGTATGAATGAGCATCGTCGAGTGCTTAGTCGCCTGTCCTCGAATCCGACGGACCGCCGCTGCGACGATGAACCATCGGATCGCCTCTGCAAGCGACTCAGTCACCTGCGGTTCGAAGTCAGCTGCGTCCTTGGCTGTCCGTGGGAGGAGGTGCTCGAGCTCCGCGTCAGCTATATACCGAATCACGTCCGGAGCCTCTATCGATGCGTCTGAAAGTCCGAACAGCCGCTCAGCGCCGAAGTACGTGTCCGGCGTCGGCATCACCGATAGGAAATTGGACGGATAGAGATCCCCAGCCTCAGCGGGGTCCATGAAGACGTTCGCGAAGGGTGTCGCGGTGTAACCGGCGTACGTACCGTTGCTGACTTCGTCCCAGATCTCTCGCATCCGAAGATTGATCGCCGTCGGTGACTCGGCACTGTCTGTCGACGCATCGGGAGTCGCCTGATCCGACTCGTCATCGATGATCAGGATGGGCGTCCGCTGCATGGTTCCCGGATCGACGGCGCGGAGGAAGTCGCGCAGATTGCTCAGCCTGCGCGAGTTCTTCTTGACGACCGCGATCGTGCGGCTGTTGGTATCGACGATGTTCGCGGCGTTCTTGATGTCCGCCCGACCGATATCGCCGTCGACCGACGTGAGGCGGAACCAATCCGCATTGTCCTCGTCAGTCCCGAGATCTCTTTCGAGCCGACGCTGAGTCTGCCTTCGGAGGTTCGAATGGACTCCGGACATGACGATGACCAGTTTGTATCCCTCATCCAGCGCTTTAGCGATCACCGCGGCATAGTTTGCGGTCTTACCTGACTGGACGTTCCCGATTACCAGACCCTTCCGCAGATCGTCAGAGACGTTCGGCTCGGCGAGATGCGCCACGATGGCATCGCTCGACTCATCGATAGAGCCAACGGCGTCGGCCAGACCACCATGGGACATCCGGTTACGGAGCTTCTCCCAAACACCATCCGGCCGCGTATGCGGGGTGTACCACCCGCGTGCAATGTCGTCCTTGACGAAAGAGGTCGACTTCTCCGAGAGCTTCGTCGCATGGGCGACTTCAGCCTCATGCTCGGCCACGAGCGCATCCAGATCCTCGAGCGCGGCCGGCTGGAGGAGTCTCAGCTGCTCCCTGGTCTGCAGGACCGCCTCGTCGAACGAGAGGCGATTCGCCCGGCGAGCATTGTCGATCATCGACCGGACTGATTCCGAGTAAGCGCCCAATTTTCCTCTTTCGTTCGACCGTGCACTGTCATGCTAACCACGAATCACTCTCAGAGATCGTACGTAAGTTGAAGTTGCGCGAATCTCTCTACGAATCTGCTCGGATGCCCCTCACGCCTCATCCGGGGCCAGGAGCGGACTTTTTCGCAGTGATGCGCACAGACCGGGGATCTGCCTCATGTCACCGCTGCAACCTCACGACCATCGGCTCGAGCATGGGATCCGTGGACTAGATGCAGGTCCCTTCTCGCGAGCTGCTTATGTCTGTGGCCTCGTGTATGGTCACGATCGCGACGCACCGCCACTGTGAGGAAACGGGGCGCACGCCGACCACACAGGCAAGGAGCACACGACAGGTGATCACACACGACTCGCAGTCCCGTGAGCTTCGAGAGAAGCAGCTGGCATTGGAAGCAAGCCTCGCAGCCGCCGAACAGGCAGTAGTGCCGCACCGCGTGCCAGCCGAACGAACCACGGAGGATTCCCGACGCAGAGATTTCAGGCTCGGAGAGCTCTTCAGTGGACCGGGGGGCCTCGGGATGGGAGCACTGCAGGCGCGGATCGATGATGAGGAATACCGCTTCGTGCACCAGTGGTCCAACGACTTCGACCGGGATACGTGCCGAACGTACTCTCAGAATGTCGTTGGCAGGGAGAACTCGCCGAGCGTACTCCACGGTGACATTCGGACGCTCAACTATGACGACCTCGCCGCCCGCGGAAGCATAGATGCCCTCGCGTTCGGATTCCCCTGCAACGACTTCTCACAGGTGGGCGAGAAGAAGGGCTTCGACGGAGAGTTCGGTCCGCTGTACACATACGGGATTAAGGCGCTGGATCGCTTCCAGCCGGCCGTCTTCATCGCAGAGAACGTAGGAGGGCTCTCTTCGAACAAGGAGGGCGAGGCTTTCAAACAGATCCTCAAGGACATGAGGGCTGCGGGGTATCGTCTGACGCCCCATCTCTACAAGTTCGAGCAGTACGGGGTGCCTCAGGCGCGCCACCGGATCATAATTGTTGGAATCCGCGATGATCTGGACAAGAACTTCAGAGTTCCGTCGCCTGCCCCGTACGCCGACGTCGACGTGTCCACCCGCACTGCGCTCTCGGAAATCCCGGCGTCAGCCCCCAATCAGGAGCTCACACGCCAGTCGGCCAACGTGATAGAGCGACTCAACCTCATTCAGCCCGGAGAGAATGCTTTCACTGCGGATCTCCCTGAACGTCTTCAGATCAACACCCGGACCCGAATCTCCCAGATCTACAAACGCCTTCATCCCGATAAGCCCAGCTACACGGTGACGGGCTCCGGCGGAGGCGGCACACATGTGTATCACTGGGGGGAACCACGAGCCCTGACCAATCGCGAACGGGCACGCCTGCAGACGTTCCCCGACTCGTTCGAGTTCTGCGGCTCAAAGGAGTCGGTGAGGAAGCAGATCGGGATGGCGGTACCGGTCCGCGGTGCACAGATCATCCTCGAAGCGGTGCTCCGATCCTTCGCGGGCGAGGAGTACGAATGGGTCAATCCGTCATTCGCGGTTGTATGACTTTTCTCAGGTAACCTGTCAGAAGACGCCAGCAGTGATGCGGTCTAATGCCTCATGCAATGGGAAGGGGCATCTCAGTGCTCATAGAAGACTTGGCCTCGGCGATTCTCACCCCACCTCAGGGCGCATCCCATCTTGACGTCGTCACGGGATACCTCTCGGTCAGCGCTGCACTATGGTGCTTGCATCAGGGACACGTACCGAGCTCCCTGCCTCAGGGCTCAAAGCGCAGTACACCGGGAATCAGCGTCCGAGCGATTGCAGGGATGGCAACGGCGGGCGGTGTGTCTCGAGGTCAGCACGAAAGCTTCTTGGCCTGGAGCGCTCGTCTCGGTGGCCAGTTGGACATCAGATACCCCTCACGTTCAGCGCAGCGGCCCATCCACTCAAAGGTCTACGTCTGGCGGGATCTGGCAGGACAACCGATATCCGCGTTCTCGGGCTCCGCAAATTTCACGAATCCCGGCTTGGGGATCGGCGGCAACACGCAAGAGAACGTCCTGCACTCGGTCGATCCCACAACAGCGGGCGAATATGTAGATATCAGGACAGCCACGTCCATCGACTGCAACGACCCAGAGGTCGACGAATACATCTCGTTCCCTGAAACTGCAGACTCCAATTGGGCAGCGGAATACGAGAAGGCCGACCCAGCATCGTTCACCGAATCGCATGAATTTTACCTGTACAGCCGCATGCGGAAGCAGTCGTACGCCGACGGTGCGGGCGTGAACTGGGGACGGCGAAAGTCGCGCGCCTCGCAGGATGAAGCGTACGTAGCAATTCCTGCCGACATCGGACGAAGCGACTTCTTCCCGCCGAAGAACACTCCATTCACCGTCATGTGGGATGACGGAACATCTATGGTGATGCGCGGCGCCAGCGGGTCGGAGCCCTCCGGCAAGGATCTCACAACCCTTCCGTCGAACTCGGAGTTCGGACGCTACCTGCGCAAGAGGCTGCGAGTGTCACCGGGGGCTCGAATCGACATAGAAGCACTTATCAGATATGGACGAACCCACATAACCGCCAAGAAGAACCCGAATGGTGAGTACTTCTTCGACTTCCATCCCCTCTCATCCTCCGTCGACGAGGAAGCGCAGAGGATCCTGGAGACGCGGGACGAATCGTCCTGACGAGACCCTCCGATCACACCGTTGCGACACATGCGTCGCGATCTCGCGTCGGTCCGAGTTGCCACCGGCATAGATCCGCCGGCCGTTGCCGCTCCTCGATCAGTCGACCGCTTCGGCCCGAATTGAGTATGCGACGCCGGCGACACCGGAATTCGCGCCACCCACGCCTAGAGCATCTGCCCTCCCCGGTCCTCCCCAAACTCGATTGACATCGACGTCAATTTGCGGTTGACGCCCGCGTCAACCGTCGTTACTGTGAGCCGTACCACGGCAACGAAGCCAAGGAGTACACACATGCCAGCATGGCTCTCACGGAGCACAGTCCTGTTCTGCTGTCTGCTGCTCACCGCGTGCGGATCCGCGTCAGCACAGACGCGTCTCAATGAACTGACCGTCGCCATGTCGTCGGATCTGTCGTCGTTCGATCCCGCCATGGGCAACGCAGGAACCGACCACGTCTTCCTGTACCCCGTCTACGACACCCTCATCGACTTCGAGCCGGAGACGACGGAGCCGATCCCCGGTCTGGCGACGAGCTGGGAGTACACCGACCCGCACACGCTCGAACTCGAGCTGCGGGAAGGCGTGACCTTCCACGACGGCGAGGAGTTCACCGCGGACGCCGTCGTCAAGAATCTCGAACGCTCTCGGTCAGAGGGATCGAACCTCCAATCCGAGCTCGCGTCCATCAGTGACGTCGTCGCGACGGACGACCACACCGTGGAGATCAGGCTGTCGGAACCGGATTCGGCGCTGCCGCTGATCCTCTCCGACCGCTCCGGCATGATGGTCTCGCCGGCCTCGCTCGAGGACCCCGACACCCTCGCGACCCGACCGGTGGGCACCGGCCCGTGGGAGTTCCTCGACTGGAACCGCGGCAGCGCGGTGAAGCTCACCGCCAATGACGACTACTGGGACGAATCGGTCGAGGTCTCACCGAACCTCACCTTCCGCGTTCTCACCGACCCCAAGACGCGTGTCGATTCGCTCATCACCAATCAGGTGGACTTCTCCTACCAGGTGGGCGCGGGCGACGCCGAGGGACTCGCTCTGAATGAGCAGATCACCGTCCAGGCAGACCCCAGCATGCGCGTGAGGATGGTCTACCTCGACCTCTCCGATGACCTGATGTCCGACCCGAGGGTCCGCGAGGCACTCAACCTGGCGATCGACCGCGACCAGCTGGCGAACGTCGGATTCTTCGGCCATGCCCAACCGGCTTCGACCTTTCTGCCCGCGACGCACTGGGCATCCGTCAACGAGGAATCGGCCTACCCCTACGACCCCGAGCGCGCCCGTGAGCTTCTCAGTGAAGCCGGGGCGGAGGACGCGTCATTCTCGATGCTCCTGCCCAACGACGCGAACACCGTGCGCATCGCTGAGATCCTCCGCTACTCCTTCAAAGAGGTCGGCGTCACCGTGCAGATGAAGCCGCGCGAACTGGTGCAGTCGACGACGGAGTACTTCGACGAGCACCGCGATCCCGCGCTGCTCTCCGCCTGGACGGGCAGGCCCGACCCCGCACAGACCTACGCACAGCTGCTCGCGGCGAGCGGCTACTACAACGCCGGCAGCGTCGCCCCGCCAGGGCTCGAGGAAGCCGTCGAGGAGTCGAATACGCACACCGACAACGACGCCCGCGCAGACAGCCTCAAGGAGGCCGGGCGACTCGATCGCGAGTTCTCGACGTTCATGCCGCTCGTCTTCGAGGACGCGATCGTCGCATACGACAAGAACATCCAGGGCTACCAGCCGAACCTGCTGGGCAAGCCGAAGTTCACCAACGTCATCGAAGCCGGGTGAAATGCCATGAGCGTGCTCAGCATGTCCGACATGAGTGTGTCCTTCTCCGACCCGAAGAATCCTGACGCGACGATCCCGATCGTCAAGGGCATCGACCTCACCATCGAACCCGGAGAGGTCTTCGGCCTGGTCGGTGAGAGCGGGAGCGGCAAGTCCGTCACCGCCCTGGCGACCATGGGCCTGCTCGACCCGCGGACCGCGCACATCGACGGCTCGATCCGCCTGCAGGGCGACGAGCTGCTGGGCGGCAGCACCGGCAGAGGCGCCAACCGTTCGCTGCGCGGTTCACGGGTGTCCATGGTGTTCCAGGAGCCGATGACGGCGCTCGACCCGGTCTTCACGATCGGCAGCCAGCTCACGGAGACTCTCCGGGCACACACCCGGATATCCGCGAAGGAGGCGAAGAAGCGGTCCATCGACATGTTGGACTCCGTCGGCATCGTCGACCCAGCGGCTCGCTTCCACTCCTATCCCCACGAGTTGTCCGGAGGCATGCGACAGCGCGTCGTCATCGCCATCGCCCTGCTGTGCGGGCCGGAACTGCTCATCGCAGACGAGCCGACCACCGCCGTCGATGCGACGGTGCAGCTCCAGCTGCTGGACCTCATCCGTGAAGCCTGCGAGGCGACCGGCACCTCGGTCCTCTTCATCACCCACGACCTCGGCGTCGTCAGCCACATCTGCGATCGCATGGCGACCATGTACGCCGGCGAGATCGTGGAGACGGGAGACGTGTCCGCCGTCCTGTCCGCGCCCCAGCACCCCTACACCGCCGCGCTGCTGGGTGCCCTCCCCCGGCCCGAGACGCGCGGGACCACGCTCACGACCATCCCCGGACGGGTGCCCGTCCCCGGGACGGAACCGGAAGGCTGCTGGTTCGCAGACCGCTGCGCCTTCGCGATGGACGAATGCCGAGATTCCCACCCGCCACTGGCGACGGGCCCGAACGGCTCGCTGACCCGGTGCGCGCGCATCGACGCGATCGCACCGGACCTCGCATCGGCTGCGGGCATCGGCGTGCCGGCCGCCGCACACTCAGGAGGCCGCCCATGACCGCCGTCCACACCGCCCCGACCGGGGAGGCAGCGAACAGCGCGGAGCCGATCATCCGCGCCCGCAATGTATCCGTCGAGTTCAAGCTCAACCGGAAGAGCACCGTCCAGGCGGTCTCCGGAGTGAGCATCGACGTCACTCCGCGCTCATCGGTCGGCCTGATCGGCGAATCGGGCTCTGGGAAGTCGACGCTCGCCCGCGCGCTGCTGGGCCTGGTGCCCGTGTCATCCGGGACCGTCGAGTGGGAGGGCCAGGACATCAGCCGGCTCACCGCCGCGCAGATGCGCAGGTTCCGCACGACGGCGCAGATGGTCTTCCAGGATCCGCACAGCTCGCTCGACCCGCGCCGCCGCATCCTCACCAGCATCATCGAGCCCCTCACGGTGCTGGGCATCGGGTCGAAGTCCGAGCGGCAGGAGCGTGCGGAGCAGATGCTCTCACTCGTCGGCCTGCGCATGGACCAGGCCATGCGGTTCCCCCATCAGCTGAGCGGCGGGCAGAAGCAGCGCGCATGCATCGCCCGTGCACTCATCGTCGAACCGAAGATCCTCGTGTGCGACGAATCCGTCGCCGCGCTCGACGTCGCGCTGCAGGCGGAGATCCTCAACCTGCTCAGCGACCTGCGCGACAAGCTCGACCTCGCACTGGTCTTCATCAGCCACGACCTGTCCGTCGTCGCGCACATCAGTGATCGCATGCACGTGATGTACCTGGGCGAGACGGTCGAGGAGGGCACGACCGAGCAGATCACGGCCTCCCCGCAGCACGAGTACACCACGACGCTGCTCGCATCCCAGCTCACCGTCGACGGCCAGCAGAGAGAACGAGCGGACAAGGCTGCACAGACCGCGCAGGAGGCCCGCTCATGAAGGTCGGCACCGTCGTCACAGGCCGTCTCCTGTCGATGATCCCCACGATCATCCTCGCCACACTCATCGTCTTCCTGCTCATCCGGCTCATCCCGGGCGACCCCGCGAACGCCATCGCCGGCGAGTACGCGACCCCCGAAAGACTGGCGGAGATCCGCGCTCAGCTGGGTCTCGACAAGCCGCTCATCCTCCAGTACCTGAGCTGGCTGGGCGGCATCTTCACCGGCGACCTCGGCGCATCGTTCATGACCGGACAGGGTGTGCTGAGCCTGATCCTCGAACGCCTGCCGGTGACACTCACCCTCACGACGATGGGGCTCCTCGTCGCGATCGGCATCGGCCTGCCCACCGGGATCATCTCCGCCTCGCGCTCCGGGGGACGTCTGGACCGGTTCCTCACCACTGCGGCGACGCTCGGTCTCGCGGTCCCGAACTTCTGGCTGGGCATGGTGCTCATCCTCGTGTTCAGCATCTCGCTGGGCTGGCTGCCGGGACCGGGCGGACCACTGTTCCTCGCCGACCCGATCGGCGCCATCCGCGCGACGATCCTTCCTGCGATCGCGCTGGGCATGATCGGCGGAGCGGAGATCTGTCGTCAGGTGCGCAGCGCCATGGTCGAGGACCTGTCCAGCGACCACGTGCGCACGCACAAGGCCAAGGGGATCCCGTGGAACCGCATCCTCTGGGTGCATTCGCTGAAGAACTCCAGTCTGCCGTTCCTCACGATCGTCGGACTGCAGATCTCTCGACTGCTGTCCGGGGCGGTCGTCGTCGAGACGGTGTTCGGACTCTCCGGGCTCGGCACCCTCATCGTCACCGCGACCAATCAGCGCGAATACCTCGTCGTGCAGGGAGTGGTCCTCATCATGGCCCTCCTCGTCATCTTCACCAACCTCGTGGTGGACGTCCTCTACCGCGTCATCGACCCCAGGATCAAGTGATGAGTGCGACTGCAATGAAGACCCCGCCGCCGAGCTCCGCTGCCGGCGCCGCCCTGTCGACCACACGTCCCAAGGCGCGGAAGCTGCCGATCGTCCGCTGGGTGAGCATCGCCATCCTGCTCATCGCCCTCGTCCTGCTCATCGCAGGCCGCTGGCTCACCCCCTACGATCCCACCGTCCAGGACCTCACGTCCGTGTTCGCAGGGCCGTCCTGGCAGCACTGGCTGGGCACCGACGACCTGGGACGGGACATCCTCTCCCGCATGATCGCCGGCGGTCAGGCGACCATCGCCGCCTCACTCTTCGCCGTGTTCGTCGCACTGGTCCTCGGGCTGCCCGTCGGGATCGCGGCAGGCTACTTCGGAGGCTGGGTCGACACCGTCCTCATGCGGATCGTCGACACCCTCCTCGCCTTCCCCGCGATCGTGCTGGCGATCGGCGTGACCGCGTCGATGGGGATCGGGCTCGTGAACGCGATGCTCGCCGTCGGGATCGTGCTCGCACCCGCGATCGCACGGCTCGCGCGGGCCCAGACCCTCAGCGTCAAAGAGCTGACGTACGTCGAGGCCGCGCGATCGTTCGGCGCCAAGGGGTTCCGGGGACTGATCCTGCCGCACATCGTCCCGAACATGATCCAGCCGGTCATCGTCCAGACCTCGGTGATCTTCGGCCACGCGATGCTCGCAGAGGCGAGCCTGAGCTTCCTGCAGCTGGGCGTGCAGGCACCGGGGTCCTCCTGGGGCGCAGTGCTGTCCCGCGCCTACTCGTTCATGAGCCAGGCGCCGCTGGCGATCCTCATCCCGGGCATCGCCATCGCACTCATGGTCTTCGCTGCGAACATCATGGCCGACGAGGCGCAGGAGTGGCTGGACCCCAAGCGCCGGACGTGACGGCGGCTATTCGGCCGGGGCCGGGGGCGCAGAGTCGGCCCGGGCCTCGGCCGCGGTCCCGTCCCCGCCCTCCTCACCCGAACGCTCTGCGTCCGGGTCGATGCTCAGCATGGAGGTGTCACCCGAATAGCCGATCATCGCGAGGTACGCGAGGGTCGCCTGATCGATGTAGAAGCCGCGGAGTTCGGGACGTGTGCGGATCTCCGCAGCCGCAGCGAGGTTCACCGTGCGCATGAGGCGCGCGACGTAGTGCTCCTCGACGAGTGGATTCGCGACGCCGGCCTCGTGCAGCCGCATGATGTGGCGGTAGGTCCGCCTGTAGGGCTTGCCGACGATGTCGTCGTTCAGCTCTGCGATGACAGGATCCGACAGCGCCTGTTTGGCGACCTCGTCCATCAGTTCGATGTTCTCGACGAAGAGGTCGATGAACGCCTCGACGGAGGCGCGGGACAGCAGCACCGGATCGTCGGCGACCTCCCGGGGATGGTGATGCGCTTCGAGAAGTTCGTCGCGCAGACGCGACGCCACGATGCGGAACATCTCCGACTTCGTCGCGCAGTACACGTAGAAGGTCGGTCGGGAGACATCGGCCGCTGCTGCGATCTCCCCGATCGTCGCGGCGTCGAAGCCCTTGGCGGAGAAGACTCTGCGAGCGGCTGCGACGAGGGCGCTCTTCGTCTCCGACTCCAGATCCCGGCGGATGTCCCGGGCTGCGGTCCAATCGACATCGCGGATCGGCTGTGGCTTCATCGGACCTCCCTCAATCCTGCCGGCAGCCGTTTCAGGCTGCGGAGTCACCGCCCGCTCATGCCTGCGGGGCTCCCGGTGTCGCGGCCGCCGCAGTGAAGTGCTGGCGCAGCTTGTACTTCTCGATCTTATTCGTCGGTGTCCGCGGAATGTCGTCGACGACGCGGTAGTGCGATGGTCGCATGAACTTCGGCATCGACTCCACCGCGTACGCGCGCAGCTCCTCGACCGTGACGCTGGAGCCTTCCCCCGGTACGACGTAGGCGACGATATCGTCCTCGTCGCCCTCTGTGCTCGGGACAGCGAACACCGCGGTCATCTGCACCTCGGAGTGGCCGTTGAGAAGGTCTTCGACCTGGAAGGAGGAGAGGTTCTCACCCTTGACGCGGATCCGGTCGCCCAGCCGGTCGACGAAGCGGAAGGATCCGTCCTCCTCCTGCATCGCCGAATCGCCGGTGTGGAACCAACCGCCGCGCCAGGCCTTCTCCGTCGCCTCCGGCTTGCCGATGTACTCCGTCATCATGATGTGGTCCATGGTCGGGCGGAACGCGAGCTCACCGGGCACACCGCGGGGGCATTCCTGATCATCCACGTCCAGGATGGTCGCGTCGACGAACCGGCCGGGGACGCCCATCGCACCCTTGACCGTGACGGTCTCCCCGTCCACCACGGTGAGGCCCTTCTGCTCGACAGCCGCGACGAGGCGGTCACCGGTCAGGCCCTTGCGCAGGTGTTCCGGAGTGCCCGAACCGTCCTGCGTCTCACGCATGAAGAGTTTCAGGGGTGCGCCCGACTCCGTCTGTCCGAAGCCAGCGCTCACGCAGTCGAATCCGAACCTCCGCGCCACAGCGGTGTGGTGCAGCGGGAGCGGCTGCATGTGGACCTTGCTCAGAGTGTTCTCCCGGTCTTCAGGCGTCTCCGGAGCCTTCATCAGCCACGGGATCATGACGTCCAGCAGAATAGCTGCGGTCGCGCCCCGTCGGTCGATCCGCTCCCAGAACTCAGATGGTGAGAACTTGTTCCAGACGGCGGCTTCGCAGCCCATCCAGATCGCCCGTCCGACGTTCGCGAACGCCCCGCCCACGTGGTACATCGGCAGGTCGTTGTACACGACGTCGTCGGCACCGAGATAGGACCGCAGACCGAAGGTGTACTGGTTGATCCACAGGTGCGGCTGCAGCACGCCCTTGGCCGGGCCGGTCGTGCCAGACGTGTAGACGATGTTCGCCGGGTCCTCCGGTGAGATGGCGACGTCCGGTCGCTGCGCATCAGCCGTCACCGTCGACCACGGCACGCGCGGCACGCCTGCGACCGGACCGTCGGAATCGTCGTCCAGCACCACGACCCGGATGTCCGTCTCTGTACGGATGTCGTCCCAGACCTCCGGCACCCGTTCGTACAGGGCCGCGTCGGTGAAGAGGAGCTGCGGAGATGTGTCTCGCAGCTGATAGGAGAGCAGTCGGCCCTGGTAGGAGAAGTTGATCGGGCTGTACACCGCGCCGGCCTTCCAGCAGGCGAACATCAGCGTGGCGGCGAAGAGGCTGTTGGTCGTGAAGACGGAGATCCGATCGCCCTTGCTGATCCCGAGTCCCGCGAGGTTGCCCGCGATCCTGTCGGTGATCGCGCCGAACTCCTGATACGTGAACTCAGTATCGGTCTCACCGTCGTACAGGCAGACGGCGTCGGAACGCTCGACCGTCCAGTGGTCGAGCCGCTCGAGCAGCGTCGTGCCATCGGCGGTGATGAGCGAGGTGAGTTCAGCGGCTGACGCGGTCTCCCTTGCGGCACTCCTGTGTGCGTGAGAACGAGTGGTCCTTGCGCGATCCGTCATGGTCGGACACCGAAGGACGGCTCTCCGACCAGTCGCGGCAGGACGGCGTAGGCGTCGACGACCCATTCGCACAGTCGACGACGGGTCGTCCGCGGATCGATGATGTCCTGCACGCTGAAGGTCTCCGCGGTCCGGAAGCGCGAGGACACGAGCTCCATCTCATGGGTGATCTCTGCGAGCCGCTTCTCCGGGTCGTCGTGCGCGGCGAGCTCCGCACGGAACGCGGCCTCGATGCCGCCCTGTGGTGGCAGCGAGCCCCAGTCGCCGGACGGCCACGCCCAGCTGCGCACTGCGCGATGGCGGTTGACGATGCCCGCACCGCCGACACCGTAGACACGCCGCAGGATGATCTCCGCCTGAGGAATGCGCGCCTGGTAGATCGCGGCGATCGCCCGTGCTCCCGCGCGGATCGTCGCGTCCTTCTCCGCCTGCAGACCGATCGTCATCCCGGCCTGATCGGTGAGGCTGACCAGCGGGAGGTGGAACGCCTCGCAGATGTCGACGAGCCGCTCGACCGCCTGCGCCCCTTCACGCGAGAGTGTGGCGCCCTGCGAAGGGTCGGCCGTCACGACACCGACAGGGCGACCATCCAGGCGGGCGAGCGCGGTGTAGGTCCCGTCGCCGTACTCGGCGAAGCGGAAGACGGAGCCGTGGTCGAACACCGCATGGAGAATCGGTTCGATGGCGTAGATCTGGCGCGGGTTGCGAGGCACCGCCGCGGCCAGGGACTCCTCCGACCTGTCCACGGGATCGGAGTTCTCAGCGACAGGAGGCAGCTCATCGACTGACGAGGGAAGGTAGGAGAGGAAGTCGCGCACGACCTCGAAGGCGGTCTCCTCATCGGGCACGAACCGCTCGACCGTCCCATTCGTCCGGTGCACGGCCTCTCCCCCGAGCCCGTCCTTGTCCAGGTCCTCCCCCGTGGCCGCCTTGACCACCGGAGGGCCCGCGGTGAAGAGCTGCCCGATGCCCTGGACCATGACCCCGAAGTGCGACATGACGAAGCGCGCCGCACCGAGCCCCACCGTCGGACCCGCACAGACGGAGACCACGGGGATGCGCGACATGTTGTCGACCACGTGGTCCCACCCCGGGTTGACCGGCAGGTACATGGCCTGCGCGGTGAGCACCTTCTTCACGCTGCCGCCGCCGCTGGCGCCGTCGAGCACGCGCACCATCGGCACACGCATCTCACCGGCCAGCTGCTCGGTGAAGACCTGCTTCTGGTGCACGGCGGCATCGCCCGATCCGCCGCGGATGCTGAAGTCGTCGACCCCGAGCAGGGCGCGCCTGCCCCTGATCCGCCCGGTCCCGGACAGGAAGTTCGACGGCCGGACGCCCAGCAGGTTCCCGTCCTCGTCGTACTCCCCGTACCCGGCGAGCGGGCCGATCTCATCGAAGGACCCCTCGTCCGCCAGTGCTGCGATCCGCTCGCGGGCAGTCAGCCGACCGGATTCATGCTGCCTGGCGACCTTCGCAGCCCCGCCGTGCTTGTAGGCCTCCTCATGCCTGCGCCGGATCTCCTCGATCTCCTGCTCCCAGTCACCTGCACCGGTCGCACGGTCACCGCCGCCGAGGTCCGCTCCCGAATCGTCCGCGCCGGCCTGGCCGTATGCGAGGGTCTGGCCGGCGTCCACCGTGTCTCCCGGAGACACGAGGATTCCAGCGAGTGTCATCCCGACATCCACGGTCACCGGGTGCTCCATCTTCATCGATTCGACGACGGCGAGGACGGTCCCTGATCGGACGCTGTCACCCACCTCGGCGTTGATCGAGATCACCACGCCGGTGAGCTTCGCGGTGATCGCCACCGCGCCCTCCGGCACCGCGGCCGTCGTCGACTCCGTCTGTCGCGCCTCGATGTGGTCGTCCGGCAGGGTGTGCTCGACGAGTGACGGCAGGGCCGCCTCGAGATAGCCGGTGTCAACATCGCAGCGACGGAATGTCTCGTCGATCAGGATCGCGTGCAGGAGCGTGCGGTTGGTCTGCAGCGGCGCGATCCGCAGGTCCGCGAGCGCGCGAGCCGTGACGTCGACGGCCCCGAGGAAGGAATCGGAGTGGCCGATGACCTTGGCGACCAGTGAATCGAAGCGTGGACTGATCCGCCCGCCTCCGCGCAGAGCGGTGTCGACGCGGACGTAGCGACCCGCCGGCAGCACGAGGTCGTCGACCGGCCCCGCGCTGGGGGTGAGGGTTCCGTCAGCCTGGAGGGCCTCGGCATTCACCCGGACCTGGACTGCCGACCCGTGGACGGCCGGCGGTTCTGCCAGGCCGACGTCCTCCAGCACGGCACCCTGCGCGACCCTCAGCTGTGCGGCGACGAGGTCGATGCCGGTGACCTGCTCAGTGACCGTGTGCTCCACCTGCAGTCGCGGGTTGACCTCCATGAAGTAGAACTCGTCCCCGGATACGAGGAACTCGACCGTTGCGAGAGAGGTGAGGCCGACGGCGGATGCGATAGTCAGCGCAGCGTCTGTCATACCGGAACGGAGTTCTGCGGTCAGGCTGGGGCTGGGAGCGATCTCGACGATCTTCTGATTGCGGCGCTGCACCGAGCAGTCCCGTTCGCCGAGGTGCTGGTACGCGGTCCCGTCGCCGATCACCTGGATCTCGATATGACGAGGTTCGCTGACGAACTTCTCGAGGAAGAAGTCCCCGGATCCGAAGTGATGCTCCGCTTCGCGGGAGCATTCGTCCATCACCCGCGGCAGGTCTGAGGCATCGTCCACCCGACGCAGCCCGCGGCCGCCGCCGCCTGCCGTGGCTTTGACCATCACACTGCCGTGCTCGCGGAGGAACTCCGCAGCCTCGGCGGGAGTCGGTGACAGTCCGGTGCCGGGGACCACGGGAACAGCGACCGACTCTGCCAGCCGGCGGGCCTTCGCCTTGTCCCCGAACACGTCGAGCGCGTCCGCATCCGGTCCGATGAACACGATGCCGGCCTCAGTGCACGCACGGGCGAGGTCCGCATTCTCGGAGAGGAACCCGTAGCCCGGGTGGAGGTATGCGGCGCCGGACGACAGTGCTGCGCCGATCACCTGGTCGATCTCCAGATACGGGGACGCCCCGACGCCGTTCAGCAGCACTGCTTCGTCAGCGTGGCGGATATGAGCATCATCATCGGATGTGTGGATCACCGCCGCCGTCATCCCGACCGCGTGCACGGCATCGACTATCCGTACTGCGATTTCACCGCGATTGGCGACGAGAACTGTCGACATCAGGACCCTCCAGCGATTGACGCCTATGTCAATGACTGATTCAACCACCGGTTGACTCTCGTGTCAATCGGCGCGATGATTTCTGAGGACAAGGATGTCACGCCGGCACCACAGCAGCAGATCGGAGACAACGATGTCGATGGCGAGAGACTGGGAAGTCGCAGCAGCCGAACTGGACGGACTCCGCGACCTCTGGCCGCCCGAAGTCCCCCGCACCCTGAGCGAGCCGATCCCGGGCGGAAGCCTGATCGACTACCTCCGGAAGTGGGCCGACGAGCGTCCGGACACCACCGCGATCCACTTCTACGGCCGCGACATCACCTATGCAGAGCTCGATCGCAGCTCTGCGGCGTTCGCCGGATGGCTCGCCTCCCAGGGCGTCGAGCCCGGCGACCGCGTGGGCGTCTACCTCCCCAACTGCCCGCAGTTCACCATCGCATTCCTCGGAATCCTGCGGATCAACGCCGTGCATGTTCCGATCAACCCGATGTTCAAGAACCAGGAGCTCGCCTACGAAGTGCGCGACGCCGGGGTGTCCGCACTCCTGGCCCTTCCCGACTTCGCGCCGCAGATCGATGAGGTGCGCGCCGATCTCGGGACCGATCTGACCGTCGCCTACACGCAGCTGGGCGACATGCTCGAGTCCGAGGCCGTCCCGCCGGCGCCGTTCGGTCCCGTCGACTCGCAGCTGCCCAGCGATTGGGCGGAGATCCTCGGGCACTCCCCGGCCGAGCCGATCGACGTCGATCCTGATGCACTCGCCGCGCTCAACTACACCGGTGGCACGACCGGGATGCCGAAGGGGTGCGAACACACGCAGGCGCACATGGTCTACACGGGCCTCGCCGCGCTGGCAGGTCAGGGACGCACGCCCGGCACCGGACGCGAATCCGCCCTGGGCTTCCTGCCGATGTTCTGGATCGCAGGCGAGAACCTCTCTCTGCTGGTACCGATCGTCGACGGCTCCACAGTCGTCATGATGACGCGGTGGAATGCCAAGGCGGCGCTCGAGCTCATCGAGTCCCAGCGGGTCACGTTCATGGTCGGGCCCGCAGACAACTACGTGGAGATCATGGAGCTGCCGGACTTCAGCGCCGCACGCGCCGCGTCGTTGACGACCTGCAACGCCGTGTCCTTCGTCCGCAAGCTCGACCCGGAACTGCGCGCCCAGTGGCGCGACGCGACCGGTGTCTCCCTGCGGGAGGCGTCCTACGGGATGACCGAGACCCACACCTCGGACACCTTCGTCCTGGGGCTCGGGGTCGACGACCAGGACCTGCTCTCCGAACCCGTGTACTGCGGCTACCCGGTGCCGGGCACCTTGATCGTCGTCGTCGATCCGGACCTTCGCCCGGTCCCCGTCGGCACTCCGGGCCAGATCCTCGTCCGCTCCCCCTCTCTCCTCACCGCGTACTTCGAGAAGCCGGAGGACACGCGCGACACGCTGGTCGACGGCTGGCTGCTCACGGGCGACACCGGGCGATTCGACGAGCACGGCGCACTGACCTACCTCGCGCGGACGAAGGAGATGATCAAGGTCAACGGGATGAGCGTCTTCCCCTCCGAGGTCGAATCCTTCATGCGCGCACACGAAGCGGTCGAGCGGGTGGCCGTCGCGCCGCGCGACGACGCAGACACGGGACAGAAGCCGGTCGCCTTCATCGAACTCCGCGAGGACTCCAGCGCATCCGTCGACGACATCCGCGCATGGGCCGGGCGACAGATGGCCGGCTACAAGGTCCCCGAAGTCGTCCTGGTCGATTCGATGCCGATGACGGCGACCGGGAAGATCCGCAAGGTGGAGCTCATCAAGGCGCTCACCCACGTGTGACCCGCCCCCGCAGGACCGGGCACACGCCGCGGACGGTCGACGGACTCGCGTGACGGTGCGCGTCGCGGTGCGTGACGTCGTGCGTGTCTTAATGCGTGTCTTGATGAGTGTCGTGGTGCGTGACGCAGGCGCCCTATCGGGTTCGCGTGAGGGGGATCACACACGAGGGCGACGGCGGATTCGGCAGTGAGTCGGACCTCGGCGGCTCTCCCAGCGTCAGCAGAGGAGCCTCCTCATGGAGCCGATCTACAGTGCCGCCATCGTCCTCGCGTTCATCGCGGTGGGCGAACTCGTCTCGATCTGGTCGAGGGCCCGGGTCCCCAGCCTGCTCGTCGCGATGCTGGGCATCTTCATCTTCGCGCAGCTGGGCCTCGTCCCGAAGACCGTCGTCGACGATTCGATGATGCCGGCGATCTACACGATCCTGGTGGCGCCGATCCTCTTCCACATGGGCTCGCTCATCCCGCTGCCCACCCTGCTCAAGCAGTGGCGGTCCGTCATCATCGCGCTCTCCGGCATGCTCGTCGCAGTGCTGCTGCTTGCCGCGGTCGTCGCGCCGCTGTTCGGATTCGAGCACTTCGTGGCTGGAGCGGGGCCGCTGTCCGGCGGGATCGTCGCGACGAGCCTCACGACGGAGGGACTGACAGCCGCCGGAGTGTCATCGGCGATCATCGTCCTTCCGTCCCTGGTCCTCATGATGCAGTCGCTGCCCGCGATGCCCATGACGAACTTCCTGCTGCGCCGCTTCGCGATCAGCCTGCGCGACAGCGGGGAGCTGGAGAGGCTGTCGACGGAGGCGAAGTCGCGGGCGAGCAGCGGCGAGGGCAGTCCTGCGGGCGGCGGTCAGGGCGGCACGGCCGTCGCGACGAAGAAGAAGCCGGTGGACCTGCCCCCGTTCCTCGCCGACAACCAGCTCTTCAACCTGTTCGCCGTGCTGCTGGGAGGATCGGTCGCAACGCTGCTGGCCGTCCCCACCCACATCCCGGCGTCGATCCTCGCACTGCTCCTGGGCATCGCGTCGACGGCCATCGGCCTCACCCCGGAGCGGGCACTCGAGAAGTCCAACTCGTTCGGCATCGCGATGGCCGGTGTCATCGCGATCATCATGGCACCGCTGGTGACTGCGTCGCTGTCCGACGTCCTCGCCGCGCTGCTGCCGATGGTGGTCATCCTCATCGTCGGCGGCGCCGGCATCATGCTGGGCGGGTTCGTCGCGACGAAGCTGCTGCGGTGGAAGTCGTCCCTCGGCATGTCCGTCGCGCTCACCGCGATGTATGGCTTCCCCGCGGACTATCTGCTCACCGCCGAGGTCGCCCGTTCCGTGGGGCGCGACGACGAGGAGCGCGAGCAGCTCACGGACGCGATGCTGCCCGCCATGCTGGTGGGAGGCTTCACCTCGGTGAGCGCCGGCTCCGTGGTCATCGCGAGCGTGCTGGTGAGCTTCGTGTGAAGGGGTGACAGCCGCAGACCGGATGCAGGATAACGGCTAGATCAGATGGACCGGCCCCCTGATCAACTTTAAGGGTTAAAGTTGATCAGGGGCCCGCTCGAGTCCACGACAAGCGCTACATGCACGGAGAACCGGCTGACCGGGAACGGGCCCTGCTCGCGCACCGCGCAAGACGATCGAGGAGGCACCGTGGGGATCTGGCAACCGCGGCACTGGGAGTCAGAGGTGGACTCCGGCGTGCCCCGACGGGAGAGGCGCTCAGGGGAGTTCTGCGCGTACATCCCCGACCTGCTCACAGACGCGCCGCTCATGCTGAGCCCCGCGACCGCCCGGCTGCTGGCAGAAGCCGAGACTGCGGTGCGTCGGCTCGACCGGCGCAGCGCTCACGGCCTCGCGTCACTCAGCAGGTTCCTGCTCCGTTCCGAGGCGATCGCATCCTCTCGGATCGAGGGGCTCGCCCCGAGCGCCAAGAAGATCGCACTCGCAGAGCTGGGGCAATCTGAAGACGTCGAAGGACTCAGTGACACCGCGGTCCTCGTTGCCAACAATATGACCGCAGTGCGCGATGCCTCGCAGACGATCGCCGACACAGGAACGATCACTACCGACCATCTCCTGGAGCTCCAGAGCTCCCTGCTGACCGATGCCCCGCGCCTTCACGGAGTACGGACCACTCAGAACTGGCTGGGCGGGTCCGCGTATCACCCGTTCGAAGCAGAGTTCGTGCCCCCCGGACCCGAACATGTCGAAGGACTCATGGATGACCTCGTCGAATACATGAACGGCGCGGCGCACTCCCCCATCGTCCAAGCGGCACTCGCGCACGCTCAGTTCGAGACCATCCACCCCTTTGCAGACGGCAACGGTCGAGTAGGGCGCGCGATCATCCACACCGTCCTCACGCGCCGCGGTCTCTCCGCCGATTCCATCCTGCCGGTGAGCCTCGTGCTCGCCACGTTCCGCGACGAGTACATCCACGGGCTCACTGCGTATCGACGGGACGGGTCGTCGGACTCACGGCAGGTTGTGGAGGGGAAGGAAACATGGATCTCTGTCTTCGTCGAGGCCGTCCTCCACGCAGCCGAGCGCGCGAGTGAACTGGCCGACGACATCGACGCGCTTCGAGAAGAATGGACCGCCCTCATCACCGATCGTCGAAAGGCCGAGGGCAGGAGTCGAGCCCTTCGGAGCGACTCAGCGGTCACACTCATCCTCAACGATCTGCCGGGGACGCCCGTCCTCACCCCCGTGACAGTGGCCCGCATCCACGGCGTATCTCCTCAGGCCGCTCATACGGCCCTCGAAACTCTGCGTGAGGCTCACGTGCTGGAGACCGCATCCATCGGTCGCGGCAAGCGAGCATTCCTCTCGCCGGATCTGCTGAATCTCATCTCCGTCGCCGAACGAAGGCTGGCGAGCACGCAGTTCGATACACGGCTCTCCCCTCCGAACCGGCCGGTTCCCGCTCGCCCGCTCTGAGCAGGACGCGCTCACCGCTTCCGCACGCCGCCGCGGTACACCTGGGACACTCGCCTGCGCGCTTCAGACAGCCCGACGCGGGACAGATCGCCCTCGAACAGCACCAAGTCCGCCGCGTAGCCGGGGGCCACGCGGCCCACAAGTGCCAGCCCGCCTGCAGCAGCCGACGCACCACCGCCCGTTTCACCGCCGGCCGCAGCACCGCCACCACCGGCGACACCGCTCGGCACGCCACCGGCGCCCGCACCGGCCACTGCTTCAACGGAGTCCAGCCCCAAGAGCGCTGCCGCCGCCGTCGTCCCGGCCCGCAGCGCCTCCTCCGTCGACAGACCGATGCCGACCATCAGCTCCAACTCCTCGAGGTTCTCCCCGTGGGGTCCCACACCGGCGTCCGTGCCCATCGCGATCTTCACGCCCGCCTGATGCGCGGCCGCGATCGCCTCACGATGGATGTCCGCGACCATCCGTGCCTTCTCCACGACCGCCGGCGGCAGCGCTGCACCCGCGTCCGCCGCATCGATGACCGCCTGCGGAGCCTGCAGAGTCGGGACGAGGAACGCGTCCTTCTCGAGGAACAGCTCGATCGTCTGCGCGTCCAGGTAGATGCCGTGCTCGATCGACCGCACCCCTGCGCGCAGCGCGCTGCGGATGCCCTCCGCGCCCTGTGCGTGCGACATGACGTACGTGCCCTGCGCCGCGGCCTCGGCGACGACCACCTCGATCTCCGCCTGCGTGAACTGGCTGTGCCGCGGATCGTCAGCGGGTGACAGCACGCCGCCCGTCGAGCAGATCTTGATGTGGTCGGCGCCCGCCCGCAGGATCTCCCGCGTCTTCGCACGCACCCCTTCGAGCCCGTCGGCCACGCCGTCCGGCCGGCCCGGATGCCCCGCGAGCAGCGGCATGTGCGCGCGGGACGCCATCCGCCCGTCGCCGTGCCCACCGGTCTGGCTCATGATCGACACGGCCGCGCGCAGATCCGGTCCGTCGACCAGACCCTCTGCGAGCGCCGCCTTCACGCCCGCGTCCGCGCCACCTGCGTCCCGCGCCGTCGTCACACCCGCCTGCAGCGTCTTCTCCAGGTTCCGCGCCGCTCGGAAGAACTGCAGCGAGAACGGTTCGACGAAGGCGTCGAGACTGCCGGCGCCCTCCGTCGCCACATGCACGTGGCAGTCGATGAGACCCGGTGTGAGGGTCTGCCCGCTCCCATCGACGACGTCGACGACGGACCCCGCCGCCGAGGCCTCGGCCGCCACAGGCGCTCCTCCCGCCTCCGCACTGCGGACGGCTTCGATCACGCCACCCCGCACCAGGACGTCGTGCGTGCCGATGAAGCGGTCTCCGTCGAAGACCTCTGTTCCTGTGATGACGAGCGTGTCCGTCACGCGGTTCCTCCTTGATCGTCGTTGATCGGCCGGGCCGTTTCCTCGGCCCAGCACCGGGTGCCACCGGTCGGTGACCCCTCCGGCGGGTCGCATCCGCGCACCCTCCCGCCGGAAGCACCAGCTTTCATCAGACCGCACAGCTTCTTTCCTGTGCGGTCTGATGAAAGTTGGTGGAAACTGGGTTCTTCAGTGCCGCGGCCGGTGGTGGGTCTTCTCGCCCGACTCGCCTCGCGCCAGCCTGCGCATCGCCAGGTGCGCCAGCAGCGCCGCCTGGTCGCCCAGGACGGAGTCGTCGAAGACGACGAACGGGGAGTGGTTGTCCGCCTGCTGATCCTCCGGCACGTCGTCCCGCCTGGCTCCCAGCATCATGTAGGTCCCCGGCACCTCGCGTAGCACGTAGGAGAAGTCCTCGCTGGGCATGACCGGGTCGTCCACGAGATGCATCCGGTCCTCACCCAGCAGTCCGGCGACCTCCTCGGCGACCCATGCCGTCTCGTCCGCATCGTTCACGGTGACGGGGTACTGCTCGTCGAAGACGACCTCGGCGGTGCAGCCGTGCGCGGCGGCGATGCCTTCAGCCACGCGGGTCGCATGCTCGCGGAACCGCGCGACCGAATCCTCCGACAGCGTCCGCACGGTGGCACCCAGCGACGCACTGGCGGGAATGACGTTCACCATGTCCCCGGCCTGCAGCTGCGTGATCGACATGACGACCGGGTCGAACACGTCGAACGTCCGGGTCACCATCGTCTGCAGTGCGCCGATCATCTCTCCGATCGCCGGGACGGGGTCCGTCGCGTTGTGCGGCTGCGACCCATGGCCGCCCTCACCGTCGACGGTGACGGTCAGCACGTTCGAGCCCGCCTGCAGTGTTCCCGGCTTCGTCGCGACCATCCCGTTCTCCCGGACGAGCACGTGCACGCCGTATGCCGCGCTCACGCGCACTCCCGCTGCGTCGAGCACCCCCTCGCGGATCATGACGGAGGCGCCGTTGAAGCCCTCCTCGCCGGGCTGGAACATGAACACGACATCGCCGTCGAGCTGATCGCGGTACCCGCACAGCAGCCGCGCCGCGCCCACGAGGCCCGCGGTGTGCAGATCGTGGCCGCACGCATGCATGCTGCCGTTCTCCGACCGGAAGGGCTCGTCCGTGCGCTCCTCGACGGCGAGCGCGTCCATGTCGCCGCGCAGCAGCACGGCCTGGGCACCCTCCTCGAGGCGCCCTGGGCCGGTGCCCCGCAGCACTGCCACGACCGAGGTCGTCTCCACTCCCGTCGTGATCTCCAGCGGGAGCCCCTCCAGTGCGGTGAGCACCGCCGACTGCGTGCGCGGCAGGTCGAGCCCCACCTCCGGGTGTGCGTGCAGGTCGCGCCTCAGCTCCTGGAGAGCCGGCAGAAGGGCCTGGCCTTCAGCGACGAGGTCAATCATCGTGTCGTCCTTTCCGTCGTCGGACGACCACCGGACCCCACCAGCGAGCATCCCGTGTGCCGACACCCATGAGCAGTCTGCACTCCGTTCTCGAGTGTACGACCGCACGCCCGACGGGCACAGGGCTGCGACGGATCGGCGTCGTCTGCACCGAGCGCCGGGGGTTCTGCGCCCGCATCCGCGTCCGTGCCGGTGTCCGCCTCTGTGTCCGTACCTCTTCGTACTGTCATCGCATGGTCCCGCACCCGCCGGTCCAGCGCATCACCCGAGGAGCAGTCATGGATTCGCCGCAGACTTCGTTCGGCCTCCCCCGCGCCGTCCATCCCGACCTCAGCCCGGCCGCCGCACCGTCCACTGCGGAGCCGCCCGGAACCGCCGCCGTCACCGAAGGTCCCGCGGACGGCGGCCCGCCGCCGCCCGCAAGGGTGGCCCCGGACTGGACCGCGGCCACCGGCCCGTTCAAGGTCTACTCGCCGGACGCGACGGACTGGACCGTCGGCATCGACCTCCGCATCACGCCGGATGGTCTGGCGCTCACCACCCCGTCCGGCCACCACGGCTTCGCCGCGGACCGCTTCACCGTGGAGATGTCGCCGGACGGGATGTTCGTGTGGATCCTCGGGGACCGCCTGGACAATCCCGCCGTGACGGTGCTCATGCCGGCATCGCTGGAGGACCTGCAGTCGCGACTCCCCCGCGTGGAGTTCGCGGACCTCGAAGAGGCGGCCCACGTCGTCCGCCGCCTCACTGCCGCCACGGCCGCCGGGCGGCACACGAAGCACCGCTTCGGGCTGGACCGGTCCGGCGACATGGGACTCGTCATCAACCCGTTGGAGGGCGAACCGGTGCTGGCGCTGCTGCGGATCGTGGAGAAGGGCATGGAGTTCCGTGCCGGTGGGATCTGGGAGGCGGACTCCCCCGCGAAGAGGATCCCGCCATTCACCTCACTGATCCCCGTCACCCGGAAAGCGGTGTCGCGCTTCGACCACCTCGAGCGCTCGCCCTCCATGAGCCTCAGTCTGTTCCGTCGCTTCGTGATCCCGGGGACGTGGAACGGGTCAGGAGAGGCACAGTCCGAATCCGCGACGCCGGACAGAGGGGCTCTTCACGTCAGCTGAACTGCACCCGCACCTCGCCCATCCCCTGGTACTCCGCGATGACGGTGTCGCCGGCGCTCACCGGCAGGGGCCGGGTGAAGGACCCGGACAGCAGGAGCGCCCCGGCGGGGATCTCCTCCCCCCGTTCGGCGAAGCGGTTCGCCATCCAGGCGGCACTGGCCGCGGGATGACCCAGCACGGCTCCGGACACTCCGGTCTCCACGATCGAGCCGTTGATGAAGAGCTTCGCGCCGATCCACGTCAGATCGAAAGCGGCGGGGTCGAACTCCTCCGCGCCCCGGACCACAGCACCCAGAGCGGCGTTGTCGCTGATGGTGTCCATGACCGTCATACCGTCCTCGACGAAGTGGCAGTCGAGGATCTCCAGGGAGGGCACCACGCACTTCGTCGCAGCGAGGATGTCTGCAGCCGTGAACGCGCCTTCTGCGTCGGAGCCCTGACCCGGGACCAGCGGTGAGGCGAGGATGAAGGAGAGCTCCACCTCCACCCGCGCGTTGTTCCACGCAGCGGCCTGCACCGTCGACCCCGCATCGAGGATCTGGTCTTCGAAGATCACACCGTAGTCGGGCTCATCGAGCCCGAACGCCCGCTGCATCGCGACGGACGTGAGGCCGATCTTGAAGCCCGCGACCCGTCCGCCCGCTGCTTCACGACGGGCGCGCCACAGGCGCTGGACCTCATAGGCATCCGCCACTGTCATAGCGGGGTGCCGCCGACTTGCGGGAGAGATCCGCGTCCCGGTCCGCGCAGCCTCGGCGAGCTCATCCGCGAGCCCCGCAGCCTGCACGTCGGTCAGTCCCCTGTGGGACGCGTCATCCGTCATCGATCCACCCTTCACGGCCCTGTGAGTCTCCACACACGCCCCTTGTGAGACGGCGCACAGGCATCACGCCCTCGCGCCCACCTAATGCCAGCATATTGCAGGGAATCCCGTCGTAGGAGGCAGGATTTCACGTGCCGCGCACATCAATGCGACCCGCTTCCGATATAACCGTTTCCGGCCGGTCGCGTGGTCCGTCTCCACGACATTGAGCCAGGTCACAGGTTCGGTAGCATTACCGTCGCTCTTCACGAGAGCACCGGCTTCAGCCGATCCATCACTCCCCAATCGGACCTGTTCGCTCAACGGAGAGGTGCCCATGAGCACATCACGCACTAGCCACGACGGCGCCGCATCGGCCGTTGCTGACCCCGGAGCCGTGGCGACCGCCACCGCCCCGGAGGGCGACCCTCCCGCTGAGACGATCGAGGTCGAGGAGCAGCTGGACTTCGACCGCGACCCCGCGAACACCGGAACGCACCTCCCTCTGTTCTGGCGCGTGGTCGTCATGGCGCTCACCATCGCCGGTGTGGTGCTGGTGCTCAACCAGGTGTTCTTCTGGAACCTGGGCGGCACGAACCTGCTGACGAACAGCTTCCTGTACTACCTGCTGGCCGCGTTCCTGCCGATCGTGTTCATCATCTGCCCGATCAGGAAGCAGCCCGGCGGCGCCACGTCACGCACCTCCGTGCCCTGGTACGACATCGTTCTGGCCGCCCTCATCTTGGTCACGGCCGTCTACTTCGGCATGAACGGCCAGCGGATCTTCGAACGCGGCTGGGACTACGTCGCACCGCCCACCGCGATGGTCTTCGCGTTCCTCCTGTGGATCCTGGTGCTGGAGACCCTGCGCCGAACGGCGGGCCTCATCGTCACGGGCATCGCACTGGTGTTCTCCCTCTACCCCGTCTTCGCCGCGGGCATCCCCGTGAGCTTCCTCCAGGGCATTCCGTTCCGCCTGGACCTCACCGCGCAGATCCACGCGATGGGCGTCGACTCGATCATGGGGCTCCCGCTGCAGACAGCGGCCAGCCTCCTCGTCGGCTTCCTCATCTTCGGTGTCGCCCTGCAGTTCTCCGGCGGCGCAGTCTTCTTCTACGACCTCGCCATGAGCGCGTTCGGCCGCTACCGCGGCGGTTCCGCCAAGGTCTCCGTCGTGTCGTCCGCCGCCATGGGCATGATGTCCGGCTCCGCCGTGTCCAACGTGCTCACCACCGGCCCCATGACGATCCCCGCCATGAAGCGCTCCGGGTTCCCCGCGAAGTACGCCGCAGGCATCGAGGCCACCTCTGCGACCGGCGGCACGATCACGCCGCCGATCATGGGCACCGCAGCGTTCCTCATGGTGTCCTTCGTCGGCGTCCCGTACGGACAGATCGCCCTGGCCGCCGCGATCCCCGCCTTCCTCTACTTCTGGGGCATCTTCCTCCAGGTCGACGCATACTCCGCGAAGTCCGGGCTGCGCGGCATGCCCAAGGAGGAACTGCCCACGTTCGGCCGCACCGTCCTCAGGGGCGTTCCGTACATCGTCGCGCTGGTCGGCCTGGTCCTGCTCCTGGTCGTCATGAACAGCGAGTCGCAGGCCCCCTTCTGGGCCATCGGCTTCCTGCTCCTCTGCATGCTCTTCATGAAGCGCTTCAAGCTCACGCCCACGTCGTTCCTGAACTTCATCTACGCCTCCGGCAAGACGGTCGCAGAGATCATCGGCATCATCGCGGGCGTCGGCCTCATCGTCGGCGGTCTGTCCATGACCGGCGTCTCGCTGTCCCTGGCACGCGAGCTGGTCAACCTGGTCGGCGACAACCTCGCCCTCATCCTCATCGCAGGCGCACTGACCAGCTTCGTGCTGGGCATGGGCATGACGGTGTCCGCCGTCTACGTCCTGCTGGCGATCGTCATGGCCCCCGCTCTGACCGAGATGGGAGTCAACCCGATCGCGGCGCACCTGTTCGTCATCTACTGGGCGACGGTCTCCTACATCACCCCGCCGGTGGCACTGGCGTCGTTCGCCGCGGCGAACATCGCCCGCACCCCACCCATGGCGACGTCGATCACCGCGATGCGGCTGGGGTCGGTGAAGTACATCATCCCGTTCGCGTTCGCCGTGAACCCTGCGCTCGTGGCACAGGAGTCGACGCTGACGCAGATCCTCGTGGCACTGGGATCGGCGATGATCGGCATCTACCTCCTGGCGACCGGCTTCGAAGGCTATCTCACGCTCAACCACCGCAGGATCGGGATCGTCATCCGCTCCGTCTCCCTCGCCGCAGGTCTGCTCCTGCTGTGGCCGGCCACCGTCTCGACCCTCATCGGACTCGGTCTGGCCGCCCTCACGGTCGTCCTCGCATTCCTGTTCGGCACGCGGGGGCCGGACTTCACCGCCACCGCCGTTCCCGCGGCCACCGGGTCGCATGCCGCCACCAGCTCGAAGAAGGAGGCCCGCGTATGAGGCGCCTGCCCATGCTCACTGCGGCAGCGGCCGCATCCGCACTGCTGCTCTCCGGCTGCGCCGGACCGGACGAGACGACGATGGTGGGCGGGATCCGCGACCCGTTCGTCATCTCCACGTACGGCACCGGGACGTCGACGTACGCGGACACCGCCGCGGTCTCCGATGCCGTGTCCCAGGCCACCGGGTCCCGCGTCCGCATCATCACGTCCGATACGGCCATCGGCCGCATGGCGGCGATGAAGTCCGGTGCTGCGGTGATGGGCCGCCTGGGCGATGAGTACATCTTCGCGTACGAAGGACTGAACGAGTTCGCGAACGAGGACTGGGGCCCCCAGGACACCCGCGTCGTGTGGGCGCCGCTGTCACCGCACTCGCTCCTGTCGCGCACCGCGGACGACATCGAGACGCCCGCAGACCTCAAGGGCCAGAAGATCCCCAAGATCACCGCGAATCCGTCGGTGAACGGTAAGATCGACGCCTACCTGGCCTACGGCGGCCTCACGCGCGACGACGTGGAGGAGGTCGAGATGGCCTACGGCGAGCAGCCGGAAGCGCTGAGGCAGGGCCAGATCGACATGCTGTACCAGCAGGTCTACGGCGCGACCCTCTACGAGCTCGAGTCGCAGGTCGACGTGTCGTGGATCGATCTCGACCCGGACGACGACGAGGCCGTGGACCGCATCGAAGAACTCACGGAGTCGGTCAACGTCCTTCCCTTCGACGGCGCCCCCGCGCAGGAGGAGGGCGAGGAGACCCACGGCTTCGTCTACACGCTGCCCATCACGGCGATGGAGGAGACCAGCGACGACGAGGTCTACGCGCTCATCTCTGCGATGGCGGAGAACTTCGAGGTGTACGAGAACACCACCGTCAACACACCGCGCTGGAATCCCGAGGACGTCGAGGACATGCCGCGCGAAGCGCCCTTCCACGACGGCCTCATCCGGTGGCTCGAGGAACAGGACCGCTGGACTCCGGAGGCTCGGGAGAAGCAGGACGAGCTCCTGGAGCGCGGCGAGCGCCTCGACGCGGAGTGGGCCGAATTCCAGGCCACGGAGCCCGCAGCGGACGAAGAGCTGGCACTCTGGATCGAGTGGCGCGCCCAGAACGGCCTCGGCAAGGCGAACGACGACCCGAACGCCATCGAGTGACCGCCTGACAGCGTCAGCGGCGCAGGGATCGATAGCCCTGCGCACCGCTCCCACCGCGCCCACCGCCTGCGATCGTCGAGACGTCGGGCGGTGGGCGTGGTGCTCTCCTTCGTGCAGCCTCCTTCGTGCCGCCGGCCCACTCCACCGAGGTCGCCCGTGCCACGAGCAGCGGGACGGGTATCACTGCGGTCCCGGACCCGCCGCCTGCAACCGGACCCGCCGCCCGCTTCGGTCTGTGAGACTCGCCTTGACGCCTCAACACCAGCTGTGAGGTGATGAGGCGGATACTCCGCAGGACAACGACGTCGAAGGAGGGGCACACGACATGTTCGGGCTCCCGATGAGCACCACACTGATCATGAGCGGCGTCATGCTGTTCTGGGTCGTCTACACGATCGTCTTCTACGCGAGGACGAAGGACTGGACCCTCGAGGACGTGGACTACGACGCGAAGAGCGACGGCCTCGGACCGGCGGGCCACAGCCCGCTCGACCCGTCGGCACCCGGAGAGGGGACGCGCTGATGTCCATCGAGATCGTCTTCATCCTCCTCTACTTCGCGGCAGTGATCGGCATCGGCCTGGCGGTGAGCCGCCGCAGCTCCAGGAGCCGCGAGGGCTACCTGCTGGGCGGCCGCAGCCTGGGCGCTCCTGTCACCGCACTGCGCATGCAGGCCACCTCGATGTCCGGGTACATGTTCCTGGGCGCCGGCGGCCTGGGCTACAGCCAGGGCTACTACGGCATGTGGTTCGCGCTGGGCGACCTGGGCGGCGGTGTCCTGAACCTGTCGATCATCGGCCGGCGGATGCGCAAGCTCTCCTACCTGCTGGGCTCGATCACGTCGATCGGGTACCTGGAGCGTCGCTACCCCTCGGTGTGGACCAAGCTCGTCGCGGGACCGATCGCACTCGCGTGCCTGTTCCTCTACGTGCTCGCGCAGCTGCTGGCGGGGGGCCAGGGCTTCGCGTCCGTCACCGGGCTGGGCCTCAACATCTCACTCGTCATCGCGGTGTCGATCATCCTCATCTACACCTTCCTGGGCGGCTACCTCGCCGTCGCCTACACGGGATTCCTGCAGTCCATCATCATGGTCATCGGCATGCTGTGGATCCTCATCGCCACCGTCCAGCACGTGGGCGGCCTCACCGCCGGTCACGAATCGCTCGGTGACATGAACGCGAACCTGCTGACGATGTGGGGCGCCGACGGCCAGTACTTCGGCGAGTGGGGGATCATCCTCGGTGCGCTGCTGATCTTCTCGATCGGCTACATGGGCTATCCGCACGTGAACGTCGGGCACATGTCGATGAAGCGTCCGTCGATCGCCCGCAGGGCGGGCCTGTGGTCGACCGGCTTCAACCTGCTGTTCATCCCCGGCGCCTATCTCATCGGCATGTTCGCCCTGCTCATCGTGCCGAACCTCGACAATCCGGAGCTCGCGATCTTCGAAGTCGCTCAGGTCGTCCTGCCGCCCTTCGCGGTGGGCCTGGTCATGGCGGCGATCATGGCCGCGATCATGTCGACGGCGGACTCGATCCTCCTCCAGGCCGGCACGATCGCCTCACAGGACCTGGGCGGCGCCCTCATCAAGAACCTCAGCGAGAAGGCAGCGGTCAACATCTCCCGCCTCGTCATCCTCGTGATCGCGATCGTGGGGCTCATCCTCGCGATGTGGCGGCCGCCGGGCGTCTTCGACCTCGTCGTCTTCGCCACCGCGACGATGGGCTCCGCCTTCGTCCCGGCCTACGTGTGCGCGGTCTGGTGGAAGAAGGCGAACACGCCGGGCGCCATCACCTCGATGATCGCCGGCGCCGTGGGCGCGGTCGGGGCACAGATCTTCGACACGGGCAGCATGTGGGGAATGGATCCGATGATGGTCGGCATCATCGCCTCCGTCCTGGGCATCATCATCGGCTCGCTCGCGACCCAGAAGTCGCACCCCGTGCCGCCCCAGGTCCTCGCAGCCGTGGAGGAGACCATGCGCGTCGCACCGATCCCCAAGCACCTGGTGATCGGCGAGGACGCGACGCTGTCCACCCAGCGCCCCGGGGCAGCGGAGTGACCGGGGCACGCGCATCGACGACAGCGCCGTGACGGAATCGACGGGGCCCGAGGCCGCAGCCGGCTCCGCAGCCTCGGCCGCGGCGGGCGCGCCGGCGCCCTCCGTGGCCTGGCCCGTCCGCGTCACGCACGACCGCGCGATCGCGTGGCTGCGGCGGCGGGTGCCGGGTGCCGCCGCCGTGCGGGCCCAGCTCTACCACCACCCGATGCTCGCGACCTCGTACGAGGTGCGGAAGCGCGACGGCTCCGCCTCCGCACACGCACTGGTCGACCTGGTCGGCGGCCGCGCGTACGCGACGGAGCCGTGGGAGCACGTCGCCTTCGTCCCCCTCGCCGAAGCTGAGGCGGCGTGCGCGGCGGCGATCTCCGATCCGGTCCGCGTCCTCGACGATGAGCGGGGGGAACGAGCTGCACGGGACCTGGTGCGCAGCGTGCTGCTGCGCGGCAGGCGACTGGGCCCGCCGGGGCAGCTGCATCCGCTGCGGGAACCATTGCTGTTCGGCAAGCCCAACTGGTGGCTCACCGCCACGAAGGACGGGCGACCCGTCGAGATCATCCTGGATGGACTCACCGGCCGCCACTACGCGCTCACGGCGTAGACGAACACCCTCTCCGGTGGGCCTGCGGACACCGAGTGCGGCACCGGCCCCTCGTGCTTTCGGGGTCGTGGTTCGGGGTCGTGGTCCTGGACACGGTCTGTAGCCTGACAGGGTGACCGAGGGTGGTCACGAGGAGGAGACATGCGCGAACTCGTGTACTACGTGGCGGTGAGCCTCGACGGGTACATCGCAGGACCGGACGGGCAGTTCGACGCGTTCACGTTCGAGGGCGACCATATGAGTGCCCTCACCGAACGCTTCGCCGACGCGGTCCCGACCGTCTACGCGGAGCAGCTGGGACTCGACCAGTCCGCAGGGGGCTTCTCGACGGTCCTCATGGGCTGGAACACGTACGCGGTCGGCCTCCCCGTGGGGATGGACAGCCCCTACCGCCACCTCGAGCAGATCGTGTTCTCACGCACTCAGCAGACGGAGGCGGAGAACCTGCGCGTCACGGCGGAGGACCCGGTCCGCACCGTCCAGGAACTGCGCGGACAGCCCGGCGGTGACATCTGGCTGTGCGGCGGAGGCCGTCTCGCCTCCCAGCTGCTCAGCGAGATCGACCGAGTCGTCCTCAAGCGCAATCCCGTCGTGTTCGGCGACGGCATCCCGCTCTTCGCCGCGACGGAGTACGAACCCACCCAGTTCGAGCACCTCGAGACGACCGCCTACGGCTCGGGTGTGATCGTGAGTGAGCTCGTGAAGCGCAGCGCGTAGGCTGCGCTCCTTCCTCTGTTCGGAGGTCAGGAGTCGGAATCGAGGTGGGCGGCGTGGTTCAGGCGGTCAGGTGCCTCACCACCGGCACGGGCGCGGCCCGGCTGCGGCACCCGGACGGGTGGTATCGTCGGTGGTGAACCACCGCCGGGCCCGAAAAGGACTCCCTCATGCCCGATTGGCTCGCTCCCATCGCCTACATCCCGGCCTACTGGGGCATGCTTCTGCTGGTGGGCGGAGCCGCGGCACTGGTGTTCTACGTCGTCTGGCGGAGCCTCAACGGCGATACCCGCACCTGGGCGGTCCTGCCGCACTTCCCGCTCCAGGTCTCCCACCACAACACCTGGCCGTTCATGCTGGCGATGATCGGCATCGGGTTGGTGACCCTGCTGCCCACCGTGTTCTTCGAGGCCTGGGCTATGGAAGGGGCCCGGCAGGCCGTCTGGAACGTGTTCCTGGTCCCGGCGGCGCTGGTGGCACTGTCCTTCTTCTGGTGGCCGCTGGCGTGGACGCCGACTTGGTTCAAGAACTGGGCACTCCGCTCGAAGATCGATCCGGAGACCAACCCCTGGACCGATGCGGACATCGACCGGGTCAAATCGGCACCCGACTCCAAGCGCCGTCGGCGAGCGCTGAAGGACATCGCCCGCCTGGTCGGTGAGGCGGAGGTCGAGGGACTGCGGGAGAGGACCCTGCTCGAACGGGAGTCGGAGCGGATCGAGGACTACAACGAACGGCTCGGGATCACCGACGACATGGATTCCATCGAGCGGGCCCTGCTCATCAAGGCCGACCGGAAGCGCCGGAAGGAACAGCAGAAGGCCGACGGGCAGGCCGCGCGGGGCCGCCAGGACTGACGGTGGCCCCCACCGCCCGGGAGTCCCGCAGACCAGCAGTCCCGCCGAGCCAGCCTGACCTGCCAGCGGGCGAGCGCCCGGGGATGATCACGGGCAACCGGCCGGTCCCGAACCACGACCAGGAGGGGGTCCACGCGATCCAGGGAGGTCAACGACCTGCTTGACGCGGCCGAGGCCGAGTCACTTTCCACCTGTGACCTCTGCAGCGCCGCCCCGATTCATCCGTCCCCCGCTACCACCCACCTGTGGAGACAGTCGGCTGACGGCATCAGCGACCACCCGACACGATCATCGCGGCCAGTTCTTGCCGCGACGGCTCTCGATCGCCTCGTTGTAGCGGCGCAGGTAGTCCACGAACTGCAGGACTTCTCCCTCCGACCAGTCCTCGAGGATCCGCGCGAATCCCTGCTTGCGCGCCTCGAGCTCTGCGGTGAGGCGACGCACCCCCTCCTCGGTGGGGCGCAGCTTGCGGGCGATCCCCCCGTCTGGGTCCGGGATGCGCTCGAGCAGCTCCGCCTTCATCGCCGCCGTCGTCTGCCGGTGGATCGTGGAGACGTCCATGTCGAACGCCTCGGCCAGCTCCGCGACCGCCATCGGGCCCTGTGCGTGCAGCCGCGACAAGAGGATCACCGCGCTGCGGTCCAGCGGGACGTCCCGGTCCTTGGGCGCGACCCCCTGCAGGGCGAAGCGCGTCAGCAGCATCTGCTCACGCACAAGATCCTCGAACACATCGTCCTGCATCGCACCATTGTCGCAGGTGAGATCTTCCCCAAGAGACATCGTGTCGCTCACACTCAGCATGGCGGCATTCCTTTCTCACCCGCACATTTGTATACTGCAATCGTATTGCATTCTACAATTGCGTGTTTCACCTGGAGTCCCATGCGCGCGGCCGCGGCCACCTCGTCCACCACCGATCCCCACACCTCGCTCACCCGCCCCCTCACCGGGACGGACCCTTCCTCGAACGGTCCCGCCTCCGCCGCTGCACCTCCGGACTCCCCCGCGCCCACCCGCGTGACGCTGGTCCTCGCGACCGCGTGCACGCTCGTGGCGATGATGCAGTCGCTCATCGCACCGCTGCTGACGATCCTCCCGCCCAAGCTGGGCACCACGCCGGGCGCCTTCACCTGGGCCGTCACCTCCACGCTGCTGGCGGGAGCGGTGGCCACCCCCATCGCCGGGCGACTGGGCGACATGCTCGGCAAGAAGCGCGTGATCGTGGGCCTCATGGTCCCGATGCTCATCGGCTGCGCCGTGTCCGCGATGTCGACGGACCTCACCACCATGGTGATCGGCCGGTCGCTCCAGGGCATGGGGATCGGAGCGATCCCAGTCGCCGTGGCACTGCTGCAGGACGTCGTCCCGCCGCAGCGGCGTGCCACGGCGATCGCGCTGGCAAGCGCGTCGATGGGGATCGGCGGCGGGCTGGCGCTCCCCCTGTCCGCCGGCTTCGCGCAGTTCTTCGACTGGCGCCTGCTCTTCTGGATGTTCGCGCTGCTGGGTGCGGTGATGCTCGTGCTGGTCGCGACCCTGGTGCCATCGGGGGCGCGCCCCGGTCCCGGTCAGCGGTTCGACGGGCTGGGCGCGGTCCTCCTGGCGGTCGGGCTCGTGTCGCTCCTCATCGGCGTCTCGCAGGGGACATCGTGGGGGTGGGCCTCGTGGGAGACGATCGGCGCATTCGCGCTGGCGGTCGTCGCACTCGCGTCGTGGGCCGTGTGGGAGCTGCGCGCCGCGCAACCGCTCGTCGACCTGCGCACCGCTGTGACGCCGGTCGTCCTGCTGACGAACACCGCCTCGATCTTCGCGGGCATGTCCATGTACATCACGCTCGTCGCGACGCCGCAGATCCTCCAGCTGCCATCGGGGTCCGGTCCGGGGCTGGGCGTCTCGCTCCTGGCGGCGGGCCTGCTCATGCTCCCCGGCGGGTTCATCCAGATGCTGCTGGCCCCGGTGGGCGGGCGCCTCATCAACGCGAAGGGGCCCAAGGTCGCACTCATCGCGGGCCTGGGCGTCATCGCCATCGGCTACGGGAGCATGCAGGCCTTCCTCGCGAGCGCGATCGGCCTGATGTTCGCCCACATGATCATCAAGGGTGGGGTCGGGATCGCATACGGTGCGATGCCGGCGCTCATCATGCGCTCCGTGTCCCCGTCTGCCACGGGTTCGGCGAACAGCTTCAACACACTCATGCGGTCGATCGGCAGCTCGACGGGCTCCGCCATCGTGGGTGCGGTGCTCGCAGCGGTGACGATGTCGATCGGAGGAGAGGCCGTCATGTCGGAGGCCGGATTCCGGATCGTCTACCTGATCGGGTTCGGCGTGGCGATCGTCGCCGTAGCGATCGCGTGCTTCATCCCGTTCCGCTTCGGCGCGAAGGGCGCGGCGAAGCGAGCCTAAGCGGAACTGAGCGGGGCTGAGCGGTCGCCGCGGGAGACGCGTCCCGTCGGCTCACCGTCCGTTCGCCGCCTCCATGCTCCTCTGACCGCGGCACGCAGCGGCGAAGCGAACACGGACGCGGCGAACGGGCAAGCACACCCCACTTGGCGAGGGATGCCCTTACGGTTCGACGGACCGGCGCACGCGGGTGGCCCACGAACCAGCAATCCGTCCGTCGTGGGGCAGGCAGCCGCGCTCCCGCACGAAACACCGCCCTTCACCCCGCGTTGAGGCCCGCGAACCACCACCTTTCATCAGGTCGCACAACTTGTTTCCTATGCGGTCTGATGAAAGGTGGTGGGTCGCGTCTTCCCGCATGGGCCGGGCGGCGCGGCGAACACGGAGGCGGCGAACGGCCGATACGGCCCGTCAGGCTGCCGGCGCCGGCGTGCGGTAGCCCGGGAAGAACGCATCGCGGCGGCGGGTCAGCGGGCCGTTCTCCGCTTCCCACCCGGTGCAGAGCCGCTCGTACTCGTCGTGCTGGATGACGATGCGAGCGGTGGCTTCCGACCGCTCGACCTGCGTGAACCCGGACTTGAAGTGCCGCAGGGATTCCTGGAGCCCTCCGCCCAGGACGTAGTCCCGATCGCCCCGGCTGTGAGCCCAGCTCAGCACGGCATCGAAGATCGCCACCTGCGGCACCCTGCGGTGGAAGTCGGGATGCGTGGCGCCCAGGAAGTACTGGACCGTTCCGCTGCAGGAGGTCACCAGGTGGGCACCTGCCAGCTCGCCGTCCATCATGAGCACCCACAGTGACGTGTACATCCCCGCCTCGTCGCGCAGCCGTTCGAAGTACTCGCGGCTGTATCTGTAGGCGGATCCCGCCTCCACGCGCTCCATCGTCCTCGTGTAGATCCGGTGGAACTCCTCGAGGTGCTCCCACTCCGTATCCTGCACCGCGATGTGCCCGTCCCGCTCGGCCCTGCGCATGTTCCGCCGGTGGTTCTGCCGCATGCCTCCCTTGATCTCCTCCACGGGCCGGTCGAGGGGGATGACGAACGACGGCCCGTGCTCCACGACGGCTCCGGCACCTGCGAAGTCGCCGAGGCCGGCCAGCGGATGCCCTCGCAGGAAGAGGGACACCACCCCGCGCTCCCGCAGGTGGTCCACCAGTGCGGACACCGCCGCGCGACGCCACTCCTCCGTCGCCCCCTCGGAGAAGACGGGTCCCGCAGGTCCATGAGGCGTCGACGCGTCCTCGAATCCACCGGGCAGGGCGGAGAAGACGAGCGGAACGAGCAGCGCGGACTCCCCGTCCTCCACGACCACGAGGCGACTCTCCGTGCCGTGGAACCGGTCCTCCGCGCGGACGAACGCGGGGATATGGAAGATGTCGTGGCGGGTGCCGGGCAGGTAGGCGGCCCACTCCGGGTCCGAGGTCTCGAGGACGTGCACTCTCATGGCTGTCCCGCTCCACTCAGCTGCCGACCATCCGCATGCGGCCCACCGTCGTGCAGCCCACTCCCCTGCAGCCCACTCTCTTGCAGCCCGTCCGCTTCCGTCACGGCTTCCGTCACACCCTCCGCCACAGCCGCATCGCCGGAGGCCCCCTCCGGGTCACCGCTCTGGATCCACAGATTGCCCCGGAGGTAGTCCTCGACGCCCCACGCACGCCGGACCAGGTTCAGCGAGTCCCCGTCGCGCACGTACACGGCCGGCGGGTACTCGATGAACGTCGATTGGTAGGACATCGTGTATGCCCCGACCGTGTGGAAGACGATGCGATCGTCCACGTCGACCGCAGGTGCATCACGGAGCTGGAGCAGTCGGTCATCCTCCATGCACGTGAAGCCGCTGATGATCTGGTCCGGGCGCGACGCCGTCGCATCCGTGTCGAGGGTGACCTCGAAGGGTCGCCGCCGGCGGAACAGCGGATCGATGTTGGTGCGGCTGGCGTCCGTGACGACGATCGTGCGGGGACCGACCTCCTTGACGTCGATGACGCTGCTGTGGAACTCGACGGGTACGGCGATGAGCGACCCGCCCGGTTCGACGATCAGGCGGGTCCTCCGCGGATCCACCACGGCTCCGAGCACCTCACGGATCGCAGCGATGTACTCATGGAAGGTCGGGCCCTCGTCTTCGCTGCCGAAGAAGCCGCCGCCGATGTCGATCCACTCGAGGTCGAGACCGCGGGACGCGATCAGCTCTGCGGCGACCGATGCGGCCGCCCGGAAGACGTCCACACTCTGCGACTGCGAATTGCGGTGCATGTGGAGTCCCGCGACTCGCACCCCCGCAGCCGTCAGTTCTGCGATCATCCGGTCGAGCTCGCCGTTGTCCGCGTCGAAGCCGAACCGGCTCCCGTCCGGCCCCGTCGTGCTCTCACCGGGGCAGCGGGCCTCGAGATCCCAGTTGACGCGCAGTCCGACGGCGAACTCGGCGTGGGGCATCTCGCTGGCCAGTTCAGCGGCCCACGTGACCTCGCGCTTCGCATCGAGGTTGATGATCGATCCGTTCTGAAGCGCGGACCGCAGGAGCCCACGGCTCTTGATCGGACCGTTGTACACGATGCGGTCCGGCCTGTACCCCAGCGCGAGGGCGAGGCGGTACTCGGTGTCCGAGACGACCTCGGCCCAGACACCGTGGTCCCGCATGAAGGACACCAGCCAGGGCAGCGAGTTCGTCTTGAAGGAATAGGACAGGATCGACGCCGGCCACTGCGTGTCCAGGGCCTGTTGGAACCGACTGACGAACCCGGTGAGGACGGGCCGGTCGATCACGAATGCCGGTGTGGGCGGTCTCAGGTGGTCTGCACGGCGCGCGCGGTCCATGAGGCTGCTCCTTCCTGGTGCGAGGCCCCCATCGCGGAGCCGTCCGGGCTCGACTCGAAGCCGATGATTCCCTCGTGCTTCGCTCCGAGGTGGCCGAGCCGATAGGTGTTCCAGCGCGGATGGGGGTCGAGCCCCAGCGTCGACGCCACGAGGAAGTGCGGCACGTCCGCCCCGGCCACGTGGCTGAAGGGGTATCCGCCTCCGAACCGGGGGTTGATGTCGACGACGGAGGCCGCCCCGTGGTCCGCAAGCATCAGGTCGACATCGGCCGTGCCCTGGATCCCCAGCCCGTCGGCCAGCATCGCGGCCAGGCCGGCGAACGGGCTGCTGTCGACGGACACCGCCGCGGCGGTCTCGCCGTTGCGCATGCTGAGCTTGCGGCGGGCCAGCACGCCGGCCACCGGTCCGCCACGCACGGGCGTGACGATGTCGATGCCGTACTCGGTGCCCACCACGTCGGGCTGGACGACCAGCTCGTCATCCGGGGACCCGCCGAGGTCCGAGCGGGTCGCGGAATCCGTCGCCAGCCAGCGGCGGAGCTGCTCGGAGGTGCGCCTGAGCAGACCGGACGAGCCGCTGCCCCAGCGGTCCTTGAGGATCACGGCCGGCGTCGTCTCCAGCAGCGCATGCACCGCTTCCGTGTCCGACAGCAGCGCGGTGCGCGGTGTCGGGACTCCGATCCGGGTCAGGGCGCGGGACATGCGCAGCTTGTCCGCCACGGCGCGGTGGGAGGCGCCCTCCAGGCACGGCACGACCACCCCGCGCTCGCGCAGGCGTGTGCTCAGCCCCTGCGATAGGGCCGTGAGCTCGCAGTCGTTCAGCGAGATGAACAGAGTGGGCCTCAGCTCATCGACCGTCCGCAGCAGCTGGTCCGCGTACTCTCCGCTGGTGTAGGGCGGCAGCTGCCGGAACCCGTCGGCCGCCGCAGCCGCAGGAGCGCGACGGTCATGGTCCAGCACGTAGACGTCGCCCTCGATACCGGCCTCGACCAACGCCTGTCGGAACCATGTGACCAGGTACACGCGACGACCTGCCGAACTGATGATGATGCGCATCATGACACCGAACACTTCCTTCTCTTCTCGCACTGCATATTCCGGCCCGTCCTCATCCCGCCGCGCGGCGCTCCCACTGCACGAGCGTGTCCGCCGCGGGCACCAGCTGCCCCGCCATCTCCCAGAGGACGGAGTCCGGCCGGCGATACGGATCGACGACGTCGTCGGCGTCCGGCTCTCCCGCCACCGCACGCCGTCGCCGCGCCGCCCACACGACCGCCGACCTCCAGCGCTCCTGCGGCCAGGCGCCGCGCTCCACCGGCACCTGCGGCAGGATCCGCGCCAGCTCCCGAAGCGTGAAGGTCTTCCGCAGCGCCTGCGGCACCAGTTCGACGACGGTCGCCCGATGCCCGCGGTCCAGCGCGAGCACGAGATCGGCATCCTGCACCTGGGCCATCTGCAGCTGCTGCGCGCGGAAGTCCCCCATGTCGATCCTCATCCGCTCCGCCAGACCGACGATCTCCGGGGTCGTCGGCGATCCGACGAGCGCCTGCGTGCCCGCACTGTGCACCCGGATGACGCCCGGGACGACGGCGTCGAACCCCGTCTGCAGCATCCGCTCGACCAGTGGTGAGCGGCACACGTTGCCCGTGCACACGACCAGGACGTCCAACAGGTCATCGTGCACAGCCCAGGTGGCGCTCATGCCGCCTCCGCTCGACCCTCATCAGACCCGGCTGCGGCCTCCGTCGCTCCCGCAGACACCGGCACGATCGCTCCGCGCAGGAACACGAGGATCTCCTGTGCCACCTCCTTCGAGCACAGATGACCCGCATCCGCCTCCACCGGACGATGCAGCAGTCCGGACGCCCAGTCCCCGGCGACCGCGTCCGCCATGCCCGCGACGTCCTCGTCCTCCAGCAGGATCGCGTCGGGCGAGTCCCGCACGCCCTTGACGTCGAACGCGTACGTGCGGCGGCCCATGGCGAACGCTTCGAGCATCACGCGGGGCAGACCCTCCCATGCCGCCGTGTGGATGAGGGCGTGGGCGCCGGCCAGAGTCTGTGCGGCATCCGCCCATCCGACCACATGCACGATGTCCTCGAGACCACGGCGGCGGACCTCTGACCGCGTGCGCTCCAGCAGACTGCCCACGCCCACCAGAGTGAGCGTCGCGTCGGTGCCCGCGGCTCTCAGCCCGGCGGCCACGTCCACGGCGAGCCACGGACGCTTCCGCCGCGAGTGCTCGCCGATCCACGCGAGGCTCAGCGGTCCCGCCGGGAGCGCTGTCCGCGGGTACTGCTCCAGGTCCAGCCCCACACCGGGACGCAGCCGATGCACCGCATGCGTCGGCATCCTGCGCCGGAACCACGCCTCGTCGTCGGAGTTGAGGGTGAGGACGCCTGCGGTCCGCGCCAGCAGCTGATGTTCGACGGTCTGCCACAGGTGGTCCTGCGGCGTGCGCAGTCTGTTCCAGTGGAGACCGTGGCAGAAGTAGACCACCGGCATCCGCAGACCCGCAGTCCTCACCAGTGCTGAGGCAGTCGCCGAATTCGTCACGACGACGTCCAGCCGTCCCTCCTCGCTCCAGGCCCTCAACGCTCTCTGTGCGCGTCTGGCACTGATGGCGGGGCGCCGGGTCAGCCCCTCGATGACGGTCCCGGACAGGACCTTCGCCCCGTCCCCCGCCGCAGTCAGCACCGTGTGCCCCGCTGCCTCCCACTCCTGCACGATCTCCGGGAAGAAGGCATCGAGCATCGGCCCGACACTCGTGAGCAGACCGATTCTCATGATCCGACCCTTCTCATCTCCACCGTGTCGAGATGTTCGCTCAGACGACCGTCGAGCCGGTCGTCAGGACCGCGCTCGGGCCCGCGGTCCGGGCCCCGCTCGGGCCCGCGATCCGATCCGCCGTCCGACCCGCCGTCCGTCCCCCTGTACGACCCGCGTCTGCCGCCGCGCTCACGCCCGTACGCACGCCCGTCCTCACTCCAGCTGTCACCACCGGGGTCGCCGGCCAGCACACCGCTGCTCCCCTCGTCCGGCAGGAGGTACGAGCCGTAGGCCCGGGAGTACGACCCGCCGTCCAGGGTCGAGGCGGGCACCTTGTTGAGCACGACCCCCACCCGGTTCGCATCGACCAGGGACAGGGTGCCCAGCGCTTCCTGCACTTCTCCCACCCGCACCTGACCGACACCGGCGACGAGGATGACGCGCCCCACCTGCTGCGACAGCACCAGGCCGTCGGCGACCGGCAGCAACGGCGGACCGTCGATGAGCACCAGGTCGAACTCCGCGGTGAGCTCCGCGATGAGCCGGCTCATCTGCCGCGATTCCAGCAGCTCCGTGGGGTTGGGAGGGATCTCGCCCGCGGTGAGGACGTAGAGCTCGTCGTCGCCCCACGCCTGCAGCACCTCAGAGGCCTCTGCGGACCCCACGAGCACCGTCGTGAGCCCGGCGGCGTTCTCCAGGCCCAGACGATGCGCGATCCGCGGCCGGCGCAGGTCAGCGTCGACCAGTGCGACCCGTTTGCCCGCCTGGGCCATGACGATCGCGAGGTTGATGCTCGTCGTCGTCTTCCCCTCACCGGCGACGGACGAGGTCACGAGAACCGAGGTGCTCGCATCGCCGACCTGCGCGTACCGCAGGTTGGTCCGAAGCCGCCGGAATGCCTCTCCCCGCGGGCTGTGGACCGGCAGGTCCGTGACGAGTGGTGTGCGCGCGGTCGACGCGTCCGCCGGCACCGCCGTGAGGACGGGTGCCCGGGTGACGCGCCGCAGTGTCTCCTTGCCCCTCAGCCGGGTGTCGAGCGCGGAGCGCAGCAGTGCCGCTCCCACTCCGAACACGACGCCGACGAGCAGGCCCAGGAGGGTGTCGGTCCACAGCGTCAGGCTGCTGGGCTCCACGGGCGGCTCTGCGGCCTCGGCGACGGAGAGGAGCACGGGGGAGGCGCCCTCGCCGTCGGGGTTCTCGAGCGTCGTGACGACGTCGACGAGGCTCGTGGCGACCGCCTCCGCGATGCGGGCCGCCGCTCGTGGCGACTCGTCGGTCACGGCGATGCCGATGAGCACGGTGTTCGGGTCGGAGGTCGCCTGCACCCGTTCGGCCAGGTCGACGGACGTCTCGTCCAGGCCGAGGTCGTCGACGACCGGACCCAGCACCGCGCGGCTGTCGGCCATGTCGACGTACGTCTGCATGCGCTCCTGCGTGAACGTGGAGCCCTGCTGGAGGTCCGTCGCGGATCCTGAGTTCACGATCGACACGAAGAGCTGCGTCTGCGCGGTGTACGTCGTCGGGGTGAGGAGCCCCACGCCCAGCCCGCCCAGCGCCCCGACGACCGCAGCCGCGATGATGAGCGCGACGTGCTGTCGGAGGACTCGAAGGTAGGTCTTCAGATCCATGATTCTTCCGTTCGTGCGTAGGTGCGGGTGTGCGTGGTGGTCCGGCTGCGGAGGCGATCGGGGTGGAGGAGCCCGCGCCCGAGGCGGTCGTCGCCGCCCGCAGACGGGTCCCGCTCGCGCGGGACGGCCGTCCAGGCGACCGCGAGTGCGAGGAAGAGCCAGATCGGGCGGAAGTTCTGGAGATTCAGGCTCACTGCCATGACCGCGCCTCCCACTCCGGAGGCCAGCAGGAGCCGAGCGACGGTGTCGCCCCGCCGCAGCAGTGCCGCGACGGCCGCGATCGGGATCGCGAGGTAGACCATGGCGCCGACGGCACCGCCCTCGGCGAGGATCGACAGGTAGGTGTTGTGGGCGAGCACCCCGCCAGATGAGCCCAGGACGTCCTCGGAGCTCACGATGAACTGGCCCAGGCCGACCCCCATCAGCGGGGCGTGGAGCCAGACGTCGACGGCGGCGGCCCAGAGGCGGAAGCGCACGTCCTCGCCGAAGCCGACTCCCCGGCTGCCTTCGAAGACGGTGCTCGCCGCGCCGTCGAGCACGAACACTGCGGCCACGCCGAGCGCCAGCAGCGCGACGACCCGCAGCGCACGCAGCGCGGGGTCGCGGAATGCGAAGAAGCACAGGACGACCAGGACCGCTGCGAGGCCGACGAGCGCCCCGCGTGAGAACGAGGCGATGATGCCCGCGAGGATCGGCGCCTGATGCCAGCTCAGCAGTCGCCGTCCCGCGACGTGGCGGGCGAGCAGAGCGAGTGGGATGGACATGATGAGGTACGTGGCGAACGCGTTGGGATCCTCGAACGTCCCGGTCGCACGGAAGTCCATCGTCAGTCCCGTCTCGACACCGGCGGCGAAGAGCAGAGCGCCCGCCGCACCCAGCGCACCCACGGCTGCGGCGGTCCGTGCCCACACCGTGAGGATGCGCAGGTCGCCGCGCAGCACCAGGTCGCGGAACACGACGACGCAGACGACGAAGTAGCCGATGACGACGACGAGCTTCACCGCGTCCGCGAGGAAGGCGGTCCAGTCCTCGGGGGCGCCCGCCGCAGATCGGACGAAGATCGTTCCCGCCGTGAGGGCGAGCAGCAGCGCGAGGAGACTGAGGGCCGTGCGGACCCAACCGCTCACATCGGCGAAGGCGCGGGCCGTCTCCGGGTCGACGAGGATGCGGACGAACAGGAGCAGGAGGAACACGTCGCTCACTGCGAGGTTCACGAGCGTTCCGCCCACGGCGACGTAGAAGGCGAGCGGCACCGTCGTGACCAGGAGGGTGGGGACGCCGATCCGGAGCACGGTGAGCACGACGACCAGCAGCACGGCGCCTGCCGCACCCAGCGCCCAGCGGGGGCCCGCGGCGACGACGGCCATCACTGCGACGGCGATCGGCAGCGCGGGCCAGACGCGCCTGAGGGTGAGCAGCTGCTGTGCGGGAAGGGTCCAGGTGCGGCGTGTGCCCCCGGTGCGGCGTGCGACCCCGAAGATCCGGCGCCGGCGGACGGGTGACGCAGGAGGGAGGGGCGGCGTCCGGGGGACGCGCACGCGCCGCCGCGGATCCGACACCGCGACGGCGGCGAATCCGGCCGCGGCGCGGACAGCCATCGTCGCCGCGAACGTCCACAGCGCGGTGGACAGGTCGAAGACGCCGAGTGCCACGAGCGCCGTGCCCGCCACCACCCCGACGATCAGCGCGAGCACGCTCACGGTCAGCGACAGCGCGTACCTGTTGCGGACGACGACCGCGGTGTCCGCCGCGAACGACGCCGGCACCAGCAGCACGGTGCAGGCGAGCGGCAGGGCGAGGACCGGTGTGATCGCGAACTCCGGTCCCAGCACGCGCGGCAGCAGGAGCGCGGCGGCGCCGAGGCCCGCGAGCCCCGGCACTCCCGCGAGGAGTGTCCACCGCAGCGCCGTCCGCGCGACGGTCGTCGGAGTGAGCTGTGCGTGGTCGAGCAGTCGACGAGCCTGGGGGATCCACGACTGGGCAAGGGCGTGGAGGAGCACTTCGACGGCGACGACGACGTAGAGGAGGACCGCGAAGCGGCCTGCATCCTCGACGCCGCTGACCCAGCCCAGCAGGTACTGCGGCACGGTCGACAGGAGCGTGATCATGCCGATCGCGATCCCCGTCGGCAGACCTGCCGCGAAGAGGACCCGCCAGTCCGTGCCGGGGTCAGTCGTCAGCAGGGCGCCGCCGCGAGGGCCGGGGGCGGTCGAGGAGCCGTCGGCGGCCCGGGACGCGGCCTCGGCGGTGGGTCCCGCGACGACGCGGGTGGCGACCTCGGCGGACGTCCGCGTCGCGGACAGGGCGAGCGGACGCGACGCGGCCAGCAGCACCACCAGGTACCCAGCGGCGGAGCAGGCGAGGGCCGTGACGAGCCCTCCGCCCATCGCGAAGATCACGGCCACGGACGCCACCTGCAGTAAGGTTCCGGTGCCGATGACCGCGACGATCGCGCCCGGGCGCCCGGCCCGCTGCAGCATCGCCCCGTAGAGCTCCATGAACGTCTCGCCCGTGCGGACGAGGGCGATGAGGAGGATGACGACGCTGATCTGCGTCGGGAGGAACAGGCCGATGACGACGATCAGAGCACCCGCGGACGCGACCGAGCTGAGGAGGAAGCGCTCGTACGTCCGGGTCGGGACCTCGCGACGCAGTGTGAGGCGGACGGTCCGGATGCCGAACCCCGCGAGGATGTAGACGGGTGCGCAGACTGCGAGGGCGACCGTGTATGTGCCCACCCCGGCCACACTCGTGGAGCGGGCGATGAGGACCAGCAGGACGAGCTGACCCGCATACCGGATCGCACTGGCGCTCAGCAGCAGTGCGGCGACCCGATACATGGGGCGTGTCCCGGGGCTCCTCGGCATGTCCGTCCTCCGCATCGGCTCCGATCAGGACCCGTTCGCCTCGTGGGAGGAGCTTCGGGCGAAGCGCCTCGGGAGAGGCCCTCGGAGTGAGGGCGGGCACGGAGCATGGGACTGATGCTAGGCAGGCAGCGGGCGGAATGGTCCGCGTGCGCGAGGCCCGCGCGGAGTCCCGCAGGCACTGTGCGGCGACCCGCAGACACCGTCATCGCAGACGGGCCGCCTCACGCGGCTCCCGCATCCCGAGCCGTCGCCGCCGAGCCGACGCCGCCCGGGAGCCCTTCCTACGGCTCGATGTGTCCGAGGAGACCCTGCTCGTAGGCGATGCGGAGGGCTGCGGTTCGCGTGTCCGCCCCGAGCTTCCGGTACAGACTCACCGCCTGCTTCTTCACGGTGTTGACGGAGAGGACGTCCGCGCGCGCGATCTCTGCGAGTGACGCCCCGTCGGCGAGGTCCCGCAGGACGGACGCCTCACGCTCCGTCAGCTCGATGAGGTGCGCGTGGGCGGGGAACATGCCCGGGAGGGAGTGGAGCGGGTCGTGCCGCTCCGGCAGGAAGGCCCTCCGAGCGCCTTCGAGCAGGTCGAGGATCTCCCAGCGCGCGTCCACAGGGAGCACCCGCATCGCCGTCGCGAGCTCCGCCGGCACGGTCATCGACACCACGCGTCCGATGCTGCGGCGGGCGTCGGCCGTCTCCCCCAGCAGGTGCGCGGCAGCGGCGTCGATGACGAGCAGCCTGACCACCTGCCGTCGGGTCGGCGCCTGCGACAGCGCCGACGAGACGACGTGACGCGCCTGGGTGCACCTGCCCGCCGTCAACCACAGTCGGGCCTGCGCTTCCGCGAGCGCACTGCGGACCACGGCCGGCACCTCGGCACCCGCAGCCGCAGGCCCCTCCTCGCCGGCAGGCACCGGCTCCGGCTCCGCCGCCGGCTCCAGGGTCCGGTCGATGAGGCGCTTCGCCCGGGTGAGCTCCCCGTCCGCGATGAGGAGCGTGCAGCGGGCGGCGGTGACGAGTGCGGCGGCGAGAGCGCTCGCGGGGCGGTCCGCACGATGGGTGGCCGCCGCGCGCTCGATGTCGTCGAGGGTCGCGACGGGTGTGCCGACGGCGAGCCCGAATCGGGCATGCACGTCGAGCTTCAGGGGCCAGGCTTCCAGGAAGTCTTCGAGCGCTCCGGCCTCCTGGAGCAGATCAGCCGCCGCCGCAGTGTCGGAGACATCGAGTGCGGCATAGGCGTGCGCCAACTGCGCGGGGGCGTGCACCACCTGCCGGATCCACGGCTCGTCCGCCGATCCCTCCTCCGCCCGTCGCGCCCAGCGGAGGGCGACGTCGCGGCGTCCCTCGAACGCGAGGATGAGAGCGTTGTGCGCGGCGGCGGAGCACGCGACGAACTGCGACGGGGCTCCGCTGCTCTCCTCATAGGCCCGGGTGAAACGGCGCACGGCGCGCGGGAGATCCCCCGATTCCACAGCGGCGAGCCCGGCCTGCAGGTAGTAGAACGACCGGTTGAGCGCACTCACCTCGTTCCAGCGCCTGGTCATGGTGCGACGCAGCTCCTCGCTCACCCGCAGAGCAGTCGCGACGTCGCCCCGCTGGCGCAGGCCATTCACCGCGGCGATCACGAGGAATGCGCGCTCGTCGGGATCGGTCGTCGCGAGCGCCTGCTGCACCGGCGACTCCCCTGTTCGGGCGAAGACGCGCTGCACCATCGGCGAGCGCGGCTCCGGTTCGATCGTCGCAGCGGGCAGCGCGTGGGCGAGCGCTCGGGTGATGGCGAGCACCGGTCGTGTCCGGACCGCGTCGTCCGGGACGCTTCCGAACGCGTCCACCGTCTCCGCTCCGTACCGGGCGCCGAACCACCAGCCATACCGGGCGGCGAGACGTGCGAGCCGCCCCCAGTCCTCCGCACTGCGTGCGTGGAACGCGCTGCGGATCAGGTCCGCGGGGCAGCCCGTTCCCTCGAGGTACGCCGCCGTCTCCGCGTGGAGCAGCCGTGCCTCGTCCGGGTGTGCAGTCATGAAGTCATGGGCGAGCGCGAGGCGCAGAATCGCCGGAACCGCGACGGGAGTGCCTGCGCCGGGGGCCGCACCCGGGCCTGCCACGCGATCGCAGACATCCACCGTCTCCCCGTCCTCGGTGCGGAGGAGTCCGGAATCAGCCAGGGCCTCGGCGACGGGAGAGACAGTGTCCGCACCGATCTCCCGCCAGAGTGCCGGCAGCGTGCGCTCGAGGTGCTCGAGGACGTCCGAGGTCACGCGGCCCAGCAGTGAGACAGCGCCCGCCGCGGTGAACAGTGCGGTGGTGGCGGCGGATGTCGGAAGCGACGCACGGAACCTGCGCACCACGCGGGCCGCGTCACCGGGTGAGGGCACGCCGCCCGAGCGGTCGTCATCGAGCACGGCCCGCATGACGCCGAGCCAGCCGCCCGTCGCGACCACGAGGTCCTCCGTCGCGTCGTCCGTGACCTCATGGCCCCAGGCACTGGTGAAGGCGGGGGCCTCGTCCGCCGTGACCATGAGATCCCGGCCCGTGAGCACGGAGATCTCCATCTGTGTGCTGAGGTGGTCCGGCTGCACCGCCCGGATCTCGTCCGACGCCCCGACGAGGTGCAGGGTGGGGGTGCTCCTGCAGAGGTCGCCCATCCATGCGCGCAGCGAGGGGTCCGTGAGGTGCTGGGAGTCATCGACCACCACGATCACGCGCGTGTCCGGACGTGCGGCGCACAGCTGCGCGAGCGCGTCCGGACCGTGGATCTGCTCCACGGGGTCCGCAGCCCTGACCAGGTCTGCGATGTGCTGCGCGAACACGTCGCGCCCGTTCAGTCCGGGATGGGCGCTCACCCACAGGACGAGGTCACCGCGCTCCATCCGATGCAGCGCCCAGTCCGCCAGCAGCGTGGTCCGACCAGTGCCGGGTGGGGCGCTCACCTGGGTGAGCGGCGTGAGGCGATCCAGCCTGCGCAGGAGCCTGCGCCGGGGGACCCGCCCGTCCTGCAGCCTCAGTGGTGCGAGCGCACGATGCTGCGTCCCTGCTGCTTCTCCGATTTCGTGACGCATTCAGACCCGATCCCGCGACCACCCGACCGGGATGTCCATGGCGACCCCACTGCCGCCCCGCTCCTGCCCCGGACAGGTCCGCTTATGGCTCACATCATATCGCCGCCTGTCAATGCCCCCGGTGCTGTCGAAGAGCCGCCGGTGGCCTCCGTGGTGGCCTCCGTAGTGACCTCCGGCAGCGCGATGGCGGGATCCGCCGGCGGGCCCGCGCGGCTGCGCCTCAGCGCACTCGGCGCCCCAGGAATCCGCGGATCTCCTCCAGCACCCGTTCCACCTCCGCATCGCTGAGGGCCGACCCACTGGGCAGGGCGAGACCATGGCGGAAGAGGTGCTCCGCCGCCCCGGTGAGCTCCGCGCGGGCATGGGCAAACACCGGCTGCAGGTGCATGGGCTTCCAGAGGGGGCGGGTCTCGATCGCGGTGCGCGCCAACCACTCACCCAGTGCGGGCGCGTCCCAGCCCGCCTCGTCCGGGTCGACGACGAGCGGAGTGAGCCATGCGTTGTCCGACCCATCGGTGCCCGCGCCGCCGAGGATCCGGGCGCCAGGCACCTCGGCGAACAGCTCCTCGTAGCGGCGGCGGATCTCATGCCGGCGGGCGATCATCGCATCGAGCCGCACCAGTTGGGCCCGCCCGAGCGCTGCCAGCAGATTGCTGAGTCGGTAGTTGTACCCCACGTCGCGATGCTCGTAGTGGGCGACGGGCTCGCGCGCCTGGGTCGACAGATGCCGCGCACGGGCCGCCACGTCGCCGTCGTCGGTCAGCAGCATCCCGCCGCCGGACGTCGTCATGATCTTGTTGCCGTTGAAGGAGATCGCGGCCGCATCACCCCAGGATCCGGCGGCACGACCCGCATGGGCGGATCCCAGCGATTCCGCGGCGTCGGCGAGGACGGGCACGTGGTGTGCGCGGGCGATCGGGACGATCCGGCTGTAGTCGGCGGCCTTCCCGAACAGGTCGACGGGCACCACCGCCCCGACCCGCTCCCACTCCCCCTCGAGCGAGTGGAGGGTCCGAGCGAGGAGGCACGGGTCCATGTTCCCGGTCGCCGGGTCGCAGTCGATGAACACCGGCCGCGCTCCGCAGTAGACGATCGCGTTGACGGTCGCGGCGAACGTGAAGGTCGAGGTGACCACGACATCGCCGGGCCGCACGCCCAGACCGAGCAGTCCCAGGTGGAGCGCCGCCGTCCCCGACGACAGACCGACTGCGTACTCGACACCCACCCGCTGCGCGATCTCCGCCTCGAACGCATCGAGGTCCGGGCCCGCCGGCGCGATCCACCCGCCCCGCATGGCTGCGAGGACGTAGTCCTCCTCGAGCGCCCCCACGTCCGGCGACGACAGGAGGACGGGGACGCGCGCACTCGGCGCCGAGGTCCCGGTCGGGGTCAGGGCGGTGGGCACGGTCGGAGTCAGAGCCGTGGGCATGGTCGGGGAGGTCATCGTCCTGCTCCTCTGGGAGTCGGATCGTCGGCGACCGGAGTCGTCAGGGCGACGCGGCCGGCGCCTGCGTCGTCGTCGATCGGGTGGAAGTCCGCTTCCCGGAAGGCGCGGATCAGCACCGCTGCGTCATCGGGAAGCGTGATGCGTGCGGGGGTGCGGTCCGCCCCGCGCGCACGGCTCACGAGCAGAGTCACGACATCCGCGACGCGACTCTGCTCGGTCCTCTCCCCGACCCAGCAGACGGCCAGCTCTGCGCACCTCGTCCCCGTCATGGGCTCCTCCCGCATCACGAATCCACACGTGGCGATGTGCTCGTCTTCGGGGGTGAGCGCCGCCCACTCAGCTGCGCCGCGCGGCACGAACCGCACGCGCGGGGTCCAGGAGGGACCGGGGAACTCCGTCGAGGTCGAGAGTTCGCCTTCGACGACACCGTCCCTGCTCAGGACCGTCATGACGGTGCGCGCGACGATCATGAGGTCGAGCAGCGGTCCCATCAGGAGGACGTACCGCTGATCGAGCTCGAGGCGTGCATCCCACGGAACGTTGTTGCGCCCGCTCACCTGTGCCAGCCCGGTGAGTCCCGCCTTCACGGCGTGTCGACGATGCTGGTCGCTGCTGTAGAGGGCCAGGTAGCGCGAGGGGAGGGGCCGCGGGCCGACGATGCTCATGTCTCCGGTGAGGATGTTCCAGAGACTCGGCAGCTCGTCGAGGCTGGTGGCGCGGAGCCACGCACCGAACGAGGTGAGGCGCTGTTCGTCGGTCAGCCGGCCGCGGGCGGGATCGACGGGACGCATCGTGCGGAACTTCCACAGTCGGAAGCGGCGACCGTGCAGCGTCACCCGCTCCTGGAGGAAGAGCGCGGGTCGACCCAGTCGCACGAGCACGGCCGCCCACACGCACACGATCGCCGGTGCCAGCACGATGAGCGCCGCCCCGGCCAGCAGCACGTCGAGCACCCGCTTCACCCGCACGTAGCCTCGCCCACCCGTCGGAGGCGCCACCGGCGGACGCGCCGGCGACGGAGGCACTGCCGGCAGTGGCGCGGCCGGCAGAGGCGCTCCCGGCAGCGGCGCGGCCGGCGGATGCGCTGCCAGCGGAAGCACGGTCGGCGGCTTGATCCGGGTGACCGCGGTCGGCAGTCCGGTCTGCACCGCCCCGCGCGCGGCAGGCAGCTGCTGGATCGCAGTCATCGCACGAACTCCTCTGCACGCGGGACGGGTGCGGCCGCAGCGCCCGACGGGGCTCCGTCACACCACATGTTCGGCCACGCCTTTCCGCCTGAGCGCCGCCAGCACAGGGAGCGCTGGCACCGTGGGCGCAGATTCCCGGGGTTCGGAAGTCCGAGGTTCGGCCACCCGGGGTTCGGCACCGCGGGGGGCGGCACCGCGGGGGTCGGGAGTCGGATGGGCGGACGGTTCGGGCGACGGTGCCTCGACCTCCGCGGAGGGCACCGCGGCAGTGGTCGAGGCGGCAACGATGGCGGCAGTCGCAGCGTCGACCCCGGTGGTCTCGAGAGCCGAGGCCGGGGACGAAGCTGAGGCCGGAGCCAGGGCCGGTGACTGGGCCGGTGACTGGGCCGGGGCCGAGGACTGGTCCGGGGCCGAGGACTGGTCCGGGGCCGAGGACTGGTCCGGGGCCGAGGCCGGGGCCGGGAGGACCGGTATCTCCGCCGTGCGGAAGTCGCACGCCTCATCGACGAAGTCCGCCACGGTCATGAGGGGGGCCTCCGGCGGGGGCAGCAGACCGACCTCGAGCGCGGGGACTCGGACGCGGCTGATCTTGTCGTGGACCTGCACGTCTTCGCTCTCATAGTCGCCGAACAGCTCCTCATCGAGCTTCTCCCCGGGCCGCAGCCCGGTGAAGACGATCTCCGCGTCCGCATCCGCCAGGGCGATGAGATTCTTCGCGAGGTCCACGATCTTCACCGGCTCCCCCATGTCGAGCACCATGACGCAGCCGTCCTCGCCGATCACCGCAGCCTGGAGGACCAGCTGGCAGGCCTCCGGGATGGTCATGAAGTAGCGGGTGACTGCCGGATCGGTGACGGTGAGTGGTCCCCCTGCGCGCAGCTGCTCGCGGAAGGAATGCAGGACGGATCCGCGCGAGCCCAGGACGTTCCCGAACCGGACGGACAGGAACGTTCCCGGGTAGCAGCGGGCGTACTCGGCCACCAGGCGCTCACCCATGCGCTTGCTGCGCCCCAGCTCGCTCGTGGGTGCCGCCGCCTTGTCGGTCGAGACGTTGACGAACGTCGCCACACCCGCCTTGCGCGCGGCCGACAGCACATTGAGAGTGCCGTGGACGTTCGTCTTCCACCCCTCGAGGGGAAACCTCTGAAGCATCGGCAGGTGCTTGAGTGCCGCGGCGTGGAACACGATGTCGGGCCGGGCGTCGGCGAAGAGCGCGTCGAGCGCCTCTGCATCCCGGATGTCTGCGAGCACCGTGTCCTGCGACGTGAGGAGAGCAGACCCGCGGATCGACAGTTCGATGCCGTGGAGCGCGGACTCATCGCGGTCGAGCATCAGGAGGGCCTCCGGGGCGAGCGCATGCAGCTGCCTGCACAGCTCGCTGCCGATCGAGCCGCCCGCACCTGTGACGAGCACCCTCTTCCCCCTGATCGAGTGCGCGATCTCCGTGAGGTCGGTGTGCAGCGGGCTGCGGCCGATCAGATCTTCGACCTTCAGATTGCGGACATCGTCCAGGTCGACGGTGCGGGTGACGAGCTCTCCGATCGTGGGGATCGTCCTCAGCCAGACGCCCGTGCCGGCGAGCATGTCCCGGCAGTCGCGGAGGTACGCGGCGTCCGACTGCGCGATCGCGACGATGACGCCGCTGGCGTGCGTACGGGCGGCGAGCTCCGCCAGACGGCTCGTCGTCCCGAGCACGCGCACTCCCGACGCGCGGAGGAAGCGCTTCTCCGGGTCGTCGTCGACGAATCCCACAGGCCTGTACGGGCTCTCCGGATCCGCGAGCATCTGCCTCACGAGCGAGATTCCCGCATCGCCCGCACCGATGACGATGACGGGTGACCCGGCGGACGGACGCTGTGCGCTGTCGTGTGCGAGGCGGACCACGTAGCGGCTGCCGCCCATGAGCGTGAGCGCGCCGAAGGTGGCGAGCAGGACCACCGCCGGCGCTTCGGTCGTCGCCACGACGAGCACTGTGCCGATCACGAACGTCGACGTCGCCGCCGCTCCCAGCTCGGAGAAGCTGCCGTACACGTACCGGCGGCGGTAGAGGCGGAGCGTCCACCCCACGAGCACCTGCAGCACGCACGCGATCGCGATGAGCGAGACGACGTGCCCCGACGACACCGCCGCACTCTCGACGATCGCCCAGGCACCCACCAGCGCCACGGTCCAGGCCGCGCAGTCGACGATCGACTGCAGCGCGTATCTGCGGGACCACGTCCCTCGCGCCAGCCGATGTCCCACACCATTCCATGAACCCGTGAACGCCTCTGAGGGCATCGGATCTCCGATGACCGTCATGGTCCCTCCCCACATCTTCGTATCCAGTGCCCCTGTGCAAGGGCGACTCGGACGAGTGCTCCGCTGTCAGGCGGTGACACGCCACGGTAGGCAGACGGCGACGGGTGGAAGGACTGCTTCAGGACCGTTCTGCGGGGGCCCACACCGGTGATGCGGCAATCCGCGGTGGCGGCTGGCCGGGTGAGCGCTGCACTGGACGCGAAGGAGCCCCCTGGAGGCTCCGCATGAGGGAAGTCTCCAGGGGGCTCGGAGAGGGTGCTCGGAGAGGGTGCTCGGAGAGGGTGCTCGGAGAGGGTGCTCGGAGAGGTGCGTTCCGGCTCAGCCGGGGACCGCCTCAGTAGGGGGACCGTCTCAGCCGGGGACCGTCTCCTCGACGCCGGTGAGCTTCGCAACGAGCTCGGTGCGCGAACGGACGCCGAACCGCCGGTAGATGCCGGTGAGACGGATCTCGACCGTGCGCAGCGAGACGAAGATCTTCTCCGCGATCTCACGATTGCGGCAGCCCTCGCGCACCAGATCGACGACCCTTCGCTCCTCCTCGCTCAACTGGGTGAGGAGGGTGTTCTCCGGGCGCACGGCCACCTCCCGCACTTCGACGGGCGTGAGCGACCTGGCCCGCACGCGGTCGCCCGTGCGCTCGTAGAGCGTGAGCGCTGCGAGCAGAGGGTCCGCCGCGTCGGACTTCGCCCCCAGATCGCGGAGCCGCTGCGCGTACGCTGCGAGGGTCCGCGCCTTCTCCTGGTCGGAATCCACCGGCCTCCATCCTCGCAGCACGCGGCGGAAGATCTCGAGCGACTCCGTTCCGCTCGCCAGCAGTGCTTCGCATCGCTGCGCGGAGAGTTCGCCCCAGCGCGAGGGGAAGCGGGTGAGCCGCGAACGGAAGCGCTGGAGCACCAGCACCGCGTGTTCGCGACGCCCCACGCGGATGAGCGCTTCGATGAGGTCCGGCTCGTGGCGGATGACCGCCGGGTCGATGTCGCCGGGCGCCAGTTCGTCGCAGCGCTGCAGGTGGCGCACCGCCTCCGCCGGCAGGCCGACGGCGAGGAGGTGGCTCCCCTGCAGGGCACTGTGCAGGGCGAGTGCGCCCCTGTTCCCCGTGGCCGAGGCGCGGCGGACCAGAGCCTGCTCGACCTCTTCCGCGTCGCTCTCCCTGCCTCGTGCGTAGAGATTCCAGCACTCGAGGAGCAGTCGCTGGTCCTCGCGGGTCGACTGGCCGGGGATCCGTCGGCGGTTCGCCTGGCTGAAGAGGTCCGGCAGATGGTGGAGGTTGCCGACGCGGATCTCCAGCTCCGCCCGCAGGATCGGCACGATGGGATACCAGAGGGACCGCGTGCTCAGCCGCCGTTCGATCAGCTCGAAGATCTCGCGCGCCTCCGTGAAGTGCTCGGAATACGTGAGGGCGCGAGCGGCGGTGATTGCGGTGAACGCCGGCATCAGCGCTCGACGCGGAGCCAGCAGGGTCCGATACACGGCGAGCGCCTGCTCACCGTGACCGCGGTACCCGTCCAGCATGACGCGGGCGCAGCCGTGCATCATGCGCGTCATCGCGCTGAAGGACGCGCTCAGCTCGTCTGCCGCAGCGATCAGCTCCTCCGCCTCCGCGAGTTCGAAGCGCTCCGCGTGGCAGAGCGCCAGCATGAGCTGGACCCGTGCCACGGCGTCCGGGGCCTCGTCGATCTCCCGCGCGCCCCACAGATGGAGCACACCCGCGGGGACCGCCTCGCGACGGAAGAAGTCAGCCTGGATCGTGAGAGCGAGGGCGCGCATCTGCAGCTCCGTGTCCTCGTTCGTCTTCGCGAAGCGGGCATACCTCTCTGCGAAGACGAGGTCGCCGTTGAGCGCCAGCTCCTCTGCCAGGCTCAGCAGTCGGCGCGCGATCACAGCCGGATTCGGTGCGAGCATGAGGGCACGCTCTGCGAACGAGACCCCCGCGTCCTCGAGGCCTGCGATGACGAGGCTCCGCGCATCGCGGAGCAGTGAGGCCGGGGCCTCCTCGGAGAATTCCGTGAATGACAGGTGCCAGCGGGTGATCGCGTCGTCAAGGGAACCCGCAGTCCGCGTCCGGGCCAGCCCCGATGCTGAGGCGGTCGCCGGCACAGCCTCCGAGGTGGGGATCCTCTCGCCCACGGTCGCCTCGCCCACGGGAGCCTCGGCGACTGCCGACTCCGAGGCGACCAGGACCTCGGCGACGAGCGCCTTCCGCAGCGCACTGCGCTGGCCGGCGGTCATCCCCCAGTGCAGGGCCGATCGCAGAAGCGGATCCCCCACGCGGAGGTACGAGCTCTCCTGCTCGACCGTCCCACGGGAGATGAGCTCGTCGATCTCCTCCCAGACATGGGCGAAGCAGCGCTGGAGCGGGACGGCGGGTGTGAGAGGCGCGAGCGCGATGATGCGCAGCATCTCGAGTGCGTCCTCGGAGACGTCGCCGATCGCCGCGAGCGAAGCGCGCGCGGTCGCATCGCTCGTGCGGACAGGGCGCGGGAACGGTGCCTCCCCGCGACGCTGCCGCGCGGTCATGGACGTGAGGATGTTCTGGAGCACGACGGGGTTGCCGCCGGAGGCGACTGCAGCGGTGGTGGCCGCGTCGTCGCTGATCGTCTCCTGGACCATCTCGTGGGCGAGTTCGATGGTCGTCATCCGGTCGAGCGGCTCCAGCTCGATGACCGGGATGCCGGAGAGCGGACCGTCCTCGGCGAGGCGGCGGGCCGTGACGACCGCCCGCATCGGAGAGCTCGACATGCGCCGCAGGATGTGGCCGATGATCTCCTGGGATTCGTGGTCCAGATAGTCGATCCCGTCGATCACCACCAGCACGCTGCCGGGCAGGCTCGCCTCGAGGATGCGATCCACCGCGGCGTCCGCGCGTTCGGCCGCGGTGAGGTCGCTCTCCGCGAGGACCATGAGGTCGGATACGAGCCCGTTGTCTCCGAGGATCCGAAGCGCGGCGAGGGCGACCCGCACACCGGACAGACGGATGGTGGAATCCGAACGGCTGCACGGCACCCGGACGATCGTCGCATCGATGTCGTGCAGAAGGGCGTCGACGAGCGCGGTCTTGCCCATCCCCTGCCCACCGACGACCGCGACGTTGAGACGCTGGTCGATCTTCGCGCGCAGGCGGACGAGCTCTCGCTGCCGCACTTCGAAACCCATGACAGAACCTCCATGTTCAGTCCAGACAGGCCGACGGATGAAGGGGTCTCACCCGACCTGCGGGCATGAGCACAGACACGCAGGCATCGACCGAACAGTGTCCGGTGCACGCATTCTTATCCGAACCGCGAAAGGTCTTCAACTACTCGTGGGAACCCGCAAGGGGGCTGCACCCGAGCCGGAACACCGCCCGTGGCCGGATCGTGCTTGCCATGTGGAGACACAGCGTGTATTGGGCGCCGGGGTACGATTCAGGCGCGGAACCGGCCAGCAAAAGGGCTCTCATGCACCGTATCAGGAGGAAACGTCCACGAACTTCGATTACGGCAGACCCGCTTTCCAGGTCTTCGCGTCGCCGAGGGAACGAGTCGACAAGACAAGGACGATTGTTGTCGTGAGCGGCGCCGCGAGAGCGACCTGGAGTCCCCGGCCCTTGGTCCACCGGTTGGTCCACTCGCAGGATATGCGGGTTTCCGCACCGAGGTGCGGCGCACGGATTCGGGAGGCCACGCGCCCGCTTCCGCGAGGGACGGTCTGACGGTTCGAGGGCAGGCCGTGGGCACCCGTCCTTCGAACCGCTCGAGTGTCCCTCGCGGCAGGGAACGGCCGGGAACGGCCGGGGCCGGCAGGGAACGGCCGGGGCCGGCGGCAGGGGCCGGTCTTTCCTCAGCTGTGGAGACGCACGTATCGGTCCAGCCGGTCGAGGCCGGTCGGGATCCGGACCCCGCCGCCGAGGCCGCTCGCGCCGGATCGCGCCGATCCCACGTCTCCGTCCGGACCGGCGGCCTCGCCCGCACTCCCGCGTGCGCCGGCGGGGCCGGAGGCTGGTGTCATCACGGCGTGCAGGGTCGCGTGGACCGCGTCCTCGTCGAAGTCCTCGCCGATCGCCACGAGCGAACTCGTGACCTGCCGGTCGTGAGTGTCGTGGCTGCCATGGTCGTCGTGGGCGCGATGAGCGCTGTGATCCCGCGCGCTCGCCGCTCGCTCCGGCGCCGCGGACACGTACACGCTCGGGCCGACCGCCTGCACGATGAACCTCCGGATCGCCTTCCCGTCCGCGACCGCGATGGTCCCCTTCACTCGGTAGACGCCCGGTGGCGGGTCCTCCACGAAGTCCAGGACGCCGGCCGGATCTGCACATCCTTCGAGACGCACTGTCACAGAGCGGGCGTGGCGATGCGGGACCCCTCGCTGGTCGATTCCCGCCAACGCTGCGGCCTCCCGCTCCGAGTACTCCTGGCGGAGCAGGTCCCAGACGGGCAGTTCACCCTGCACCTCGGTGACCCCGATCGGCTCGTCCGCACTCCCCTCGAGCACACTGCCCCCGTCAGGCACACCGCTCCCACCCGGCACACTGCCCCCGTCCGGCGCAGCGCCCCCGTCCGACACAGCGCTCCTGTCCGGCCCGGCGCGCCCGTGCACCGCGCCCGCATCCACGATGAGTGCCGGGTCAAGCCGACCGAACACGGTTCCCGTCACGAGGACGCGAGGATTGCGCTGGTGCACGCGCCGACGGATCGCCTCGACGGCGGCCTCGCGCTCGTCCACCGGCAGGAGGTCGAGCTTGTTGACGACCACCAGCGTCGTCGCCGCATATCGCATGGGCGGCATGGATCCGGTATCGACGGTCTCCTCGTGCATGAGCGCATCGACGATGTCGACCACACCCGCGAGGTGGAATCGATGCCGTCCCCACTGGCTCACCATCCGCGCGAGCGTGAGGGGCTCCGCGATCCCGCTCGCCTCGACGATGATCGCATCGAGCTCCAGGCGCGGATCGGCAAGAGACGCCAGCGCTCCTTCGAGCGCGCTCGTGTCGCTGAGGCAGCACACGCAACCGCCGGCGATCGAGACCGGCTCGTCGACCTGTCCGGCGACCAGCCCCGCATCGACGTTGAGGTCGCCGAAGTCGTTGACGACGACTCCCACACGGGATCCGGGGTGCCGCAGCAGGTGGTTGAGGATGCTCGTCTTGCCCGCACCCAGGTATCCGGTCAGCAGGATGACGGGGACGGCAGGGTTCCAGGACGTGCGGCTCACAGCTCCTCAGGATACGGGCACGTCCGCGGCCGCGGACGTGGGACCACAGACGACCGCGGGCGTGCGGACCGCGGGCGTGCGGACCACGGAAGTCGGACCACGGGCGAGCAGACCATGAGCGTGCGGACCATGGTTCTGCGCCCACTGCCTCGCATCTCCCCTGCCACGCGAGACAATGGGCGCATGACGTCTCCCCCACCCGACCCCTCCGACCAGCCGGCACCACTCACCACGCTCACCTCCGACCAGGTAGTCGCCCACGCCCGCTTCAGCGAGCCGGGCATCGACAAGTCGAGCGCCCTCATGCTGCTGTTCTTCGTGACCGGCTGGCTGGAGGAGTGGAACGGCCGCCGCGTCGTCGATGCGGGCTTCGAAGCCTGGCAGCACGGCCCCACCGACCCCGCCGCACATGCCCGCTTCGCAGAGACTCTGCCCAAGCGTCTGCGGCTCCCGGACGATCAGATGCTGGAGCTCCAGGTCGAATCCGTCGTCACGTGGGGCCTGGGCGGCAAGCCGGGGCAGCGGAAGCCGGTGCATTCGAGCGCACTGATCAGCGCGGCGAAGGCGACCCGCGCCTACCAGGAGGCGGCGGGGACCGAGAAGCCGGCATTCGCCTCGGGCCCGGAGCTTCCGGCCGATCGCATGACGGATGCGTTCCACGCACTCGCCGAGGCCGTGGCCGCAGGAGCAGCAGACGGACCCTCCCAGCCCGGCGAGGAGGAGCGCGCTGAGGCCGACCGCCAGGCCGAGGCCAAGCGGCTGCGCGCTCAGCTCGCCGAACGCTTCGACACGGGGCCGGGACTCACCGAGGTGTAGCAACTCCCGCGCGGCAGTCGTCGTCTCACGCAGTCCCCCGCTGATTGCTCCTTCAACAGTCCTGTGCTGGTATATTCTCTGTGCTCAGACGCACTTGCTGAACGTTCGCTCTGTTTCGAAGGAGAAACATGAATACTCAGATCCACCGGCCGATCCTGTCGGCATGCGCAGCCACCGCGGCCCTCGCTCTCCTCAGCGCGTGCGGAGGAGCCGTCGGGAGCGGTGGGGGCGGAGGAACCGCAGGCGGTTTCGACTACGCGGCCGCTCAGTCCGATGTCGACACCGCGATCGCGGACCTCGACCCGGTCACGCTCACCATCCAGCCCTACGCCGCGTCCCCCGATGCCGCGGCCGCAGTGGCGGAGCAGTCCTTCATGGACGCCGTGGAGGAGCGCTCAGACGGCAAGATCAGCTTCGACGTGGCATGGGGGCAGTCCATCGCCAAGTACCCTGAGGTCGACGACGCACTGGCCGACGGCCGACTGGACCTCGCCTACAGCGTCCCCATCTACTTCCCCAGCGAGTACCCCCTCGTCGACGCCTACAACAAGCTCAGCCACTACACGAGCGCCGGACCGCTCACCGGTGAGGCCATCACGCAGGCGCAGATGAGTGAAGCGGCGTGGAATCACCCCGAAGTGATCGACGAGTACGAGTCGAAGGGCCTGGTCCCTCTGAACCCACTGGTGTCGTCCGGCAACTACTGGGCCGCCTGCAACGCCGAAGGAACGTCGGCCGAAGACTGGCAGGGGCGCCAGATCCGCATCGGCGGGTCGGCGCAGACGCCGATCTCTGAGAACCTCGGCGCCTCACCGGTCTCCATGGAGTACGGCGAGACCTTCGAAGCACTGCAGCGGAGCACAGTCGACTGCACCTTCATCCAGGGGATGGTCGCAGGCTCCACCGGAATCCTCGAAGCCGCTCCGCACGTCTCGACGTTCGGGGAGGAGCGGATGACCGGAGCCGTGACGGCCGGCCATGTGGCGGGTTCCAGCTTCGAGCAGCTGCCGCTGCCGTACCAGCAGATCATCTTCGACGCCGCGAACCTCGACTGGTTCCACGGTCAGATCTCCGCGATGGTCGCCTCCAGCGCTGACGCGGTAGCCGACGTGCGGGAGGCCGGCGGGTCGGTCACTGAGATCGATCAGGACGTCGAGGACAACATCCTCAGCACGCAGGAAGAGCTCGTCGACGGGCTCATCGCGGACGGCGTCGTCGACGAAGAGCTGCGCGAGCAGCTCCAGGAGAGCGCAGACACGTGGGCGGGGGTCGTGAGCGACCTCGGCTACACCGATGACGGCGACCTCGCCGACCTCGACGAGTGGTACGACGCGGACAGCACCGACTTCCGCCCTCTCGGCGAGAAGGTCTACGAATCCGGAGCGATGGCTCACCGTCCGGAGTGACCGCGCAGTGATCCGGGGCGGCTGCGCAGCCGCCCCGGATCAGTCAGCCCCGGATCAGTCAGCCCCGGATCAGTCAGCCCCGGATCAGTCCGCCGTCTGACTCAGTCCTCGAAGAGGATGACCTGGCGCACGGCCTCGCCGTCGGCCAGCTTGTCGAGCGCCGTGTTGATCTCGTCGAGCGTGATCGTCGAGGAGATGAGCTCGTCGACGGGCAGGCCCTCGTCGCGCCACAGCTTCTCGTAGACGGGGATGTCCTTCGCGGGAACGGCCGAGCCCAGGTAGGAGCCCACGACCGTGCGCGCCTCCGCCGTGAGCGTGAGCGGCGTGATCGTCGACTCCGCCTGGGGCGAGGGCAGACCGACCGTCACCGTCCTCCCTCCCACGCCGGTCGCCTTGAACGCCGTCTCGAAGGCCTTCGGGTGGCCCGCGGCCTCGATGACGATGGGCGCCTTCACACCGTTCTCCTCCAGCTGCGCGGGCGTGTACACCTCGTCGGCCCCCAGCTCCTTCGCACGGGTCAGCTTGGACTCATTGGCGTCGACGCCGATGACCTTCCCCTTCTTCAGCGACACCGCTGTGATGAGTGCGGCCATTCCGACACCGCCCAGCCCCACGATCATGAGGGCGTCGCCGTCCTGCGGGTCGCCCGCGTTGAGGACGGCGCCGCCACCCGTCAGCACGGCGCAGCCCAAGACCGCGGCGATCTCCGGCGGCACATCATCGCCCACCGGTACGACGGAGCTGCGGTGCAGCACCGCGTGCGTCGCGAATCCGGAGACGCCTACGTGATGGAAGACCTCGTCGTCGCCGTCGTGGAGGCGCATGTGATCGCCCACCAGCGTGCCCGCGTTGTTGACCGCGGTGCCGGGGATGCACGGCAGCTTGCCGTTCGTGCGGCAGTTCTCGCACTCGCCGCAGCGCGGCAGGAAGACGGTGCTCACCTGCTGGCCGACCGTCAGGTCCGTGACGTTCTCCCCCACCTTCTCCACCACGCCCGAGGCCTCATGGCCCAGGAGCATCGGTGTGGGCCGCGGCCGGTTGCCGTCGACGACGGACAGGTCCGAGTGACAGAGTCCCGCTGCGCGCACCTTGATGAGCACCTCGTCCGGCCCCGGTCCGTCGAGCTCGAGGTCGACGATCCGCAGGGGCATGCTGTCCGCATACGGCCGCTCTGCAGTGCCGACGGAATCGAGTACTGCGCCGGTGATCTTCATCGTGGTCTCCTCCGTGGTGACGGGCGCGGTCTGTGACTCGTGCACTGTGGGAACTCCCCCACGATAGCGGCGGAATCAAAGCGGCCGCGGCACAGACTCACGAACCGATCCTGTGCGCCAATCAGAAGGCGGGTCTTCAGCCGAACTGCCGAAGACCCGCCTTCTGTCGCCGCGACTGGCAGTGTCAGCCGGCCTTCGTGGTCAGTGCTTCGTGTAGACCAACTGCTTATTGACGAACTCATCCATCGCCAACGGCCCCAACTCACGACCCACACCCGAACGCTTCACACCACCGAACGGCAGATGCTCACGCGAACCCTCCGGCGAGTTCAGGAACACCATCCCCGCCTCGATCTTCGAACCCACACGCTCCGCACGCTCCAGATCATCAGAGAACACCGCAGAACCCAGACCGAACGGCGTGTCATTCGCCAACGTCACAGCCTCCTCATCAG
>NZ_FXZM01000003.1 GCF_900169175.1 Brevibacterium jeotgali | reverse complement strand
CAGCAAATAAATAACTGGCATCATCAAAAACAAACAAACACGCTATTGAGTTCTCAAAGAACAGACACACAAACCGATCCGACCAGACACACAACGCCCAGCCCTCACCGAAAGGTGCTCTCCATATATTCAAAACCAGACGCCCGCCAGATATTCACACACCGTTTCCGCTGCGTTTCCTTTTGGCGAACGAGTTGTAACTCTATCCCCACCCGAACCAGCTTCGCAAATCAACTGAACGTGATCCGCGTCACACTCCCAGAAGCGCTGCGTTCCCGCCGCGATCCAGACCTTCGAGTGAAAGTTGCCGACTGCCGTTCCAGTGGTACCAGGCGACTGCGGTTCGTATGCGACCGGCCGTCCTGTTCTCTTCGGTGTTCCCGTCGAGCAACAGATGTAAATCTATGCCAGGACCCGGGGACAACGCAACTCGGTTCGCGGTGTCGCCGGTCACACCTGCTCACTCAGGCTCCTCAACCGCACCAGAGCGCCGCACAGAACCACACCGGCGAGCCCGAAGACCGCCGGCCATACAGAGCCCCCGCGGATCTGCAGCCAGGAGAACCAGGCGCTGACGCAGATGCATCCGACGACTAGGAGGAGCAGCCCGCCTCGGGATGAGCCCGAGGTCCGCGAACATCCGACTGAAGCGGATCCCGTCGACCCAGCGGACTGCGATCCAGGCGGCGGGTGCCGGGGTGAGCATCATCGTGGACGGGCTCTCAGCCCACCACGATCCGCAGCGGAATCATGACGGCCCACCCGAGCAGGAGCGCCGCACTCGTGAACACGAGGAGTCCGAGCAGATCGGTCCTCTTCGAGTCCATCTCCGACTCCGCTCAGCTGGTGACGATCGTCAGCGCGCCCAGCGTCTTCTTTCCGCGGCGCAGGACGATGACGCCGGAATCGCCGGCGTCCAGGACATCCGCCTGGGTCACGACGGCGTCCTCGCCGTCGACCTTCGCGTTGTTGACGTAGGCCCCGCCTTCACGCACCGCCCGACGTCCGTCGGACTTGGACTTGACGATTCCTGCGAACGCCAGCGCGTCTGCGACGGACACCCCCTCTTCCAGCTGTGCCGCCGTCACCTCGCCGCGCGGCAGCTCCGCCGTCGCGGCGGAGAGCGTCGAACCGTCGATGCCCCGCAGTTCGCCCCCGCGGAACAGCGCATCGGCAGCTGCGAACGCCTGCTTCGCCTGCTCTTCGCCGTGGACCATCGCAGTGATCTCCTCCGCGAGCGCCTTCTGGGCGATCCGCGTGTGCGGCGCCGCCTCGAAGCGGACACGGATGTCCTCGATCTCCTCGAGTGACCGGAACGAGAAGACGTGGAGGTACTTCACGACATCACGATCATCTGCGTTGAGCCAGAACTGGCTGAACGCGTACGGGCTGGTGAGTGCCGGGTCCAGCCACACTGTGCCGGATTCAGTCTTGCCGAACTTCGTGCCGTCCGCCTTCGTGATGAGCGGCGTCGCCAGAGCGTGCACGGTCTTCTGCTCCACGCGGCGGAGAAGGTCCGCCCCGGAGGTGAGGTTGCCCCACTGGTCGGACCCGCCGGTCTGCAGTGTGATGCCGTGGCGCCGGTTCAGCTCGAGGAAGTCGTTGCCCTGGAGGATCTGGTAGGAGAACTCCGTGAAGGAGATCCCGTGCTCGCTGTCCAGTCGCGTGGCGACCGTCTCCTTGGCGAGCATCCGGTTGATCGAGAAGTGCTTGCCGATGTCCCGGAGGAAGTCCAGCGCCGTGAGTCCGCCCGTCCAGTCGAGATTGTTGACCATCTGCGCGGCGACGGGGCCGTCGAAGTCGAGGAACCGTTCGATCTGCCCGCGGATGCTGTCGACCCACCCGTCGACGACCTCGCGGGGGTTGAGCGTCCGCTCCCCCGACATCCGCGGATCTCCGATGAGTCCGGTCGCGCCGCCCACCAGGGCGAACGGCTTATGGCCGGCTTGCTGCAGTCGCTTGGCGGTGAGGATCTGGACGAGATTGCCCATGTGCAGGCTGGGTGCGGTGGGGTCGAATCCCACATAGAACCGGACCGTCTCCTCGGTGAGCGCCCTGCGCAGCGCGTCTTCGTCGGTGGACAGAGCCACGAGATTCCTGGCCTGCAGCTCGCTGAGGATGTCGGTCACAGCTTTCCCTTCCGTACACGGTCGCCTTCCGCTCCTGCCGCCGATTCCCGGCCGGATCGCGGTCGCGCGCCGCCCACCAGTCTAACCGTCCGGACAGTGCGTGCTCGTCACCATCCGGCCCTGAGTCGCCGGTCCGACGCAGACGTTCGGGGCCGACCGCGGCCGAGGTCGTCGTCACCGTGGTCCGGTGCGATCCCCTGCCGCGGTCGGCCCCGGGTCCGCGGATGTGCGCGGAGGCTGGGCGCTGCTCAGCGAAGTCGCTGTCGGGCGAACCCTCGCAGCCGGGCTGCTTCTGTCCTGGCGTTCTCCAGCTGCTGCGCGACGGCGCTGCGAGCCGTCCCGCCCTTGGAGCTGCGGGAGTCGATCGAGCCGTGCGTCGTGAGCACGGCGCGCACGGCCGGGGTGAAGTGCTCGGAGATGCCCGCGAAATCGCCGTCGGTCAGATCCCACAGCTCGACGTCGCGGCTCTCCGCGAGGCGAACGGCTTCGCCGGACAGCTCATGCGCGACGCGGAACGGCACGCCCTCGCGGACCAGCCACTCCGCCACGTCGGTCGCGAGCGCGAACCCGCGCGGCGCCAGATGCTCCATCCGCTCGACGTCGAACACCAGGGTCTCGACCATCCCGGTGAACGCCGGCAGGAGCAGCTCGAGCGTATCCGTCGCGTCGAACACCGGCTCCTTGTCCTCCTGGAGATCCCGGTTGTAGGCGAGCGGCATCGCCTTGAGCGTCGCGAGCAGACCGGTGAGATCGCCGATGAGGCGGCCGGACTTGCCCCGGGTGAGTTCTGCGACGTCGGGGTTCTTCTTCTGCGGCATGATCGACGAGCCCGTGGAGAACGCATCGTCGAGGATGACGAACGAGAACTCCTTCGTCGCCCACAGGATGATCTCCTCGCTCAGTCGCGACAGGTCGACACCGATCATGGCGGCGACGAACGCATACTCCGCGAACACGTCGCGAGACGCCGTTCCGTCGATCGAGTTCTCCACCGAGTCGACGAAGCCCAGCTCTTCCGCGACCGCCTGCGGGTCGAGGCCCAGAGAGGAGCCCGCGAGCGCTCCCGATCCGTACGGGGACACCGCGAGCCGCGCGTCGAGGTCGACCAGCCGGGCGACGTCCCGCAGCAGCGGCCATGCGTGCGCGAGCAGGTGATGCGCGAGCAGGACCGGCTGCGCGTGCTGGAGGTGGGTGCGACCGGGCATGGACGCCTCGGGGTGCGCAGCCGCCTGTGAGATCAGTGCTTCGACCGTGTCGAGCAGCAGCCCTGCGACGACCCGCGAGTGGTCGCGCAGATACATCCGCCCGAACGTCGCGATCTGGTCGTTGCGCGATCGACCCGCGCGCAGCCTGCCGCCCAGCTCCGTCCCCGCGATCTCCATGAGACCGCGCTCCATCGCGGAGTGCACGTCCTCGTCGTCCTGCGCCGGCAGGAACTCACCCGCGACGACCCGCCGCTCGAGTTCATCGAGCGCGTCGATCATCCCTGTGAGGTCCTCCTCGCGCAGCAGCCCAGCGCGGGACAGCACGCGGGCATGGGCGCGGGAGGCTGCGAGGTCGTAGCGGGCCAGTCGCCAATCGAAGTCCGTCGACTTCGACAGCTGGGCCAGCGCATCCGCGGGCCCGGTGGCGAACCGGCCGCCCCACAGGGCCACCCGATCGGCCTCGCCGGGGCCCGCGCCGTCGCCGGCGTGCGGAAGGCTCTGCTCCTGGCTCACTTCAGCTTGTCCTTGCCGAACCGCACGTCGCGGGCCGCGGCCTGCTTCGACGAGAGGCCGAAGATGTCGATGAAGCCGCGTGCTGCGGACTGGTCGAACGTCTGCCCCTCGTCGTAGGTCGCCAGCCCGAAGTCGTACAGCGTCGAATCGGAGCGGCGGCCCTCGACGGTCGCGCGACCGCCGTGCAGCACCATCCGGATCTCTCCGCTGACGTACTCCTGCGAGTCGTCGATGAACGAGTCGAGGTTCTGCTTGAGCGGGGAGTACCACTGGCCGTCGTACACGAGTTCGGTCCACCGCTGCTCGACCTGCTTCTTGAAGCGGGCCTGCTCGCGCTCGAGCGTGATGTTCTCCAGCTCGCGGTGAGCGGCGATGAGGGTCATCGCGCCCGGCGCCTCGTACACCTCCCGCGACTTGATGCCCACGAGGCGGTCCTCGACGATGTCGATGCGACCGATGCCCTGAGCTCCTGCACGCTGGTTGAGCTCCACGATCGCCTCGAGCGGCGTGACCGCGCGACCGTCGATCTTCGTCGGGATGCCCTTCTCGAAGGTGATCGTCACCTCGTCGGCCGGCGGCGGGAAGGCCGGGTCGTCCGTGTACTCGTAGACGTCCTTCGTGGGTCCGTTCCAGATGTCCTCGAGGAATCCGGTCTCCACGGCGCGTCCCCACACGTTCTGGTCGACCGAGAAGGGGTTCGTCTTGGTCGTGACGATCGGCAGTTCGTTGCGCTCCGCGTACTCGATCGCGGCTTCACGCGTGAGAGCCAGGTCGCGGACCGGGGCGATGCACTTGAGGTCCGGTGCGAGCGAGGTCAGGGACACCTCGAAGCGGACCTGGTCGTTGCCCTTGCCCGTGCAGCCGTGGGCGACGGTCGTCGCGCCGAACTGGCGTGCGGCGCGGACCAGGTGCTTCGCGATGATCGGGCGGGACAGCGCGGACACGTTGGGGTACGCGTCCATGTACAGCGTGTTGGCCTTGAGGCCGGCCATGCAGTACTCCTCCGCGAACTCATCGCGGGCGTCTGCCACGTATGCCTCGACGGCGCCGCAGTCCAGGGCGCGCTGGCGGATGGTCTCGAGGTCCTCGCCGTCCTGTCCGACGTCGACGGCCATGGCCACGACGTCCGCGCCGGTGGCCTCGTGGATCCAGCCGATCGCGACAGAGGTGTCGAGTCCGCCCGAGTAGGCGAGGACGATCCGTTCGGTCATGAGGGTTCTCCTTGTGTCTCGTGTGCACCGCCCGCGGGCGGCGTGCTGTGGTTGAAGTCTGCGTCATCGAGGGCGCGCGTGCGCGCCCGGGTGGTCAGTTCCGCGTGTCCTCGGTCGCGCCGGGGCCCGCGACCTCGTGTCCGGCCAGGTCGAGGAAGAGCCGGGCGATCCGCTCGCCGCCCACGTCCGCTGCACCGATGACGAGGACGGTGTCGTCCCCGGCGATCGATCCGAGGACGCCGGCGAGGACGGAGCGGTCGATCGCACTCGCAAGGTACTGGGCCGCGCCGGGAGGCGTCCGGAGGACGACCAGGTTATCCGAGTGCACAGCGCTCACGAGCACCTCCTCCAGCAGCCGCTGGAGTCGGGCGTCGAAGACGTCCTCCCCCTGTGCGGAGAAGAGGGTGTCCCTGTCGCCGCCCTCGCCGCGCACGGCGTACACCGCGCCCGAGGCCCCCCGCACCTTGACGGCCCCGATCTCGCCGAGGTCGCGGGAGAGCGTGGCCTGGGTGACAGACACGCCCATCGCGGCAAGCCGGGTGGCGAGCTCAGACTGCGATGCGATCGTCTGCCGCTCGATGAGCGAGACGATGAGCTGCTGGCGCGCCGTCTTCGTCCTCAGCTGCTCAGCAGCCACGTGAGCAGAGCCTTCTGTGCGTGGAGTCGGTTCTCGGCCTCGTCGAAGACGACGGATGCCGGCCCGTCGATGACCGAGGCCGCGACCTCCTTGCCCCGGTACGCCGGCAGGCAGTGGAGGAAGATCGGATCGTCGCCCAGGTTCATGAGCTCCTCCGTCACCTGGAACCGACTGAACGGCGAGGCGCTGTCGTCGCGTCCGGCGGAATCCTGCCCCATCGACACCCAGGTGTCGGTGACGAGCACGTGCGCGCCCTGTGCCGCGTCCAGCGGGTCATCCGTGATCGTGAGCGTTCCGCCCGTCCGCTGTCCCAGCTCCTGGGCCTCGGCGACCACCTGGTCCGCGGGCTGGTAGCCGGCGGGGGCGGCGATGCGCACGTGCATGCCCGCGTTCACGCCGCCCAGCGCGTACGAGTTGGCCATGTTGTTCGCACCGTCGCCGTAGTAGCTCATCGTCAGGCCCGCCAGGCCGTTGCCCTCGCCCGTGCCGCGGTGCTCGCGGATGGTCACGAGGTCGGCCAGGATCTGGCAGGGGTGGTAGTCGTCGGAGAGCGCGTTGACGACGGGCACCGAAGAGTGCTCCGCCATCTCCTCGAGTCCGGACTGCGCGAAGGTGCGCCACACGATCGCGGACACCATGCGGTCGAGCACGCGTGCGGTGTCCGGGATCGACTCCTTGTGCCCCAGCTGGCTCTCCCCGGGGTTGATGATGAGCGGGCTGCCGCCCAGCTGGCTCACCCCCGCCGCGAAGCTCACCCGCGTGCGGGTCGAGGTCTTGTCGAAGAACACGGCGACGGTCTGCGGTCCCTCGAGGGGGCGCTTCGAGTACGGGGCGGCCTTGAGCTGCCCGGCGAGGTCGAGGACGTCGGTGAGCTCGTCCGGTGAGAGGTCGGTGTCCTTGAGGAAGTGGCGGGTCATGCTCCTCCTTCGGCATCCGCTGCGCCGGGGGCGACGGAGGCGATGAGGCCGGGCAGCGCGTCTGCGAAGCCCAGCAGCTGGTCGTCGGTGATGATGAGCGGCGGTGCGATCCGCAGTCGGGTCTCCGTCACGGGGTTGACGATCCAGCCCGCGTCGAGAGCCGCGCCAGCGACCGCCTTCGCGTTGCCGTCGCGCAGCTCCATGCCGATGAGCAGGCCGGCGCCCGACACCTCGGTGATCTGAGGCAGAGCGGCGAGCGCGGTGCGCATCCGCCCGCCGAGGTCGGCGGCGCGGGCCAGCAGATCCTCATCCTGGATCGTCGTGAGGACCGCGAGGCCCACCGCGGTGGCGAGGGGGTTGCCCGAGAACGTCGAGCCGTGCTGCCCCGGTGTGAGCAGCCCGGTCACACGGTCCCCGAACGTGAGGGTCGCGCCGATCGGCATCCCGCCGCCCAATCCCTTCGCGAGCGTGATCACGTCGGGTGTCACGCCCTCGCCGATGTGCGGGTCCTGGAAGGCGAACCACGATCCGGTCCGCCCGATCCCGGTCTGCACCTCGTCGAGCACGAGCAGCGCGCCGACGGAGTCGGTCGCCTCGCGTGCGGCCGTCAGGTACCCGGCGGGGTGACGGCGCACCCCTGACTCTCCCTGGATCGGCTCCAGGACGACGGCGGCCGTATCCGCATCGACCGCGGCGCGCAGTGCGGCCTCGTCCCCGAACGGGACGTGGACGACGCCCGGCACACCGGGTTCGAACGGCTCGCGGTAGGCGGTCTTCGCCGTGAGGGCGAGCGCTCCCATCGTGCGACCGTGGAACGACCCGTCGACCGCGACGATCTTCGAGCGTCCGGTGCGCCGGGTGATCTTGAGTGCGGCCTCGTTCGCCTCGGCACCGGAGTTCGAGAAGTAGACGCTCGAGCCCACCGGTGCCGATGCGAGTGCGAGGATCCGCTCCGCGAGTGCGATCTGGGGCGGCGATGCGAAGAAGTTCGAGATGTGCCCCAGGGTCGAGGCCTGCGCGGTGAGCGCCTCGACGATCGCAGGATGAGCGTGGCCGAGCGCGTTCACGGCGATGCCGGCGAGCAGGTCGACGTACTGCGCACCCGTCTCGTCCCAGACGAGCGCTCCCTCACCGCGGACCAGCAGCCGCTGGGGCCTCCCCAGCGCGGGGAGGATCGCCGCTTCGTGGTGCGAGCGCCACTCGCTCGTGCCAGTCATCATTCCTGTGCCCTCCGTGTCTGTCATGCGAGGCCTCCGATGGTCTTCTCCAGTGCGTCGGGATCCGCGCTCACCATCGTGCCGATCCCCTCGGTCGTGAAGACTTCGAGGAGGATCGAGTGAGCGACCCGGCCGTCGACGATGTGGGCGTGCCCCACTCCGGCCTCCACCGCCTCGAGTGCGGCGGTCATCTTGGGGATCATGCCGGAGTCCAGACTGGGCAGCAGTCCCCGCAGCTCATCGGTCGAGATCTGCGAGATGAGGCTGTCGGTGTCCGGCCAGTTCCGGTACAGGCCCGCCACGTCCGTGAGCATCACGAGCTTGTCCGCCTGCATGTGCCGGGCGATCGCGGCGGCGGCGAGGTCCGCGTTGATGTTGAGCGGCTTCCCCGGCTCTCCCCCCACCTCTCCGGCGATCGAGCAGACGACGGGCACTCGACCTGCGTCGAGCAGCTCATGGAGGAGATCCGTCGAGACCTTCTCGATCGCTCCGACCCGGCCCAGCTCGACGGGCTCGCCGTCGACGAGCACCTGGGCCGGGCGGGCGAGCAGGAGGTCGCCGTCCTCCCCGGACAGCCCGACTGCGGAGCTGCCGTTCTGGTTGATGCGCGCGACGATGTCGCGGTTCACATGTCCCGACAGCACCATCCGCGCCACGTGGGCGGCTTCGTCGCTGGTGACGCGCTGGCCGGCGCGGAACTCGCTCTCGATGCCCAGGCGATCGAGCATCTCAGAGATCTGCGGACCGCCGCCGTGGACGACGATCGGCCGCAGCCCGGCGAACCGCAGGAACGCGATGTCGTCGGCGAAGGCCTGCTGCAGCTCGGGGCTGACCATGGCGTTTCCGCCGTACTTGATGACGATCGTGGCACCCGCGAACGTCTTGATCCACGGCAGCGCCTCCGTGAGCACGTCGGCCTTGGCCTGCGCCTGGGCGAGCCGCTGTGCCGGCGTGGTGCTCTGCTCCGCAGACTCGTGCGTCGTATCGCTCATGTCGCTCATGTCGAGTATGCGCTGTTCTCTTCGACGTAATCATGGGTGAGGTCGGAGGTCCACACGGTCCCCGTGTGAGCGCCGGCCTTCAGATCGATGTCGACGCTCACCTCGCGGGTGAAGACGACTGACTCCGGATCCTGGTCCGGTGTCGAGTCGGTGCAGACCCGCACTCCGTTGATGGTCACATCGATGCGTGCGGGATCGAACGCCGCATCGGTGGTCCCGACCTGGGCGACCACGCGGCCCCAGTTGGGGTCCTCGCCGAAGATCGCGGCCTTGAAGAGGTTGGAGCGGGCGACGGAGCGGCTCACGGTGACAGCGTCGTCCGCACTCGCCGCGCCGCTCGTCGTGATCGCGATGTCGTGGTGGGCTCCCTCCGCATCGACGTGCAGCTGGCGCATGAGATCGAGGCACGCATCCGTGAGGAGCGCGGTGAAGGCCTCTTCGTCCGGCACCGTCCCGGACGCGCCGGAGCCCATGAGGACGACGGTGTCGTTCGTCGACATGCAGCCGTCCGTGTCGAGGCGCTCGAAGCTGTGCGCAGTGGCATGGCGCAGTGCGCGGTCCAGGACGGACGCCGGCAGGTCTGCATCAGTCGTGAGGACGACCAGCATCGTCGCGAGGCCGGGCGCGAGCATGCCTGCGCCCTTCGCCATGCCGCCCACGCGGTACTCACCCGCACCGGCGGCCTCGGTCCGCTCGATCGTCTTCGCCACCGTGTCGGTGGTCATGATCGCCTCCGCAGCCGCACGCCCGTGGTCCGCGCCCTCCTGCGCCGCCTCGACGAGTGCGGGGAGACCGTCGACGATCCGATCGCGGAAGTCCTGTCCGCCCACACCGATGAGTCCGGTCGAGCAGATGAGCACGTCCTCGGGGGTCGCTTCGAGCAGCTCGGCCGTCCGCTCGGCCGTGCGGCGGGACGTCTCGAAGCCGAACGCTCCCGTGTAGCAGTTCGCACCGCCGGAGTTCAGCACGACGGCGCGTGCACGTCCGTCGACGCTCGCCTGCTCCGACCAGAGGACGGGGTTCGCCTTGCAGCGGTTCGACGTGTAGACGGCGGCCACCGCATCGGAGGGCCCGTCGTTCACGACGAGCGACAGGTCGGACCTGCCGGAGTCCTTGAGCCCCACGGTGAGGCCCGCGGCGCGGAAGCCGGTCGGGTGGGTGACGGTCATGGTGCGACTCCATTCACGGGGAGGGCGAGGTCTTCATCGAGGCCGAGCGCGAGGTGGGCGGACTGGAGCGCCTGCCCCGCAGTGCCGCGCACGAGGTTGTCGAGGGCGACTGACACGAGGACGGTGCCCGCCCGTTCGTCGATCGCCCACTGGACGTGGGCGCTGTTCGAGCCGGTGACCGAGGAGGTGCGGGGCCACTGCCCCGTGGGCAGCACGGTGATGAACGGTTCACGGGCGTAGGCCGAGTCGAAGGCTCGTGCGATGGCGTCCGGGGCGTCGGCGACGACTGCGGACGGAGCCAGAGGTGCGGAGAGGGTCGCGTGGATGCCGCGCACGATGGGGACCAGAGTGGGGGTCAGCGCGATGCGGACGCCTCCGGCGTGCTGGGCCTGGACACCGATGCCGAGCGCTCCGGCGAGGTTCTGCTCGATCTCCGGCACGTGGCGATGGGTCCCGGCCTGTCCGTAGGAGCTCACGTCGCCGATGATCTCGCCGCCCAGGAGGTGCGGCTTCATCGCCTTCCCTGCTCCGGACACGCCGTTCGCCAGGGTCGCCGTGAGCCGGGTGGGATCGACGAGACCCGCCTGGACGAGCGGCTGGAAGCCCAGCGTGACCGCGGTGACGTTGCATCCTGGCACTGCGATGCGCGTCGCGCGGCGGAGGACCTCCCGCTGCTTCGATCCGTCGGCGAGCAGGAGTTCGGGCAGGCCGTAGTCCCAGCTGCCCTGGTGCTCACTGCCGTAGAACTCCTCCCAGGCCGCGGCGTCCGTGAGGCGGTGGTCGGCCGCGAGGTCGAGGATCAGGGTCCCCGGGCTCGTCGCTTCCAGTTCGGCGGCGATCGCGCCGGACGCACCGTGCGGAAGCGCGAGGACGACGATGTCGTGTCCGGCCAGGGCCTCTGGAGTGGACGGCTGGATCTCCATGTGCGCGCAGGAGCCGAGATGCGGCTGGTGTCGTCCCAGGAGGTCGCCCGCGGTCGAATGCCCCGCGACCGTCGTCACCCGCAGCTGCGGGTGACCGGTCAGCAGACGGAGGATCTCGCCGCCGGCATAGCCGGTGGCACCGGAGACCGCCACGGTATATTCACTCATGCGAATAATCATACGCCTTCCGGCGTCGTCATGCACGGCTTTCGGCACGATCCTCGCAGAAGACGTGCTCCCAGGCGCCCGTCCGGTTGGCGGAAGCCCTGATGCGGGCGAGCCCCTGCGCGCTACGATCGCCGGGACAGAGCAGTCACAGTGCGCGCGCACGCGCACGAGGAACCCGCGCGGACGACGCGCAGGAGGGGGACGACGATGGTCGCAGCACACGGAGTGAGGGCGATGCAGGCAGGTGGACCAGAGGTCCTGGAGTTCGGCGAGATCGAGGTCGCGGCCCCCGGTCCAGGGGAGATCCTCGTCGACGTGAAGGCCGCCGGGATCAACTTCATCGACACGTACCGGCGCTCCGGCGTCTACCCCATGGACTACCCCCACACCGTGGGCGTCGAGGGATCGGGCATCGTCGCCGAGGTCGGCGAAGGCGTCACCGCCTGGAGCGCGGGCGATCGCGTCGCCTGGCACGACGGGCCCGGCTCATACGCCACCCGTGCGACCCTGCGAGCCGATATGGCGATGCGCGTGCCGGACGGGATCGACTTCGACGTCGCGGCGGCGATTCCGCTGCAAGGGCTCACCGCGCAGTACCTGGTGACCGGCTCCCACCGGATCGAGGCCGGGCAGACCGCCCTCGTCCACGCCGCGGCCGGCGGTGTGGGTCTCCTCCTGATCCAGCTGATCAAGCACCTCGGGGGCCGTGTCATCGGCACGGTGTCGACGGAGGAGAAGGCCGAGCTCGCCCGTGCCGCGGGAGCGGACGACGTGTTCCTCTACGGCGAGGGCGTCGACGTCGCCCAGACGGTGCTCGACCTCACGGACGGCCGCGGCGTGGACGGGGCCTACGACGGCGTCGGCAGAGACACGTTCGACGCGTCGCTCAGGGCGACTGCGGTGCGGGGCTCGCTCGTGCTGTTCGGCGGGGCCTCCGGCCAGGTGCCCCCGTTCGACATCCAGCGGCTCAACGGCGGGGGCGGAGTCTTCCTGTCCCGCCCCTCGCTCACCTGGTTCGTCCGCACTCCGGAAGAGCTCGCGGAGCGATCGGAGATGCTGTTCGCCGGTCTGTCCGACGGCTGGCTCGACTTCCGCGTGGGCGAGACCTTCGCTCTCGCCGACGCAGACGAAGCCCATCGCGCGCTCGAGGGCCGCCGGACCACGGGGAAGGTCGTCCTCACCACCTGACGAACGAGGGAGCGGGACGACGGCCGGGCGCGTGCGGACACGCGCCCGGCCGTTGCGTGCGACAGCGCACGGACCTGGCCACCTTCAGCACACACCGCAACTGAAAATGGTTGCGATTTCGACAGCAACCTGTGCGGAGGAGCCCCGTCCGGCGCGGCGTTCCGCCTCGGTCAGAGCTCGGCGCGTCTGTCGCGCAGTGCCGGAGCCAGCACGATGGCGGCGAGCACCATGCCGCCCAGCAGCAGCCACGCTCCGAAGTACGTGAAGATCGTGAATCCGGTCGCCAGGGGTGGTCCGAAGTCGAACGCCATCATGATGACGCCCGCGAGCACCAGTGCAGTCGCCAGGACCACTTGGACCAACTGGTCCACGACCGTGCGCACGAGGTTCCTGATGAGGCCGATGTTGAGCCCGCTCGTGCCGATGTCGAGCGTTCCGTCCTGCAGGTGCTTCACCACGCGGGACAGTTCGACGGGGAAGTTCGCGAGGACCGGCGCCGTCGCCCCCGCGTAGAGCACGGCATCCTGCGCACTCCCGCGCACGTCGCGGGTACCGGCGAGGAGATCCCTGCCGTGCTCGCGGACGAGCCCCAGGAGGTCAGCCTCCGGATCGAGCCGGCGCAGGCTGTCCTCCAGCGTCGTGATCGCGCGGAACGCCTGGGCGACCGCGGACGGCATCGTGAACCCGTGGGACAGGATGAACGACAGCAGTTCGCGGAAGAACCCCGATGCCGCACCGCCGAATCCGTCCGTCGTGCCGGCCGCGGCCGATGCCACTCCCCCGTCGTAGCGCAGCATGATCTGCCCGATCTCCCGCTGCACCTGGCGCAGGTCGAGCCCAGGCGGCATGCCGAAGAGGTCGATGACCGCGTTCGTGGCCGCCAGTGAGTTCTGGCGCTCGAAGGCCAGCAGCAGCTGGAGGACGTCGCGACGGTCCCGCGAGTCCAGGCGACCCACCGCGCCGAAGTCGATGAGGCCCACGCGCGCTGCGTCCGACACCATGATGTTGCCGGCGTGGAGGTCCGCGTGGAAGACCCCGGACTCGAGCATCTGCCGCGCGACGACGACGAACAGCTGCTCCGCCGCCTCGCGACGGGCGATCATCGACAGGCCGCCGAGGACGTCCTCGCCCCGGGTGAGGGGGCGGCCCGGCATCCGCTCCATCACGATGATCTGCCGCCCCGACAGTTCGACGAACACCTCCGGGATGCGCACCAGCGAACCCGGCTGTGCGCCCAGGTCCTCCCGCATGGCGAGCGTCTGCCGGATCTCTCCGCGGTAGTCGAGCTCCTCCGCCAGCGAGTCGAGGAAGCCGCGGGCGATGTCGGTGAGGCCGATCGTCTGCGCCCAGGACGCCGTCTTCTCGAACCGCTCCGCCAACGACATGATGATGTCGGAGTCTGCACGCACCTGCCGGCGCAGATTGGGCCGCTGCACCTTGACGACGACCTCCTCGCCCGAATGCAGCACCGCCCGGTGCACCTGGGCCACAGAGGCCGCGGCGAGCGGCTTCTCGTCGAACTCGCGGCAGACGTCCTCGATCGGACGTCCCCACTGGCGTTCGATCTCCGGCCGGATCTCCGCGAACGGGACCGCCGGCACCTCTGACTGCAGTCGCGAGAACTCCTCGACGAACTCAGCGGGGATCATGTCCGCCCGCGTCGCGACGAACTGGCCCAGCTTGACGAAGGTGACGCCGGCCGCCGCGAGCGCCTGGGCGGCCGCCTGCGCGATCTCCGTCATCGACACTCGCAGGCTGGGGATGCGGGGACGCAGGTAGCGGCGCAGGCCGAAGCGGATGAGGAGGTTCTGGATCTCTCCGATCCTCCGCAGGCGGCGATACCAGGTGGGCAGTCGCGACACGGTGCGCGCCGCCTGCGAGAACGATCCGGACGGCAGGACCAGTTCGATCGCCAGCATGACGAACAGCTGGATCGCGACGAACCAGGCGAAGATGAGCAGGAACACCATGACGGCGGGGAAGCTCATCCCCAGGAACGGGACGTCGCCGCGCTGCACGATCTCGAGCATCTCGAACGCCTGGAGCGACACGGGCCAGATCGACAGGCCCATGACGAGAGAGACCAGCGTGTTGCGCAGCGCCCCCGTGCCCACGTTGATGAGTCGACGCACGAACACGCCGACGATGACGGCATTGACGAGGCCGAGCACGATCGTCCACAGGACGTCCACGGTGCCCCCTTCCCCGGGGTCGGTCCACTCCCTGCCCGGTGCCCGCGTCCGGGCCACCGGCGGCAACGCTACTGCATGCGCACGGACAGCGTGCGGAGGCCGTCGCCGAGGTCCCCCGGCGTCAGCGTGCCCGCAGCGCCTTCGAGGGACTCGGGTGTGTCGACGCCCGCACGGACGTACCGTCCGGTCCACGCGTCGAGACGTCCTGAGGCCAGGGCAAGGGCGAGATCCACGACGGCCTGCGGCGCGGTCCAGTCGTCCCCCGTCCGGTGGTCGTGCATCGGCATCGACCTCGTCATGTCGGATGCGACGACCCCGGGCGCCATCTCGAAGACGCGCAGGCCCCGGTCGTGGCCGTGGTCGACGAGCGACTGGGCCAGCCGGAACAGTCCGGCCTTGGACGCCGAGTACGCGGCGTGCGCCGTCGTGCCGGAAGCGCCCGAACCGGAGTTCAGGTCGATGATCCGCACGGGCTCGCCCGACTGCGCGGCGCTCTCCAGGAGCGTGGGCACGAGCGCACGGACCACGCGGAAGACCCCGATGAGGTTCGTCTCGATGACCGATGCCATGTCCTCTGCATCGACCTCCCAGATCGGACCTTCGCTCGCCTCCACGGTGCCGGCGTTGTTCACCAGCGTGCGCAGGGGCGCGTCCCATTCAGCGGCGACGCGGGAGACCTCGTCGGTGAAGGCGGCCACCGAGTCGGGCGCTGTGACGTCGAGCGCGATGCCCCGCACGCGCGGGGTCACCTCTGCGCCGTCGACGTGCACGCAGGATCTGTCGACGATCCCCACTGCCGCGGCCCGTGCGGAGTCTGCGGAGCGCGCGGTGACGAGGACCGGGTGCCCCGCGGCGGCGAACCCCTCCGCGAGCGCTCGTCCGATCCCGCGCGACGCGCCGGTCACGACGACGAGGCTCGAGGTGGGATCGACCGCCGGAGCGTGCTCGGTCGGTGCGGTCACGAGCGGACCTCCGCGCTGTGCTTCGTCGCCGCCGCCGTCGTCGCCGCCTCGCGCAGTCGGGAGGCCTCGTCCGCCGTCAGAGTGCGGTCCGTCGCACGGAACGTCATGCGCAGCGCCAGTGACTTGGCACCAGCGGGCACCTGGTCGCCGGTGTACACGTCGAAGACTTCGAGCGACTCGAGCTCCTCACCGGCGGCCGAGCGCAGGGTGTCCATGAGCTCAGCTGCCGGCAGTGCCTCGTCCACGACGAGCGCGACGTCCTGACGGGACACGGGGTATGTCGACAGTGCGCCCGTCCAGTCCCGTTCGTCGGGCTGGGCGAGCAGCGCATCGAGGTCGATCTCGAAGGCCGCGGTCCGCACCGGCAGACCGAGGTTCTCGCAGACCTTCGGGTGCAGTTCGCCGGCCCAGCCGAAGACCGATCCGTCGGCCAGGGTGAACCGCGCGCACCGGCCCGGATGCCACGGAGCCCGCGCGTCGGCCTCCGCCCGGACGGTCTGGCCGTTCACAGCTGCGATCCGGTGGACCAGGTCGATCGCGTCGTGGGCGTCTGCGCGCCGTCCCCCGCCGAGCACACCGGGCAGCACGGCGTGGCCGGCGATGACGCCCGCGATGTGGTGCGGCTGTGCGGGCACGGAGCCGCGGACCCGGTTCAGTTCGAGAGCGGTGGGGTGGTAGCCGGGGGCGAATCGCGGACCAGGCTCATCCGTGGGACGGCCCCCGTGCGTCACGAGGCCGGCTTCGAACACCGCCACGTCCTTGAAGCCGCGACCGGTGTTGCGCACCACTGCGTCGACGAGGGTGGAGAGGAGCGTCGACCGCATCAGCGGGCGATCCTCGCCGAGCGGATTGGCGAGCTTCACCAGCGTCCGCCGTTCGTCGTCCTCGGGATACAGCAGCTCGTCGGCACGTGCCTGCGATGTGAACGGGTAGGTGAGGACCTCGGTGAGTCCGCTCGCCGCGAGCATGTTCGAGACGCGGCGGCGCGCACGCTGGGACGTCGTGAGTCCGGCACCGCCGGGGGCCTGGGGCTCGACGGAGGGGATCCTCTCGTATCCCCCGGCCCGGGCCACCTCTTCGACGAGGTCGACGGCACGTGTGAGGTCCGAGCGCCACGTCGGTACCGTGACGCGCAGAACGGGCGCCTCACCGGCCGCGGCCGTCGAACGCTCCGCCACGGCACCGATCGCGGCGAGCAGCTCTACGACCTCGTCGACCGTGTAGTCGACTCCCACTCGCGCAGAGGGCAGGTCCGCCGCCAGCTCGATGACCCGGGGCTCCGGAGCGCGTCCCGCCTGCGTGGCGTCCGCGCTGAGGACGCCACCCGCCAGTTCGACCAGGAGGTCAGCGGCGCGGCGCGCTGCGGCGGGGCCGAGAGCGGGGTCGACGCCGCGTTCGAACCGTTTCGCCGCTTCGCTCGGCACCTTGTGGCGCCGGGCGGTCCGCGCAATCGAGACGGGGTCGAAATGGGCGGCTTCGAGGACCACTTCGCGCGTGGCGTCGGTGACTTCGAGCTCTGCCGAGCCCATGATGCCGGCGAGTCCGATGATGCGGCTGCCCGCTGCGCCGCCCCCGGCGTCGGTGATGAGGAGGTCTTCTGGGTCGAGTGTCCGCTCCGCGTCGTCGAGCGTCACGAGAGTCTCCCCCGCAGCCGCCCTGCGGACTGTGAGCGGCGGCGCGAGCTTCTGCGCGTCGTACGCGTGGAGGGGCTGGCCGAGCTCCAGCATCACGTAGTTCGTGATGTCGACCGTGAGGCTGATCGGCCGCATCCCCGCTTCGAGCAGACGGCGGGCCATCCAGAACGGGGTGCGCGCAGTCGGGTCGATGCCCGTGACGGTGAGAGCCGTGAAGCGGCTGCACCCCGGTTCGCCGTGGATCGGTGCGGAGTCCGCGAGCACGACGGGGAACCCCGCGTCCGTCGGCGGATCCGTCGGAATGTCCGCAGGGTCTGTGAACGGCTGGTCCTTGAGCATCGCGTACTCGCGCGCGATCCCGCGCATGCTCAGCTGATAGCCGCGGTCGGGTGTCACATTGACGTCGAGGGTGACCCGGTCAAGGCCCAGGAGCGCGATCGCGTCGTCGCCGGGCGCGCCGTCGAGCCCGAGCTCCGCGAGCACCATGATGCCGTCATGGTCATCGCCCAGCCCCAGCTCCCGGGACGAGCAGATCATGCCGTCGGACACGTGGCCGTACGTCGTGCGCGCCGCGATGGCGAAGTCTCCCGGGAGCACGGCGCCCGGCAGGGCCGCGACGATGAGGTCTCCGGGACCGAAGTTGTGGGCACCGCAGACGATTCCCTGCGGCTCCGGCCTCCCGACGTCGACCGTGCACCAGTTGACGGTCTTACCGTTCGAGTGCTCCTCCGGGTCGGCGGTCAGCACACGACCGACGACCAGGGGTCCGGTCACCGACGGGCCGATGTACTCCTCTTCCTCGAGCCCGATCCCGGCGAGCTCCGCTGCGAGCGCATGAGGATCGTCGACCACGGAGAGATCGATGTGGTCCGACAGCCATTCGAGTGGAACGCGCATCAGGCATCCACCCCGAATCGTGCGGAGAAGCGGAGGTCGCCCTCGACCATGTCGTGCATATCGTTGATGCCCTCCCTGAGCATGAGTGTGCGTTCGATGCCCATCCCGAAGGCGAAGCCCTGGTACTCGTCGGGATCGATGCCCGCCGCGGCCAGGACGTTCGGGTGGACCATCCCGCAGCCGCCCCACTCGATCCAGCCCGGACCGCCGACCTTCTGCGGGAACCAGAAGTCCATCTCTGCGCTGGGCTCCGTGAACGGGAAGAACGACGGACGCAGGCGGGTCCGCGAATCGGGCCCGAACATCGCGCGCGCGAATGCGTCGAGGGTGCCCTTCAGGTGCGCCATCGTGAGGCCCTTGTCGATCGCGATGCCCTCGACCTGGTGGAACACGGGCGTGTGCGTCGCGTCCAGCTCATCGGTGCGGAAGACTTTGCCGGGGCAGACCACGTAGAGGGGGACTCCGCGCTCCAGCAGGCTGCGCGACTGGACCGGTGACGTGTGTGTGCGCAGCACGAGACCCGCGTCGGGCGGATCGACGAAGAAGGTGTCCTGCATCTGCCGCGCGGGGTGGTCGGGGCCGAAGTTGAGCGAGTCGAAGTTCAGCCATTCGGCCTCGATCTCCGGTCCTTCGGCCACTTCCCAACCGTGCCCCACGAAGTGATCGGCGATCTGCTCCTGCAGCAGCTGGAGAGGGTGACGGGCACCCTGAGAGGTGCGGGCCGCCGGGAGGGTCACATCGATCGCCTCTGCGACGAGCACCTCCGCCTCGCGTTTCGCCTCGAGCTCCGCCTGGCGGTCTGCGAGCGCGCGGGACACCCGCCCGCGAGACTGGCCGACGAGCTTGCCCGCCACGGCCTTGTCCGCCTTGTCGAGGGTTCCGATCCCCCGATTCGCAAGGGCCAACGGCGACCTGTCCCCCGTGTGCGCGATCTTCGCCGCCTTGAGCTGCTCGAGGTCGCCGGCATCGCTGAACGCCTGGAGCGCGGCGTCGACTGCCGCGGACACCGCGGGCTCGTCGCGGGGGTCGATGGTGGTCGGATCGACGGCACTGGGCTCGGACATCGGCCTTCTCTCATGAGTGCGTGACGGACAGGGCGGGCGCTCGCAGCGCCGTGGCACAGTCTAGCCCCGCGGGTCGGTGCGGAGGACTGGGGCCGGACATGTACAGAGGCCCTCAGCCGCTGCTGGGGACGGACGTGCGTCAGAGATGGATCGTGCGGGCGGACTCGTAGATGCAGATGCTCGCGGCCGACGCGAGGTTGAGGCTCTCCGCCCGCCCGTAGAGCGGGATGGCCACGGCGCCGTCACACCCCGCCCGGTCCGCCGCCGGCAGCCCCCACGCCTCATTGCCGAACACCCACGCGGTGGACCGTGACATGTCGAGCCCGGTGTCCCAGGGGGCATGGAGATCATGTGCGGGCGGGTGGGCGTCCGCTGCGAGGACCTGCAGTCCGCGGGCCCGCGCGAGCTCCGCGACCTCGGGCAGCCCGACGCCCGTCACGACGGGCACGTGGAAGAGGGAGCCGGCTGTCGATCTCACGGTCTTCGGATTGTAGAGGTCCACGCTGGACGAGGTGACGACGACAGCGTCGGCCCCCGCCGCATCGGCCACCCGGAGCACTGTTCCCGCATTGCCCGGGTCGCGCACCTGGGACAGCACGACGATCAGGCGCGCCTCACGGGTGACGACATCCGTCAGTGGGACATCGAGGCGTTCGACGACGGCGACCACCCCCTGCGAGGCGACGGTATCCGTGAGCGTCGCCAGGACATCGGCAGTCGCCTGACGGATGCGGACGCCCGCGGTGCGGGCCGCGTCGAGGAGCTCCTCATTGCGGTCAGCAGCCTCGGCGGTGGCCCAGACGTCCAGGATCGCACCCGCAGGCACCAGCCGGGACGAGTCATCCTGCGACGGGAGCGTCGCCGGAGCGGGCCGGACCTCACCGTGCCGGATCAGCGCCTCCCGCAGCGCCTGCGGTCCCTCCACGAGGAACCTGCCCGCCTTGGTCCTCCAGGAGCGCTTCGCGAGCTTCGCCGCCTCCTTGATCCGGGGGGCTTCAGGACGGGTGACGACGGGGCCGGTCAGGCGTGGGTGAAGGTCCATACCGGAAGACTACCCAGCCCCGGCGGGCGGCCGCACTCTGCGCGCGTGCTCTCGCACACAGCGCGAACGGGGCCGAAGACCCGTGTGGGTCTTCGGCCCCGTTCGTGGGACGTCCCTGCGTGAGGGAAGCGGTTCAGGCCGCTGAAGTCTTCGGCGCGTTCACGTCCGAGGGGAGCCCGTCCTTGGCGACCTTGACCAGCGTGGCGAACGTCGCCTGGTCGTTGACGGCGAGCTCAGCCAGCATGCGACGGTCGACCTCGACGCCTGCGGCCTTGAGACCCTGGATGAAACGGTTGTAGGTCATCCCGTTCGCGCGCGCACCGGCGTTGATGCGCTGGATCCAGAGGCGACGGAAGTCACCCTTCCGGGCGCGACGGTCGCGGTAGCTGTAGACCAGCGAGTGGATGACCTGTTCCTTGGCCTTGCGGTACAGGCGCGAACGCTGTCCGCGGTATCCGCTCGCCCGGTCAAGAATGACCCGGCGCTTCTTCTTGGCGTTGAGCGCCCTCTTCACACGTGCCACGTGTACTCCTTGTGAATATCGCCACTGCGGCGGCAGTGGTCGCGCGCATCCGTCAGACCACGGGTCTGCCCGGGATGCGCAGTGCTGTCTGCGTTGTCAGGGACTCAGCGCTTGCCGAGGAGCTTCAGGCCCTTGGCCCGATCGCCCTTCGTGAGCACCTGGTCCATCGAGATCCGGCGCTTGCGCCGCGAGGACTTGTGCTCCGCGAGGTGGCGCTTGTTGACGCCCTCGCGCATGACCTTGCCGCTGCCTGTGAGGCGCAGACGCTTCTTGGCGCCGCTGTGGGTCTTCTGCTTCGGCATGGTGCCGTTCTCCTTCACATCTCGTTATCGGCGTCGGCGGGTCAGGATTCCGCTGCGGAGGAGTCCTCCGGGCGGGCCTCAGCCTTGGCCTGTGCTTCGCGGTCGCGACGGGACTTGACCTCCGCCTGCGATCCCTTCGATCCGGCGGTCGCCTTGCGCGATTCCGCCTTCGCATCGGACTTGGACTTCGCCGGAGCGATGACCATGACCATGTTCCGCCCGTCCACGCGGGGCGCGGACTCGACCGAACCGAGTTCGGACACATCCTCCGCGAGCCGGTTGAGGAGCCTGACGCCCATCTCCGGTCGCGACTGCTCACGACCGCGGAACATGATCATGACCTTGACCTTGTCCCCACCGTCGAGGAACCGCGTGACGTGCCCCTTCTTGGTCTCATAATCGTGTTCGTCGATCTTGAGTCGGAAGCGGATCTCCTTCAGAGCCGTATTGGCCTGATTCTTCCGTGCCTCACGTGCCTTCTGAGCGGACTCGTACTTGAATTTGCCGTAGTCCATGAGTTTGGCGACAGGGGGCTTGGCCTGCGGCGCCACCTCGACGAGATCGAGGTCCGCTTCACGGGCGAGATCGAGGGCCTTCCGCATTGCTACGATGCCCACCTGCTCCCCGTTCGGTCCGACGAGGCGGACTTCCGGGACTCTGATCTTGTCGTTGATACGCGGCTCGCTGATGTGCTGCTCCTTCTCGGCTCTGAAGACGACTCTCGACGGCCGGGGAATGCAAAAAAGCCCCGACTGCCGATGCAGAGGGGGCCTGAAGATACACCACAGGGACGCATGACAAGAGTCTGCGTGACTGTAAAGTACGACCCTGAAGCCGTACTGGAGTACCCGATCGCCGGAAGCGATCCAGGTGGGAGCTCGAAGCCCCGCTTTGCACTCCCACTACGATACTCCACTTCGCCCAGGAGTGCACATCGACGCGCGCGGGCGTGTGGGAGACTGGCCCCATGACCCAGTCGCACTCCTTCAGCTTCGACGCATCCGCCGGCGCCCAGACCACGGCCGATGCCCGCACCTCATCCTCCTCAGATCCGCACGACGCGGACGCCGCCGCCCAGGCGGTGCGCGACATCGCAGAAGTGCCCGCAGTGGAAGTCATCTCCACCGCTGCCGTCCACCTCATGAGCGCTTCGGCGGTCAAGCTCGGCCTGAGTGAGGACACGGACTCCGAGAAGGCCGCGGAACTCGTCGACCTCGACGAGGCGCGCAAGCTCATCACAGCACTCGCAGGCCTCGTCACCGCCGGCGCGACCGAGATCGGGGACCACCATGCACGTCCCCTGCGGGACGGCCTCCGCTCACTCCAGCTGGCATTCCGCGAGGCCTCCTCGGTCCCCGATGAGCCGGGGAAGGGCCCCGGGGAGAAGTACACCGGCCCCGTACGCTAGGCATCGCAGGCCCCGTCCGCGAGACATCGCAGTCGCAGTCCTGTGACTGCGCGGCAGAGGCCGCCCCCTGACTCTCAGCGTCCCCTTCCCGCGCCTGGTGCCACGCACTGCGCGTCGACGCTGAGGAAAGGGCCGGGGCCCGGAGCAGCTGCTCCGGGCCCCGGTCGTTTCGCATAGCAGGTCCTCATGCGCACGGTATGACCCCGGTCACCGCCCCGCAGGGGATGACTCCGCTCCTCGCGGGCACTGCTCCGTCAGCGCTGCACGAAGCCGAGCGTGAGGGAATCGATGCGGTCCGTCACCGTGGGGTCCGCCGCCAGTGCGTGGCGGAACGCCGTCCTGTCGTCCTCGGTGGGTGCCCCGTCGGCCCGGACCTCGACCCGGACCTCCGGCCCCTCCGCATGCACTGCAGGGGTCGCGGGCCCCATGCCCACTCCCCCGATCCATGCGAAGTCCGTCGCGACAGTGCGCAGTGCGGATGCCACGGCGGCGTCGGCCCACGCGGGCAGCCAGGGCGTCTGCTGGAGGAACGACCACAGTGCGGGTCGCCTCAGGAGGAACGTGTGCGGTGTGCCCGGATCGACGACGACGAGCTGGGCTCCCTCCTCGACGGCGGCAGCCCCCAGCCTCTCCGCTTCGATCGGCACGGGGCGTGCGTCACCGTGCCAGGCTGTGAGGGTCGGGATGTCGGTGAAGGCAGGCGTCGCTTCGCGTCCGTCGCCGGACCGCAGCCGTACCATCGACATCTCAGACGAGTTGTCGTGGAGGAGGCCTCGTTCGTCGACGGACTGCGTGAGCACCGAGGGCAGCACCGGTGCATACAGCCGCGCGTCCACGAGTGCCTCGACGACCGCACGGTGGCGCTGCGGATCGAGCGGCTCTGCGGCGACGGCCACCAGTGCGTCGCGCAGCGCAGGGTCAGCCTCACCCGAATCACCGGCGAAGGGGTTCGAGTGGAGCTCCCGTCCGCCCCAGGGCACACCGGCCGAATCAGCGGGACCGCCGACCGCGCCCCTGAGGTGTGCTGGGATCTGCGGCTCACCCGCCGCGCGGTCCTCCGATGGCTCGGACATGTCAGCGCCCCGCGACGTCCAGTGCCTCGGCGAGTGTGAAGCGCCCGGCGTACAGCGCCTTGCCCACGATCGCGGCGTCGACGCCTTCGGGCACCAGCGCGCGGAGGGCAGCGATGTCGTCCAGGGTGGAGATCCCTCCGGACGCCACGATGGGACGGTCGGTGCGTGCTGCCAGGTCAGCCAGCAGCTCTGTGTTCGGCCCCTTGAGGGTCCCGTCCTTCGTCACGTCCGTGACGACGTAGCGGGTGCAGCCGGCGGCCTCGAGCTGATCGAAGACCTCGTAGAGGTCGCCGCCGTCCTGCGTCCACCCGCGAGCGGCAAGAGTCTGTCCGCGCACGTCGAGACCGATCGCGATCTTGTCTCCGTAGTGCGCGATCACCTCTGCGGTCCATTCCGGGTTCTCCAGCGCCGCGGTGCCGATGTTCACCCGCTCCGCGCCGGTGTCCAGCGCGCGCTCGAGGCTCTCCGTGTCACGGATCCCCCCGGACAGCTCCACCTTGATCGACAGCGACTTCGTGACCTTGCTGAGGAGGCCGTAGTTCGACCCGCGGCCGAACGCGGCGTCGAGGTCCACGAGGTGGATCCACTCAGCGCCCTGCTCCTCGAACGAGCCGGCGGCCTCGAGCGGGGAGCCGTACACCGTCTCCGTACCGGCCTCGCCCTGCACGAGCCGCACGGCTTGGCCGTCCGACACATCGACAGCTGGCAGCAGGGTGAGTGCGGGGGTCTCCACGAGCGGGGTCATTGCTGTTCCTCCGAGTTCGAATGGGTGTGTGATCGAGTCTTCAGCGTGCGCAGCCAGTTCTCCAGCAGGGCGCGGCCCGCGTCCCCGGACTTCTCCGGGTGGAACTGCGTCGCCCACGTCGCGCCGTCCTCCACTGCGGCGACGAACGGCGCGCCGTGGTCGGAGGCCGTGGTGAGCGCCTGCTCGGGCCCGCGCGGGGCCGCGTACGAATGGACGAAGTAGAAGTGCTGGTCCCGGATCCCCTCGAACATGCGGGAACCTTCCGGCGCCCTGACGCGGGACCACCCCATATGCGGCACGATCGGTGCGTCGAGGCGCGATACCTCTCCCGCCCAGAGTCCGATGCCGCGGGTCCGCTCGCCATGCTCGGAGCCGGCTGAGAAGAGCACCTGCAGCCCGACGCAGATGCCCAGGGTCGGGAGTCCGGCCGCGTGCCGGTCCCGGACGAGGGGTCCGCCGCCGACGGCGTCCAGCCCGCCCATGACCGAGGCGAACGCGCCCACTCCGGGGACCACGAGTCCGTCTGCTCCAGCGATCACAGCGTGATCCGCCGTGAGGCTCACGCGGCCGCCCGCGCGTTCGACCGCGCGGACGACGGAGTGGAGGTTGCCCGACCCGTAGTCCAGGACGGCCACGTGCGGTGCGGTCACCGGTGAGCCCCCGGCCTGAGCACGCGCCGCACCCGCAGCAGGGACGCGACCAGCACGATCGCACCGAACACGGCCACGACCCACCCCATCACGGAGCCCCCGACTCCCTGCACGACGCCGAAGACGACGACCACGAGCGCAAGGAGGGCGGCGACGAGCCACAGCATCGCCGTCCGGGCGAGGGCGGCCCGCTGGGGAGTCATCGTGGCGCGCGATGCCTCCAGCTTCGACATGGACGACGTGTCGATCCAGCCGTCGATGTCACGCGGGTCCGTCACTTCGAGGAGGACCCGCTCGAGCTCGCTCGGCAGGTTCGACAGGGCGAGCCCGGCCGGAACGTCCGCCTCCCGCTCCCCATTGCGGTAGTGGGCAGCGTCGATCTGCTCCTCGCTGCGCACCATGAGGAGCACTTCGTGCTTCCCCGACAGCTTCGAGATCGCAGCTGCGGCGCGGTTGCCCGCCTCGATATCGGTCCCACCCTGCACGATCGCGGAGAAGTCGCCGATCGGCACGATGTCGCCGGGGATCTCCGACAGCACGCAGGCGGCCGCCAACTGCTCGGGTCGGCCGAACGGCGTGACGATCACGGTCCGACTCACAGCGCCCCCTTCGTCGACGGAACGCCCTGCGCCCGAGGATCCGGTTCGACGGCAGTGCGGAGGGCTCGCGCGAACGCCTTGAACTGGGCTTCTGCGATGTGATGGGGGTCGCCGCCGGCCAGCAGTCGCAGGTGCACGGTGAGACCGGCCTGGAAGGCCAGGGATTCGAGCGCGTGTCCCGTCATGGAACCGGTGAAGTGCCCACCGATGAGGTGGTAGCGCTGCGCGTCGGATTCGCCCACGTGGACGAAGTACGGGCGTCCCGACACGTCGACGACGGCCTGCGCGAGCGCTTCGTCGAGCGGGACGAGCGCATCGCCGTACCGGCGGATCCCGGCCTTGTCGCCGAGTGCGTCCCTGAGCGCCCATCCGAGCGTGATGGCAGTGTCCTCGACCGTGTGGTGCACGTCGATGTGGACGTCTCCCTGCGCACGGATCTCCATATCGATGAGCGAATGCTTCGACAGTGCCGTGAGCATGTGGTCGTAGAACGGGACACCGGTGTCGATCGTCGAGGTGCCGACGCCGTCCAAGTCGATCGAGACGGAGACGTCGGATTCACTCGTCGTCCGCTGCGCGCTCGCGGTGCGTTGCGTCACTGCGGGCTCCTTCCAAGAGTGTCGGGGTGGGTGGAGAGGATCTCATCAAGGGCTGCGAGGAACGCGGTCGTCTCCCCGTCGGTCCCTGCATTCACACGAAGGGATCCCGCAATGCCGACGTCGCGGACGAGGATCCCCTTCTCGACGAGTCGTGTCCAGAGCAGCGTCGGATCCGCGACGCCGCGGAACAGGACGAAGTTCGCATCGGAGGCCACCACGTCGAACCCGTATCCGCGCAGACCCGAGACCATGCGATCGCGCTGATGGGACAGCTCCTCGACCCCTGCGAGCAGGGAGTCCGGATGCGCCAGCGCGGCCTCTGCTGCGGCCTGGGTCAGTGACGAGAGGTGGTACGGCATGCGGACCAGTCGCAGACCGTCCACGAGCTCCGGAGCGGCCGCCGCGTAGCCCAGACGGGCTCCCGCGAAGGCGAACGCCTTGCTCATCGTGCGCGACACGATGAGGCGAGGTCGCCCCGGCAGCAGATTCAGCGCCGTCCGGAAGTCCGGGCCGGCGAACTCCGCATACGCCTCGTCGACGATGACGATCCCGTCCGTCGCGTCGTAGACGGCCTCGATGACATCGAGCGGAGTGCTGTTGCCCGTCGGATTGTTGGGTGTGCACACGAAGACGACGTCGGGCGAGTGAGTGCGCACTGCCTCGACCGCCTGATCGACCGTGATCGAGAAGTCCGCACCGCGAGGGACCTCGATCCACTCTGCGCCGGTGGACTGCGCGATGAGGGGGTGCATCGAATAGCTCGGCCCGAAGCCCAGAGCCGAACGACCGGGACCCGCATACGCCTGCAGGATGTGGAAGAGGACTTCATTCGAGCCATTGGCCGCCCAGATCATGTCCGGCTCGATCGAGGGAGACGCCAGGGCCTGCGCATCGGGTGCGCCGCCTTCGCGGTGGAGGACACTGTTCAGGTATCCGGCCAGCAGCGTCCTCAGCTCTGTGAACTCCCGGTCGGGATAGCGGTTCAGCGTCGCGCTGATCGCCGCGATCCGCTCCTGGAGGGCCGCTGTGACGTCAGCGGGGACGTCGAACGCGTTCTCATTGACGTTGAGACGGACGGGCACGTCGATGACGGGTGCACCGTAGGGAGAGCGCCCGCGGAGGTCGTCTCGCAGCGGGAGGGAGCCGAGTGAAGTCACGCATGGAGTTTACCGCGCAGGGAGCACGAGCCTCTGACCGGGGTGGACCACGCTCGACTCCATGCCGTTGAGTGTGTGGACCTCATCGATCACGACGCGCGGGTCACGATCGTAGCCACGGTCTCCGACCACAGACCAGAGGCTCTCGCCTTCGGCCACCACGACCGTGACGGTGCCGGCTGCGACACCCTCGTCGTCCGCCGCCGCACTGGGCGACCAGGCGGCCGCGAAGACGCCGACGAGCACCGCGATGAGCACGATGCCCAGCAGCAGCGTGCGCGCCAGCCGGACGCGTCGCGGCACCCGGGCTCCGTGCGGGGCCTCCGCGCTCCCCGACGTGGACGACGCACTCGCCGATCCAGCACGCACACCTGCACCGGGGACCCGGACGGAGGTCGTCGCAGCGCCCTCGAGGGCACGCAGCGGATCGTGCGATCCGACAGTGGGGACGCGGACTGTCGAGCGGGTGAGAGCGGGAGCACTCATGTCGTCACCTCCATGGGGGATCCGGCCCGGCTGCCGCCCGACCGCATGCTTTCGAACACGTGTACTATTGAACACAGCGTTCGAAGATTTGTCCAGCCCGTTTCGAACGGATATGCGATGATGGGAATCGAACGTCAGTGGTGCGGTCATGTGGATGAGTCGATCACGAGGCACGGACACAACCCTGCAGCACAGCGTTCATGCAGGTGAGAAGCGAAGGATTACGGCAGCCGTCAGGCTCGGGAGGGGAACGCCGATGACTCCGGAACAGCAGCAGCGTCGCAGGGGGCGTCCGCGCAAGAGCGGACTCGACGAAGAGATCGAAGTGGTGCGCAGGGCGCAGGGCGAGGAGGTCGAACTGCCGGGGGGATCAGCGGCAGAGGGCGACAGTCGGCTCACGCAGCGTCAGCGCCTGGTGCTCGAGACGATCGAGCGTGCGGTGTACGTCAACGGCTATCCCCCGAGCATGCGGGAGATCGGCAGGGCCGTGGGACTCGCATCCCTGTCGTCGGTCGCCCATCAGCTCTCCCAGCTCGAACGGCTCGGGTATCTCCGTCGTGACCCCAAGCGCCCCCGGGCGATCGAGGTCGTCACTCCACCGGAAGAGGTCCGCAAGGGCATCGACCCGTCGCCCAACACCGCGATGGTGCCCGTCGTCGGGCGCATCGCGGCGGGCGGGCCCATCCTCGCGGAGCAGGACGTGGACGATGTCTTCGCCCTTCCCCGCCAGGTGGTCGGATCCGGTGAGCTGTTCCTCCTCAACGTCGTGGGCGACTCGATGCAGGACGCCGCGATCTGCGACGGCGACTTCGTCGTCGTGCGCCGGCAGCCGGACGCGGAGAACGGACAGATCGTCGCGGCCCTGCTGGACGATGAGGCGACCGTCAAGACCCTCAAGCGTGCCGACGGGAAGCAGTGGCTCCTCCCGCAGAACCGCTTCTACGATCCGATCGACGGCGACTTCGCGTCGATCATGGGAGTCGTCGTCACGGTGATCCGCAAAGTGGACTGAGCCGTGACAGGGGCGGCCCCGCGACGTCGCGGGGCCGCCCCTCGCATCACGCCTCCATCAGGAGTCGGCTCCACGGAGCCGCTCGAGGGCCCCGCGCACCAGCTCGGGGTCCTCCGTCCTCCACATGGGCGGGAGCGAGGCGAGCAGGAATCCGCCGTAGCGCGCGTTCCGCAGCCGTTCGTCGAGGACGGCCACCACACCCCGGTCGGCCGTCGAGCGGACCAGCCGCCCCGCACCCTGGGCCAGCAGGAGCGCAGCATGGGTCGCGCTGACGGACATGAAGCCGTTCCCGCCCGCCCGCTGAGCGGATTCGGTCCGCGCCCGGACCAGTGGGTCATCGGGACGCGGGAACGGGATCCGGTCGATCACGACGAGCCGACAGGTGCGGCCGGGGACGTCGACGCCCTGCCACAGGGACAGCGTCCCGAACAGCGAGGACTCGTCATCGGAGGAGAACCGGGAGACGAGGGAGCCCAGACCGTCCTCCCCCTGCAGGAGGATCGGCAGGTCTGTGCGCGCCCGCATCTCCTCGGCGGCCCGAGTCGCCGCGGCTCGCGACGAGAAGAGGCAGAGCGCACCGCCGCCCGATGCCCGCAGCAGCCGCTCCAGTTCGTCGAGCGATTCCGCGCTGGCACCGCTCCGCACCGGCCGCGGCAGATGAGAGGCGACGTAGAGGATCCCCTGTCGCGTGTAGTCGAACGGCGAGCCCACGTCGATCGCGTCATAGCGCGGAGCACCGGGCCCACCCAGCCCCAGGGCCCCGGCGACGGCTTCGAATCGTCCCCCCAGTGCCAGCGTGGCGGACGTCGCGACGACGGTCGACTTCTCGAAGATCCCCGACCGCATCGTCCCCGCGACGGAGAGCGGCGCGACGACGAGAGAGGCAGTGGTCCGTTCGCGGAAGGTCGATCGCGAGACCCACGCGACGTCGTTGTCCGCATCATCAGCGAGGCGCGACGCGACCTCGAAGACCTCGAGCGCCCGCGCACGTGCGAGCTGCCGGCCCGCATCGGGGTCCGCATCGCCGCCGGAGGAACCGGAGCCGAGGTCGGCGATGAGCTGGCGAGAGGTGTCCCGCACGTGCGCCACGGCCACAGCGAGCGCCTCTGGCCAGCGATCGATGAGCCCGTCCTCGGCCGACTCCAGCGCCTTCTCCAGCCGTGCGCCCGCGCTCTCCAGCAGCCCGATCACACCGTCCTGCACGAGTCCCGTCCGCCGCACCGACGATGCGGCGTGGTCGATCATCGCCGCGGTGAGTGTCCCGGACAGCGCGTTCGTCACGCGATCCCGCAGTTCGTGCGCCTCGTCGACGATGACGGCGGAGTGCTCGGGGAGCACCGTGTGGTCCCCGAACGCGTCGATCGCCAGCAGAGCGTGGTTCGTGACGACGACGTCCGCACCGCCGGCGCGGATCTTCGCCATCTCCGCGAAGCACTCCTCGAACGCCGGGCACTTCGATCCGAGGCAGTCGAACGCGTTGACGGACGCCTGGGACCACGCGCGGTCGGAGACCCCCGGCGTCAGGTCGTCGCGGTCACCGGTCTCCGTCGTGCGCACCCACGTGCGGATGCGCTGGATCTCCTCCCCCAGCGCACTCGCAGAGGCGCTCCCGTCACCGGCGCGCCGCGAGGCGGCCTCGTCGGCTCCGAAGTCGAAGAGCGTCCCCGCGCCGTCCTCCGGATAGCCGCCGTCGAGCTTGTGCCGGCAGACGTAGTTCCTGCGCCCCTTGAGAACGGCGAAGGAGGGCTTGCGGGTGAGGTCGTCCTTGACGGCGCGCACCAGTCGGGGCAGGTCTCGATCCACGATCTGCGCCTGCAGCGCGAGTGTCGCGGTGGAGACGATCACCCGATCGCCGGTCCGGGTCGCGTGATCGAGCGCCGGAACCAGATACGCGAGCGATTTCCCCGTACCCGTCCCCGCCTGCACGAGCAGGTGGCTGCCGCGGTCCAGAGAGCTCGCAACGGCCTCGGCCATGGTCCTCTGACCTTCTCGCTCGCTGCCGCCCACAGCTCGGACGGCGGATGCGAGGAGGTCCGGAGTGTCGGTCACCCCTCGTCGTCCTGGGGCGCGCTCCGGTCACCGCTGTCCGACGACTGCGGAGCAGGACCTCCCCCTGCATACATGTCCGGCTGGACGTACGGCGCGAGCTCTGCTGCGAGTGCCTCGTCGACCCGGGCCTGGAGGAGTGTGCCTTCGGGGAGGAACCGCTCGTCGAGGACGGTCCCCCGATCGTAGATGCGGCTCACCAGCTCTCCACGGTCGAACGGCACGAGGACCGTGAGCTCGTGCGCCATCGTCGGAAGCAGCCGCGCGATCGCCGCACGCACCTCGTCCAGTCCGGCTCCCGTCTGCGCTGATGCGGCGAGGGATCCCGGGTGGTCCAGCAGCAGTCCGGACAGGGCCGCGGGTTCCGCGGCGTCTGCCTTGTTGAACACGAGGAGCTCCGGCAGATCCGCTGCAGACGCGTCCGCGAGGACCTCGCGCACAGCGGCGATCTGCCCACCGGGGTCCGGATGCGAACCGTCCACGATGTGCAGGACCAGATCCGCTCCCGCCGCCTCTTCGAGTGTCGAGCGGAAGGCCTCGACGAGCTGGTGCGGGAGGTTCCGCACGAAGCCGACGGTGTCGGTGAGCGTGTACACGCGGCCCTCGTCCGTCTCCGCCCTGCGGACAGTGGGGTCGAGGGTGGCGAAGAGCTGGTTCTGCACCATCACTCCTGCGTCCGTGAGGCGGTTGAGCAGTGAGGACTTGCCCGCGTTCGTGTAGCCGACGATGGCGACCGACGGGATCGCGTTCCGGGTGCGGTCGGCGCGCTTCGTCTCCCGCGCAGGCGCCATCGCGCGGATCTGCTTGCGCAGCCTGGCCATCCGCGTGCGGATCCGCCGGCGATCGAGTTCGATCTTCGTCTCGCCGGGACCGCGCGAGCCGATGCCCGCGCCTCCGGCGACGCGGCCGCCCGCCTGACGCGACATCGACTCGCCCCAGCCGCGCAGTCGCGGCAGGAGGTACTCGAGCTGCGCAAGCTCGACCTGCGCCTTGCCCTCGCGTGACTTCGCATGCTGCGCGAAGATGTCGAGGATGAGGGCGACCCTGTCGATGACCTTGACCTTCACGACGTCCTCGAGCCCTCGTCGCTGGCTGGGAGCGAGCTCCGTGTCGACGACGACCGTATCCGCCCCGACCGCGTCGACGATGTCGCGCAGCTCGCGGGCCTTGCCGCTGCCCAGGTAGGTCCCGGGGTCGGGCTTGTCGCGCTTCTGCAGCACCCCGTCGAGGACGGTGGAGCCCGCGGTCTCTGCCAGCGCGGCGAGCTCGCGGAGGCTCGTCTCCGCCTCCGCGGTGCGACCCTGACCGTAGAGTCCGGCGAGGACGACCTGTTCCAGACGCAGCTGTCGGTACTCGACCTCGGTGACGTCTTCGAGTTCGGTCGACAGACCGCCCACCCTCCGCAGCGCGGACCTGTCGAGGGCGTCCAGCTGCGACGCCTCATCGTGCGAGACGCCTCCGGCGTCCAGCGCCGAGGCCCGTCCGAGGATGCGGTCGATCACTCGGTCCCCGGACTCGTCGCGCCGACCGGTCGAGCCCGGTTCGGTGGCATCCGAGTGGGTGGCCCCGTCATCGATCTGCGTCATGTACTCCCTCTCTGCGATGGATGATCATTCTCCCACAGCGCCTATACTTCCCCCATGGCCGATCACTACTTCTCCGCGGCACCTGCGAGCGCCGCCGAACGCCGGGGTCGCACCGTTCGGCTGGCAGGTCGTGACGTCGACGTCACGACCGCGGGCGGCGTCTTCTCGCCCGAGCACGTGGACACCGGGACGCGGGTCCTGCTGGACCACGTCCCGGAGCCACCGAGCGGCGATCTGCTCGATCTGGGATGCGGCTGGGGTCCTATCTCCCTGGATGCCGCACTGCGAGCGCGAGGAGCAGATTCCGCCGTCCGGGTCTGGGCGCTGGACGTCAATGAACGGGCGCTGCAGCTCACCGCCGACAACGCCGCGGCGCTGGGGCTCACGAACGTGAACGCTGTGACGGTCGCCGATGTTCCCGCGGATCTCGGTTTCTCAGCGATCTGGTCGAACCCCCCGATCCGGGTGGGCAAGGCGGTGCTCCACGACATGCTCCTCACGTGGCTGCCCCGACTGGAGCCGGGTGCGAGCGCCCACCTCGTCGCCGCGAAGAAGCTGGGCGCCGATTCGCTCCTGCGGTGGCTGGACTCCGAGCTGGGTGCGGAGTTCTCAGCTGAGCGGACCGCCACTGCGAAGGGATTCCGCGTCCTCCGCGTCGATCGAGCCGCCTGAACCGACGGATCGCCGGTCCCGCAGGTCGGGAAGCCGACCCGCGGGGTCATGTGTGGGTCGCGTGCGTCAGTCGCCGGTGGCGGTGTCCAGGAGGCTGACCTCGGCGACGAGGACCGCGGGACCCGACAGGAACACGCGGTCGGGTTCGATCTCGACCCGCACGGGCCCGCCCGGCTGGTCCACCGTCCAGTCGACGGGCCCCTCGTGACCCGCCCAGAAGCGTGCGGCCAGCGCTGCAGCGCACGCACCGGTCCCACAGGCCATCGTCTCCCCCACGCCGCGCTCGTGCACCCGCATGCGCAGGCGACCGGTGCGGGGATCATCGTCGCCATCGGCGTCGACGACGATGAACTCCACGTTCGTCCCGTGCGGCGGAACGGGGTCCACATCCGGAACGGTTCCCAGGTCGGCACTGATGAGCTCGTGCAGCGAGGGCAGGGCCACCACGGTGTGCGGATTCCCCATGTCAACGCTCACCGCTGGGCGGGCGACGTCCGTACCGCGAGTGGTGACGATCGAGTCGGCACCGAGCTCCGCGTCCCCGGTCCGCGCCGCGGGCAGGTCCCAGGCACCCATGTCGACCCGATACCACGGAGCGGGCCCCCCGGCGGGGTCCGGGACCACGGTGACCGTCTTCATGCCGCCGCGGGTGCCCACGAGGATGGGGGCTGAGGCATCGACGAGTCCGTTCTCGACGAGGTAGTGCGCGAAGACGCGGACTCCGTTCCCGCACATCTCTGAGATCGACCCGTCGGCATTCCGGTAGTCCATGAACCACTCCGCCCCTGCTGCGGCGGCGGCACCCGCATGGTCTGCGGTGTGTTCACCGTCCATGAGCGCGCTCGACCGCACGACGCGGATGACTCCGTCACCGCCGATCCCGCGTCGCCGGTCGGTCAGTTCGCGGACGGCCTCCGCGTCGAGTCGTGCGTCGGCGTGCGGATCGTCGATGAGGACGAAGTCATTGGCCGAACCGTGTCCCTTGGTCACCCTGGCTGTGCTCACGCGCGCAGTCTACGGCGTGAGGCTCAGGGCCCGCTCCACGAGGTCCGGGGAGTCGGCGGACAGGAGGTGGATGCGGGGATCCCGTCGGAACCACGTCTCCTGCCGCTTCGCGAACTGCCGCGTGCGGATGATCGTCCGATCGATCGCGTCCTCCCGCGTCATGGTGCCGTCGAGGTGCGCCATGATCTCCGCGTAGCCGATCGCCTGACCCGCGGTCGAGGAGGCGTGCAGGCCCGCGGAGCGGAGCCCGACGACCTCGTCGACCCACCCCGCATCCCACATGCGGTGCACGCGGTCCTCGATCCGGCGGTGCAGGACACCCCGGTCGAGCACGAGTCCGATCTGCACGGTGGGCCGCACGTAGGTGTAGTCCGGGAGGTGGGCGGTGAACGGCGATCCGGTGATCTCGATGACTTCGAGGGCTCGGACGATCCGTCGCGTGTCCCCGGGCGCGATCTTGTCGGCCGCCGGCGGATCGAGCGCGCGCAGCCTGCTGTGGAGTGAGGCGGCTCCCTGCGATTCTGCCTCGGCCTCCAAACGTGCGCGCACGCCCGGATCCGTCCCGGGGAAGCGGATGTCATCGGTGACCGCACGGACGTAGAGCCCGGAGCCGCCGACCAGCACGGGCCGTCGGCTCCGTGCTTCGATGTCCTCGATCGCCCGCCGTGCGAGGTGTTGGAACCCGGAGACGCTCGACTCCTCTGCGATGTCGAGCACGTCGACGAGATGGTGCGTGATTCCGCCGCGCTCCTCCAGCGGCAGCTTCGCCGTTCCGATGTCCATCCCGCGATACAGCTGCAGGGCATCACCGTTCACGATCTCTCCGCCCATGCGTCGGCAGAGCGCGATCGCGAGGTCCGACTTCCCGGTGGCGGTGGGTCCGACCACAGTGACGAGCGGTCGCTTCATGCGCGCTGCTTCGCGGACCGTGCTGGGTGTTCCGCCGGTGTGCCGGCAGGACGCGCGAGCACGTCGGCGGGCACGACCGCGATGAGCCGATACCGCACGTGGTGCACATCGACGGCGGCGACGGTCCGCGCATAGGCGTCGATGAGGTCCACGGCGGCCAGTGCCTCCGTGCACGCCGCCGCAGCAGCCGCCTCGCTGTGCAGCAGGGACAGGTTCGTCGTGTCGACGGGTCCGGTCAGCGCTCGCTCCAGTCGGTCGTCGAAGTCCGCTGCACCGGGGCGGGGCTCCAGCGGTGCGTCGGGGTGGGCCGCCCCGGAGAAGTCGAGGGGGACGAGCAGAGGCTCCGCATGACCCGCTGCCAGCGGAGCGCGACCAGCGGGCGTCGGCACGAGCTGTACTGTGCGCGACGCTTCCAGTGCGGCGAGCACGGCGACTGCGATGCCGAGCGGGATCTCGCAGTCGTCGTCTGCCGCGACAGCGCGATCGCCGCGCAGTCTCCCGACCTCGGCAGCGAGGTCGTCTCCTCGCAGGACGTCGGATGCGGTCACGACGCAGTCGTCGCCGGTGCGATCGATCCGGACCCCTGTCCCGATCCCGAGGCCGCCCAGACTCAGCAGGGCCGGGACCCGCGGGCCCGGGATCGCCACCCTCCACGTCTGCGCACGGTCGAGGAGGCGGTGCAGCTCCTCGCGGAACTCCCGCATCGCTGCGGGTTCGCGCTGGTCCACGCCCTCCAGCAGGAGGGCTGTGCCGGGGATGACGAGCACGATCGGTTCACCCGTCCAAGCCCACGCGCAGGGTCGGCATCCCGAGTGACGTGGCCGCCGGCACGCGTCCCGGGCCCGCCGCAGGCGCACCGCAGGAATCCGCCTGCGAGCGATCGTGGGCGTCGCCCGCGCGGGTCGTGCGGATCGAGTACCCGGAATCGCTCAGCAGGAAGTACGGCTTGGCGTCATCGATGACGACGGAGACCACGTCGCCGGGACGAGGCACCGCCGCGCCCTCCGCCACACCGACGTGCACGAGCCGGTGGTCCTCCGCCCGGCCGGAGAACCGTCCGTGCTGCGCGTCGGGCAGTGAATGCACGAGCACCTCCTGTCGGGTGCCGATGAGCGCCCGGTTCTGCTCGTGGGAGATCCTGTCCTGCAGCGCGACGAGGCGCTCGAAGCGCTCCTGCACGATCTCCTTGGGCACCTGGTCGGGCATGGTGGCGGCGGGGGTGCCCGGACGGATCGAGTATTGGAAGGTGAAGGCCTGGGAGAAGCGGGACGCGCGCACGACGTCGAGTGTGGCTTCGAAGTCCTCCTCCATCTCACCGGGGAAGCCGACGATGATGTCCGTCGTGATCGCGGCGTGCGGGATGCGCTCCCGCACCTCCTCGAGGATGCGGAGGAACCGTGAGGACCGGTAGGACCGCCGCATCGTTCTGAGGATCGTGTCGGAGCCGGACTGCAGGGGCATGTGCAGCTGCGGCATCACGGTAGGCGTCTCTGCCATCGCGTCGATCACATCGGTCGAGAACGCGGCAGGGTGCGGACTGGTGAAGCGGACGCGCTCGATCCCCTCCACCCGACCGACAGCGCGCAGCAGCTTCGCGAACGCACCCTTGTCACGGAACTCCGCTCCGTAGGAGTTGACGTTCTGACCCAGGAGGGTGACTTCCAGCGCGCCGTCCGCAGCGAGAGCCTCGACCTCCGCGAGGATGTCCCCCGGTCGGCGGTCCTTCTCCTTGCCGCGCAGGGACGGGACGATGCAGAACGTGCAGGTGTTGTTGCACCCCACGCTGATGGAGACCCACCCGGAGTGCGTCGATTCACGGCGGGTCGGGAGCGTCGAGGGGAACACGTCGAGGGAATCGAGGATCTCCACCTGGGCTTCTGCGTTGTGCCGCGCGCGCTCGAGGAGGACCGGGAGGGAGCCCATGTTGTGGGTGCCGAAGACGACATCGACCCAGGGCGCCCTCTTCACGATCTCGTCGCGATCCTTCTGCGCCATGCATCCGCCCACCGCGATCTGCATGCCCGGCCGCTCCTCCTTGACGTGCGAGAGCCGGCCGAGATTGCCGTAGAGACGGTTGTCCGCGTTCTCGCGCACCGCACACGTGTTGAAGACGACGATGTCCGCCTGTTCCCCGTCGGCCGCCGGCGCATAGCCGGCACCGTCGAGCAGACCGGACAGGCGCTCCGAATCGTGGACGTTCATCTGACAGCCGTACGTCTTCACTTCGTACGTCTGAGGGGCTGCTGGGGCAGGCGCGAGGGCGACGGGAGAGATCTCAGTCATGGCGGCACCATCCTACCGATGGAGGACCTCGACCGTCTGCCGGCGCACACAGACCTCGCGGATGCTCACATGCCGGGGCGGCTCAGCCGTCCGTCGTCCGACCATCCCACCGCCGCGAGGATGTCATCCGCCACAGCACGGGTCGCGGCGTGGTCGAGAGGGCCGTTGACCCCTCTGAAGGCCACGGCCAGGGTCGCAGCACCGTCGATCTTCACGAATCGTGTCACCGCTCCGCCGATGAACAGCGATCCGGCGTCGACGATCGCGGAGTACGCATAGGTCCAGCCGGGGGAATCGAGGGGCACGATGCGCACTCCCGGATGGTCGTACTCCTCGCGGACGGCGTCCAGGGAGTGATCGCGCGGTTCGGTGTCCGAGGACACGACGGAGACGAACACGTGGTCTGCACGACCGGACTCCTGCTGGCACGGACCACCGGCGGGGTCGGTGCCGAACGAGAGGATCGCACCGCTGCCGTCCCCGTAGACACTCACCGGCGTGATGAGCAGTGCAGACACCGGCAGCCCGAAATAGGCCGCCACGCACGGAGCGAGGTGTTCTGCGGAGTCGAGAGGCAGCATGCCGTCGACATGCGTGCGGGAGTGCGCGACGCGGACATGATCAGCGGACATCGTCGTTCCTGTTCCTCGCGGACGCACGGACCGAACGTCATCGTCGAACCGTGGAACGGCCAGCCTACGAGTTCCTCTCGCCTCACCTGCGGCTGATGCGCGATCTGTCACCAACCCGTTACCGGAGGCGACCGGGTCGAAGCCGCTCCCCCGCCGTCGCGCCGGCTTTCGTCGTCCGAGCTGCGGCAGGAGGCGCCTAGTCCCTGTCGTCGCCCGGCTCCTCTGCGAGGGCCTGCTCTGCTGCCCGGCGTCCGACGGAACCGCCGAAGCCGCGCCGGGCCAGCAGACCGAGCGTCCTGCGCAGCCGCACGTCATGGGCGAGGCCGCGAGTCCCAGCCGCCTTCTTCCTGGCCGCGGCCAGAGCCAGGGGGAAGTCGTCGCCCAGTTCCTCTGTGGCGGTCCGCACGTGCTCGTCCGACACGCCCTTGTCGCGCAGAGCGCGAGTGATGGCGGAGAGCGACTTCCCCCGGCCTTCCCGCTGCGACCTCACGAACTGCTCCGCGAAGCGTGCGTCGTCCACAAGACCCGCGGCGTCGAGACGCGTGAGCAGTCGATCGACGATGTGCGCCTCGCATCCCTTGCGGACGAGCTTCTGCCGCAGTTCCGCGCGGCTGTGATCACGCAGCGCGAGGATCGCGTATGCCCGCTTCGTCGCCTCGCCGAAGGCCTGGTCTTCGCCCCCGGAGTCAGCCTCGTCCGATTCCTCACCGGACGGCCCGTCGCCTCCCGCACCACCGGCTCCCGGGGCTTCGACAGCTGGTGCCTCGACACTCAGCGCGCCCGTGGGGCCGGCAGCGCTGTGTGCGTCACCGACCCCGCGGACATCGACACGGGGGGATTCCGGTACCGCGTCGATCGCCCGCTGGAGGGAGTCGAGCAGTGACTGCCGGTCGTCCGGCTCCCCCATCGGGTCAGAACTCCGCGTCTGCCGGCGCCGGAGCCGCCTCTGTCGGCCCGTCGGTCGAGCCCGCCTCCGCAGTGTCCGCGGCCTCTGCAGCCGGTTCCATGATGAGGCCGAGCTTGTGCTTGATCTTCAGCTCGATCTCCTCTGCGAGCCCCGGGTTATCGCGGAGGAAGTTGCGCACGTTCTCCTTGCCCTGGCCCAGCTGATCACCGTCATACGTGAACCAGGAGCCCGATTTGCGGACGATCCCGTTGTCGACGCCCATATCGATGAGGCTGCCTTCGCGGGAGATCCCCTGGCCGTAGATGATGTCGAACTCCGCCTGCTTGAAGGGCGGCGCGATCTTGTTCTTGACGACCTTGACGCGCGTGCGGTTGCCCACCGCGTCGCCGCCTTCCTTCAGCGTCTCGATGCGACGGACGTCCAGACGCACGGATGCGTAGAACTTCAGCGCCTTGCCGCCGGACGTGGTCTCCGGCGACCCGAAGAAGACGCCCACCTTCTCACGCAGCTGGTTGATGAAGATCGCGGTCGTCTTCGAGCTGGCGAGAGCTCCGGTGATCTTGCGCAGAGCCTGCGACATGAGTCGCGCCTGCAGACCCACGTGGGAGTCGCCCATCTCCCCCTCGATCTCTGCCTTGGGCACGAGCGCGGCGACGGAGTCTATGACGATGATGTCCAGCGCACCCGAGCGGATCAGCATGTCCATGATCTCCAGCGCCTGTTCACCCGTGTCCGGCTGCGACACGAGAAGCTGATCGGTGTCGACACCGAGCTTCTTCGCGTACTCCGGGTCCAGGGCGTGCTCGGCATCGATGAACCCAGCGATGCCGCCTGCCTTCTGAGCGCTCGCGACCGCATGCAGCGCCACAGTCGTCTTGCCCGAGGATTCCGGTCCGTAGACCTCGACCACTCGACCGCGCGGCAGCCCGCCGATGCCCAGCGCGATGTCGAGCGCGACGGACCCGGTGGGGATCGCCTCGATGGGAGCACGCGTCTCCTCACCCAGTCGCATGATCGCGCCCTTGCCGTACTGACGGTCGATCTGGCCCATCGCGGCCTCGAGCGCCTTCGCCTTGTCCGCACCTGCTGTGCGCGGCGTGCGGGTGTTCTTCCCTGCCATGTCTCCTCCTCCAGCGGATCTGCCCTGGTTGTCTGCACCAGCGTAGGCACCGGCACGGACACGGCACCGCGAGCGCTCCGAATCTGTGTACGGCCGCGCCCTTCGTCCCCAGGCGGATCGACGCGGCGCGGCGGCTCCAAGACTACCGCAATGGGAACACGTGTTCGAACGCAGACGCAGGCGTGTCGGGGCCGAACCACGACTGCGCGCCGTCCCGTGCAGGGGCGGCGCGCAGAGGGTGATGCCGATCCAGACGCCTCTCCGTGGACGCGCCTCTCCGTGAACGCGGCCCACGGAGAGGCCCTCGTGTCCGAAGAGGAGCCGCTCGCATCACAGGGGCGCTGAGCGGGGCTTGTCCCGCCCCAGCCGACGCTCTTCGGGAACGCCGGCCGCGTCGCAGACGGCCGCCCACACCTCACGCGGGCCGAAGCCGGCCTCGAATGCCTCCGAGGGAGTGCGTGAGCCCAGGCTGCTGAGGGCGAGGTCCGTGTGGAGCGACGAGGCCCGGGCACGGCCGAACTCGTCCTCCATGAGCTCCCAGTAGAGCGCGTGACGCACGGCGCGGGTTCAGACCCGACTCGCCATGGCGCGACCGTCCGCCAGAGGGTCCTCCGACAGCACCCGACGGGACAGCTCCACCGGAACCGTGTCCGGGATCGCCACGCCTTCGTCGAGCGCGAAACGGTCACTCACATCGCGCAGGAGGATCGAGACAGGCATGTCGAGGGCACCGCAGATCGATGCGAGGAGCTCCGAGGAGGCCTCCTTCTGACCGCGCTCGATCTCACTGAGGTAGCCGAGCGACACCCGGGCGTCGGACGACACTTCGCGCAGCGTCCGGCCCTGGCGTCGGCGTGCAGTGCGCAGCGCATCGCCTAGCTCGATTCGCAGAAGAGTCATGCGGATCCTTTCTTGCCGAACATCCGACCGGACTCGTCGCCGCGGTGGTTGACAGAGTGCATAACGGGTACGGGCCGGATTCTGTTCCCACAACTCTACAGGCGGCCCCTGACACATCCCTCAGAGCGACCTGCCGATCACGTGGACCGCTGCAGCGCCCGGAGCACCAAGGACAGGGATTCCTCGACGGTGGACCTGCGGATCCGCTCGCGGTCACCCTCGAGCGCGAGCTCTCGCACTGCGACCGCCTCCGTGCCGTCGTCCACCGCGATGAGCACGCGCCCTACGGGATGACCGTCCTGCGAATCGGGGCCCGCCACTCCGGTGCATGCGACGCCGATGGTCGCGGCGCAGCGGGCGCGCGCTCCCGCCGCCATCTGACGCACCACCTCAGGGTGTACGGGTCCGTGCTCGCGCAGCAGCGACTCGTCCACGCCCGCAAGAGATGCCTTGAGATCGGTCCCGTACGTGATGAGGCCGCCCCGCAGCACTGCCGACGCGCCCGGCACGGCGGCGACCGTCGCGGCGAGCAGACCCGCGGTGAGGGATTCGCAGGTCGCCAGCGTCGCCCCGTGGGCCGCGAGCCTCCGCACCACGTCCTGTGCTGTCACGACCCGTTCGCCTCACGGACCAGGCGGTAGGACTTCACGCAGTAGTCGATCCCCGTCACCAGGGTGACGACGATCGCTGCGGTCATGGCGATCCATGCGACGACGGTCCACGCGGCGAAGAGCGCCGGCACCCACACGAGGACAGGGATCCCGAGCAGCATGAGTCCGATCGCCAGCGTCTGAAGGACTGTCTTGAGCTTGCCGCCCTTCGAGGCGGGGAGCACGACCCAGCGGATGATGACGAAGCGCAGGACGGTGATCCCGAACTCCCGGACGAGGATGACGATCGGCACCCACAGTGGAAGGGTGCCCACCACCCAGAGGCCGATGAGCGCCGCGGCCATGAGCGCCTTGTCCGCGATGGGGTCCGCGATCTTGCCGAAATCCGTGATCATGCCCCACCGGCGGGCCAGAGTCCCGTCGATCCAGTCCGTGAACATCGCCACGATGAACACGGCGAAGGCCCCGACGCGCCACGCGGGGTCCACGCCCCCCTGCCCCACGAGGAGCACGAGGAAGACCGGGACCAGCAGGATCCTCACCACGGTGAGGAGATTCGGCAGGTTCCAGTTGCTGGGTGCGGGCGTCTCGCGGCTGTCGTTCACGCCCACAAGCCTAGCCGCCCACGACCGCGGTCGGCAGGCTCGTCATGAGCCGCGGCGACGACCAGGGCGACCTCGCTCATGCAGCTCACCGGCCGGTCAGCTCCCACGCGTCGTCCGATGTCTCCTCGACGACCTCGAGACCCGTCGCCTCGTCGTACACGCGGTCGCCGCCTCCGCCGTCCGGTCGGCGATCAGGCGCTTCGGGTCCCGCGTCTCCATCCGCACCATGATCGCGCGGCGCACCATGATCGCCTGGCGTCGACGCCTCCGCACGACCGGACGGGTCATCGCCGGGCGGGTCATCACCGCGGATGACCGCGAGAGTCGAGGGCAGGTCCTCCGGACGCACGAGCACGTCACGGGCCTTCGAGCCCTCCGACGCGGCGACGATCCCGCGCGACTCCATGAGGTCCATGAGCCGGCCGGCCTTGGCGAAGCCCACACGCAGCTTGCGCTGGAGCATGGAGGTCGAGCCGAACTGGGTCGTGATGACGAGCTCAGCCGCCTGCAGCAGCAGATCGAGGTCATCGCCGATCTCCTCGTCGATCTGCTTCTTGGGAGCCTCGACGGCGACGTCTTCGCGATAGGTGGGTGCGAGCTGCGACTTGACGTGCTCGACCACGTCCTCGATCTCCGACTCGTTCACCCATGCGCCCTGCACGCGTATCGGCTTCGCGGCGCCCATCGGGAGGAACAGGGCATCGCCCTGCCCGATCAGCTTCTCCGCGCCGGGCTGGTCGAGGACGACGCGCGAATCCGCGAGCGATGACGTCGCGAACGCCAGGCGGGACGGGACGTTGGCCTTGATGAGTCCGGTGACGACGTCCACGGACGGGCGCTGGGTCGCGAGCACCAGGTGGATGCCCGCGGCGCGCGCCAGCTGGGTGATGCGCTGGATGCTCGCCTCGACGTCGCGCGGTGCGACCATCATGAGGTCGGCGAGCTCGTCGACGATCACGAGCAGGTAGGGGTACGGGTTCAGCTCGCGCTCGGAGCCCGGCGGCACCTCGATGCGCCCCTCGCGCACCGCCTTGTTGAACTCCTTGACGTGCTTGAAGCCGAAGTACGCGAGGTCGTCGTACCGCGTGTCCATCTCCCGCACGACCCATTCGAGCGCCTCCGCGGCCTTCTTGGGATTCGTGATGATCGGGGTGATGAGGTGCGGGATGCCCTCATAGATCGTGAGCTCGACGCGCTTCGGGTCGACGAGGATCATGCGCACGTCGTCCGGCGTCGAACGCATCATGATCGAGGTGATCATGGAGTTCACGAAGCTGGACTTGCCGGCTCCGGTCGCACCGGCGACCAGGAGGTGCGGCATCTTGGACAGGTCCGCGACGACGAAGCCGCCCTCAACGTCCTTGCCCACACCCATGACCATCGGATGCTCGGTCTTCCGCGCGGCATTCGACCGCAGCACGTCGCCGAGCGAGACCGTCTCGCGGTCCGTGTTCGGGATCTCGATGCCGATCGCCTTCTTGCCGGGGATCGGCGAGAGGATGCGCACATCAGCGCTCGCGACGGCGTACGAGATGTTCTTCGACAGCGCGGTGACCTTCTCGACCTTCGTGCCGGGAGAGAGCTCCACCTCGTACCGCGTGACGGTCGGCCCCCGGGAGAAGCCGGTGACCTCCGCGTCGATCTTGAACTGCTCCAGGACGTCGCGCAGTGCTGCGACGACCCGGTCGTTCGCCTCGGAGCGCTCCTTGGGGGGCGGTCCCGGTGTCAGAGCGTCCGACGGCGGCAGGGTGTACGTGACGTCGCCGTTGAGCTCCAGCTGGGTGACGCGCTGCGGAAGCTCCCCGGTCGCCTGCGGGACGGGTGTCGAGACGGTCGGCACCTGCGCGGTGTCATCCTCGCTGCCCTCGGACGCATCGGCCGGCTTCCCCGCCGCACTGCGGCTGTCGAGCACTCGGGTCTCGTCCTCCATGCCGACCTCGCGACGGAGCTTCCGGGCCTCCTTCTCCGCCTTCGTCGGACGGCGCTCCCCCGGTCGGTAGGCGGGCTCCGGCTCCGCGTCGACGTCGTAGACGTCCGCAGCCTTCTTCGGCTCGCCCTCGACGTCGGCCTCGTGGATGTACGCCTTGTCGTAGGCGACGTCCTTCTCCGCCTCGTGCGGCGGGGCCTCGCCCTCGTCCTGCGCGGCCTTCTTCCGCGAACCGCGCTTGCGGCCCATGGGCTTGAGGGTCGACGTGGACTTCCCGGATGCGACGAGGTCGGCCTCACTCGCGCCCTCGGCATCACCCGTGCTCGGCGCTCCCTCGACCAGACGGTGGTACGCGCCGATGAGGCGTGGGGGGATCTCACGGACCGGTGTCGCGGTGAGCACGAGCAACGAGAAGAGCCCGAGGAGGGCGAGCAGCGGGACCGTCACGTAGACGGTCGTGGCCGCGATGAGCGGTGAGGAGACGATGTAGCCCACAGCGCCGCCGCCGTTGGCCATCGCCTCGCGCGTATTCACGAAGCTCGGATTGCCCGCCGCGACGTGGGCGAGCCCGGACGCCGCGACGACGAGTGCGACCATCCCGATGAGGATGCGGTTGTTGCCGCGCGTGTCGTCGCCTCGCAGGAACAGGCGGATCGCGTATCCCAGCAGGATGATCGGCAGTGCCAGTGCGACGCGGCCGAACGTGCCTTCGACGACGGAGCGGACGCCGTCTCCGAATGCTCCGGGGATGTGCCACCATTCGAACGCCGCGATGAGGATCGCCAGCGCGACGAGCGCGAAGCCCGTCCCATCGCGGCGGGTCGGCTCGTCGACCGCCTCATCCGGGTCGAGGTTCCTGCGTGTCCGGTCGCCGGCCATGTGAGCCACTCCCATCCATGCGCCGGTGAGGATGTTCCTCTTCCGGGCAGCCTTGTCGGCATCGGGGCCCCCGGCGGTCCGGTCCGCGTTCGCCGTCCGTCGACTGCCGCGGGACGCCTTGCCGGCGTCCGCTGAGCGCGGGGACGTGCGAGCGCGACCGTTCTTGGCGGGGGAAGTCGTACGGGTCGCCATGCTCTCCATGGTATTCCCAGGAGTCGCTGTGCCCTCGGATCCGCCGGTCATCGGCGTGTGAGGTCACAGGGCCGCGGCGCGCGCCTCCTCCCCGGATCCTGGTCGAGGACCGATAGGCTTCACCGCAGTCCTGTCATCCGCGATGAGCAAAGGGTCCGCATGTCCCACGCCCCGTCCTCCCCCGACCACGTCGCCCTCAGCGCCTCATCGCAGAGATCCGGAGGGCCCCCTGTCGGCTTCGACCGGGAGCGGTACATCGCCCTCCAGTCCGAGCACATCCGCGAACGGCAGCGCAGGATCGGCGGACGGCTCTACCTCGAGATGGGCGGCAAGCTCTTCGACGACATGCATGCGGCGCGGGTGCTTCCCGGATTCGACCCGGACACGAAGATCGCGATGCTCGAGGAGCTGAGGGACGAGCTGGAGATCGTCATCGCGGTGAACGCGCACGACCTGCAGCGGCACAAGGTGCGAGCCGACCTCGGCATCACCTACGAGGAGGAGGTGCTCCGCCTCGTGGACGCGTTCCGGTCGCGGGGGTTCCTCGTCGAGAACATCGTGCTCACGCAGCTCGACGACGACGACCAGTCGGGGCACGGCTTCCGGGGGCGTCTCGAGCGCCTGGGGCTGCGCACCGTGCGCCACCGGACGATCCCCGGCTATCCCACGGACGTCTCCCGCATCGTCGGCGCCGACGGGTTCGGCCGGAACGAGGCGTTCGCTCCCTCCCGCGACCTCGTCGTGCTGACCGCCCCGGGGCCCGGCTCCGGGAAGCTCGCGACGTGTCTGTCGCAGATCTACCACGATCACCGCCGCGGCATCTCGTCCGGCTACGCGAAGTTCGAGACCTTCCCCGTCTGGGACCTGCCGCTCGAGCACCCGGTCAACATCGCTTACGAAGCCGCCACCGCAGACCTCGACGACCTCAACGTCATCGACCCCTTCCACCTGCGCGCCTACGGGGAGCAGGCGACCTCCTACAACCGCGACGTCGAGGTCTTCCCGCTGCTCACGGCACTGCTGGAGCGGATCGACGGGAGCAGCCCCTACAAGTCGCCCACGGACATGGGCGTCAACCTGGTGGGGCGCTGCATCTCCGATGACGCCGCCTGCCGCGAGGCCGCGGGGCAGGAGATCATCCGCCGCTGGTTCCAGGCCCGGGTCTCCGAGCATCGCGAGGGCGCGCCGGACGACGTCTCCAGCCGAGTGGGCCTCGTGATGAGCCGTGCAGGCATCGACGTCGGCGACCGGACGGTCGTCGCTCCCGCGCGGGAGGTCGCCCAGCGGACCGACGCGCCCGCCTCCGCGATACGCCTGCACGACGGCACTCTCATCACAGGGAAGACGTCTCCCCTCCTGGGGTGCTCAGCCGCGATGCTGCTCAATGCGCTCAAGCACCTCGCGGGTGCCGACGAGGAGGAGCATCTCCTGTCCCCGGAGTCCATCGAACCGATCCAGACGCTCAAGACCTCGCACCTGGGCAGCCGCAACCCGCGGCTGCACACCGACGAGGTCCTCATCGCCCTGTCCGTGTCGGCGGGATCATCCGCGACGAGTCGCCTGGCTCTCTCCCACCTCGCCGACCTCACCGACACGGACGCGCACACGACGACGATCCTCGGCTCCGTCGATGAGGGGATCTTCCGCAGCCTGGGCATCCGCGTGACGAGCGATCCCCAGTACCAGAGGAAGGCCGACCTCTATCACAAGAGGTGACCGCGGCCTCGGCGGCGGAAACGCATGAGCGCCGGGTGCACCTGTCGGTGCGCCCGGCGCTCATGCGTCGGTGAGGGGACTCAGCCGAGCGTCGCTCAGCCGAGCAGTTCGTACGCGGGGATCGTGAGGAAGTCCGCGTAGTCCTCCTGCGTCGCCATCGTCGCGAACAGATCGCGCGAGGTCGCCCAGTCGGACTCCTGGCCCGGCAGGTCCGCGACCTCTTCCGCGATGAGGCGGTCGACGAGCTCCTTCGTGACGTTCTCACCCGTATCGGCGAGCTTCACGCCGAAGTGCAGCCACTGCCACACCTGCGAACGGGAGATCTCCGCAGTCGCCGCGTCCTCCATGAGGCCGTTGATCGCGGCCGCGCCGTTGCCGCTCAGCCACGCCTGGACGTACTGGATCCCCACGGCGATGTTCGCCCGCAGTCCGGTCTCCGTCACGTCACCGGGAGTGTCCTTGACGCTGAGGAGATCCGCCGCCGTCACGGCCACGTCCTCGCGCTTCTTCGAGATCTGGTTCGGCAGGTCGCCCAGCACCTTGTTGAACTCAGCGCGGCACGCCTCGACCATGCCGGGGTGCGCGACCCAGGAGCCGTCGAACCCGTCGTTCGCCTCACGCGACTTGTCGTTCTCCACCTGCTTGAACGCCTTCGTGTTCGCAGCCTCGTCCTTCGACGGGATGAACGCGCTCATGCCGCCGATCGCGTGCGCCCCGCGCTTGTGGCAGGTGCGGACCAGCAGCTCCGTGTATGCCCGCATGAACGGCACGGTCATCGTCACGAGGCCGCGATCCGGAAGGATCCACTCCTCACCCTTCGCGCGGTGCGTCTTGATGACGGAGAAGATGTAGTCCCAGCGGCCGGCATTCAGACCCGCGGAATGATCGCGCAGCTCGTAGAGGATCTCCTCCATCTCGAACACGGCCGGGTAGGTCTCGATGAGGCAGGTCGCGCGGATCGTGCCCTGGGCCACGCCCAGCTCGTCCTGCGCGTGGACGAACACGTCGTTCCACAGGCGTGCCTCGAGGTGCGATTCCATCTTCGGGATGTAGAAGTACGGGCCGCGGCCCTTCGCCAGCTGCTCACGTCCTGCGGTCGCGAAGTAGAGGGCGAAGTCGACGAGCGAACCGGAGGCGATCTGCCCATCGATCTTCATGTGCTTCTCCTCGAGGTGCCAGCCGCGCGGGCGGACCACGATGGACGGCAGCTCCTCGTCGGGCCGGAGAGTGTACTCCTTGCCCTGGTCGGAGACGAAGTCGACCTCACGACGGGTCGCGTCCAGCAGGTTGAGCTGACCGCCGATGACGGAGTCCCATGCCGGGGTGTTCGCGTCCTCCTGGTCGGCCAGCCACACCTTCGCACCGGAGTTCAGCGCGTTGATCGTCATCTTCTTGTAGGTGGGTCCGGTGACCTCGACGCGGCGGTCCTCGAGCCCCGGTGCCGGAGCGGCGACCTGCCATGAGTCGTCCTCGCGGACAGCGCGGGTCTCCTCGAGGAAGTCGAGCTCCTCGCCGGCGTCCAGGCGTGCCTGACGGTCCACGCGCGCCGCGAGGCGCTCCTTGCGGGTCGCCGCGAACTTGCGGTGCAGCGAGACGATGAGGGACAGCGCGTCGGGCGTGAGGACCTTCTCAGCGCCTTCCGGCAGTGCGGTCGTGATCTCGAGGCCTTCCGGCAGCTCGATGGTGGATGCGGTCATGTCCTACTCCTCTGATGGTGTTCTCGTGGACGAACGGGCAGGGGTTTCGCTGTGGGGAGAGCCGCGCTCAGGTTGCGGTCTCTGCGGGATCGGCTCCCAGCGCGGCGAGGACCGCGTCTGCGATCGCGGCATCCTCGGGCGGCTTGCCGCCGGCCACGCCCAGGCCGCCGACGACGACTCCGTCGAACGCGATCGGCACTCCGCCGGCGATGCTCGTGAGCAGGCCGCCGGAACCGTGCTCCAGCTTCTGCGCCAGCTCCGGCAGGATGAGCGCGCTCGGGCGACGGGTCGAGGCGGCGGTCTGTGCCTTCCTGCGGCTCGTCTCGACGCTGTGCGGGGTCATGCCGTCGGTGCGGCCGTACGCCACCGGCTGGAGTGCCGGATCGACGATCGTCGCGCAGGTGCGCACGCCCGCCCTCTTCCCCTCTTCGATCGTGAGAGAGACGGCGCGCGCGGCGAGGTCGTACGTGATCGTCGGGGTGGAGAAGCTCACGGCCTCTCCCGTCGCCGAGGTCGTGGCCGTCAGTGCTGTCATCGTCGCCTCCGGTGCGGTGGTGAGGTCGTCCGTCGTGGGTGCCGAGGCGCCGTGCCCGGCACCGGCGACCGGTGCCTCGGTCGTGGTGGTGTCCTTCCGCGCATCGAACACGACGCCCGGGTTGAGGATCCCCTGGGGGTCCAGTGCGTCCTTGACGCGCTGGTTGATCTCCAGGACGTCCGTGCCCAGGTAGCCGGCCAGCCACGGCTGCTTGAGTCGACCCACGCCGTGCTCGCCGGTGATCGTGCCGCCCAGCGAGACCGCGAGATCCATGATCTCCCCGTAGGCCGTGTGCGCGCGCTCGCGCTGCGCGGCATCCGTCGGATCGAAGACGACCAGCGGATGCGTGTTGCCGTCGCCGGCGTGCGCCATGACGGCCACGAGCACATCGTGGCGCAGTGAGATCTCCTCGATGCCGCTCACCAGGGCCCCGAGGTTCGGAAGCGGCACGCCCACGTCCTCGAGCAGGATCGTGCCCTTCTTCTCCACAGCGGGGATCGCGATGCGGCGGGCCGCGATGAAGGCCTCGCCCTCGTCGGGGTCCTCTGTGGAGAAGACTTCGGACGCGCCGTTCGACTCGCACAGCGCCGTCACGTCGGCGATCTCCGCGCCTGCATGGCCTGCCGGCTCGTCGGACTGCACGATGATCATGGCGGCCGCATCGCGGTCCAGCCCCATCTTCGTCTCGTCCTCGACCGCGTTGATGGTCGGACGGTCCATGAACTCGAGCATCGAGGGGCGCATGCGCTGCGTGAGGGCGAGCACGGCCGCCGTCGCGGAATCGAGAGTCGGGAACGTCGCCACGAGGGTCTGCGGCGGACGCTGGGCCGGCACGAGTCGCAGCGTCACCTCCGTGATGACGCCGAGGGTGCCCTCGCTGCCGACGAACAGCTTCGTGAGCGACAGGCCGGCGACGTCCTTGAGGCGCGGACCGCCCAGTTCGATCGCACGCCCGTCTGCCAGCACGACCTTCATGCCGAGGACGTAGTCGGTCGTGACGCCGTACTTCACACAGCACAGACCTCCCGCATTCGTCGCGATGTTGCCGCCGATCGAGCAGAACGTGAAGGAGGCCGGGTCCGGCGGGTACCAGAGATCGTGCTCCCCGGCGGCCTCCTTGACCTCGACGTTGAAGGCGCCCGGCTGGGTGACTGCGGTGCGGGTGACCGGATCGACGGTGATGTCGCGCATGCGCTCGAGCGAGAGGACGATCCCGCCGTCGATGGCGGTGGAGCCGCCGGACAGACTCGTCCCTGCGCCGCGCGGAACGACCGGGGTCCCCGTCGCCGCGGCGAAGCGGACGACGGCCTGGACGTCCTCCGTCGACGTCGCACGCACGACGGCCGCGGGCGTGCCCGCGGCCGGGTCCTCAGCGCGGTCACGACGGTAGGCCTCCGTCTTCACGGGATCGGTGATGACTGCACCTTCGGGCAGCTGGGCGACGAGCTCATCGAGAGTCGCGGCGGTCCGGCCTCCCGTGGATGTGGATGGTGCGGTGGTAGTCAACTCTGGCCTTTCGTGGTCGGTCCGACCGGACTGCCTGCCGGTCGTCACGTCTCTGCCTGCACGCTAGCACCGGCGAACGCTGTCAGTGAAATCACGATTTCGCAGTGCGAAATCACGGCGGCATGCCCGGGCACACTCCGGCAGTTCATCCCGAACCGGCGTCCGATCTGCAGAATCTCCCACGCACATTCACGGCGGACGAGCAGGAACGTGATAGACAACTCACAGTGACCTGACTCTCAGCACCACGCCGAGTCCGGTCGACATCCGACCCTGCACACCCGACGGGACAACCTCATGGACAACATCGCAGTCGCAGCCCTGCTGGCGGCTTCACCCATCCTCGTGGCGGGCATACTCCTGCTCGTCTTCCGTGCCCCCGCCACCGTCGCAATGCCTGCGGCACTGGTCGTCGCAGCCCTCGTGGCGTTCTTCGGCTGGGGCATCTCCGCCGTCACGATCAGCGCATCGGTGATCCAGGGGATCATCGTGGCCCTCGGCCTCCTCTGGATCGTCTTCGGAGCACTCCTGCTCCTGTCGACCCTGACCAAATCCGGTGCGATCGATTCGATCAAGGCCGGCTTCGTCTCCATCTCGCCCGATCGACGCATCCAGGTCATCATCATCGCGTGGCTGTTCGGCAGCTTCATCGAAGGCGCCGCCGGTTTCGGCGCACCCGCGGCAGTCGTCGCACCGCTCCTGCTCGCTCTGGGCTTCCCCGCCGTCGCAGCCGTGCTCGCCGGCCTCCTCATCCAGTCGACTCCCGTCAGCTTCGGCGCAGTCGGCACACCGATGCTCACAGGCATCGGCCAGGGGCTCCTGTCCGGCGATTCCGGACGCTTCCCCCAGCCGATCCTCGATCGGATGGCAGAGCTCGGCATCACCGAACAGTCCGCGTTCGTGGCGCACACCGCGGCACAGGTCGCCACCATCCACGCGATCTGCGGCCTCATGATCCCGATCATCCTCGTGTGCTTCATGACGCGCTTCTTCGGCGAGCAGAAGAGCTTCCGCGCCGGTCTCGCCGTCGCGCCGTTCGCCTTCTTCGCGGCTGCGTCCTTCGTCGTCCCCTACGTGCTGGTCGCCTACCTGCTGGGGCCGGAGTTCCCGGCGCTCCTGGGTGGGATCATCGGCCTGCTGATCGTCGTCTCCGCGGCCCGCGCCGGATTCCTCCAGCCCAAGGACACGTGGGAGTTCGCCCCGCGTCACCGGTGGCCCGACCGCTGGATGGGCAACGTCGATCCGCGCGATGAAGAGGTGATCCTCGAGAAGAAGATGCCTCTCGTCCTCGCGTGGTCGCCCTACCTCATCATCGTCGCGCTCCTGCTCCTGACGAGGAACATCCCGCCTCTCAAGGAGTTCCTGTCGGGCCCCGTGGCCATCGACTTCACGAACCTCCTCGGCACCAGCATCAGCCAGACGTCGGACCTGCTGTACTCTCCCGGATTCCTCTTCATCATCGCGGCACTGCTCACGATCCCGCTGCAGCGCATGACCAGGAGCCAGGTCGCGGGGGCCTGGAAGATCGCGGGCAGGCAGATCGCCGGTGCGGCGTTCGCACTCCTGTGCTCCGTCCCGATGGTCCGCGTCTTCATCAACTCCGGATCCGACTTCAACTCGACCGGCATGGAGTCCATGCCCCTCACGCTCGCGGAGGCCGCAGCGAGCTCACTGGGCAGCGCCTGGCCGCTCGTCGCACCCTTCGTCGGCGCCCTGGGTGCCTTCGTCGCCGGCTCGAACACGGTCTCGAACCTCATGTTCTCGCAGTTCCAGTACGCGACGGGGGCGAACCTGGGAGTCGGATCACCGGAGACGGTCGTCGCGGCCCAGGCCGTCGGCGGTGCCGCCGGCAACATGGTGTCGGTCCACAACGTCGTCGCCGCCGCTGCCACGGTGGGCCTGCTCGGACGCGAGGGCGAGATCCTGCGGAAGACCGCCCTGCCGATGGTCGTCTACAGCCTCATGGCAGGCTCGATCGCGTTCATGATGGTGTTCGGCGGTGGACTGAACCTCGGCACGATCGTGTTCGCGCTGCTCGTCATCGGCCTGGTCACAGCGTTCTTCACGCTGCGCCGGACCCCGGACACTCCGAACGACCAGCTGCTCCCCGACCGGCCCAGCGGATCGGTCGAGGACGCATCGGTGAGTCGCTGACGCAACCCGCCGACGGCCGCCGCGGGGCCTCCCCGCGGCGGCTACGCTGGTGGACACGATGACTTCTCAGCCCTCCCCCTCCCGCCCCGCCCGCGTCCAGTCGGTCGATCGTACGATCGACGTCCTCGAAGCGCTCGCCGAGGTCGGGGGCATCGCACGGTCGAAGGAGATCGCACAGACGGTCGGACTTCCGGTCCCCACCGTGCACCGCCTGCTGGCGACGCTCAACATTCGCGGATACGTGCTTCAGCTCCCGGACCGGCGGTACGCGCTGGGCGCACGCCTGGTGCGGCTGGGCACTGTCGCCGCCCAGCAGTCGGGCGCCCAGGTCCAGCCGGCCCTCGACCGGCTGGTGGCCCGGCTCGAGGAGACGGTGAATCTGGCCTTCCTCACGCAGGACACGATGACCTACGTCGCACAGGCGTCATCGCACCGCTCGATGCGCATGTTCACAGAAGTGGGACGCCGTGTCGCCCTGCACACCTCCGGAGTCGGCAAGGCTGTGCTCACGACTCTGCCGGAGGCCCAGGTCCGCGACGCCCTCGCGACAGCAGGCACCAGAGACCTCGACGCGGTGCTCTCAGACGTCGACGCCAGCCGCGAGCGCGGCTACGCGATCGATGATGAGGAGCAGGAGGTCGGAGTCAGGTGCCTCGCGGTCGCGGTTCCCGGAGGCCCCGCACCCGCTGCGCTGTCCGTGTCCGGGCCCAGCTCCCGTCTGGGACCGCTCGTGTACGAGCAGGTGGCCGCGCACCTGCGCGCGACTGCGCAGGAGCTCGCGGAGGGCTGGGCGCTCGACACCGGCGTCTGACCTCGGCGAGGCCCACAGCGCACGTCACTGCCGGTCGCGCTTCACCGCTGAGCACACCCGATGCCTCCATGGCATCCCTCCATGGCATCACCGTTGAAGGACGGAGGGCCCCGGAGAACCTTTCGGTTCTCCGGGGCCCTCCGTCTGAGTCCAGCGGTCGTCAGAGCACGACGACCATCGGGACGATCATGGGCTTGCGACGCAGCTTCGATGAGATCCAGCGTCCGATCGTGCGGCGGATGATCTGCTGGAGCTGGTGCCGGTCCTTCGTCCCGTTCCGCAGCGCATCCAGCACAGCCGCCTCCAGCTTGGGCGCGATCGTGGCGAACACCTTCGCCTCCTCCGCGACGCCTCGCGTGTGGATCTCCGGCCCCGCGATCACCTCTCTGCGGGACGCATCGACCGCCATGAAGACGGAGACGAAGCCCTCCCCCGCGAGTGTGAGGCGGTCCTTGAGGTCCGCCTCCGTGATCGCACCGACCGAGGACCCGTCGACGAAGAGGTCCTGGGTCGGGAAGGCGCCCGCCACAGTGGGCACGCCGTCGACCAGGTCGACCGCATAGCCGTTCTCCGCGAGGACGATCCGGTCTTCCGGCACACCCGTCTGAGCAGCCAGCTCGCCGTTCGCCAGGAGGTGGCGCCATTCGCCGTGCACCGGCATGACGCCCTTCGGCTGGACGATGTTGTACGTGTAGAGGAGTTCCGCAGCAGATGCGTGACCCGATACGTGGATGTTGGCAGACCCCTTGTGCACGACCTTCGCGCCCAGCTTCATCAGTCCGTTGATGACGCGGAAGACGGCGTTCTCGTTGCCGGGGACCAGCGAGGACGCGAGGATCACCATGTCATCCTCGCCCACATCGATGGGGTGATTGCGATTGGCCATGCGTCCGAGTGCGGCCATGGGCTCACCCTGGCTGCCCGTGCTCATGAGGACGATCTGGTCATCCGGGTAGTCGCCCACCCGCTTCATGTCGATGACGGTCCCCGGAGGCGACGTGAGGTATCCGAGGTCCTGAGCGATCTTCATGTTGCGGACCATCGAACGCCCGACGAAGGCGACCTTGCGGCCGTGCGCACTCGCCGCATCGAGCACCTGCTGGACGCGGTGCATATGCGACGCGAACGACGCGACGATGATGCGGCGGGGTGCCTGCGCGAACAGATTCACGAGGACGGGGCCGATGTCCTTCTCGAACGGAGTGAACCCCGGCACCTCTGCGTTCGTGGAGTCGGTGAGGAAGAGATCGACGCCCTCCTCCCCCAGCCGGGCGAATGCGCGCAGGTCCGTGATGCGGCCGTCGAGCGGCAGCTGGTCCATCTTGTAGTCGCCCGTGTGCAGGACGTTTCCCGCACCGGTCCGGATCATGACGGCGAGAGCATCGGGGATCGAGTGGTTCACCGCGATGAACTCGAGGTCGAACGGCCCCAGCTGGTCCTTGTCGTTCTCCTTGACCACGCGGGTGGTCGGCTTGATGCGATGCTCCTTGAGCTTCGCCTCGATCAGCGCGAGCGTCAGGGTGGACCCCAGCAGCGGGATATCGGCGCGCTTCCGCAGCAGGTACGGCACCGCGCCGATGTGGTCCTCGTGCCCGTGGGTGAGCACCATTCCGACGATCTTGTCGTACCGGCCCTCGAGGTAGGTCAGGTCCGGGAGGATCAGGTCGACACCGGGCTGCTCCTCTTCGGGGAACAGCACGCCGCAGTCCACGATCAGGATCTTGTCGTGGTATTCGAAGACGGTCATGTTGCGGCCGACTTCTCCGAGTCCGCCGAGTGCTACGATTCTCAGAGCATCGCGGGAGGCCTTTTTCGGCTCCGCGATCTCCGTCTGATAAGTCAACACGTGAGGTAGTCGCTCCTTTGCAGGGCCAGGCGCACGGCCTCCACCTGCTGGGCGTCAGCCGGCAGCAGCGGGAGGCGCGTCGCGCGCGTCGGGATCACGCCCAGGAGTTCGAGCGCCGCCTTCGCGGCGACGACACCGGGCATGTGGTTCATGATCGCGTCCACCAGTGGTGCCAGGTCCGCCGCGATCCGGCGGGCCGCCGCGACATCGTTCGACGCGACGAGGGAGACGAGGGTGCTGATGCGATCAGCGGCGACGTGTCCGACGACGGACACGACGCCGGAGGCGCCGATCGCGAGCAGCGGGAGGTTGAGGGCGTCCTCACCGGAGTAGAAGGCGATCGCCCCGTGCCCCAGGACGTCCTGGGACGCGCCCAGCGCGCCCTTCGCATCCTTGACCGCGAGGATGCGCGGATGCTCCGCCAGAGCGAGGATCGTCGGGGTGGTGAGCGGGACGGCCGAACGCCCGGGGATGTCGTAGAGCATGACGGGCAGCTGCGTGGAATCGGCGATCGCGCGGGTGTGCGCGATGATGCCGTCCTGCGTCGGGCGCGAGTAGTAGGGGGTGACGACGAGAAGGCCGTCTGCACCGCACTCCTCCGCACTGCGCGACAGTGCGATCGACTGAGCGGTGTGGTTCGTGCCCACTCCCGCGACGACCTTCGCGCGCCCTGCCGTGGCAGAGATCACAGCGCGGAGGATCTCCGCCTTCTCCAGATCCGTGGTCGTGGACGCCTCACCCGTCGTGCCGGACACGACCAGGAGGTCGTTGCCCAGCCGCACGAGATAGTCCGCCGTCGCTTCGACAGCGGCATAGTCGACAGCGCCGTCCGCGGTGAACGGGGTGATCATCGCAGTACCGACGCGGCCGAAGGCCCTTATCGCCTCGATGCCTGCTGCGTCATCTATCATGGCCATGCTCCGATCCTACCCGCCGTGCGCGGGTGAACCCGCGAAGGCCCGCCGTGCTCCCCACACCCGCATCGTCCGATCCGCATACTCCACGACCGCCCCTGCGGTCTCGGATCCTCGGCGTCGACCTCGCCCGCGGACTCGCCCTGTTCGGCATGATGGCCACGCACGTCCTGCCCCGTATGGACGAGGCAGGAGATCTCACGGCCGTCGCGCTGCTCCAGGGGCGCGCGTCAGCACTGTTCGCCGTCCTGGCGGGCTTCTCCATCATCCTGTCGACGCGCAGCGCACTCGCACACACCGGCGGACGGGGATGGGCCGCGGCATCCGTGGGACTCGTGATCCGCGGTGCACTCATCGCCCTCATCGGCCTCGCGCTGGGCGAGCTGCCCTCCGGCATCGCGATCATCCTCGTCAACTACGGGGTGCTGTTCCTCATCGCCCCGCTGTTCCTGCGCTTCCCCACGTGGCTGCTGGGGCTGAGCGCGTGGGCGTGGTTCCTCCTCACCCCGCAGCTGTCCCACGCCATACGATCCAGTGCCGACTCCGGCTTCGCGGACTCGGGACTGCTGGTGCCGGCATTCTCGAACATGCACCTGGCGGACACGTGGATCGGGCTGCTCCTGACGGGCTACTACCCGCTGCTCCAGTGGGTCGGATACATCCTGCTGGGCATGTGGCTCGCACGGATCGACTGGTCCGACCTCCACCGGCGGGTCACTCTCCTCATCTCGGGTGGAGCTCTCACCACGCTCGCGCTGGCCGCGTCGGCCCTCCTCATGAACATGCGTGGCCGCTGGGAGCTGGAATCGCTCTACGGGGAGGAGTCGGTGACCGATGTCCACACGTACGTCGATCGCGTCGTCATGCTGGGCGCCTACGGGGTGACGCCTGCGGACTCCCCGTGGTGGCTGGTCACCGCGGGTCCGCATTCGGGCACCACGTTCGACCTCGTGCAGACGTCCGGGGTGGCCATGGCGGTCCTCGGCCTCTGCCTCCTGGTCGGACCGCTCCTGGATCGCGGCCCGGCCTTCGTGCACACGTGGCTGTCACGGCCGGGCTCGACGCCGCTCAGCATGTACACGCTCCACATCTGCATCCTGGCGCTCGGAGAGATGACGGCGCTCCGGACCGTCCCCGGGATGGACACGCAGGTGGAGTGGTTCTGGGTGAACGTCGTCGTCGTGATCGTCGCCGCGCTGGTGTGGACCGGGATCGTGTCGCGGCGCGGCCCCCTGGAAGCGGTGCTCGCCGCGGCCGTCCGGACTGCACAGCGGTCGATCCTCGTCGACGGCCCTGCCGACGGCCGGAACCCTGCCGACGGCTCCCGCGTCAGCGGCCCGCAGTCGCCGCAGCCGCCCCCATCTGTGTGACCGCCTCGGTGAGGATCTCCGGTCGCGTCGCGAAGTTCAGGCGCACCGCGTTCTCTCCGCCCCGCCCGAACACATGCCCGGAGCTCAGCGCCACCTGAGCCTCGTCGAGGAAGAACTTCGCCGGTCCGGCAAGATCGGAGACCACTGCCAGCGCGTTGGCGGAGGCGGATGTCGCAAGCCCCAGTGCCGAGGCGTCCAGCCAGGCGAGGTACGTGGCCTGCGGCGGGGTCCACGTCACCTGGGGCAGATGGGTCGCCAGCAGATCGCCGAGGAGCGATCGGTTCTCCTCGAGCCCCGCGAGCAGGGCATCGAGCCAGTCTGCGCTGTCGGCGAACCCAGCGGTGTGCGCGAGGATGCCGAGGTGACTGGGCCCGTGGCCGACCTCCTCCGGCAGGCGTGCGAGGTCGGCGGCCGCCTCCGGCCCTGCCATGAGCAGCGCCGCCTTGAGCCCTGCGAGGTTGAAGGCCTTCGAACCGCTGGTGAGCGCGAATGCATTCTCCGCGCCCGCGACTGACAGCACGGGCACGAACGACGCATCGGAGTAGACGAGCGGCGCGTGGATCTCATCGGAGACGATCCGCGCACCGTGCCGACGCGCGACCTCTGCTGTCGCTTCGAGCTCTGCCCGCGTGTGCACCGTGCCGGTGGGGTTGTGCGGGTTCGACAGGAGGACCACCGGATGTGCGGAGCCGCCGGAGCGTGCTCGCAGCAGGGCATCCTCGATCGCGGCGGGGTCGAGGCGGCCGTCGGTCGTGAGAGACGTCTCCACCACCTGCCGGTCCGCGTGCGTGACGAAGGCGAAGAACGGGGCGTAGACCGGGGAGGTGACGATGACGGCGTCGCCCGGTGCGGTGAGCAGTCGGAGGGTCTCGACGATCCCCATCATCACGTCCGGCACGAGTGCGGTGCGGGACGGGTCCAGGCCGTCCCACCCCCAGCGCTCCGAGGCGAAGCGTGCCACGGCCTCGGCGTAGTCCGTGCCGTACGGATACCCGGTGTCGCCGGATTCGGCCGCGCGGATGATCGCCTGCGAGACTGCGGGCGCGAGCGTCACGTCCATCTCCGCCACCCACAGCGGCAGGATGCTGTCCGGATACAGGCGCCACTTCATGCTCGTGCGCGCACGGAGTTCTGCCAGTGAGGGACCGATGAGCGGGTTGGAGATCATGCGCTCACGCTATCGCGCTTCTCCATCCGAATGGCTCGTCGCATCGATTCGCGTGCGCGCCTGCGATCCCCCGCGGCGTCGTAGGCGCACGACAGCCGGAACCACGACCGCCAGTCGTCCGGCGCCGCGTCGGTCTCCGCGCGGTAGCGCTCGAACTCTGCGTCCGCCGCTTCCCGCACGATGCGGCCGCCCGGGGTGCGCGGAAGGTCGTCCGGGGGCAGCCCGTCCTCACTCGCGAGCACGTCGGCGAGCCTCTCGGTCTGCGCACCGAACATCAGTTCCCGCACGAGTGTCCAGGCACCGACGATCGGCAGCGCGAAGAGCGCGAGGCCGATCCCCTTCGCGAGCAGAGACTCGTCCGTCACCATGATCCAGGCCCGCTGGTAGGTGAACCAGAAGTAGAGGACCAGTGCGATCGAGACGATCGCGACGCCCACCTTCGCTCTGGTCATGCGATGTCCAGGTAGGACTCGAGCCCCACGTCCAGGCCGCTGCGACCGCCGATCATGCGCACGGCTGTCAGGATGCCCGGCATGAAGGCAGTGGTGGAGAAGGTATCCGTGCGCAGGGTGAGCGCTTCGCCGTCGGAGCCGAACATGATCTCCTCGTGCGCGTTCATCCCCTGCTGGCGCACAGCATGGACGTGGACGCCGTCGATCGCCGCTCCTCTGGCCCCGTGGGGATCGGAGGCGGTGGCGTCCGGCATGGCCGGCAGACCTGCATCCGCACGAGCCCTCGCGATGCGCTGCGCGGTGTGCACGGCGGTTCCCGACGGCGCGTCCAGCTTGCGCGTGTGGTGGACCTCGAGGATCTCTGCGGAGTCGAAGTACGGAGCCGCGAGTTCGGCGAACCGCATCGCGAGCACGGCACCGATCGAGAAGTTCGGAGCGATGAGCACAGCGGTCTCAGGACGATCTGCCAGGCGCGCACGGAGTCCCTCGAGCCGCTCCCCCGTCCACCCCGTCGTTCCGACGACGGTATCGATCCCGTGGTCGACGAGGAAGGTCACGTTGGACTCCGTCGCGTCGGGAACCGTGAGCTCGACCGCCACGTCGACCTCCACGTCGAGGATCCGCTCGATCGGATCCGAGCTGCCGAGCGCGGCGGCGAGGACGAACCCGTCTGCGGCCCCGATCGCTTCGACGGCATGCGAGCCCATGCGTCCCTGCGCCCCGATGACGCCCACTCGGATGTCGCTCACGTGTCACTCCCCTGTTCTCCGATCCCGATGGATCGGCATGCACTTCGCGGTCGTTCCCGATTCTACGGGCCGGTGCCGGACGACGAAGCGCCCCCGCTCCGAAGAGCGGGGGCGCTGTCGCACTGGCAGTGCGGCGTCAGGCGATGAGACCCGGCGTCTGCGTGCGAGCGCGCTCGAAGCGTGCCTGCACGTCCTCCCAGTTCACGATGTTCCACCAGGCCTTGACGTAGTCCGGCTTCACGTTCTGGTAGTCGAGGTAGAAGGCGTGCTCCCACATGTCGAGCTGCAGCAGCGGGATGTATCCCACCTGCACGTTGCCCTGCTGGTCGTAGAGCTGCTCGAGGGTGAGGCGCTGGCCCAGCGTGTCCCATCCGAGGATGGCCCAGCCGGAGCCCTGGATCGACGTCGCCGCAGCCGTGAAGTGGCCCTGGAACGCGTCGAATCCGCCGAACTGGTCGTCGATCGCCGCTGCGAGCTCGCCGGTGGGCTTGTCGCCGCCGTCCGGGCTCATGTTGTTCCAGAAGATCGTGTGGTTGATGTGACCACCGAGGTTGAAGGAGAGGTCCTTCGACAGCTTGCTCACCGTGCCGAATTCGCCCTTCGCACGGGCCTCTGCCATCTGCTCGAGCGCGGTGTTCGCGCCCTTCACGTAGGTCGCATGGTGCTTGTCGTGGTGCAGCTCCATGATGCGACCGGAGATGTGCGGCTCCAGCGCTGCGTAGTCGTACGGAAGGTCGGGAAGGCTGTACTCAGCCATGTGATGCCTCCTTGAGTTCGTCGGGTGGGCGGAACGCCCCTCCACATCCATCGACCCTATCCTGGGTCGCTGTCGGGGACAACGGTGCCGGGACCTGCGGTTATTCCCGGCTGAGGCTCGGCGGAGCCACTGCCCGGCTCAGCCCAGGGAGGGCATCCGCAGATCGCCCCGCGGGCCGACTGCGGCGAGTGCCCACTTCTGGGCCAGGAGCCCTTCCGCGTGCGCACGGACCTCCTCCGGGGTGACCGAGCGGACGCGGTCGATGAGCGCCTCGGCACTCAGCAGGGGCATCCCGGTCAGCTCATGGCGGGCGATCCGGTTCATCCGCACCGCGGTCGATTCGAGCCCCAGAACGGTTCCCCCTGCCAGCTGCGACACCACGTCGTCCACCTCGTCCTCGCCCGGGGCCCGGTCGGCGATGCCGATGAGCTCCTCCCCCACGAGTTCGAGGACCTGGTCCGAAGATCCCGGTGCACACCCCGCATACACGCCGAACAGACCGGCGTCCGAATACTGGCTCAGCACGGTGTGGACGGAGTACGCGAGACCATGCTCCTCCCGGACCCGCTGGAACAGGCGTGAGGCCATGCCGCCGCCGAGCAGGTTCGACAGGACGAGGTGCACGAAGCGGTCTTCATGGCCTTCGTGCAGACCCGCCGTGCCGAGGATGATCCCCTGCTGCTCGGTCGCACGCTCGCGCACATGGAGGCCCGGAGTGAACACGGCCGGCGACGCGGTCGAGCCGGACCGCGTTCCACCGCTGCCGGCTCCGCGCGTCGAGGCCGCCCCCGCGGTGCTCCCGCGCTCGGCGCCTGTCACGAGAGCCTGGGCCGCGCCCGTACCGGCGATGTGCGCTGCGACCTGGTCGACGACCTCTGCGTGGGAGGCTCCCCCGGCCGCGGCGAACACGAGCCCGGGGCCGGCGTACGCATCCTCGTAGTGCTCGCGCAGGACCCCGTGCTCGAGCACACGGATCTGCTCCCGCGTCGCCCCGACGGGACGCCCGAGCGGCTGACCGGCGAACGCGAGCTCCTCGAAGTCCTCGAACAGCTGGTCCGTCGGATCGTCGGCGGCCATCGCGAGCTCCTCCACGATGACCCCCCGCTCGCGTCCGAACTCCGCCTCGTCGAGTGTGGACCGCAGGACCATGTCCCAGAGCAGGTCACCCACGGCATCGAGGTCGCTCACGAGGCACCGCGCGTAGTAGCAGGTGTATTCCTTCGACGTCACCGCATTGGAATCACCGCCTGTGCGCTCGAGGCCCCGTGCGATGTCCCGCGGGCTGCGAGTGGCGGTCCCCTTGAAGAGCATGTGCTCCAGGAAGTGCGTGGATCCCGCAGCGACGTCGGACTCGTGGCGTGAGCCCGAGCCCACCCAGACGCCGACGGTCTCCGACTGCAGGCCGGGAATGGTTTCGGTGATGATGCGAATGCCGCCGGGGAGGACGGTGCGCTCGATGCGACCGCCCTCCCCGGCTGAGAGGAGCTCACTCACGTGTGCGGATCAGGCCTCCTCGGCCGTTGCCGCGGCCGCGTCATCATCCGAGTCGTCCGCCACCGGCACGAGCGACAGCTTTCCGCGGTCGTCGATCTTGGTGATCTCGACCTGGACCTTCTGGCCCACGCTGAGAACGTCCTCGACCTCTTCCACGCGCTTGCCGTCGTTCAGCTTCCGCAGTTCCGAGATGTGGAGCAGGCCGTCACGGCCCGGGCTCAGCGACACGAACGCGCCGAAGCTCATGAGCTTGACGACAGTGCCGAGGTAGCGCTCTCCGACCTCCGGGACCTGCGGGTTCGCGATCGCGTTGATCGCGCTGCGGGCGGCTTCCGCCGCGACGCCGTCCGAGGCACCGATGAGAACGGTGCCGTCGTCCTCGACGCTGATCTGCGCGCCCGTGTCCTCCTGGATCTGATTGATCATCTTGCCCTTCGGCCCGATGATCTCGCCGATCTTGTCGGTCGGGATGTTCACGGAGATGATCCGCGGTGCTGTCGGAGCCATCTCCGCCGGGGCGTCGATCTCCTCCTTCATCACGTCGAGGATCGCGAGGCGAGCCTCACGGGCCTGCTTGAGCGCGGCAGTGAGCACGGTCGCCGGCAGGCCGTCGAGCTTCGTGTCGAGCTGGATCGCCGTGATGAACTCGCCGGTGCCCGCCACCTTGAAGTCCATGTCGCCGAACGCGTCCTCCGCACCCAGGATGTCCGTGAGGGCGGCGTACGCGGTCTGCGGTCCGTCCGGCGTGTCCACCTGGTCGGAGACGAGGCCCATCGCGATCCCGGCGACGGGGGCACGCAGCGGCACACCCGCGTGGAGCATCGCGAGCGTCGAGGCGCAGACCGACCCCATGGAGGTCGAGCCGTTGGAGCTCAGTGCCTCGGAGACCTGGCGGATGGCGTAGGGGAACTCCTCGCGCGTCGGCAGGACGGGGATGAGTGCTCGCTCTGCGAGCGCTCCGTGTCCGATCTCACGACGCTTCGGGCTGCCCACACGACCGGTCTCACCGGTGGAGTACGGCGGGAAGTTGTAGTGGTGCAGGTAGCGCTTCGACTTGACCGGCGACAGCGAGTCGATCTGCTGCTCCATCTTGAGCATGTTGAGGGTCGTGACGCCCAGGATCTGCGTCTCGCCGCGCTCGAAGAGGGCCGAGCCGTGGACACGCGGCAGCACATCAGTCTCTGCGGACAGGGGGCGGATGTCCTTCAGTCCGCGACCGTCGATCCGCACCTGCTCGGTGAGGATGCGCTTGCGGATGACCTGCTTGGTCAGCGCATTGAGCGCTCCAGCGATCTCTCCCTCACGTCCCTCGAAGCGCTCTCCGAGCTGCTCGTAGAGCGAGGTCAGCAGCACGTCGCCTGCGGCTTCGCGCTCCGGCTTGTCCGCGATCTGGAAGTTCTTCGTCTGCTGCTCGAGTGCGAGCTCTTCGACGGCTGCGTAGACGTCGTCCTGGAACTCGCGGAAGACCGGGTACTCGGCCGTGGGCTTCGCCGCACGGGCCGCGAGTTCGCTCTGCGCGCGGACGAGCTCGCGGATGAACGGCTTCGCGGCCTCGAGGCCGCTCGCGACGACGTCTTCGGTCGGTGCGGTCGCACCGCCGCGGACCAGGTCGACGACCCGATCCGACGACTGCGCCTCGACCATCATGATCGCGACGTCGTCACCGATGACACGACCGGCGACGGCCATCTCGAAGACTGCGTCCTCAAGCTGGTCGTGCGTCGGGAAGGCGACCCACTGGTCGTCGATCAGCGCGATGCGCACACCGCCGATGGGGCCGCTGAACGGCAGACCCGACAGCTGGGTCGACATCGACGCGGCGTTGATCGCCAGCGTGTCGTAGAGGACTCCGGGCGCCACCGACATGACGGTGACGACGACCTGGACCTCGTTGCGCAGGCCCTTGACGAAGGTCGGGCGCAGCGGGCGGTCGATGAGTCGGCAGGTGAGGATGGCGTCCGTGGACGGCCGGCCCTCACGGCGGAAGAACGAGCCGGGGATCCGGCCGTCCGCGTACATGCGCTCTTCGACGTCGACCGTCAGCGGGAAGAAGTCGAAGTGCTCCTTCGGCTTCTTGCTGGCGGTCGTGGCCGACAGGAGCATCGTCTCGTCATCGAGGTAGGCGCAGACGCTGCCTGCGGCCTGCTGTGCGATGCGGCCGGTCTCGAACCGGACTGTGTGTGTACCGAAGCGCCCGTTGTCGATATGGGCGACGGTGGACTCGGGGTTGATCCCCACGGTGTCTCCGTTCTGCCGCCGCGCACGTCGAACGAGCGGGCGGCGGGATGGTTGCGCCGCGTCCCCGTGTGGGACCGGCGCCGTATGGCCGACGGCAGTGCGCTGCGCGTTCGCGCGGCACGTCGTAGTTCGGCGGCCTTCGATCGAGGCCCACGCACATGCGTATTGCGGAGGCCACTGTCGAGGACCGACGACGCTGCCATCGGTGACTGGACTGGTCCATCGTAGCAAGTGGACCGGCGACCTCCGGCCAATCGCTCCGCGAGGATGCAGAAGCCCCCTCCCACCGCACGGATGGAAGGGGGCTTCGAGTCGCTCAGCGTCCGGCACCGAGGCCGACGAGCGCCGAGCGGCGGACCGGCGGATTCAGCGGCGCAGGCCGAGGCGGCCGATGAGGTCGCGGTAGCGCGTGATGTCCGTGTTCTGCAGGTACTTGAGCATGCGGCGACGCTGTCCGACGAGCAGGAGCAGACCACGACGCGAGTGGTGGTCGTGCTTGTGATCCTTGAAGTGCTCGGTCAGATCGGCGATGCGGCGAGTCATGACAGCGATCTGCACCTCCGGAGAACCGGTATCGCCTTCATGTGTCGCGTACTCCTTGATGATCTCCTGCTTGACCGTGGGGTCGAGAGCCATGTGAGTCCTCCGTGGTGTCGCTGCGCGGCGCCCGAACCTTCTGTCCGAGCACTGTGGAACCGCGGCCGATGTTAGAACGGCGACCCCGAGACTAACACAGAGCGAGCGCGGTCCACGTCCTCATGCATCTGCGCGATGAGCGGCTCCATCCCGCGGAAGGCGACCTGTCCGCGGATGCGCTCGACGAAGGAGACCTCCATCGTGTCCCCGTACACATCGAGGTCCCCGAACTGCACGTCGAGCGCATGGCCTTCGACGGTCCGCACACTGCCGTGGAACGTCGGGTTCGTCCCGACGGAGATCGCGGTGGGCAGCTGCAGTCCGCGGGCGGGGAAGTGCATCCAGCCGGCGTAGACCCCGTCCGCCGGGACCAGCCCCTCTGCCTCGAGGTCCAGGTTCGCGGTGGGGAAGCCCATCTCCCGTCCGCGCTTCTCGCCGTGCACGACGGTTCCCGTCAGCGTGTGGTCGTAGCCGAGCTGGTCCGCAGCGGCGCGCACGTCGCCGTCCTCGAGCAGCCGCCGGATGGCGCTCGAGGAGTATCGGGACCCCTCGCCCACCTCATCGATGACGACGACGTCGAAGCCGTGGCGACGGCCGATCGCGGTCAGCGCGTCCAGGTCTCCCGTGTTGTCCCTGCCGAATCGGACATCGCGACCGACCACGACTGCGCTGGCGCGGAGCCTGCCCACGAGGTAGTCGAGGACGAACTCCTCCGCGGTCTGATCCGCGAAGGCCAGGGTGTACGGCTGGACGAGGACGGCATCGACTCCGGATCGCGCGATCCGCCCGAGGCGCTGGTCGAGGCTGCAGATCAGCTCCACCGGCGAATCCGACTGGTGCACGATCCTGGGATGCGGATCGAACGTCACGACGACCGACCGGAGGCCGCGGGAATCCGCCGCTGCTCGGAGCTCTTCGAGCACGACCGCATGACCGCGGTGCACACCATCGAAGTTGCCGATGGTGATCACTGTGCGGCCGTAGTCCGCGGGTATGTCCTCAGGCCTTCGGAAGATGTCCACCTGCGTCCTCTCAGTGAGCTCGGTTCAGTGCGGACCGCGCCGGCGACCGGCGCGGAGACGTCGCCTCCGCACATGCGCGAGGCACCCGGTCCAGGGTAGCGCAGGGTCTCACCCGACGAGCGCGCGGCCGATGACGCCGATGGCCAGCGCGACTCCGAGCGACGCCAGCGAGCCGATGATGAACCGTTCCCCGGCCGTGGGGCTGCGGAGGAGCTCCGGGACTCGCCCCAGCCCCTTGATCGCGACGACCACGGCGAGGATCGACGGCTCCCCCAGAGCGATCCCTCCTGCGACGAACCCCCGCTCCAGCAGTCCGATCCACAGCCCTCCGCGCAGGAGCCCGTCGTCGTCGACATCGGCGGCAGGCTCGACCTCGTCAGCGACAGTGGGCCGCCCGACGGTCTCGACATCCTCCGCGACCGCCTCCTCTGCGACCGCGCAGTCCTCTGCGACGTCCGCCTCAGCGTGCGCAGCCCGCGCGCGGTCCCGGCCGCCGGCCACCCGGAGCACCAGCCGCGTGAGCGGCCAGCCCAGCAGCGCGGCGACGATCCCGACCCCGAGCGCCGCGATGGTCGTGACGACGTCTCCGCCCATCACAGCTCCTCCTCCGCTCCACGAGTCGTGGCGGCTGTCATGCTCACGCCCGTGGGACACAGCTCGAGAGTGCGGGCGAGCAGGCGCGCCGCCGTGCGCAGGCCCTCGTCGACCGTGACCGCGTCGTGCGTGCGCAGGGCCTTCGAGACGGCCTGACGGGTGATGCCCAGCTGATCCGCGAGCTGCGCCTGCGTGGCATCCGGAGCCGCACGCGCCGCGTCGATGACTCGCCATCCGGCGTCGGTCCGCTCGTCGATGACGATCGAGAGCAGGCGGAGCACTGTCTGCGCGTCGCGCGCCGCAGCGCTCGCATCGCTGCCGCGGCTCTCGCTTTGGGAACTCTGGGAACTCTGGGACGCATCATCGACCGAGGGCGACACACGCACGGCGACCCGATCAGGATGTCCCTTCGCCTCGTCGACGGCGTCCCGCGCTCCGAGGAACGGCCCCCCGCGCGAGGCTCTGCTCGAGTCGGCGAGCTCCACATCGTGACCGATCCCGATGCCCACCCTCCACCGCCCGTCGCGGACGATGGCCTCCCACGCGTCGACGACCGCACGAGGGTCCTCGAGGACTGCCTGGACCTCGTCGCCCGCGGTGCGCTCGAAGGGAAGCCGCACCGGCACGCCCTGCAGAGTCGCCAGCAGCGCCGGCACAGCGTCTGCGTGAGCCCGGGAATCGACCTGGTCGACGGTCATGACGAACATGCTCCCAGTGAAGCGCAGATCACAGCTCGTGTCAATCTTTTTCGGTTGCATCGTAAAATGCAACTACATTAAGTTGCTTCCAGCCTCAGCGGGCGGCGTACTCAGGCAGGGAAGACGACTCTGGACTTGAACGAATCGTCGCGCCGATCGAGCACGGCCACCAGTTCGCCATGCTCCCCTCTCTCTGCACCGCTGATCGCGGCGTACGGCTCCGGAGCCGCGGGAGCGCTGAGCGCGGACTGTGCGAGGAAGCGACCCTGCCGCAGCTGCACGGCCTGCTCGGCGGACACCTCGATGGTCGGCAGCAGTGCGGCCGCGGCGGCGGCCGGCGTGATGAGCTCCGGAACCGGAGCATGCGCGTCGAAGTCGGGGACGGTGAGCGCCTCGTCGATCGGGAAGTCGCCGACGCGCGTGCGACGGAGCGCAGTGAGGTGGCCGAAGGCGCCGAGCGCATCGCCGAGGTCCCGCGCCAGCGCGCGGACATAGGTCCCGGATGAGCAGTCGACGACGACGTCGACGTCCACGACACCGTGCTCAGCCCCGTCCTCGGCAACGGCAGTCGAGCTGCGGAGAGCGGAGACGACGTCGAAACGGGAGACCGTCACGGGGCGGGCGTCGAGCTCGACGTCTTCGCCGGCCCGCACACGGGCGTAGGCCCTGCGGCCGTCCACCTTGATGGCCGACACGGCGCTGGGCCGCTGCAGGATGTCTCCGCGCAGGGACCCGAGGGCGCCCTCGATCCGCTCCAGATCCAGTGCTGCCAGGCGGTCGGCCTGGGCGAAGCGGTCCGGGGCGGAATCGGCGTCGTCGGTGGGCGTCGACGCGCCCAGCCGGATGGTGGCGGTGTAGGTCTTGCCGAGGCCCACGGCGAATGTGAGAAGCCGGGTGGAGGGCCCGACCCCGACGACCAGGACGCCCGTGGCCATCGGGTCGAGCGTGCCCGCATGCCCGACCTTGCGCGTCCCCAGCCACTTCCTGACGCGGGAGACGACACGGTGGCTCGACCATCCGGCGGGCTTGTCGAGCAGCAGGAACCCGTTCGGCGCAGCGGCCACGGCAGGCCGGATCAGTTCACCGAGACGTGGACGTGGTCGTAGTGGTTGGCGGTGACCGAACCGCGGTCCTCCATCGCACGACCGGACCAGCCCGTGTAGGAGGCGTAGATCTTCTGCTCCCAGATCACGTACTTGACGTTGAGCTTGTCCTTGTTCTGGATCAGGTAGTCCTTGATGGAGTCGCCCGTCGAACCGGAGATCATGATGTCGACGGCGTTGCCGCTGTTGTGATCCGAGCCCGGATCGGCACGGCGCCCGCCGTACGAAGAGACCTCGGGGAATTCGGCGCATACCGCGCGGTACGCCGCGGTGCCGCCAGGAGTGAGACCGGATTCGATCTCCGACGATACGGAGCAGGGCGCCTCGGACACTCCGCCCCCGGAGCCTCCGGACCCGGAGGAATCAGACTCGGAGGATTCGGACCCAGAACCCGATTCTGCGTCTTCACCGGCACTGCCGGCCGCCGAGCTCACGCTGCGGTCAGCCGACGGCGAGCTCGGGGTCGGCGTGGGTGTCGGGACGGCGGTCATGCTCGAATCGCCGCCACCGCCGTACCGGTCGTCGTCCTTGAGGGACTCGGCGTAGTCCTCGCGCTCGCGATCGAGCTCCTCCTGCTGCTCCTCCTCAGAGGGAGCCGAGGCCTCCGCGTCGGCCGACTGCGTGTCGACGTCGCTCACCTGCGCGGTGTCCTCAGCAGTGACGGTCCCGCCGGACTCCGCCTGACCCATGGCGAAGGTCGAGGCGACGATGCCGACGGTCGCGGCGGCGGGAAGGGCGATCGCGGCGACCATGGGACGCTGGCGAACCGTGTGGAGGACACCCGTTGCGGTCATCTCCCGGTCCTGTGCGGGGCCGCCGTGCCTGCCCTGGGGCTTGCGGTGCAGCGTTGCCACCGCGCCCGCGAAATCGCGTGCGGTCGTGACCCAGGACTGCTGAGGTGTCGAGTGCTTACCCAATCGGATGTTCCTTCACAGATTCGTGATCGTTCCGTTACCTCGAGCAAGTGTACTCATCTCACGGGCGAGCACAAGTCTTCCCGTGATACGCCTGGTCACACGCGTGGAGGGCGGCCTCTGCGGCCGCCCTCCACGGGTGTGATCTTCTGTAACGTGACCGTGACAGTCACGGTCGAACCATCAGTTCGAGTCAGTCATGAGACCGATCCTGCGCACCGGAGTCGGCACCGGACTCCGCGTCCGATGCCTCCTCGTCCGGACCGCGACGATACGGGTCGGGGTCCCCCACGGGGTCAGCATCACGCGCCAGTTCCGCGATCTCCGCGTCACGGGCCTTCGCCCGTGCCAGGAGCTCATCGAGCTCTGCCGCAGCGGCGGGGACCGCGTCAGCCACAAACTCGATCGTCGGAGTCAGACGGATCGTCAGGCCCTTGCCGACCTCAGAGCGGATGAGCCCGCGGGCCGATTCGAGTGCGGCGCGGGTCGCCTCGAGGTCCGTGTCCGTCCCGAACACCGTGTAGAAGACGGTGGCGTTCTGGAGATCACCCGTCAGTCGGACGTCGGTCACCGTCACGAAGCCGAGCCGCGGGTCCTTGACCCGCTTCTCGAGCGTACTGGCAACGATCACCTTGATCCGGTCGGCGACCTTCCGTGCTCGTGTCGAATCTGCCATGGGGGCTCCCTGTCATGGATGGATGTGTGCGAGGACGCCCGCGGGCGGCTGCGATGACGCGGTCTGCGCCACCGCAGCCGCCCCCGGACGGTCATGCGAGTCAGTCGCGCGGCTTCTCGCGCATCTCGAATGTCTCGATGAGGTCGCCCTCGCGGACGTTGTTGAAGCTGCCCAGGCCGATACCGCATTCGAAGCCCTCGCGGACCTCGGTGGCATCGTCCTTGAACCGTCGCAGCGATTCGATCGTGAGGTTGTCGCCCACGACCACGCCATCGCGCGTGAGACGCGCCTTGGCGTTCCGCTTGATGGTCCCGTCCCTGACGATGGAACCGGCGATATTGCCCCACTTGGACGAGCGGAAGACCTCGCGGATCTCCGCGGAGCCCGTGTGGGCCTCCTCGAACTCCGGCTTGAGCATGCCCTTGAGCGAGCCCTCGATGTCGTCGATCGCGTCGTAGATCACCGAGTAGTACCGGACGTCGACGCCCTCGGCCTCTGCCAGGTCGCGCGCCTTCGCCTCCGGGCGGACGTTGAAGCCGACGACGATCGCGTTGTCGACCGTCGCGAGGTTGATGTCGTTCTCCGTGATCGCACCGACACCGCGGTGGATGATCCGGATGTCGACATCGTCGCCCACGTCGATCTTGAGGAGCGAGTCCTCGAGTGCTTCGACCGCACCGGACACATCGCCCTTGAGGATGAGGTTGAGCATGTCGACCTTGCCCTCTTCGAGCGCCTGCGTGAACGATTCGAGGCTGATCCGATTCCGGCTGCGTGCCTGCTGAGCGTTCCGCTCGATCGCATCGCGCTTCTCCGCGATCTGTCGAGCAGTCCGGTCATCGCCAGTCGCGAGGAACGTATCGCCGGCGCGCGGCACGGACGACAGGCCGAGCACCTGCACGGGGCGGGAGGGACCCGCCTCCTCGACCAGGTTGCCGTTCTCGTCGAACATCGCACGGACGCGTCCGTGCGCGGTGCCGCAGACGATGGCATCGCCCTGACGCAGAGTGCCGGAGTCGACGAGCACGGTCGCGACGGCGCCGCGGCCCTTATCCAGCTTGGCCTCGATCGCGATGCCGCGGGCCGAACGATTCGGGTTCGCCTCCAGCACGAGCGCGGCATCCGTCGTGAGGAGCACGGATTCGAGCAGCTTGTCGATGCCCTCGCGCTTGAGTGCGGAGATCGGGACGAACATCGTCTCGCCGCCGTACTCCTCCGCCACGAGGTTGTACTCGGTCAGCTGCTGCATGACCTTCTGCGGATTGGCGCCTTCCTTGTCGACCTTGTTCACTGCGACCACGATCGGCACATTCGCCGCCTGCGCATGGTTCAGCGCCTCAATCGTCTGCGGCATGACGCCGTCGTCCGCAGCCACCACGAGGATCGCGACGTCGGTCGACTTCGCACCACGGGCGCGCATCGCGGTGAACGCTTCGTGACCGGGGGTGTCGAGGAACGTGATCGCACGTTCCGTGCCATCATGCTCGACGTTCACCTGGTACGCACCGATGTGCTGCGTGATGCCGCCGGCTTCTCCACCTGCCACGTTGGCAGACCGCACCGCGTCGAGCGTCTTGGTCTTGCCGTGGTCGACGTGACCCATGACCGTGACCACTGGCGGGCGCGGACGCATGTCCTCCGCGTCACCGCCGTCCGTCAGGTCGATGTCGAAGGTCTCGAGCAGCTCTCGGTCCTCGTCCTCAGGGGACACCATCTCGATCTTGTAGCCGAGTTCGTCGGCGAGCACGCCGAACGTCGCCTCGTCGAGCGATGCGGTGATCGTCGCCATCTCACCGAGGTGGAAGAGGATCGTGACGAGGTTCGTCGGATCGGTGTTGATCTTGTCCGCGAAGTCCGCGAGCGATGCACCGCGACGCAGACGCAGCGGCGTGGTGCCGTCCCCGCGAGGGACCGAGACACCGCCGACGGACGGAGCCTGCATCTGTTCGAGCTCTGCGCGCTTCGCCCGCTTCGACTTGCGCCCGCGTGCCGGACGACCGCCGCCGCGACCGAATGCGCCCTGTGTGTTGCCACGACCGCGGCCGGAACCGCGACCGGGAGGACCGCCGCCGGGACGGCCGCGACCTGCCGGTGCTCCGGGAGCACCGCCGGGGGCGCCGGGAGCACCTCCGGGACGTCCCCGACCTCCGGTGCCCGGCTTGGCGAGCGCAGAGTTCTTGAGCATCCCGGGATTGGGACGCGGAACACCGGGGCGGGCCCCACCGCCGGCCGCGGGCTTCGGCGCTGCACCGGGACGAGGTCCCGCGGCACCGGCGCCGGGCTTGGGACCCGGCTTCGCACCGGGCTTGGGCATGCCCTGTGCCGAAGCGAACGGATTGTTGCCGGGACGGCCACCGCCACCGCCCCGCGGAGCACGAGGTCCCGGCTTGGGCCCCGGCTTCGCGCCGGACTTGGGCATGCCCTGCGCCGGAGCGAACGGATTATTGCCGGGACGGCCGCTGCCCTGCGTCGGCGACGCGGCGTCCGGCTTGGCCGCCGGTGCCTCGGGCGCGGGCTTGGGACCCGGCTTCACAGCGGGACCCGGCTTCGCGGCGGGAGCAGGATCGGCGGCCGGAGCCGACGTCTCTGCAGGAGCCGCGGGCTCGTCGGCCGGTGCGGGCTTCTCAGCAGGCGCGGGCTTGGCTGCCGGCGCAGATTTGGCGGCCGGTGCAGGCTTGGCGGCGCCGGGCTTCGGAGCAGCGCCGGGCTTCGGAGCCGGGGGCTGGGGGCCGGGCTTCGCGGCACCGGGCTTCGGAGCTGCACCCGGCTTGGGGGCTGCGGCCTTGGCCTCCGGCTTCGCGGAATCGGTGGTCTTGCCCCGCGCTTCGTACGCCTCCGTCAGGCGGCGGACGATCGGGGCTTCGACGGTGGAGGATGCGGAGCGGACGTATTCGCCCATCTCCTGAAGTGTACTGAGCACTTCCTTGCTTGTTGTGCCGAGCTGCTTTGCCAGCTCGTGGACACGGGGCTTTGCCACTTTTCTCCTGTCCGGGTCCTCCCGGGCAGGAAGGACCTCATCAGGGCCGTGCAGTCCTCATCTCACTGCTCACGACCATAGTTTCGAGTCATCATCGGGCGACACTCATCTACACGGAATCCATTCGAGATACCTGCTTCCTGTGGTCCCATCCCTCGTCACACGGCAGGTCCGGACCGGATGCACCGGGTGACCTGAGCGCCGCGGTAAAGGCTCTCTTCGCGCGTGCTCGCTTCCAGCACGCGGCCGAATCGTGGATCCATGCGCCCCGTCCGGGGAGCATACGATCTGGGTCGACGACGATTCGGGGTTCGTCCGTCCTGCGCACGACCATCCGCAGAAGGTGCGTCTGGGGGGCACGACGGCGGCAGGCGATACACATCCGGGTCGGTACCCGGTGGGACTGCACTGCCATCGACACCGGACCAGTCTACAGCACCCGCGCTGAGGCCTCCGCGCCGCTCTCGCACGTGTGTCGTGTCCACGGGCGGCTGCGCCGGATGGCGCTGTGCGTCAGTCCGCGACGATGTCGATCTTCCAGTTGGTCAGGCGAGCGGCCAGTCGAGCGTTCTGGCCCTCCTTGCCGATCGCGAGTGACAGCTGGTCCGCAGGGACCGTCGCCCGAGCGGACCGCATCGCGGCGTCGAGCACCTCGACGCTCTTCACCTTCGCCGGCGAGAGCGCCTGGGCGATGAATGCCCCGGGATCCTGAGACCAGTCGACGATGTCGATCTTCTCCTGGCCGAGCTCGGCCATGACCGAGCGGACGCGCGATCCGAGTTCGCCGATGCACGCGCCCTTGGCGTTGACGCCGGCCGCGGTGGCGTGGACTGCCATCTTCGTGCGGTGCCCGGCCTCCCGTGCGAGCGCTGTGATCTCCACAGTCCCGTCCGCGATCTCCGGCGCCTCGTGGGCGAAGAGCCGACGGACGAGGTCGGGGTGGGTGCGCGATACGGTGATCGCCGGGCCCCGTGTCCCCTTCCGCACGTCGGTGATGAGCACACGGATGCGCTCCCCGTGCTCGTAGGCCTCTCCCGGCACCTGCTCATGGGGCGGCAGGACGCCCTCGACGTCGCCCAGATCCACCTGCACCATCTGAGGGTCGCGTCCCTGCTGGATGCGACCGGAGACGAGCTGCCCCTCGCGATCCTTGAAGGATCCGAGCACCGAATCATCCGCGACATCGCGCAGACGCTGGTGGATGACGTTGCGCGCGGTCATCGCCGCGATGCGACCGAAGTCCTCAGGAGTGTCGTCGAACTCGCCGACCGGGATGTCGTCGTTGTCGAACTCCACCGCCCAGATGGTCGCTGAGCCGGTCTTCGGATCGATCTGGGCACGGGCGTCCTGCCAAGCTCCCGGCGTGCGCTGATATGCCAGCAGCAGCGCCTGTTCGATGAGCTCGACGAGGGTATCGAACGGGATCTCCTTGTCCGTTTCGATCATCCTCAGGGCGCTGAGGTCGATGTCCATCTCTTCCCGTCCTTCTCGGTGGTGCGCTCAGTGGTGCTGCGCGGCGCGGCGTGTCCCGGGATGCCGGCCCGCACTGATGGGGGCCGTCCCGGGCTCACTACTATAGGCGAACGTTCGCCCCGGTCAGCGCAGGGAGACGACGACCTGCGCCGTGGCGACCTCGGAGAAGAGGATCCGGTCGCCGTCCCGCACTCCTTCCAGCACGATCCCCTCATCGTCCACATCCGTGAGGACGCCCTCGACGGTCCCACCGTCGCTCGGCGCACCCTCGTCGGCCCCGAGTTCCGCACGGACGCGCCGTCCACGGGCACGGCGGAAGTGACGCGGCTCCGTCAGGGGGCGCTCTGCTCCCGGGGTGGTGACCTCGAGTGTGTACGGATGCTCGCCCCACACCTCGATCCCATCGAGGACCTCGGAGACCATGCGGCTCGCCTCCGTGACCGTGTCGAAGGGCACGGGATCCGAGTGATCCGCATCGAGGTCGATGACGACGGTGAGCGTCCGATGCCGACCGGCGGCATGGGCGCGGATCTCCTCGACGGTCAGCCCGGCCTCGGCGAGTGGACCTGCGAGTTCGTCGCGGATCCTGTCTGTGTGAAGTGCCATGTATCCCTTTCGCGTGCGGTCGGGCGGCCCGTCGGACGCCTCCACGGAAGCCTAACGACCTGCGGCTACGATTGTCCCCATGCGCAGGCAAGGGAGTGTACGAGGACCCGTTCGCCGGACGGTGCTCGCCGCGGCCTTCGGCCTCGTCACCGCCGGAGCCGCCGGCTGCGGGATCCGCCTCGACCGGGACCCGCAGATGCCCGACCTCTCCCCGGTGGACACGCTCCGTGACGCGGTGGCGCGCACGCTCGCGGCCACGACGGCAGACGAGGGGACCGCGGACGCGATCTCTGCATTCGCCGCGGCGGTCGGTCCCCCGTGGAACCCGCCGGAAGGCCTCGCCGAGCCGGTCGCGCCGCCCAACCCGGATCCCGCACCGTTCGCTGCGGCCGAAGGGCTCGCAGACGCAGCTCGACGGTTCGTCGCCGCCGCCCCCGCCCTGGGCCGCCGCACCGGCCTCACCGCCGTCGTCCTCGCAGACGTGGCTGCCGGTGCTCTGCTGCACCTCAGTGACCTGGACCCCGAAGCCGCGGGATCGATCCGCGGTGAGCTCGCCGATGCGGTGCGGACCGCGCTCGACGTGGGCCTCACCGACCAGGCCGGATCCGGTGCACCAGTCGACCCCGGCGCGCACCCGTCCCCTGCCGAGCGCGACGAAGCACACCCGCTCGCCGCCCTCATCACCGCGTCGCACATCGCTGAGTACGTGTATGAGCGGGCGTCGGTGCACCTGGCCGCAGACTCTCCTGCTCGGCGGGAGTCTCACGCCAGGATCGCCGGACTCAGGGGGATCATGGCGATCGCTCCGACGCTCGCTGACGACGTGACGGTTCCCTCCAGCGCTCCCGCGTGGAAGCTCGGGGAACGGCCCGACGACGGCCCGACCGCCCTCGCGGCGATCCGCGGCGCGGAAGATGCCCTGGTCGAGCGGCTCTGGAGTGCCCGCAGCGCCGTTCCTCCCGCAGTCTTCCTGTCGTGGCTGGACGACAGCGCCCGCGCTCGCCGTCGCGCCGACGGCTTCCAGGACCTCCGCTTCGAGGTCGCCCAGCGGAGTCCGGAGGAGGACGGATGAGAGTGCCGAACGTGCTGTACGAGACGGCGCGGGAGATCAACGGCGAGCACCACACCCATGCGTGGACCCGAGCGCTCGACTTCATGGCCGTCGAACTCATCGATCGCTGGAGTCTCACCCTCGATCCACAGCCCACGAGCCCGTGGGCCGGGTGCGAATCGCTCGTCCTCCCCGTCCTCACCCAGGAGCGTCGCCCTGCGATCATCCGCTTCGCGGCGCCGAATGTGGACAATCCCCGCGTCCATGCGCAGATCCTCGACGCGCTGCGCGCCTGGAACGGCCGCGGTGCTGTGCAGGTGCTGGCGGATGACGCGAGCTTCAGGGCGACGCTCCAGGAGCGGCTGCGGACGGAGACGAACCTCTCAGCCCTCCCCCTCGACCAGGTGCCGGCGACGTGGGGGCAGCTCGCCCAGGCGCTGCGCGTCCCGGGGGTGCCCGGTCTGGTCCGCGTCCAGGACATCGCCTCCGGGTGGCTCGACCGATTCGAGACCGACTCCGCCCTGCTCCGCGAGTTCCCCGACTTCACCCCGGCGGACTGGTCGGTCGTGAACGCCGCACGGATGTGGATCGAACGCCTCGCCCGCTCAGAGGACTCGTGGCTGCTCCACGCGGACCTCCACTACTACAACATCCTCGCCGGACACCCCGACGCCTCCGGCATCGCGACGTGGAAGGCCATCGATCCCCAGCCCCTCAACGGACCCGCCGAATACATGATCGCGCCGCTCCTCTGGAACCGGATGACGGAGATCCCCGCGGTCGACCCCGAAGGGCAGGCCGCCTGGCTGCGCGAGTTCGCGTCGGAACTGTGCAGGTGCGCCGCCGTCGACCCCGCTCTGGGGGTGGGTGCGGCCGTCGCACGCGAGGTGGAGAACATGTTCTGGTACCTGCGTTCAGCTCTGGGCGGCACGCCGAAGGCATGGGGCGACGCGGCCCGATCGCTGTGGGTCGCCCGGGCACTCTCGCGCGTCAGCGTGCACGGCATGAACGCCCACCGTCTCAAGCTGCTCGGCTGATCCTCAGCGTCCGAGGGCGCCGGCGAGCATGGACCACCCCATGCTCAGCACCATCGCTCCCACGACCACGATGAAGACGATGCGGACGAATCCGCTGCCCAGCCGGATCGCAGTCCGCGCTCCGATGTAGCCGCCCGTCAGGTTGCCCAGGGCCATTGCGAGCCCCAGGGACCACACGACATGGCCCGCGGGGACGAAGAACAGCAGCGCACCGAGGTTGGTGGCCCAGTTGACGACCTTGCTCGAGGCGGACGCCTGCAGGAAGCTGAAGCCGATCAGTGCGACGAATCCGATGACGAGGAATGAGCCGGTCCCGGGTCCGAGCGCACCGTCGTAGACGCCGACGACGAAGCCCAGCGCCCATGCCGTGGTGTGGTGTGCCGCCGAATCGGGCGGGAACCGCAGGCGAGCCTCGGCACCCAGGCTGGGCTTCATGAGTGTGAAGACCGCCACCGCGACGAGCACGGCGAGGATCGCCGGACGCAGGACCCCTTCGGGCATGAGCGCGGCGAGCATCGCGCCCACCACCGCACCGACGAGTGCGAGGCCCGCGGCGGGGAACGTCGCGGACCGGTCAGGGGTGACGCGTCGCAGATACGTCAGCGACGAGACCGTCGTCCCTGCGATCGACCCCACCTTGTTGGTCGCGAGCGCCTGGACGGCGGTGATCCCGGGCACCAGCAGCAGTGCCGGGAGCTGGACGAGCCCGCCTCCGCCCACCACCGCATCGATCCACCCGGCGAACACACCGACGGCGAACAGGAGCAGGATGAGCCCCAGCGTCACCTCGATGGCGGAGCCTGCCGCGGGGGTCACACGAGGTAGGTGGTGCGGGAGTCGCCGACGAGTGCGTACCCCGCGTCGACCTGGTCCACGACGGCTTCGGCCGCAGCCGCGACAGGGACATCCGCAGACGTGCCGTCCGTGCGGTTGCGCAGTTCGACGTTCCCGTCCTTGAGCCCACGACCCACCACGAGGACCGTGGGGATCCCGAGGAGCTCCGCATCGCCGAACTTCACGCCCGGGCTCGTCTTGGGCCTGTCGTCGAACAGCACGCGGACTCCGCGGGACTCGAGGTCCGCGGTCAGCGCCTCTGCCGTGTCGAAGACCGCAGCGTCCTTGCCGGTGGCGACGATGTGGACATCCGCGGGTGCGAGGTGCTGCGGCCAGATGAGACCCCGGTCGTCGTGGTACTCCTCCGCGATGCACGCCATCACGCGGGACACGCCCACGCCGTAGGAGCCCATCGTCACGACGCGGGACTTGCCGTTCTCATCGAGCACCGTCAGCCCCAGGGCCTCTGCGTACTTGCGGCCCAGCTTGAAGACCTGACCGATCTCCACACCGCGCGCGAGCTCGAGCGGGCCGGAACCGTCCGGAGCCTCATCGCCCGGACGGACCTCGGATGCCTCGATCGTGCCGTCCGCGACGAAGTCACGGCCGTAGACGAGGTCGTAGACGTGGTGGCCGTGCTGGTTCGCGCCGGTGATCCAACGGCTGCCGTCCGCGATCCGCGGATCGACGAGGTAGCGCAGGCCGGACGCGCCCTCGAGTCCGAGGAAGGGGTCCGTCAGGGAGACGCCGGGGCCGATGTAGCCCTTGACCAGCTGGGGCAGCCCCGCGAGGTCGGCCTCCGTCGCCGCCTCCACGGCGATCTCGCCCTCGCCCAGCCGGCCGGTGCCCTCGGCGCGGTCCAGGTCGACGTCGCGGTCGCCGGGCAGCCCGATGACCACGATCTCGCGCTCACCGTTCGCGTGGGTGACCGCGACGACGACGTTCTTCAGCGTGTCTGCGGCCGTCCATTCCCGGTCCTGGCGCGGCTGCTGTGCGTTGGAGGCATCGACGAGCGTCGCGATCGTCGGCGTATCCGGGGTCGGCTCGATGTGCGCCTGCGGACTGTCGGCCCATTCGACCGGCTCCGGAGCGACTGTCGTCACGGCTTCGACGTTCGCCGCATATCCGCCCGCGGTGCGCACGTAGGTGTCCTCGCCGACGACCGACGGGTAGAGGAACTCCTCTGTACCGGCACCGCCCATGGCCCCCGGGGTCGCCTCGACGATCACGTAGGGCAGACGCAGCCGGTCGTAGATGCGGACGTAGGCGTCGCGCATCGCCTGGTAGGACGCGTCGAGGCCCTCATCATCGAGGTCGAACGAGTATGCGTCCTTCATGATGAACTCGCGACCGCGCAGCAGGCCGGCACGCGGGCGGGCCTCGTCACGGTACTTCGTCTGGATCTGGTAGAGACTGAGCGGCAGATCCTTGTAGGAGCCGTAGAGGTCCTTGACGAGGAGGGTGAACACCTCTTCGTGAGTGGGCGCGAGCAGGTAGTCGCCGTCCCGGCGGTCCTTGAGTTCGAAGAGGAGGTCGCCGAACGCCTCCCAGCGGCCGGATGCCTTGTACGGCTCTGCCGGCAGCAGCGCGGGGAAGTGCACCTCCTGCGAGCCCGCCCGTTCGATCTCCTGCCGCACGACCGTCTCGATGCGCCGCAGCACGGCGAGGCCCAGCGGCAGCCACGTGTAGATGCCCGGGGCGGAGCGGCGGATGTATCCCGCGCGGTGGAGGAGCTTGTGGCTCGCGACCTCGGCGTCGACCGGGTCCTCCTTGAGAGAACGCACAAACAGACTGGACATGCGCAGTGGCACGGGCACTCCTCGGAGAACGGTCGACGACGGGACGGACGCTGGAACTCTATCACCGGGGCGCCGCCCCGATCCGCTGACCGAGGACCGGATGCGCGGACCGGGCCCGTGGTCCGCTCCGACGTCTGATCGCATCACAGGACGCCCAGCTCCTCGGGCGACACCGGCACCTCTGCGTCTCGGCGCGCGCACGCCCGGCACCCTGCGCAGGGTGCCGGGCGTGCGCGCGTCGCGTGGACGGTGCCGAGGAGACTGCTCCGTCAGCGGCTCACCTTGCCGAACATGTTGGCGACGGGGGTGAGGAAGACCGGCCGCGCCAGGAACCAGGCCGCGACCATGACCACGATCGAGATCGCGAACATGATGAAGGCGAACCACGGCGCATCCGGGGATGCCGCGTACATGTGCTGCAGGTTGCCGAAGATCCCGTGGCCGCCGACGACCGCACCGACGAACACGAGGAACACGTGGATCGCGATGAAGACGAGGAAGAACACCATCGTCGGGAAGTGCAGAGCGCGCGCGACGGGGGCCGGGAAGACCTTGTTGATCCCCGAGTCCTCGGGCCAGACGTTCGACATCCGCAGACCGGTGACGAGCGAGATCGGCGCGGCGATGAAGATGACCGTGAAGTATGCGATCAGCTGGAGCGCGTTGTAGTTCGTCCAGCCCATCTCCGCCGGCCAGTCCATGGACGCGTACTGCAGCGCCGAGGAGATCGCATGCGGGAAGATGTCCCAGCTGAGCGGGACCACGCGCTTCCACTGATCCGTCGCGAAGAGCAGCACGAAGAACACGACGCCGTTGAGGGCCCAGAGCGCGTCGAACATGTAGTGGATCCACAGGTTCATCGTGATCTTCTCGGGAGCCTTCTTCGTCTTGATCAGGCCCTTGTTGTTGCGGGTCCAGTGGCCCTTGGGCCGCTCTGTGATCCGCACCAGGATGCCGGTGCGGATGATGAGGAGCATGAAGAAGGCGTTGAGGAAGTGCTGCCAGCCGAGCCAGGCGGGCAGACCGGACTCGACCTCATTCACCGGGTCCTGCCCGGGGTACTTGTCGATGAAGGCCTCAACAGACGGGATCGTGCGCAGCCAGATCGCGAGGAGGACGATGACCCCGAGCGCGACGATCGAGCCGCCGGCGATGAGGGCGGGCTTGATGAAGGGCTGGACGTCGAAGCCGCCCTTCTTCTTGTTCTTGGAGGACGTGTTCACGCGCGCCTTCCTGGTCCAGCGGCGGGAGCACGGACGCCCGCCGAGGGCGGTTCCCGACTCCACACCGGAAATGGGATGCAGATGTTCGTGACTGAGCATAGCGTGAGAGTTCTAACGACCGTTAAGTGGCTCGCTGTAGTCTGCACGCATGCCGGAACCGGATGTCACTCCAGGAGCCTCGATGCGGGTCGATGTGTGGCTGTGGGCCGTGCGCATGTTCCGCGCCCGCTCCGCCGCCACCGCCGCGGCGAAGGGCGGTCACGTCCACGTGGACGGCGCCCGCGCCAAGCCCGCCCAGAAGATCACGGCCGGGCAGACGATCCGCGTGCGCACTCCGGGCGGAGAGCGCATCCTCGTCGTGCGGGCGATGCTGTCCACGCGTGCAGGAGCCCCGATCGCACAGCAGTGCTATGAGGACCGCACGCCTCCCCCGGATCCGGCACTGCGCGCCCCGGTGCCCCGCCGCGACAAGGGGATGGGACGTCCCACGAAGAAGGACAGGCGGGACCTCGATCGGCTGCGGGGACGATCGTCCCGGTGACCGGGTCGGCGGCCGCTCCCCGCGACCAGGGCCGACGCTGCACCCTGACCACGCAGCAGTCGCTCGTCAGGACATGCGCATCAAGACACGCGCGTCAGTACATGACGGTGGCGAAGGTGCCGCGCTGGACGTAGCCGGCCTTCTCATACGCGCGCAGCGCAGGAGCGTTGTAGGAGTTCGCGTAGAGGCTCGCCGTCGGCGCGACGTGCTGCATGGCATGTGCGGAGACGGCCACCATCGCTGCACTCGCGATCCCGCGCCCGCGGAAGTCCGGGTGGGTCCACACCCCCTGCACCTGGACTGCGGACGCGGATCGGATCCCCAGATCCGCTTTGAAGATCACCTGCTGCCAGCTGCCCGGCGCGGGCCATTCGCGGATCGGCCCGCCATCGGGGCCTCGCTCCGACATGACGAGCAGGGTGCTGCGGTGATCGAGCAGACTGCGCACACGGGCGCGGTACTCGCGCTGCCCCTCCTCGATCGGAGAGAAGCCGACCTCTTCCGTGAACATCTCCACCGACGCGGCGAAGACCGGCCCGAAGTCCGCGGCGACGCCCAGTCGCACGCCGGGGTGCGCGAACACCTCCGGCTCCTGCTCGCAGACGAGGAGCGGCTGCGCGGGCCGCACGCCACGCGGGTCGCCCCAGTTCAGCTGATCCGTGAGGTCGAGGACCCACGAGGAATCGCCGATGAATGACGTCGACCATCGTCCTCTCGCGTTGAGCAGAGTGGCGATCGGCCTGTTGGTCTCCGGCGTCGCGTCGACGGCGACGACGCTCCCGCCCAGCCAGTAGGCGGCGATCGGGCCGAAATCGTCGAACACTCCGTAGAGCGTGCCGGTGGGACCGGAGATGTCCGCCGACCCCCGCGCGTTCACGAGCGCCAGCAGATAGCAGTTCCGCGCCGGGTCCGCCTGCAGGACGTGCATGAGCCACTCGGTGTACCGGTGCGTGAGCGGGAGGATCCTCACCGGACGTGCGGGGTCATCCGACGACGACCTCGGCATCGCCCTGTGCCAGGCCGTTCTCGTCTGCGATCCGCATGGCCTCTTCGATGAGCGTCTCGACGATCGCGGATTCCGGGACCGTCTTGATGACCTCGCCCTTCACGAAGATCTGTCCCTTGCCGTTGCCGCTCGCGACTCCCAGGTCGGCTTCCCGCGCTTCGCCGGGTCCGTTGACGATGCAGCCCATCACGGCGACGCGCAGCGGCACCTCGAGTCCTTCGAGCCCGGCAGTCACTCGGTCCGCGAGCGAGTACACGTCGACCTGGGCACGGCCGCAGGACGGGCAGGACACGATCTCCAGCTTGCGCGGACGCAGATTCAGCGACTCGAGGATCTGATTGCCGACCTTGATCTCCTCGACCGGGGGTGCGGACAGGGACACCCGGATGGTGTCACCGATCCCCTGGCTGAGCAGCGTGCCGAAAGCGGTGGCGGACTTGATGGTGCCCTGGAAAGCAGGCCCTGCCTCCGTCACTCCCAGGTGCAGCGGCCAGTCGCCGCGCTCCGCGAGCAGTTCGTACGCGCGGACCATGATGACGGGGTCGTTGTGCTTCACGGAGATCTTGAAGTCGTTGAAGCCGTGCTCCTCGAAGAGGGAGGCCTCCCAGACTGCGGATTCGACGAGCGCCTCCGGCGTCGCCTTGCCGTACTTGTCCATGATGCGCTTGTCGAGCGAACCGGCATTCACACCGATGCGGATGGAGACGCCGGCGTCAGCCGCCTCCTTCGAGATCTGCTTGACCTGATCGTCGAACTTGCGGATGTTGCCCGGGTTCACGCGGACAGCCGCACAGCCGGCCTCGATCGCCTTGTAGACGTACTTGGGCTGGAAGTGGATGTCCGCGATGACGGGGATCTGCGACTTACTAGCGATCGCCGGAAGCGATTCAGCGTCCTCGGTCGCGGGACAGGCCACACGCACGATGTCGCAGCCGGCCGCAGTGAGCTCTGCGATCTGCTGCAGGGTGCCGTTGATGTCCGTGGTCTTCGTCGTCGTCATGGACTGGACGGAGACCTGGTGGTCGGACCCGACGCCCACCGTGCCGACCTGGATCTGCCGCGTCTTCCTGCGCGGTGAGAGGACGGGAGGAGGAGGCGCGGGCATACCCAGGTTCACTGCGGTCACAGAGGTGGTTCCCTTCGAACAGGTCGGGTCCGGACGTTGTCAGCCATCGTACTCCGCGGCCCCGGGAACACTCTGGACGCCCGGGGTGAGGCGGCGCACGCTCCTAGGAGCCGAACAGTCGCACGGGTTTGACGATGTCGACGTAGAGGAGGAGCACCGTCATCATCAGGAAGCACGCGACGACGACGTACGTCAGCGGCAGCAGCCGCGCGGTGTCGAACGGGCCGACGACCCCCCGCCCCCGCCACCTGCTGATCCTCCTGCGGGCACCTTCATAGAGCGCGACGGCGATGTGCCCGCCGTCCAGGGGCAGGAGCGGCACCATGTTGAAGGCGAAGAGGAAGAGGTTGAGGGAGGCGAAGAGGCCGACCCCCGTCTGCGCCTTGTCGACCATGTCGAGCGTGATGACCTCGCCGCTGGCGGTCTCCACCTCGTCCGTCGACGCGATCTCGCCGGCGACACGGCCCACGCCCACCATGCCCATCGGGCCTTCGGGGTCACGCGGCTCATCCGAGAAGGCGACGTGCGCGATCTCCACGAGCTTCTGCGGCAGGGTGGCGAGCGCGTGGAAGGTGCCGCCGATCGCGCTGCCCGCCTCCGCGGGGAACTCGGCCACCGGGATCGGCTGGTACTCCTGTGTGGGCCCCACGCCCAGGAATCCCGCGGGCACCGTCCTCGTGGTGCCGTCGTCGTCCTCGACCGGCTCACCGTCGTCGTCGAGCACCGGACGCTCCGTCTCGATGATCGGCACGTCGAGGGTCCGCTCCTCGTCCGCTCGTTCGATCGTGACGGGCACGGTCCGCCCGGCCGCGTCGCGGATGAGGCCGGTCATCGTGCTCCAGTCCGTCGCGGGCTCGCCGTCGACGGCCAGGATCGTGTCGCCCGGATCGATGCCGAGCTCCCATGCGGGAGTGAGCTGGTCGCCCGGCTGGCACTCCGCCTGTTCCTCCGCGGTCCGCTCTGCTGCGACCTCGGCGGGCACGGCGCATTCGACGACGGTCTGCACCGTGGTCGTGGGTGCGGGCATCCCGATGCCCAGGAGGCTCACGGCGAGCGCGAGGATCCCCAGGACCAGGTTGACGAACGGTCCGCCGAACATGACGGCGAGCCGCTTCGGCACGCTCAGCGCGTAGAACGCACGGTGCTCCTCCCCCGGTTCCAGTTCTTCGTTCGAGAACGCGCGTGCATCCTCCACCGCCCCGGCGAACAGTCGGGGCCTCCTGCGGCGGGCGCGGCGACGACTGCCGCCCAGGCGTGTGTTCGACTCGTCCTCCGGCGGGTACATGCCTGGCATCGCGATGAAGCCGCCCAGCGGCAGCGCCTTGACGCCGTAGACGGTCTCGCCGCGGCGCTTCGCCCACAAGGTGGGTCCGAACCCGATCATGTACCGGGTGACCTTCACCCCGAACCGCTTGGCCGGAACGAGGTGTCCGAGTTCGTGCAGCGCGATGGAGGCGGAGATGCCGACGAGGAAGAGGACGACGCCGATCGTGTAGAGCAGCGCGGTCATGCGGTGGCGGCTCCTTCGCCTGCGTGCCGGGCGACCCAGCTGTGGGCGAACGAGCGCGCGCTGCCGTCCGCCGCGAGCACCGCGTCACGGGTGAGCGGCGCGACTGCACCGGCCGCGCTGCCGGTCTGGACGGCCGCGGGTCCGTCCGCCGCCCCACGGCTGCTGTGGTCGGCGAGTGCTGCGGCGATCCCGTCGGCGATCCCGGTGAAGGGGATGCGGCGGTCGTGGAAGGCGTCGACGAACACTTCGTTCGCCGCGTTGTACACCGCGGGGAAGGTGCCGCCCCGACGTCCTGCTTCCACTGCCAGTCCCAGCGCGGGGAACGCCTCGTCGTCGACGGGTTCGAACGTCCACGTCGAGGCCCGCGTCCAGTCGTTGGCGGGGGCACCGGAGCCGATCCGCTCCCCCGCTCCCAGTGCGTACGCGATGGGCAGCCGCATGTCCGGGGGCGACACCTGCGCGATGGTCGACCCGTCCGCGAACTCGACCATCGAGTGCACCTGCGACTGCGGGTGGACGACGACGTCGATCCTGTCGTACGGGATGCCGAACAGCAGATGGGCCTCGATGACCTCGAGGCCCTTGTTCACGAGGCCGGCGGAATTGGTCGTGACGACGCGTCCCATGTCCCAGGTGGGGTGGGCGAGGGCCTGCTCCGGGGTGACCGTCTCCAGCTGCTCGCGGTCGAACCCGCGGAAGGGGCCGCCGGATGCGGTGACGATGAGCTTCGACACCTCCTCCGCCCGGCCCGCCCGCAGCGCCTGTGCGATCGCCGAGTGCTCGCTGTCGACCGGGATGAGCTCCGCTCCCGAGGCCGCGGCGGCACCCAGCACCACGTCACCGCCGATGATGAGGGACTCCTTGTTCGCGAGCGCGACATCGGTGCCGGCCTCCAGCGCCGCAAGAGTCGCGTCGAGGCCCGCAGCACCGGTCACGGCGTTGAGCACGACGTCGGTGGCCAGCGCGGCGATCCTGGCGGGGGCCTCGGGACCGGTCTCGATGACCTCGACGGGGTCCGGCAGATGCTGGCGGGCGGCTTCGGAGGCGAGCGCGGAGCGGATGGCGGCCCGGGCATCGGCGGCGGGAGGGTGCGCCAGGCCGATCGCGGGGACGGAGAACTCCACGGCCTGGGCCGCGAGCTCCGTCAGGTTCCCACCGGCTGCGAGCCCCGTCACGCGGAAGCGCTCCCGGTGCAGGCGGAGCACGTCACGGGTCTGGGTGCCGATCGAGCCCGTGGCTCCGATTACACTGAGTCGTCGTACAGTCACAGTCCCTGATCATCGCATCGTTCCTGAAGAATTCGCTGATCGAGGGGGACCTCACTGCGGCGCCGCGAGGTCCCGCAGTGATCGAGAGGAAGGACGCCCACATGGCCGTCACCAAGGGGAAGACCAAGACACCGGACGAGATCCTGCAGGTCGATGAGATCTTCGAGAAGGAGGATCTGGAGTGGGCGGGGGTGGTCCGCAGCTGGCTGAACGAGCACGTCCGGGACAACATCGGTGACTGGTACCTCGACGGCACCATCCCCGCACGGGAACTGGCAGAGGGCCTCGGCGAGCTGGGTGTGCTCGGCATGCACCTCGAGGGGTACGAGTGCGCCGGCTCCACCGCGACGCAGTACGGTCTGGCCTGCCGTGAGCTCGAAGCCGTGGACTCCGGCCTGCGCTCGCTCGTCAGCGTCCAGGGCTCGCTCGCGATGTTCTCGATCCATCACTGGGGGTCGGAGGAGCAGAAGCAGGAATGGCTGCCGCAGATGGCCGCCGGCCGGGCGATCGGCTGCTTCGGCCTCACGGAGCCGGACGTCGGATCCGATCCTGCGGGCATGAAGACCCGCGCGACGAAGGACGGCTCCGACTGGATCCTCAACGGCGCGAAGATGTGGATCACGAACTCGCCCGTCTCCGACGTCATGGTCGTCTGGGCCAAGACGGACGAGGTCGATGAGAAGACGGGCGAGAAGGGCGTGGTCCGCGGATTCGTCGTGCCCACCGACACCCCCGGTGTGGAGACGCCGGAGGTGCAGCGGAAGCTGTCGCTGCGCGCGTCGATCACCGGAGAGATCGTGCTCGACAACGTGCGCCTGCCGGAATCCGCCATGCTGCCGAAGGCGTCCGGCCTCAAGGGGCCGCTGTCGGCACTGTCCGAGGCGCGCTACGGCATCGTCTTCGGCGTGACCGGCGCCGCGCGCGACTCCCTGGAGGAGGCACTGCGCTACACCGACACGCGCATCCAGTTCGACCGCCCGCTGTCGTCCTTCCAGATCTCGCAGCAGAAGCTCGCCAAGGCGTTCGGGGAGTACTCGGCGATCACGCTCACGGCCGCACACATCGGGCGGCTCAAGGACTCCGCCGCCGGCGTGCGTCCCGAGCAGATCAGCCTGGGCAAGATGGTCAACGTCGACACCGCCATGAACATCGCCCGCGACCTGCGCGCACTGTTCGGCGGGTCGGGCATCACCAGCGAGTACTCGCCGCTGCGGCACGCGATCAACCTCGAGACCGTCCTCACCTACGAGGGCACCCACGAGGTCCACCAGCTCACGCTGGGTCGTGCGATGACCGGTATCAACGCCTTCGCGAACTGACGCGGACTCCCCTCCCGCCCCACTCAGCGCGTGGGTGCGGACCGGCCCTGAACCATATGGTTCGGGGCCGGTCCGCACCCATGCGGCTCTGTTCAGTGGGAACCGTTCAGCTGGAACCGTTCAGCTGGAACGGAGGGCGTCTCCCCGGCCGTGGTGAGAACGTCCGGTCGCCCTCGACGGTGGGAGTCCTGGCGGTGAGGACCCGCGCATCGTGAAGGCCCGGGCGAGCGCGAGGCGAGCGGGTGTGCCGAGCATGCCTCGGAGCAGGACTTCCCGCGCGGCTGCGGCCGGCATGCCCATCGGCCGACCGAGCATCGTGTTGAGCTCGGCCTGTCGCGCCGCCCTCCGTGCGCTGCGCAGGCGGTCCTGCTCGAACTCCTCGATTCCCCGGGACCGGTCGAGAGGCCCCCCGTGGGTGAGTGCCCTCAGGATCAGCGGGGCCAGCTGGGCCGTGTCCAACCAGCCCAGCGTCATCCCCTGTCCCCCGATCGGACTGAGCTCGTGGGCGGCGTCGCCGATGAGGACACTCCTGCCGCGGACCATGCGCTCGGCGATCCTCCGTCGCACCGAGAACGCGCTGGCCATGGTCGCCGAGGCCGGATCCAGGTGCTCACCCGTCCGGTCGCCGACGATGCGGGAGAGGAGCGCAGCTGACGGCTCCACCAGTCGCGTTCCCGTGTGGGCGACCCACCGACGGCTGCCGCCGGGGAGGGGGAACGCTTCGACCACCCCACCCGGCTCCAGATGCACGACGGCCGTGCTGGAGGCTGCGGCATCCGAGGGCGGAGAGGGGCCCGTGAGGGCGGGGAAGTCACCCATGAGGTACGTATCGGGCATCTCCCGTGTCCGTGTGCCGATCCCCCCGTGCCGGCGGACCGTGCTGCGCGGCCCGTCGGCACCCACGAGGACGCGGGCCCGCCAGGCTCGTGACGGCTTCGGTCCCGGTGCCGGGTGCCGATCGGGGGATGCGATGGCGGCGGCCGTCACCCCGTCGTCCTCTTCGGTGAGGTCGGTAATCTCCCACCCGAGCCGGAGGGCTTCCGGCGCCACCTGCGCCAACCGCCCCCTCAGCAGGGCTTCCGTGCGGTTCTGCGGCAGTGTGAGCACGAAGGGCCTCTCCGGCCACGCCTTCTCGAAGCTGAGACTGCCCAGCGTGCGACCACGACTGCGGGCGACGCCCGAGCGGACGTGCAGTCCTTCTGCTCGGACGGCTCCCTCGAGTCCGATCAGCTCCAGCACGGCCAGCGCCGGCGGATGCAGGCCGATGGCCCGTGAGTACCCCCGCGGCTGGCTGCGCCTGTCGACGACGGCCACGTCCACTCCCTCCTGCGCCAGCAGGCAGGCGAGCACCAGCCCCGACGGGCCCGCCCCGACGATGAGCACCTCGCAGTCCGTCACATCGCTCACACTCCGACGGCATCCGCTGCATCGTGGATCAGCAGGTTCCGCCAGGGAGCCTGGCGCTGGACACGCCAGCCGGGAGGAGCCGCTGCCCGCAGCTCACGCGCGGTATGGCTGCGCCGGATCGAGACCAGGCCGTCGGCGCGGATGAACGACCGGCGGAAGACGGGACGGGTCCCGTTCGAGAAGACGACGTAGGCGGCACGGCTGCGGTGGATGTCACTGTGGACGGCACGGAGTCGGGCGAGCTTCTCCGAGTCGTCGAGTACCGATCTGAACTGCTCGTCATCGAGATGGTGCAGCAGATGGTTCGAGATCACCAGGTCGAAGGTCCGCCCCTCTGCGACGAGGTCGGAGCTGAACGCCTGGCGGAACTCCAGACCGGGCGACGGCTGACGTCCGAGCGCCCAGGCATGGGCACGCTCATCAGGATCCGCCGCCGTGACGTCGAGAGCGAGGCCGTCGCGTCGAGCCCAGCCGGCGATCGAGCGTGCGACGTCTCCCCCGCCGGATCCGATGTCGAGCAGGGTATTCACCCGGCCTCGGCTGAGGAGAGGCCGCAGGTGCTGACGGTAGGACCGCTTCCAGCCCGCGACGAGTGCGTTCACGACACCGAACTGCGCGTACGTGCGATCGAGCATCGCCGGGTCGCAGTGAGGGTCGTCCATCGACTCGCGCACGGCAGTGTCACGGGTGCGAAGATCCGGCAGGATCACTGCAGCTCGCCGACGGCCGTGGTCTCGCCGATGGTCGTGAACAGCGCCGATTCCACAGTCAGCCCCGGACCGAAGGCCATCCCGCAGATGCGTTCGCCCGCCGACGCAGCCGGATCATCCAGAATCTCCTTGAGCACGAACATCACGGTCGCGCTGCTCATGTTCCCGTAGTCGCGCAGCACGCGCCGGGACGGCGAGAGCTGCTCGGGCCGCAGTCGGAGCCTCTTCTCCACCCGGTCGAGGATGCTGCGCCCGCCGGGGTGTATCGCCCAGTGCTCGATCTCGCTGCAGTCCCGACCGGCCACGAGCGCATCGTGGGCCAGGAGCGGTGCCAGGGCGTCGACGATGTGGGCGTCGATGATCTTCGGCACGTACGTCCCCAGCACCATCTCGAAGCCGTTGTCGCCGATGTTCCAGGCCATCGCCTCTTCTCCGACGGGTGTGAGCACCGTCTCGAAGTGGTCGAGCTGCAGGGCCCGGCCCGGCCCCGGCCCCCGGCCGGTGACGACTGCCGCAGCCGCGCCGTCGCCGAACAGCGACGACCCGAGGATGGTGTCCGGGTCGTCGGAGACCCGGACGTGGATGCTGCACAGCTCTGCGCTCACGACGAGGACGACGGCATCCGGGTCCGCTTCGCAGATGGTCGTCGCCTGGCGCAGAGCGGGGAAGGCCGCGTAGCAGCCCATGAAGCCCAGGTGGCATCGCTTCACCGCGGGATCCAGGCCGACCTCCCTCACGATGCGGTAGTCCGGGCCCGGTGAGAAGAATCCTGTGCAGGAGACCGTGATGACGTGAGTGACGTCGGAGCGTTCCAGGCCGTCGCACGCGTCGACGGCTGCGGTCGCCGCCTCGACGAAGAGCTCTGTGGCCCCGCGGACGTAGACCTCGTTGCGGGCTCCGGTCGAAGGATTCAGGATGCGACCCGTGTCCCGTTCGAAGAACTGCGGCGAGTCGACGGGCGTGGAGAAGTCCATCTCCGTCACCGCGCTGCGGCGGCGCTCGATCCCCGAGGAGTTGAATGCCGCACTCACCAGACGCTTGGCAAGGTCGCTCACGTCCGGCTGCGACGCGAACACGTCACGCACCTCGTCCTGGATCAGGACGGTGTCGGGGACTGCTGTCTCCAGAGATCTCAGCACGACTGCCATGGCTCATTCTCTCGACAAGGCATATTGATCCGCAAGGCTGCTGCGGCAGCGGGAGGGTCACGCGACTCCCGCGCAGACCGGCTCGTGCAGGCGGAGACACGGAGCGACCCCGCACCACGCAGACGGATTAGGATGCCTGCGAGGATGCAGCACGATGCCGCGGTCGCGCGGCACCCCCGACGAGAGGACGCCATGGAGACCTGGAAGACCGAACTGACTCCGCTCACCTTCCTTGCGAGGTCGGCAGCCGTGTACCCGGACAAGCAGGCCGTGGCGTACGGCGACGACACCTGGACCTTCGCCCAGCTGCACGAAGCCGTCGAGCAGCGCGCACGTGCGCTGCGCGCCGCCGGGATCCAGCCCGGCGACCGGGTCGCCTACATGATGCCGAACCTGCCGGAGATGCTCATCGCACAGTTCGCGGTGCCGCTCATCGACGCGGTGCTGGTATCGATCAATACGCGCCTCGCCCCCGAAGAGGTCCGCTATATCTGCGACCACTCCGGCGCGAAGGCGCTCGTCCTGGACACCGTCTACTGGCCGGATATCACGCAGGTCGCCCCCGAGCTCGAGTCGGTCCTCTCCATCGTCCTGGCCGAGGACACTCAGCACGCGGATCAGCCTCTGAACCGTGCGAACCCCGCGGGCACCCGCGTCCTGGCGCTCGACGACTTCCTGGCGGGTGCCGATCAGGACGAGACCGACCTCGTCTGGACCGTCGCGGATGAGGACCAGACCCTCTCGATCAACTACACCTCGGGCACCACCGGTCGGCCCAAGGGCGTCATGTACTCCCACCGCGGTGCGTACCTCAACGCCCTGTCCGAGATCATCCATTCCGGCTTCGGCAAGGACTCCGTCTACCTGTGGACGCTGCCGATGTTCCACTGCAGCGGCTGGTGCACAGGATGGGCGCTCGCAGCCGCCGGCGGTCTCCAGGTCTGCCTGCGCGACGTCCGCGGACCCGTCATCTGGGACCTCATCGACACCCACGGGATCACCCACCTCAACGGCGCCCCCACCGTCGTGTCCACGATCATGGACGCGGACGAGGCCCACGACCTCGACCACCGCCTCGTCATCACGACGGCTGCGGCACCGCCCAGCCCGTCCATGCTGTCCCGCATGGCAGACATGGGCTTCGAGATCGTCCACGTCTACGGACTCACGGAGACCTACGGGCCCTATACGGTGTGCGAGTGGCAGGAATCGTGGAGGGAACTGGACGGCGAGACCCGCTCCGCGAAGCTCGCACGCCAGGGTGTCGGCATGCTCACCGCGGACCGCGTGCGTGTGATCCGGACCGACGTCGACGGCGACGAACTGATCGACGTGCCTGCTGATGCCACGACGATGGGCGAGGTCGTCATGCGCGGCAACAACGTCATGAAGGGCTACTACGACGACGAGGCCGCCACGGCCGCCGCGTTCGCCGGCGGCTGGTTCCACTCCGGCGATCTGGGCGTCATGCACGCTGACGGCTACGTCGAGCTGCGCGACCGGGCCAAGGACGTCGTCGTGTCCGGTGGCGAGAACATCTCCACCATCGAGGTCGAGCAGGCGATCGCCGCGCACCCGGACGTCGAGGACGTCGCGGTCGTGGGCATCCCCGACGACAGGTGGGGAGAGCGCCCCAAGGCCTTCGTCGTCCTCAGGGAGGGCTCCGCCGCCACGGACGAGGTCATGTCCGACTTCCTCCGTGACCGCCTGGCACGCTACAAGACGCCCAGGGTGTTCGAGTTCCTCCCGGCTCTGCCCAAGACGTCCACGGGCAAGATCCAGAAGTACACGCTGCGTGAGAAGGAGTGGGAGGGGCACGGGTCCCGCATCAAGGGCTGAGACGCCGTCTGGTGCGGACGATGCCGGAGTAGGGTGAGCGGCATGCCCACCGACCTCGCCTACGACCTCCCCGGACTCCGCGTCCGCGAGGTCGCGCTCGACCTCCCCCTCGACCGCTCACGCCCGCAGCGCGGCACGATCGAGGTGTTCGCCCGCGTCGTCACCGCCCACGGCGGCGAGGACCGGCCCTTCGCGGTCTATCTGCAGGGCGGGCCCGGAGTCGAGGCGCCGCGTCCCTCGCTCGAGCCCGCGTCGCCCTCCTGGCTGCCGCGGGTCCTCGAGGACTACCGCCTCATCCTGCTCGACCAGCGCGGCACCGGGCGCTCCACGCCGCTGGGCCTCGACACGCCCGCCCCGGGACTGCAGCCGGAGGCCACCGGATCCGCCGCCGAGCTGCGGGCCGGGTCCACGCCGGCCGGCATCGCGGCGGCGGGATCGTCACACGCGACCCTGCGCACAGCCGATCCCGCGGCGGCGGCGGAGTACCTCACGCATTTCCGCGCGGACGCCATCGTCGAAGACTCGCTCGACGTGCTCGCTCATCTGGGCGGTGGGACCGTCACGCCCATCGGGCAGTCGTTCGGCGGCTTCACGACGCTGCACTGGATGTCCACCCGACCCGAGACGCTCTCCGGCGCGATCATCACCGGCGGCCTGCCTGCGGTGGGACGGACTCCCGATGAGGTGTATTCGACGACGTGGGAGATCATGCGCCGCAAATCGCTCGCGTTCTACCGCCGCTTCCCCGGCGACCGGGAACGCATGGAGCAGCTTGCGGACCTCGCCGATGACGGGGCGATCCGCCTGCCGAACGGCGACGCGGTGTCCCCCGCACGACTGCGCTCCGTGGGCCATCGACTGGGTGCGACCGGCGGTGCGGAGCAGCTGCACTGGCTGCTGGGGCTGGACCACCGCGGCCCCGCCTTCCGGCACGACCTCGCCGCGGCACTGCCGTACGGAGGCCGCAATCCGCTCTATGCCGTGATCCACGAATCGTCGATGGCCGACGGCCACGCCACCCGGTGGGCCGCCGAACGGACCATGCCCGACGACATCCGAGCGGATCCGACGCTGCTGGGCGGGGAGCACGTCCATCCGGGTCTCTTCGACGAGGACACGGAGCTCGCCGGATGGAAGGACATCGCCCACTGCGTCGCCGAGCACACGTGGCCGTCGCTGTACGACCCGCAGAGCCTCGCCGAGGTCCGGGTCCCGTCCGCCGCGATCGTCTACTTCGACGATGCGTACGTGCCCACCCGGTTCTCGCTGGAGACCGCGGCGCTCGTCCCGGCTCTCACCCCCTGGGTGACGAACGAGTGGGAGCACAACGGGATCCGCGCGTCCGGCACGGAGGTCATCGACCGGCTGATCGGCCTGGTGCGGGGCACGCGTCTGCCCTGATCCTCGTGTGACGCCTCCTGTGACTCCTCGTGTGACGCTGCCGGTCCCCGTGCGGCGTCGCGTGTCGCATCGCGTCGTTCTGTGAGCCCATCGCCTCGTGCTGCGCTGCAGTCCTCGTACCGTCCAGGACATCACCTCGACGACAGGGAGCTCATCATGACAGCCGCACAGGCCACCTCACGGACCACCGACCAGCCAGAGCCCGCGCCGGCCGCAGACGCGAGCCGCGGTCTGGACTCGCACGGACCCGGCACCACGACGACTGCGCGCCTGCTCGCGCACTTCGCCGAGGCGTTCGCACGGATCCGCGAGGACGCTGTCAGCCGCGACCGCACGCGCTCGCTGCCCCGCTCCCACGTCGCGGACCTCGCACGACTGGGCTTCGGACGGCTGCGTCTGCCGCAGGCGGCCGGCGGCTTCGGCGCCGACCTACCGCAGACGGCAGCGGTGCTCACGGAGCTCGCGGCGGCCGACTCCAACCTCGCCCAGATCTGGCGGGGACACATCGCCTTCGTCGAGGACGTTCTCACCACGGTCGACCCCGTGTTCCGGAACAGGTGGACCCGCCGCCTCGCGGACGGGGCGGTGATCGGCAATGCGTGGTCCGAGATCGGCGACGTCACGAGGGGCGTGACCGCCACGACGATCAGCAGCGACGACGGTTCGCCCGACGCGATCGTCGACGGGCGGAAGTTCTACACGACGGGGTCGATCTTCGCCGACTACTCCGACACCACCGCCGCGGGGCCCGACGGCACGCTGCGCATCGCCCTCGTGCCGCTCGCGCAGGACGGCGTGCGTGTCTCCGACGACTGGGACGGATTCGGACAGCGCACCACGGGGACGGGCACCGCTGTCTTCTCCAGCGCCCGCGTGCCGCGCGAGGACGTGAGGCCCTTCTCCGATCGGTTCAGCTACCAGACGGCGCTGTACCAGGTCGTCCTCCTCGCCACGCACGCCGGCATCGCGCGGGCGGTGGCCCGGGAGACAGCATCGTCCGTGCGTGACCGGGCACGCACGTACTCCCATGGCAATGCCGACCGGCCGCAGGATGATCCCCAGCTCCTCGAGGTCGTGGGTCACCTCGCCGCGACCGCGCAGGCCGCCGAGGCCCTCACCCAGGATGCGGCCCGCGCCCTGCAGCGCGCCCACGACGTCGAGCGGGGCGATGCGGGGATCCGAGCGGAGGTGGGCGCCGATGCGGAGCTCACCTCCGCCCGCGCCCAGGTAGTCCTGTCCCAGCTGGTACCCGCGGCGGCCACCCGGGCGTTCGACGCGCTGGGCGCTTCAGCGGTGCGGGAGTCCGCCGCGCTGGACCGCCATTGGCGGAACGCGCGCACTGTCGCGAGCCACAATCCCTGGGTCTACAAGGCACGGCTCGCCGGCGCCCACCTGGTGAGCGGATACGCCCCAGACGAGCTGCAGTGGACGATCGGAGTCGCGCCGCGCACGTGAGCCGCAGCGAACGGGCACGCGGTCGACGTGATCGTTCCCCGTGGAGGGCAGGCGGAGTGCCCGCTAGAGTCCGTCTGCTCCGTTCGTCCGCAGAAGCCCCTGCAGGTGCTGCGCGACATCGGCGAGCAGCACGTCCTCGCCGTCGATGACCAGCGCCCGACGAGACCCGTCGCGCCGTCGGGAGGGTGCGGGCACGATCCGCGAGTCGCGCGCCAGGCGGTCCAGGTCGCGTGCCTGTCCCCCGCCTTCGACGGCCACGCCCTCGAAGTGCGAACGCACGGTGCGGACAGCGGTCTTGAACGCGTGAGGGCTCTCCTCCGCGGTCTCCTCACCGTCGCGGTGCGCACGGATCGTGAGCGTCTCGGCGTCGACGACGGGCCTCGTCACCGACGATGCGCCGTCGGCGGCTGCGACCGGGAGCTCGACGACCAGACCGATGCGCACCCCCGCCAGCACCGCGAAGGTACGGGCCGGCTCCGGCACGTCCGAGGAGACGAGGAGCTTCGACGCGCCGTCACCGCCCAGCACACGGAGCACTCCGCCGAGCTTCGCCACCCGGTCCAGCACGTCCGCACGGGTGAACTCCTGCGGGACGGACAGCGCCTCGATCAGCCGTGGATCCTCGACCCGACGGCCGTCGACCGTGGGGGTGTCCGGTGCGGGGGCGGAGAGGATGATGTCGTCGGCACCCTCCAGCGCCACAGGGCGATCGAGCAGATCGAAGGTCGGATCGACCTGCGCGGCGGGCGTCTCCGCACCCGCGGATGTCTCTTGCACGTCACTCACGCTCAGTCCACACTCGCCATCACTTCGACGACCCGGTCGATGAATGCATCGACCTGGTCCTCACTGTATGCAGCCTCGCCCTTGCGCGTGCGGAACAGCACGCGCCGCACCTCGTCGACGCTCATCGGCCTGCCCTGGGTGAAGTAGGCGTGGATGCGATCGCACAGGTCGTCGACTTCGCCGACGTCATACCCGACCTCACCCTTCTCCGTCCGGTTGAACCGTTCGCCCGTCGCCCGCTCGAGCCGTCCCCGGAGGGAACCCGCAGCGCGCGTGAGCTCCTGGATCCAGGCATCATGACCGGCCTGCGAGACCATGCGGTCGCGCGCCTGCTTCGCGAAGGCGTCCTCGAGCCGATCGAGCGCTGCGTCGACGACCCCCACGTGGTAGCCCTTGCGCACCAGGTCGAAGCCGACGGTGCGCACAGCGCGTGCATCCAGGTCGCCCGGCTGCGGGGCGTCCCTGTTGTAGGACTCCCGCGCGCGGCGGAAGAAGCTGTCGACCTGGGCCGGATCGTAGCCGGACTTCCAGCCCGTCATGCGGGGAAAGTTGGTGTCCATCCCTCTCCTCAGTCTCCTCAGTCCGCCGTGCCAGCGTCGTCGTCCTGCTGCGAGGTGGCGAGCTGCCCGCACGCACCGTCGATGTCCTTGCCGCGGGTGTCGCGGATCGTCGTGGGCACGCCCGCATCGCGGAGGACCCGGACGAACTCCGCTGCGACGTCCGGCTCGCTCGCAGTCCACACCGACCCCGGCGTCGGGTTGAGCGGAATGGGGTTCACATGGACCCAGCCGCGACCACGTGCGTTGAGCTTCTTCGCGAGCAGTCCCGCACGCCACGCGTGGTCGTTCATGTCCTTGATGAGCGCGTACTCGATGCTCACCCGCCTGCCCGACGTCTTGTAGTACGCGTACGCCGCGTCGATCGCCTCATCCGCATTCCAGCGAGTGTTCACGGGGATCATCTCGTTGCGCAGCCCGTCGTCCGGAGCATGCAGCGACAGTGCGAACGTCACCGGGATCTCCTCCATCGCGAGCTTGTTGATGCCGGGCACCAGCCCCACGGTCGAGATCGTGATCCGGCGAGCGGACATGCCCAGTCCCGACGGTCCCGGCTCCACGAAGCGGCGCACCGCGTTCATGACCCGCTTGTAGTTGGCCAGCGGCTCGCCCATCCCCATGAAGACGATGTTCGTGACCCGCTCCGCCGAACCGCCGGAGGCGGTCGGGCTCGCGCCTGCCGCAGTGCCGGTCGGCGACGTCGACGAGGCACCCTCGCCGCCGGACTCGTCTCCGACGCCGGCCGCGGTCTCCCCGAGGAGATTGCGGTCCTCGTCAGAGGTGTCGGCGAGTTCACCCGCGGCGATCACCTGGTTCGCGCGCACCACCTGGTCGACGATCTCCGCGGCAGACATGTTGCGGGTGAGTCCCTGCTGACCCGTCGCGCAGAACGGGCAGTTCATCCCGCAGCCGCACTGCGAGGACACGCACAGGGTGATCCTGCTGCGGTACCGCATGAGGACCGATTCGACGAGGGAGCCGTCGAACAGCCGCCAGAGGAACTTGATCGTGTCGCCATTGCCCGTCTTCAGACGGTGGACCTCCGTGAGCAGGGGCGGGAAGAACTTCTCGCCCAGCTCTGCACGACTGTCCTTCGGCAGGTCGGTCATCTGCTCGACATCCGAGGAATGGTGGACGAAGTAGTGGGTGGAGAGCTGCTTCGCGCGGAAGGCGGGCAGTCCCATCTCCTGCACCGCGGCGATGCGCTCGTCCATCGACAGGTCCGCAAGGTGCTGAGGCGGCTGCGAGACGCGGGGGCCGCGGAAGTCGAGGAGGGGTCGTCCACTGCGGGTCGGCGTGCTCGACGTCGTCCCGTCTTCGTGTTCGACGATGGGACGGACCTGCTTCCGGGAGGAGGTCCGCCTGGGCACCGAGGAGGGAGTGGTCTCAGACATATGCACCCATCATCGCATGTTCGTGGGATTCTGACAGGGGACGTCGTCCGGCACGCACCTGGGAGATACCCGTCAGTCCACGAAGCCGGGCAGGAAGCTGAAGAGGACGAGCGCGATCGGTGCGGTCGGCAGGATCGAGTCGAGACGGTCCATGACCCCGCCGTGCCCCGGCAGGAGCGAGCCCATGTCCTTGAGCTCCAGATCCCGTTTGATCATCGATTCGGAGAAGTCGCCCAGGGTGGCGAAGGCGGGTACCAGCACGCCGAGGGCGATCCCCGTCCACATCGGAGCGCCGAAGGTCCAGATCGCCATCCCGACGCCCACCGCAGTGGACAGCAGAGCCGACCCGGCGTAGCCCTCCCACGACTTCTTGGGGGAGATCGACGGAGCGATCGGGTGCTTGCCGAAGAGGACCCCCGCGATGTAGCCGCCGATGTCACTCGCGACCACGACCGCCAGGAAGCAGATGACCAGCAGGTTCCCGTCCGGCAGCGTGAGCAGGTAGACGATGAGGCTGGCCATGAGGCCCACGTAGGTGAGTGCGAAGAGGCTCAGGCACACGTCCTTGACCGCGTTCCCGGTGCGCCTCTCCAGCAGCGCGAAGAGCAGGACAGCACCTGCCCCGGCCGTGAAGGCGACCCACAGGGCCTCGCGACCTCCGACATACGTCGCCAGGACCATGCACGCGCTCGCGACGATCACCGGGATGCGCGACACGTGGGCGCCGGAGCGCGACAGCGCCTCCGCGAGTTCCCACATGGCCAGGCACACCCCGACCAGCACGATGATGAGGAACGAGGGGGGATAGAAGATGAGCGACGCGAGGACGGACCCGCCCAGCACCACGCCGACGCCGATCGCGGCGGGCAGGTTGCGGCCGGCCTTCCCGTAGTCCTTGGGCTCGCCGTCGTCGGTGGGCTCGGTCTGCTGCGGAGTCTCCTCCGCAGGTGCCCCGCTCCGGGAGGGAGGGGTCACGAATCCGTGGCCGATCGGGATCCCTGCGGTCGTCGGCCCTGCGACACCGGTCGCGCTCTGAGCACCGACCGGGCCTCCCGCAGCATCCGCGCCTACCGGTGCCGGAGCCGTATCCGCGCCTACCGGTGCCGAAGCGGCGTGCGCACCCTGACGGGCCCCGTCCTCCGGGGATCCGCCCGTCGCTGACGCGCCCGCTGGGGCGTCACGGGACGCGACGGCGCGCCGCAGGAGCTCCTCCTGCGGCAGCGGCCCCTCGCCGCGTGCATCCGCTTCTTCCGCGATCCGTCGCAGCTCGCGCCGTGACGGGAGCGGAGGGTCATCGGCATGCGCGGCATCCTGAGTCTCTGCCACGTGTCGTCAGACCTCGAGGAGTTCGGCTTCCTTGGCATCGAGCAGACGATCGACCTCGTCTGCCCTCGACTTCGTGATCTCGTCGAGCTCCTTGATCCCGCGGTCCGCCTCGTCCTCGCCCACGTCGCCGTCCTTGGACATGCGCTCGAGGGCCTCCTTCGCCTTGCGGCGGATATTGCGGATGGACACCTTGCCGTCCTCGGCCTTCGTCTTCACAAGCTTGACGTACTCCTTGCGGCGCTCCTCTGTGAGCTGCGGAAGCACCACGCGGATGACGTTGCCGTCATTGGCCGGGTTCGCACCCAGGTCGGAGTTGCGCAGCGCGTTCTCGATGTCACCCATCGCACTGCGGTCGTACGGTGTGATGACGACGGTGCGGGCCTCCGGCACCTGGAACGATGCGAGCTGCTGCATCGGGGTGGGCGAACCGTAGTACTCGACGGTCAGGTTCGCGAAGAGCGCCGGGTTCGCCCGGCCGGTGCGCACAGCGCCGAACTCCTCCTGCGTCACCTCGATCGCCTTGTCCATCTTCTGACGGGCCTCGGTGAGAGTCTCTTTGATCACGGTGTCCTCGATTCCTCGATCATGCCGGGACCCCGGTCGCTTCTCGTGCTGTTCCGGCCGGCAGGGATAACGGTCTGTCTGTGCTGGTGTCGATTCTACGGTCTCGGGGCCGTCCGCAGGCTCAGGCGGTGACGAGCGTTCCGATCGGTTCGCCTGAGATGGCACTGCCCAGGGACCCGTCGCCCTCCATACCGAACACGCGCATCGGCAGCGCATTGTCCATGCAGAGGGAGAACGCGGTCGCGTCGACGACCTTGAGTCCGCGCACCAGGGCATCCTGGTAGGTGAGGGTGTCGAGCTTGACCGCGTCGGGATTGCTTCTGGGGTCGTCGTCGTAGACGCCGTCGACCCCGTTCTTCGCGATCAGGACCTCGTCCGCACTGATCTCCAGCGCACGCTGCGCGGCGACGGTGTCCGTCGAGAAGAACGGCATCCCCGCGCCCGCACCGAAGATGACGATCCGGTTCTTCTCCATGTGTCGGATCGCCCGCCGCGGAATGTAGGTCTCCGCGACCTGCGACATCGGGATCGCGGTCTGCACGCGCGTATCCACTCCCGCCTGCTCGAGGAAGTCCTGCAGGGCGAGGCAGTTCATCACCGTGCCGAGCATCCCCATGTAGTCCGCACGCGTGCGGTCCATACCGCGCTGCGACAGCTCTGCGCCCCGGAAGAAATTGCCTCCGCCCACGACGATGCTCACCTCGACATCAGGGATGGTCGTCGCGATCTGACGCGCCACCTGCGACACGACATCGGGATTCACACCGACGGAGCCGCCGCCGAACACCTCGCCGGACAGCTTGAGCAGGACGCGCCTCTTGTGAGTCCGCAGCGACGGGGCGTCATCGCGGGATGAGGTGTGGACCGGCGTGTGGTTCATTGTCGTATCTCCTGCGAGCTCGGGGGGCCACCATTCCGCTGGCGGTCCACTCGAACGGGCCATCGCCCAGCGGACCGCGGCCGATTCTACCGGTCACCGACCGGGTGCGCGCACCGGCCGTCGGCGGGCGCCGGAGAACCGATCCGGAATGCCGACAGGGCGGCACCCGTGGGGGTGCCGCCCTGTCGTGGCGGAGGGACTCCGCCGAGGCTCCCTCAGTGAGGGAACAGGATCCTGATCAGGAGCCCACGCGGAAGCGCACGAAGCCTGTGGCCTTGACGCCGGCCTCCTCCAGGACGGAGGCGACGGACTTCTTCGGCTCCTTGGCGAAGCCCTGGTCCAGCAGGACGTTCTCCTTGAAGAAGCCGTTCACGCGACCTTCGATGATCTTCGGCACGGCCTGCTCGGGCTTGCCCTCGTTGCGGGCAGTCTCCTCAGCGATCGCACGCTCCTTGTCGACCAGTTCGGCCGGCACCTCTTCGCGTGAGAAGTAGGTGGGCGTGAGTGCGGCGATGTGGACGGCCACGTCATGCGCGGCAGTCGCGTCGTCGCCCTCGTACGCCAGGAGCACGCCGACCTGCGGGGGCAGGTCCTTGTTCGTGCGGTGCAGGTAGGACTCGACCTTCGCACCCTCGACACGGACGACGCGCTTGAGCTCGACCTTCTCACCCAGCGACGCACCGCCTTCGGTGATGATCTGCGAGACGGGCTTGCCGTCGATCTCCAGCGCGGAGAAGGACTCCGCGTCCGTTGCGCCGTGCTCGACCGCGAGGGCGAGGATGCTGTCCGCGAGCTCGATGAACTTGTCCGACTTCGCGACGAAGTCCGTCTCGGAGTTGAACTCGATCATCGTGCCGACGCCGCCTTCGACGTGCGTCGCGACGAGCCCGTCGGAGGTGGAGCGGCCTTCACGCTTGGTCGCGCCCTTGAGGCCCTTCACACGGAGGACCTCGATCGCCTTCGCGTGGTCGCCGTCGGCCTCGTCGAGAGCCTTCTTGACGTCCATCATGCCCGCGCCGGTCTTCTCGCGGAGCTCCTTGATGTCAGCTGCGGTGTAGTTGGCCATACGCACTCCTTCTTCTGGGAGGTCTGTGCCGGCAGCCGGCCGGTGGGCCGGCTGCCGGCGGGAACGATCAGGCTTCGGTCGCCTCGGCGTCGGCTGCCGCGGCTTCAGTGGATGCCTCGGCTGCGGGTGCTTCTGCTGCGGGTGCCTCTGCAGCGGGTGCCTCTGCAGCGGGCGACTCATCGGTCGATCCCTCGAGGATCTCGCGCTCCCACTCCGGCATCGGCTCGACGGCGGAGACGTTCTTCTCGCCGCCCTCTTCCACACCGTGGCGGGTGATGAGGCCCTCCGCGACTGCATCCGCGATGACACGGGTCAGCAGACCGACGGAGCGGATCGAGTCGTCATTGCCCGGGACCGGGTAGTTGACGTGGTCCGGGTCGCAGTTCGTGTCGAGGATCGCGATGATCGGGATGCCGAGCTTGCGCGCCTCGTCGACCGCGAGGTGCTCCTTGTTCGTGTCGACGATCCACACGGCGGACGGGGTCCGCTGCATGTCGCGGATGCCGCCGAGCGTGCGCTCGAGCTTGTCCTTCTCGCGACGAAGGATGAGGAGCTCCTTCTTCGTGTACATCGACGATGCGACGTCATCGAAGTCGATCTCCTCGAGCTCCTTCAGACGCGCGAGGCGTCCGGAGATCGTCTGGAAGTTCGTGAGCATCCCGCCCAGCCAGCGCTGGTTGACGTAGGGCTGGCCAACGCGCTTGGCCTGCTCGGCGATGGATTCCTGGCCCTGCTTCTTCGTACCGACGAAGAGGATGGATCCGCCGTGGGCGACGGTCTCCCGCACGAAGTCGTACGCGGAATCGATGTACCCCAGCGTCTGCTGGAGATCGACGATGTAGATGCCGTTGCGCTCGGTGAAGATGAAGCGCTTCATCTTCGGGTTCCAACGGCGGGTCTGGTGTCCGAAGTGGACGCCGCTGTCGAGCAGCTGGCGCATGGTGACGACGGCCATGCCGACGACTCCTTCCACGTGCGCCCCGCTTCCGCGGCTGCGCACGTCTGTCAGGCTGAAGTGACGGACGCCCGCGCGCACACCTGGATGTGGAGGCCACATCGGGGGATGAGCGCGGAAGGATCCGTTTCAGCGTTTCCGGTTCGTGCCTGGCACCCGCGATCCCCACCGGCGAGCAGATGCTCGCACCGTCGGCCGGGAACGTATGGATCGGATGCGCGAAGTCAGTCCGCGACCGCGCTCCCGGGAGCATGCGGCACGACCGGGGTCGCACGGCTGGATCCTGAGAGCAGTCGGACACAGTACTGCTGTCCGTATCGTACTGTGCTCCGCACCGCGGACCAAACGGCGAGGTGGGGCACGGACTCCGATGCGAGGGCCGCGCTCCGTCATGCGCTGACCGCCGTGCGCACTGCGGCTGCGGGCCGCACCGCCGTCCGTGCGCACGCGGTCCTGTGCAGGACTGCCCCACCGTCCACAGTCGTCGTCGCACTCTTGGCGCGGCGCTGTGTGTGAGCTTCCCTCTGCACATGGACACACGCCGACGGCCCTCTCCGGTATCACGCACTCCCCTGCCGCTGCGATCCTCCCTCCTGGGGCGTCCTGCCCCGCTGGAGCACCTCGCGCGACGGCTCCTCGCCGTCGCGGCGTGCTTCCTCCTGACGGTGTCGCCGGGTCTGACCGTTCAGGCCGAACCCGGACTCGCCGCCGGTCCTCCCACTCCGGCTGCCGGCCTGACGGCGCCGCATCCGGCAGCGCACCCCACCGGCTGGATCGCCCTGGTCCCGTCGCCGTCCGTACTGCGCGGCTTCGATCCCCCGGGCGATGATTGGCACGCCGGTCACCGAGGCGTCGATCTCGCGGCGCTTCCGGGGGAGACGATCCGTGCGCCCGCCGCCGGCACGGTGCGCTTCGCCGGCGTCGTCGCGGGAAAGCCGGTCGTGAGCGTGACGGTGGGTGCATGGGTCCTGAGCGTCGAGAACGTCGATGCCACGGTCACCACCGGCGACGAGGTGCATCCCGGTCATCCGATCGGCACGGTCGCCTCTCCCCCGCACTGCACCGAGGGGTGCGTGCATGTAGGGGTGTGGCCGCAGGGGCGGAAGACCGAATACGTCGATCCCATGCCGTTCTTCGGCCGGGGCGACGTCATCCTGCTGCCTGAGGCTCAGGCGCCCGAAGAGCTCCCGGAGGTCCCGCACGATTCCGGACGCTCCGGCGCAGGACCGTGGGGCGGGCACCGCAACGGACGGATCCCCGCCGTCGCACTCTGCGCGGTGCAGACTGCACCAGGACACCTCCTGCGCTGCGACGCCGCACGCGCCTTCGACGAGATGAGCCACGCGTACGCGCAGCGGTTCGGCACACCGATCTCTGTCACCGACTCGTATCGCGACTACGACACGCAGGTGATCCTGAAGCGGAGGAAGGGGCGCATGGCGGCCGCGCCGGGGACCTCGAACCACGGGTGGGGGCTGGCGATGGATCTGGGCGGTGGCATCAACCGCTTCGGCACGGAGGCTCACACCTGGATGCAGTCGAACGGCCCTCGCCACGGGTGGATCCACCCGTCGTGGGCCCGCCAGGGCGGATCGCTGCCGGAGGCGTGGCACTGGGAGTTCGCGGGCGCCTGACCTGTCAGGCGCGGGGGTGCGCCCGGTCGTACACCGCGGCGAGACGGCCCAGGGACACGTGGGTGTAGATCTGGGTCGAGCTGAGTGCTGCGTGCCCCAGGTACTCCTGGACCTGACGGATGTCAGCGCCGTTCTCGACCATGTGCGTCGCAGCCGAATGACGCAGGCCGTGGGGAGACAGATGAGGTGTGCCGGCCACCGCGTCAGTCGCAGTGTTCACGACCCGACGCACCTGTCGCACGTCGAGGCGGGCACCGCGCACACCGAGGAACAGTGCCGCCCCGGAATCCTCGCGGGCGAGCGCGGGACGCCCTGCCGAGCACCATGCGTCGACGGCTCGGGCCGCGGGGGCGCCGAACGGCACCCGCCTCACCTTTCCGCCCTTGCCCAGCACTGTGACGAGGCTCGCCGTCCCATCGACGTCGTCGAGGTCGAGGCCCACGAGCTCCGACACCCGCAGTCCGGTCGCGTACAGCAGCTCGAGCACCGCGGTATCGCGGAGTCCCACGGCGCGCGTCGTCGGATCCGGCGACTCAGCGGGCCCACCGCGATCGGACGGCACAGACGGCCCGCCTGCACGCGCGGGGTCGATCCGTCCATCAGCTCCGTCCAGGACCCGCGCCGCGTGCTCCTGCTGGAGCACAGTGGGAAGACGGGACGGCTTCTTGGGAGTGCGGAGGCGGGTCGAGGGATCCTGGTCGATCCTGCCGGACCGGAGGCACTGGCCGAAGAACCTCCGCACGGACGCGATCCTCCGTGCCGTCGTCGCCGGCGATGCCCCGGAGCGCGACATCGTCAGCACCCACTCCCGCAGATTCCCGGGTTCGATGTCGGAGAGCGGCAGTCCTTCGCCGTCCGGGTCCTCGAACGCGGCGAGCAGCCGGCAGACGTCCCCGACATACGCGCGGCGGGTGTGCTCGGATGCTCCGCGCTCCAGCCGCAGGTGCGCGTCGAAGGCCTCCACCGCGTCGATATACGCGGGATCATGGAGGGAGCGGCCGATGAGATCGCCCGTGGGGGAAGCAGGCATGCTCCCAGGGTAGCTCTCGTCGCCCGGGACCGCTGGGAGGACGGCTCGGCCGCCTCACCACGCGTCATCCGGCGGGCGAGTCACCCGGCCGACGCAACACTTGGCCAGCGAGTCACCCGGCCGACCCGGCGCCCTTCACCCACCCGGTGTCCGTCCGCCGCGCATGACCGGCTACTTCGAGCATCCCGAGCGCGGCCATGGCCGTCCCGACGCCGAGCCCCGCACGCGCGGCCAGAGTCGGCACGTCCACGCCCCTGCGCACGGGCAGAGCCGAGTACATCTGGAGTTCGTGCGGATGCATCGAATCGGTGAGCCGCAGTGCGGTCTGCACGTCGGCCGGTTCATCTCGCGTCTCCGTCAGCGGCGCCGCGAGTGCGACGACGTCCTGCGCATCCGCCACGAGCACTGCGGCGCCGTCCCGTATGAGTCGGTGGCAGCCGGCGGACTGGTCGCTCATGACGGACCCGGGGACGGCGCCGACGGGACGGAGGAGCTCGGCAGCGCGATACGCGGTGTTGAGGGCACCGGACCGGTGGCCCGCAGCGGTCACGACCGTCGTGCGCGACGCGGCTGCGATGAGCCGGTTCCTCAGCAGGAACCGGTGTCGCATCGCGGTCTGGCCGGGTGCGGCCTCGGAGACGATCGCGCCCGATCTCAGGACGCCGGTGAGCAGCTGATCGTTGCCGCGGGGATAGAGGGTGTCGGCACCTCCCGCCATGAAGGCCACCGTCGGCGCATCCGCAGCGAGCGCCGTGCGGTGCGCAGCGGCATCGACACCGTAGGCGCCACCGGAGACGATCGTCCATCCGTCCCCCGCCAGATCCCATGTGAGCATCTTCGTGACCGTCAGCCCGTAGGAGTCCGCCGCACGGGCTCCCACGATCGCCGCCGAACGCTGGAGCACGGCGTTCAGGCGAGACGGTCCGCGCACCCAGAGTGCGAGCGGGGCGTGTGTCCCCAGATCGTCGAGGCCGATCGGCCATTCGCCGTCCGCGGGGATCACGAGCCGCCCGTCGAGCCGCTGCATGATCCGCAGATCGCGGGCACCGTCCAGCTCGTCGACCCGCACGGCCCACCGTGCGAACGCGTCCGCCATCCGCGCCCCGAGGGCCGAGGCGTCTGCTCCTCCCCCGCGTCCGCCCAGCTCCTCCACGACCGCTTCGACGGCACGTCGGCGGTCACCGCCGTCGTCGCTCGCTGCCAGACCGCGTGCTTCGACGAAGCCGACCGCACGGACGAGCGCGGCCAGCAGCACATCCCCGGGCTCCGCCATCCGCACGAGGTCTGCGGCCGCCGCCCGTTCGCGCTGCGCCCCCAGGTCGCACGGTGGTTCCGAGGCTCCCGTGCTCGTCACGTCCGAATCGTCCATGCGTGCCTCCACGTCTCAGGCCTCCTGTGTGCGCATGAGCAGGGCGGCCGCCAGCTCGTCGGGGCCGGGGCGCTCCCGGCCGGCAAGATCTGCGATGGTCGTCGCGACGCGCAGGACCCGGTCATATCCCCGCATCGTGAGGACGCCCGTCTCCAGCGCGCGGTCGAGCAGACGGGTCTCACGTGCGGCGAACCGGAACGTCCCCCGCAGCCACCCGCCGGGCGCCTGGCCGTTCGTCGACCATCCCATCCCCGCGTATCGATCCGCCTGCACTGTGCGTGCGGCGATCACTCGACGTCTGACGTCGACGGATGCCTCGCGGGGTTCCGGTGCGTGCACATCGGCCGCTGCGACGGGGAGCATCTCGAGTCGCATGTCGATGCGGTCCAGCAGAGGACCCGACAGCCGGCCCCGATATCGCATCCGGTCACGCGGCGTGCAGCGGCAGCCCGAGGGACCCGCGGTGCTCATCCCGCACGGACAGGGGTTCGCCGCCATCACGAGCTGGAACCGGCTGGGAAGGTCGACGGAGCCCCAGCTGCGGGACACCCGGCACCACCCTGACTCGAGGGGTTCGCGCAGTGCTTCGAGCACATCGCGCGAGAATTCGGGTGCCTCGTCCATGAACAGCACCCCGTGGTGCGCACGGGAGAAGACTCCGACGCTGTTCGGCCGCGAGCTGCCGAGCATCGCGGCGGTCGTCGTGCGATGGTGCGGCGTCTCGAACGGGGGCAGTGGCGGCATATCCCGGGTGGAGAGCGTCCCCGCCAACGATGCCAGGGCGAGAACTTCGACGGCCGCGTCCTCATCCAGGGACGGCAGGATGCCCGGGAGACATCCGGCCAGAAGTGTCTTGCCAGCGCCCGGCGCTCCGGTCATCAGCAGATGGTGCCGCCCCGCTGCTGCGATCTCCAGGGCACGGCGGGCATCGTCCTGGCCCTGCACCTCGGCCAGGTCATGGACCTCTGGCCGCTGCGCGTGGGTCGTGCCGCGGTCGCGAGCGACCTCGACCGCGTTCGGGACCATGTCCGCGCCGAACCATGCGGCGCATTCGGCCAGACTCGCGACCGGGACGGTCTGTGCTCCGGGGACCACATGGGCCTCCTCCGCACAGCCGGCGGGGACGACGAAGTGCGTGAAGCCGGACCGCAGGCCCGACACGATGGTCGGCAGCACTCCCGGCACGGGGAGGATCCTGCCGTCCAGTCCCAGTTCTCCGCAGAACACGACTCCTCGTGTCCGGGCCGGGTCCACGACGCGTTCGGCTCCGAGGACGGCGGTCGCGATCGCGAGGTCGAATCCGCTTCCGATCTTCCGGACGCTGCCGGGAGACAGCGAGACCGTGTACCGCATCGCCTTGAGCCGCACCCCCAGATTGCTGAGTGCTGCGCGGATCCGCTTGCGGGATTCGCTCACGGAGGCGTCCGGGAGACCCACGACATCGATGCCGGGGATCCCGGGGTTCACACTCGCTTCCACCACGACGGGGGTGCCGTCCAGGCCGGACAGCGCGATCGCATCGGTCTGTCCCAGTGTCACCGACGGGGCCGCGGTGCGCGGTCGTCCCGATCCGCCGCGACTCATGCGAGCCCCTCGAGGTGGATGAGCTCCGGCGGTGCGTCGTCCCAGAGGAGCCCGATCACGTCGATCCGGAACTGCGGGATGAACTCAGCCTGCGCGGACAGCCAGGCTCCGGCGGTGCGACGCATCCTCGCGGCCTTGCGCACTCCGATCGTCTCGAGGGGGTGCCCGGCGTTCACCGACGAGCGTGTGCGCACCTCGATGAAGACGACGGTCGTCCCGTCAGGAGTGATCGCGACGATGTCGATCTCGCCGTGGCGACACCGCCAGTTCCGCTGGTGGATGGTCCACCCGTGCGCTTCGAGGTGGTGGACCGCGAAGTCCTCGCCGCGTCTTCCCAAAGTCTGTCTGGACATGCCTCCATGACACGTGCACGACACCACGGGAGGAAGACCAGACCGGAGCCTGTGGACGGACGAGCGGCCGTCAACAGTCCGCTGTGCGCGCCGCAGCCGCGCAGCGCGCTCCGGCCGTGACCGGCAGTCACACGCTCGCGCGGATCACCGCTGCAGCGACGAGGGCGGTTCCAGGTCGGACTTCGCGAGCTCTTCGATGTTCACGTCCTTGAAGGTCAGCACGTGGACGTGCTTGACGAAGCGTGCGGAGCGGAAGGTGTCCCACACCCATGCGTCCTTGAGGGTCAGCTCGAAGTAGACGTCCGTGCCCGCCTCATGAGCCTTGAGATCCACCGAGTTCGCCAGATAGAAGCGTCGATCGGTCTCCACCACGTAGGAGAAGAGACCCACCACATCCCGGTACTCCCGGTAGAGCTGGAGCTCCTGGTCCGCTTCGTAGTTCTCAAGGTCCTCGGCGCTCATAGGGGCCATCCTAGCCATCCGGTGCTCACAGGGCCCAGGACCTCCGGTGGTGGTGTGTGACGCCCCACGAGGCGATCGCCCGGCGATGGGCCGCCGAACCGTACCCCGCGTTCGACTCCCATCCGTAGGACGGCATCTCTCGATGGAGGTCCCGCATCGTCGCATCGCGTTCGACCTTCGCGAGCACGCTCGCGGCAGCGATCGTCGCCACGGACCCATCACCCTTCACGATCGTGCGGACGCGCGGGATCTCGATGTCGACGGCGTCTCCGAAGACGAGTGCCGCGTCGAGGGTGAGCGGTGAGGACAGCCAGTCATGGCTGCCGTCCAGCAGAACGAGGTCCGCAGGGCCGAACTGCACGAGCGCAGACAGGGCGCGCCGGCCGGCCAGGCACAGCGCCAGGGTGATCCCCACCGCGTCGATCTCCGCCGCGCTCGCGTAGGCGACCGCGTGCTCGGGGCGCCACGCTCCGACCGCCTCCGCAAGAGCAGCGCGACGGGACGGCGGCACCTGCTTCGAATCCCTCAGCCCCTCCGGGATCCTGCACACGTCCTCATCGACGCCTGCGGCCAGGGCTCGGACGTCCACGCGGACGGCTCCGACACCCACGGGCCCCGCGAGCGCCCCGCGGCCCACCTCGTCCATGCCGATGACGAAGCGTGCGCCCTCGCTGTGGGCTGCGATCTCCACCGCATGCTCGGTGATCGCCGGTCCGCGCACTCAGCTCGCCTCTGCGTCGGGCACGCTGTCGTACGCCCCTTCGTCGCCGCCCATCCACCGCAGGCGGTCCATCGGCCAGTTGATGACGAACACCTCGCCCACGAGGTCCTCATCGGCGACGAAGGGGCCTCCCTCCGCATCCGCGTTGTAGCGCGAGTCCAGCGAATTGCTGCGGTTGTCGCCCATGACCCAGACGTGGTCCTCGGGGACGTGGACGGAGAACGGCACGTCAGAGGGGGAGACTCCGGGCTGCAGGTATGCGGATTCATCGATCGGCTCGCCGTTGACCATCAGCCTGCCCGCGTCGTCGCAGCATTCGACGGTGTCACCGCCGAGCCCGATCACCCGCTTGATGAGCTGAGTCCCCGCGTCCGCCGGCTGCAGTCCCACGAACACGAGCGCGGGGTTCGGTTCGTACTGTGCGGCGATGCCCGACCCCAGCCAGCCGCCCGGATCGTCGAAGACCACCACATCGCCGCGTTCGACATCGTTGAAGAACAGCTGGTTGACCATCACCCGGTCCCCGATCTGGAGTGTCTGCTCCATCGAGGCGGAGGGGATGTGGAAGCTGCGCACGACGAAGGTCTTCAGCACCCAGGACACGACGAGGGCGATGATGATGATGATCGCGAATTCGCGGAGGGTGCCCCACAGGGACTTCTTGCCACCTGGCACGCGGTCTCTTCCACTCACGATCGCCCAGTCTAGCCGCGCGCACCCCTGAAGCCGTCACCTGGCGCGCGTGACCGTCCCGATGACCCGATCCTCACGGATCATGCCGCCGCCCGGGCGGCCCAGCAGATCCCGCGAATCGGTCGAGTCGTAGCGGTTGTCACCCATGACCCAGAAGCTGTCGGCCGGCACTTCGACGGCGAACTCCACGCCCGAGGCCGCCTGAGACCGATCGTTCACGTACGGTTCGTCGACGGGCTGGTCGTTGACCGTCAGTCGACCGTCGTCGCCGCAGCACTGCACCGTGTCGCCGCCGACGCCGATGACCCTCTTCACGTAGTAGACGTCACGTGGACCGATCCCGAACCAGGCCGCCATCTGCCCGAACATGTCCGGGGGGAGGCTTCCGACGAAGGAGCCTCGACCGTCGAAGACGATGACGTCGCCGCGCTCGATGGTTCCGAGGAGCGCCGGCGCTCGCAGCGCGACGATCCGGTCACCGGGCTGGAGCGTCGGCGACATCGACGCGCTGGGGACGGTGAACGTCTGGACGCCCACGCCCCGGATGAGGCCCGCAGCCACGACTGCGACCAGGACGATGATCCCTCCGACCCTCAGCCATGCGTGCAGCCCGCCGGGCGACGCACGAGGGCGCGAACCGGTCGACCGGTTCGCGCCCTCGTGCGCATCGTGCGATGGGTGCACTGCGGCGGAGTCCGCCGCGTCAGCGCTTCTCGCGGATGCGTGCGGCCTTGCCGCGGAGCTTGCGCAGGTAGTACAGCTTCGCGCGACGGACGTCGCCGCGGATGTTCACGTCGATCTTCTCGATGACGGGCGAGTGCACCGGGAAGGTGCGCTCGACGCCCACATTGAAGCTGATCTTGCGAACGGTGAAGGTCTCGCCGATGCCGTGTCCCTGGCGACCGATGACGACGCCCTTGAAGACCTGGATACGCGAACGGCTGCCCTCGATGACGCGGACGTCAACGGAGACGGTGTCGCCGGCGCGGAACTCCGGCACCTCTGTCTTCATCGACTTCTGGTCGACGAAATCAAGCTTCTGCATGATGTCACTCCTGATCGCGCGCCTCGGGTCGTGTGATCGTGGTTCAGCCCCCGGCCAAGCCGTGGGGGTGGTGGATTCGTCCGCCCGGTGCGGGCCCCGTGAAGGGCGACCAGTGCACCGCGAGCGCCGTCTCCCCCGAGGCAGAGCGGTCGCAGCGAACGCAATCGCCTATTCTGCCAGATCCGCACCGCCGCGTTCAACACGGACCTCGCCCAGGACCTCGCGGTCACGGCCGTCGAGAGAATCCTGCGGCAGCGCGGCGAGCAGGTCGGGACGGGTCTGGGCTGTGCGCCGCAGTCGCTGGTCGCGCCTCCAGCGAGCGACCCTCCCGTGGTCACCCGAGAGAAGGACGGCGGGCACCTCGTGCCCCCGCCAGACCGCCGGCTTCGTATAGACGGGGTATTCGAGGAGCCCGTCCTCGTGGCTCTCCTCGTCGAGCGACTCCGGATTGCCGATGACGCCGGGGAGCAGTCGTGCGATCGCCTCGACCATGACGAGCACTGCGACCTCTCCCCCGTTGAGCACGTAGTCGCCGATGCTCATGGGACGGACTTCCATCCGTTCCGCCGCCCAGTCGACGACCCGCTGGTCGATGCCCTCGTAGCGGCCGCACGCGAACACCAGGTGCTCGTGAGCCGCCAGCTCTCGAGCGGTCTGCTGCGTGAAGACCTCCCCGGCAGGACTCGGCACGATGAGGACAGGCCTGCTCGTGGGATCGGTGACGGATGAGTCCGCTGCGCCGAGGGCCGCGTCCAGGGCTTCACCCCACGGCTCAGGCTTCATGACCATTCCGGCACCGCCGCCGTAGGGGGTGTCGTCGACCGTCCGGTGGCGGTCATGGGTCCAGTCGCGCAGGTCGTGGACCGTGAGCCCCAGCAGCCCCTTGTCCTGTGCGCGGCCGATCAGGCTGAGCTCCAACGGCGCGAGGTACTCCGGGAAGATGCTCAGGACGTCCAGCCGCATCACGAGTCCGGGTCCTCCGCCGTCTCGTCGTCCTCCGCGTCCACCGCATCGATCAGCCCGCGCGGCGGGGTCAGCAGGACTCGCCCCTCCTCGAGGTCGACCTCCGGCACGATCTCCTCGACGAAGGGGACGAGCACGTCGTCCCCGGCAGCCGTCCGGACGTGGAGGAGGTCCTGCATGGCGCCGACGGTGAGGTCCGTGACCGTCCCGACGCGCGTGCCGTCCTCCAGGTGCACCGCGAGGTCCACGAGCTCCTCGACTCGCCATGCGTCGTCTTCGACCACGTCATCGACGCCGTCGATCAGGATCTCCGTGTTGCGGACCTCTTCCGCGCGTGAGCGATCCCCGACCTCCTCGAACGTGAGCAGGAGCCGGTCGCGATGCCACCGTGCGCGCTCGAGCGTGAGCACACCGATATCCGGCACCGTCGTGAAGACGGCGCCCGGCACGAACCGCGACTCCGGATCGTCGGTGCGGACCTGGACTGTGACCTCCCCGCGGATGCCGTGCGGTTTGCCCAGACGGGCGACGACCTGGCTCATGCTCCTCCTGGGTTCGCGCATGTGCGTGTGCTGCGTGCTGTGTTCTTCGTGCTGCGTGCTGTGCACTGCCTGCTGTGTGCTGCACGGATGTGCGGCATGGCCTTCATCGTGCCACAGGCGCACCGACGGCCCCTCCCGACGAGCGCATTCGCACCCTGCAGACAGAAGAAGGGCGGGCACGGGGTGATCCCGTGCCCGCCCTTCTTCTGCACCGCGCCCGTCCGGAGTCGTGCTCCGACGAGCACGGATGCTCAGATGCCGGTGGTGTCAGTCGTCGACGAGGTCGACACGCACACGTTCGCGTCCGGCCAGCGAACCGATGACGGTCCGCAGCGCCTTCGCGGTGCGTCCGGCACGCCCGATCACACGACCGAGGTCGTCGGGATGGACCCGGACCTCGAGCGTCGTCCCACGGCCGCCTCCGCGCGTACGCACGGACACGTCGTCGGGATGATCCACGATTCCGCGGACCAGGTGGTCGAGTGCTTCAGAGAGCATGATCAGGCCTCGGCCTGGTCGGTGCCCTCAGCCGGGGTCTCTGCGGGAGCTTCCGCACCTGCATCGGCCGGCTTCTCAGCCTCTGTCGGCTTCTCGACGATGACCGACTTCGCTGCGGGTGCTTCGAAGGACTCCTTCGCAGCGCGGCCGCGGACGGTGTTGACTGCTTCGCCCTCACCGGTGAACTTCTGCCAGTCGCCGGTGAGCTTGAGGAGAGCCTTCACCTGATCCGTGGGCTGTGCGCCCACGGAGAGCCAGTACTGTGCGCGCTCCGAATTGATCTCGACGAACGAGGGCTCTTCGAGGGGGTGGTACAGGCCGATCTGCTCGATCGCAGGGCCGTCCCGGCGAGTGCGGGAATCGGCGACGACGACACGGTAGGACGGTGCATGGACCTTGCCCAGGCGGGTGAGGCGGATCTTGACTGCCACGAGAGTGGTGTCTCCTTCTGATGAGGTGTGAGGGTCCGTGCCCGTCCGTGGGGACAGACGGTATGCGGACTCTGCATGTAGTCGGGCGCTCACGGTTGAGAGGGTCCGTGCACGCTCGGGTACAGCGACTGATTATGCCAGAGAATGCGCGGGGATCGGAAACCGGAGTGTCAGAAGCCTCCGAAGCCCTTCGGCAGCTTCGAGAGGTCGATGTCGTCATCGCCCATCTCGATCCCGCCGAATGCGGCGCCCTTCTGCTCGGGAGCCTTGCCCTGACGCCGCAGTTCGGCCGCCTGGGCCTCCTGCGCGCGCTTAGCCGGATTGCCGGACTTGCCTGCGGGCTTCTTCTTGCCCTTCTTCCGCTTCGACGCACCGCCACCGCCACCGTGGCCGCCCGTGCCGGGCATCCCCGGCATCGCAGGCATGCCCGGTGCCGCCTGGGGGCCTCGGGAGCGGCCTCCGCCGCCCATCCCCGGCATACCGCCCCCGTTGCGCATCTGACGCATCATCTTCTGCGCCTGCCCGAACCGCTCCATCAACTGGTTCACCTGGGTGACGGTCGTGCCGGCACCGCGCGCGATGCGCTGTCGGCGGGAACCGTTCAGCAGCTTGGGGTTCGCACGCTCCTGCGGGGTCATCGACCGCACGATCGCCTCGATGCGGTCGACCTCGCGCTCGTCGAATGATTCGAGCTGCTCCTTGTGCTGGCTCATCCCCGGCATCATGCCGAGCATCTTCTTGAGCGAGCCCATCTTCTTCAGCGACGCCATCTGCGTCAGGAAGTCGTTGAGATCGAAGTCCTCGCCGGATTCGACCTTCTTCGTGAGCCGTTCGGTCTCCTTCTCATCGAAGGTCCGCTCCGCCTGCTCGATGAGGGTGAGGATGTCGCCCATGTCGAGGATCCGGTCCGCCATGCGGTCCGGGTGGAACAGCTCGAAGTCCGTCATCGACTCGCCGGTCGACGCGAACATGATCGGTTTGCCCGTCACCTGCGCGACGGACAGCGCCGCGCCGCCGCGCGAATCGCCGTCGAGCTTGGAGAGCACGACGCCGGAGAAGTCGACGCCCTCGTTGAAGGCGTTGGCCGTCGCGACGGCGTCCTGACCGATCATCGCATCGATGACGAAGAGGATCTCGTCCGGCTGGACGGCGTCGCGGATGTCCCGCGCCTGCTGCATGAGCTCTTCGTCGATGCCGAGGCGACCTGCGGTATCGACGATGACGATGTCGTGCAGCTTGGACTTCGCGACATCCATCGCGTCGGTCGCGACCCGGACAGGGTCGCCCACACCGTTGCCGGGCTCTGGGGCGTACACGTGGGCGCCGGCGCGCTCACCGACGATCTGGAGCTGATTCACCGCGTTCGGACGCTGGAGGTCCGCCGCGACGAGCATGGGGCGGTGCCCCTCCTGCTTGAGCCAGTGGGCGAGCTTCCCCGCCAGCGTCGTCTTGCCCGCACCCTGCAGGCCCGCGAGCATGATCACGGTGGGCGGTCGCTTCGCGAAGGCGATGCGGCGGGTCTGCCCGCCGAGGATGTCCACGAGCTCCGCATTGACGATCTTGACGATCTGCTGGCCGGGATTGAGCGCCTGCGACACCTCTTCGGACAGCGCGCGCTCCCGCACGCTGCCGGTGAAGGCGCGCACGACAGGCAGTGCGACGTCCGCGTCCAGCAGGGCACGACGGATCTCGCGGATGGTCTGGTCGACATCGGCTTCAGTCAGGCGGCCCTTGCCGCGCAGATTCTTGAAGGTCGTTGTCAGCCTGTCGGACAGTGAGTTGAACACAGCACTCCTCGCAGGAATCGGTCATGAGCTCCCCCGCAGGGTCAGCACTCCAGCGTACCAAGCGTCCATGCGGACGCCGACACATCATCCGTCGACGATCGCGTCCACGAACTCGTGCGCGTCGAAGGGGGCCAGGTCGTCGGCCCCCTCACCCAGACCGATGAGCTTGACGGGCACGCCCAGCGTCCGCTGGACGGCGACGACGATACCGCCCTTGGCGGTGCCGTCGAGCTTCGTGAGGACGATCCCCGTGATGTTCACCGCTTCGGAGAACACCTTCGCCTGCTGCAGCCCGTTCTGCCCGGTCGTGGCGTCGAGCACGAGCAGGACCTCGTCGATCTCGCGATCGTCGCCCAGCGGACGGGCGGCGACGCGCTTGACCTTGCCGAGCTCGTCCATGAGCCCCTTCTTGTTCTGCAGCCGGCCTGCGGTGTCGATCATGACGACGTCGAGGTCCTCAGCGATCCCGCGCTCCACGGCGGAGAACGCGACGGAGGCGGGGTCCGCCCCCTCCTCCTTGCGGACGGTCTCCACGCCCACGCGGGAGCCCCAGGTGCTCAGCTGTTCGGCAGCCGCCGCACGGAACGTGTCCGCCGCTCCCAGGAGCACCGACCGATCCTGCGCGACGAGGACGCGTGCGATCTTGCCGACAGTGGTCGTCTTGCCCGAACCATTGACGCCGACCACGAGCACGACGCGGGGAGAGCCGTCGATCGGGTCGACCGCGAGTGTCCGGTCCATCGTCGGGTCGACGGCCCGCACCATCTCCTCCCGGAGCAGCTCCGTGAGTGCCTGCGGATCGCGCGTGCCGAGCACGCGCACCCGTTCGCGCAGCGCGTCGACGATCTCCGTCGTCGGGTCGACGCCGATGTCCGCCATGATGAGGAGGTCCTCGATCTCTTCCCACGTCTGCTCGTCGAGCGTCTCGCGCGACAGGAGGGTGAGGAGTCCGCGACCCAGCGTCGTGTTCGACTTGGACAGGCGGTCCCGCAGGCGCGCCAGGCGCGACGTCGGTTCCGTCGGCGTCTCGAGGACCGGCGCCGAGGCTCCGGCGGGCTCATCGTCCGCGTCGCCCGGGGCCGCCTCCCCCGGTCCGGTGTCGGGACCCGGGGCTCCGGTCACCGTGGCGGGTGCCGACGAGTCCCTGCGACGACGCCTCGACGGCGCCAGCAGGAACGCACCGACGATGAGGACGAGCAGCACGAGCACGCCGATGCCTGCATAGATCACGGATTCCATGACTCAACTCCTGGAAGACGGTGTGGTTCCTGGAAGACGATGTGGTGGGGCGGGGCGCACGCCCGCTCAGCCCGAGCCCCGGCCGAACAGCAGGCCCATCGAGGTGCGGAGGCCGGTGCCGGACTCCGGCTCCTTCCAGTGTCGCGTCCGAGGACGCAGAGAGCTCCAGGGAGGCGCGGCGTGGCGTGCGGGCTGGGGCCGCAGTGCGTAGGAATGCTCGCGCATCGCGGTGACCGCGGCCTGTTCGCGTGTGGCGAGTGAGGCCGTCTCGTCATCGCCGAAGTAGCCGTGGACCTCGGATTCGTACCCGGTCCAGGCCTGCGGCAGGCGGAAGCGATCGTGCTCGCGCGCGCCGAACCGGCCGTCCCGGCGCAGGCCGGGCAGCGCGACGAGCAGGACGATCATGAGGCCGATCATGAACGAGACGGCGAGCCCGATGATCACGACGAGGAAGCCGCCTGTATCCATCAGGCGGCTTCCGTCATCATGAGTGCGGGCATGGGGAAGAGCTCCTCGCGGTCATCACGGTCGTTCGACCCGGATCCGCAGCGCAGCGGATCCGATCGATCATCGTGCGACAGTCTATACGGGCTGTCCGTGCGACCGGGCGATCGCACGACGGTGTCGCACAGATCTCAGTCTCCTCAGAGGATGTGCTCCCGCCGCGCGGATCTCTCACGCATCGCTCGCCGCGGAAGTCGTCGCGGGTCCTGCGCTCTCCTCGTCACCGGCGATCTCCGCATCACGCGCACGTGCCCCCAACCGCTGGGAGATCACACGAGAGATGCCGTCGCCGTGCATCGTGACGCCGTAGAGCGCGTCAGCGATCTCCATCGTCCGCTTCTGGTGCGTGATGACGATGAGCTGGCTGGACTCCTGCAGCTCGCTGAAGATCGTCAGCAGGCGGGACAGGTTCACGTCGTCGAGCGCCGCCTCGACCTCATCCATGACGTAGAACGGGCTGGGCCTCGCCTTGAAGATGGCGACGAGCATCGCCACCGCGACGAGCGACCTCTCGCCGCCGGAGAGCAGGGACAGTCGCTTCACCCGCTTGCCCGCGGGCCGGGCGCTCACTTCGACGCCGGTCGTGAGCATGTCGTCGGGGTCCGTGAGGCCGAGTGAGCCCTCGCCTCCGGGGAACACCCGGGAGAAGATGTCCGCGAACTCCCGCTGGGTGTCGTAGAAGGCGGATTCGAAGACCTCCTGCACGTGGCGGTCGACGTCCTCGACGAGGCTCATCAGCTCCTCGCGGGTCCGCTCCACGTCCGTGATCTGCTTCTCGAGGTAGTCGTGCCTCTCCTGCAGTGCCGCGAACTCCTCGAGCGCCAGCGGGTTGACCTGCCCGATCGAGGTGCGCTCCTTCTTCGCCTTCGCCAGGGCCCTCTCCACGTCGGCACGCACATATGGCAGTGCGGAGACCTCGTCTGCCGCATCCGCGTCAGCCTCGTCCGCGTCAGTCTCATCCGCCGTGCCCACGGACGTGCCGCCGCCCCCGGCGGGCCGGGGATCGAGGACCGGCACCGGGAGGTGGGGGCCGAACTGCTCGATGAGGTTCTCCGCAGACAGGCCGACGTCGTCGACGGCGCGGCGCTCGAGCTCCTCGAGGTGCAGGAGGTGCCTCTCGCGGGCGAGCCGCGCCTCGTGCTCCGCGTCCGCCGCCTTCGCGAGGTCTCCGGCAGCCTCCTCACGACGGGTGCGGAGGCCTGCGACGACCTCTTCGAGCCGCTGGCGTTCGCCGGAGCGGTCCGCGAGAGCGGTCTCCGCCTCCTGCTGCCAGACGCCCACCCGTTCGGCCACTGCCGCCGCGATCGTCGCGATCTCCGCTGCCGAATCGGCCTGACGCCTGCGCGCCTCGGCAGCGCGTGCGGCCTGTGCGCGGGCAGCCTCCTCCTGGTCTGCCTGTCGGCGCAGCGAGCGGATGCGGTCCGCCAGGAACGTCACCCGGTCCTCGGCGCTCCGCAGCCCGACCCGGGCGTCGACGGTCCGCTCCCCCATCGCAGCACGCGTGTCCGCCAGCTCGTCCCGCACGGATGTGTCCGGCTCGTCCTGATCATCGCCGTCGGCCTCGGCGTCCGCGACCGCTCTGCGGGCGCCTGCGAGTTCCGCGACCGCGGCCTCCCTGCGCTCCGTCGCCCGGGTGAGCGAGTCCGCCGTCGCCGAGGCCCGGGTCCCGAGCCGTTCGAGCTCACCGGTCGCGCGGGCGAGCTCCTCGCCGGCGGCCATGATCGCGGCATCGGACTCATGGAGCGCGGCCATCGCGGTCTTCTCGTGCCCGCGAGCCGTCGCGAGCGGTTCGTCGTATGCGGCGATCCGCGCGTCCAGGTCGCCGATGCGCTGCTCGGCCTCCTCCATCGCGGCGAGGGTCTGCTCGAGGGCGGCGCGGGCGGCGATCTGACCTGCCTCCGGGGACCCTGCGCGCGCAGCACGGCCGTCGGCGTACACGGTGCCGTCGAGCGCGATGACGGTCTCCTGGGGATGCGCTTCGAGCCGTGCGAGCGCCGCATGGCGGGAACCGGCGAGCGTGACATCGGTGAGGAGCACGGCGAGGGCCTCTGCGAGATCCGGTGCGGAGGCCGTTGCGACCGCCTCCGCGGGCAGCGTCGCGTCGGTCGCCGGCGCCGCAGCGGCGGAGGGTGCGGGGGCCGAGGACGGGGCAGGTGCAGGGTGGGCCGGCGCAGACTGGGCACACGCGGGCTGAGCGGACTCAGGCTGAGCGGGTGCAGGATGGGCAGGCGCAGAGTGGGGATGGGCGGCTGTGGACTGCGGTGCGCCGGCCCGAGGATGGAGGACGTCGACGAGGCCGTCGTCCCCGACGTGGTCGAGCAGGGCCAGCGCCGATCCGCGGTCCTCCGTGAGCACGGCGCTGGAGAGCGTGCCGATCGCCGCGGTGATCGCCACCTCGCAGCCGGGGACGATCTTCAGGTGCTGCGCGACTGCGCCTCGGAGTCCCGGCAGTCCCGCGTCCACGAGGTCGGTCAGTCCGGCGGTGAGACGACTGCTGGCGCGCTGCCCGTCGGCCTGCGCGCGCAGGCCGACAAGTTCAGCCGCGGAGGCGGACCGGTCCTCGAGGAGCGCCGTCCGCTCCTCCTCGAGTCGGGCCACCGCCTCGGCTGCGGCGGTGTGGTCCTCGTCCAGCGAGGATTCGCCCGCTTCCGTCGCCGCGAGCCGATCCCGTGCGGCGGCGACAGCGGCCTCGGCTCGCTCGATCTGCTCGTCCGATCCGGACGACTCCGCTTCCAGCGAGCTGATCGCAGACTCTGCGTGCGCAAGCGTGCGCTGCGCGACCGCGACAGCGGAGGCGAGTTCGGCCCGGTGCTTCATGCGCGCGGCGATCCGAGCGCGTTCGGCTGCGAGTTCGCGCTCAGCCGCTGCCAGTCGCGCGTCGACGTCCTCCTTCTCCGCGGTGAGGTCGGTGAGATTCGAGCGACGCTGCTCGGCGTCCGACTCCGCCTCGCCGTGCTCCGCCTCGAAGCGCTCCGCACGGTCGCGCAGGGAGTCGGGCGATTCTCCCGCAGACCGCTGCTGCTCTGCGGCGGACCGCAGCATGCTGACGCGATCGCCCGCGCGCTGGGCGAGGGCCGCCGCCCTGGTGTGCTGCGCCGCGATCGTCGTGCGCCGTTCGTGCACCGCATCCGTCTGGGCGTCGAACGAGCGACGAGCGGCCTCCGCCTCCCCGATCTCCTCGTCGAGCAGGCGGACGCTCTCCTCCAGAGCGCGTCGCCGTGCCGCGGGATCGTGGTCCGGCGTCGTCGCGACGATCCTCGCCTGGGTCTGCACCAGGTCATCCGCGAGGAGTCGCGCCGTCGCGTCACGCAGCACGGCCTGCACGATCTGAGCCCGCTGAGCGGCCTTCGCCTGCCGGCCCAGCGGACCCAGCTGACGTGCGAGCTCGGAGCGGAGATCGGAGAGGCGATCGAGGTTGGTCTGCAGCCCCGAGAGCTTCCGGAGCGCCTTCTCCTTCCGCTTGCGGTGCTTGAGCACTCCCGCGGCCTCTTCGATGAAGCCGCGGCGCTCGAACGGGTCTGCGTGGAGGATCGCGTCGAGCCGCCCCTGGCCGACGATGACGTGCATCTCCTTGCCCAGCCCGGAATCGCTCAGCAGCTCCTGGATGTCCAGCAGCCGCGCGGGCTCGCCGTTCACCCTGTACTCGCTCCCGCCGGACCGGAAGAGGGTCCGGGAGATCGTGACCTCGGTGTAGTCGATCGGCAGCGCGCCGTCCGTGTTGTCGATCGTGAGTGCGACCTCCGCGCGCCCCAGCGCCTGCTTCTTCACGGTGCCGGCGAAGATGACGTCCTCCATCTTGCCGCCGCGCAGGTTCTTCGCGCCCTGCTCGCCCATCACCCACGCGAGCGCATCGACGACGTTCGACTTGCCCGAACCGTTCGGGCCCACCACACAGGTGATCCCGGGCTCGAACTCGAGCTTCGTGGACGACGCGAACGATTTGAATCCGCGCAGGGTGAGGGTCTTCAGATGCATGGTGGCTCGAGTCTAGCGAGGCAGGCGCTGGGCCCGCTGGCACTGCGGGCAGAAGTGCGTTCCGCGCGCCCCCACCACGATGCGCCGCACATGCTCGCCGCAGACTCCGCAGGGGCGTCCCGCACGTCCGTACACGCGCAGCGATCTCTCGAAGTAGCCGGAGTCGCCATTCACGTGGACGTAGAGCGCGTCGAAGCTGGTCCCGCCCTGCGCCAGCGCCTCGAGCATCACGATGCGGGACTCGTCGAGGACGCGGCGGATGCGGGAGATCCGCAGGCGCGACGGCACCGCCTGCGGATGCACTCCCGCACGGTGGAGTGCTTCGTCCGCGTAGATGTTGCCGACCCCGCTCACCACGGTCTGGTCCATCAGCACGGATTTGAGGGCGGCGCGGGATCGCTGCACGACGCGTGCCGTCGCCTCGGCGTCCCAATGGGGGTCGAGGGGGTCGCGCGCGATGTGGGAGCTGTGGCGGGGCAGGGAGTCCGGTCCGTCCGGCACGAGGTCGTCGACCCCGATGTGGCCGAAGATCCGCTGGTCGAGGAATCGCAGCTCGAGCCGCCCCTCGCCGCGGGCCGCGGGAGGGCCGGAGGGGGATCCGGACGCGGGTGCGGAGGCATGGCCCGGCTCCAGGGTGAGCACGGCGCGGGTATGGCGGTGGAGCTCCTCATGGGCTGTGTGGACCCGCAGCTGTCCGCTCATGCCCAGATGGAGGGCCAGCGCCGATGACGGGGGCTGCGGCTGTGCGCCGGAACCGCAGGGTCGGTCGAACGGCACCCAGAGGAACTTGCCCCGGCGCTGCGGTGCGCGCAGCGAGATGCCGGCGACCGCCTCGGCGAACGCATCGACCGCCTCGGGAGGGATGCGGCGCTGTGAGGTGGTGCCGAGGATCCGCGGATCCAGCACGCGGGCCTCCGTCACGCGCGCCCCGGTGATCCAGTGCCGCAGTCCGCGGCGGACGGATTCGACCTCGGGGAGCTCAGGCACGTCGGGAGTAGCGGGGGTGGGCCGCAGAGATCGCATGCATCGCGGCTTCCGCGGCAACGGCCTCCGCGGCCTTCTTCGAGGAGCCGTCACCGGTTCCCCACACGGTATCGCCGGTGCTGGCGACAGCTGTGAAGACGCGGGCGTGTGCGGGGCCCTCTCCTGTCACCTCGTAGTGGACGGCGCCCAGGGACAGGTCGGCCGAAGCCTCCTGGAGGGTCGTCTTGTAATCCATGCCGGCGCCCAGGGTGACAGCATCGGTGAGCATGGAGTCGATCAGGCGGTGCACCAGCGCGAAGGCGGGCTGCGGACCGCAGCTGACATAGCAGGCGCCGATGAGCGCCTCGACGGTGTCAGCGAGGATCGAGTCCTTGTCGCGCCCACCGGTCGCATCCTCACCCTTGCCCAGCAGCAGCACCGAGCCCACGTCGTAGCGGCGGGCGATGGACGCCAGCGCACGGGTGTTGACGACCGCTGCACGCATCTTCGCGAGTCGGCCCTCGGGCAGGTCCGGGTTGTCCAGGTACAGCGACTCGGTGGCGACGAGCTGCAGCACGGAGTCCCCCAGGAACTCGAGTCGTTCATTCGTGGGGATACCGCCCTGCTCGAACGCGAACGAGCGGTGCGTGAGGGCAAGACGAAGCGTCTCGGGGTCGATGTCGACCCCGAGACGCTCGGTGAGACCCGTGAGTCTCTCGTCAGTCATGCTGAATCAGACGTCAGCGACCTTGCGACCCTTGTACTCGAGGAACAGCGGCGTACCGGCCGAATCCTCGACCACCTTGGCCTGGTGGGGGCGCGAGTACACGACGCGGCCGTTCTCGACGGTCTTGACCAGCGCCGGAGCCTTGGCCTTCCATGCCGAGCGACGGTGGCGCGTGTTGCTGCGCGACAGCTTGCGCTTTGGAACAGCCATGATCAGCTCTCCTTCTCTTCGTTCAGAACACTCTTGAGTGCCGCCCACCGAGGATCCTCCTCGGGTTCGTCCTCGGTGATGTCCTCACCCAGCGTGTAGTGGAACTCTCCGTCGTCCCCATCCTTGAGCGGACGGAACGGCAGAGACATCACCACAGCGTCTCGGACGGCGGGCTCGAGGTCCAGCAGACCGGCTTGCACCGGCCGCGATTCCTCGTCCTGCGGATCCGCTTCGTAGACGAAGAGCTCCTCGATGGCGGCATCGAGGGGCATCTCCAAGTCGTCGAGTGTCCGGGCGTCCTGCCCCTTGGCCGTGGCGCGCACGGTGCCGGAGACGAAGATCCCTTCGACGACGCTCTCGAGTCGGAGGTCGAGTTCGACCGGATCGCCTTGCGGCACACCGATCAGCTCGACCCGCAGGTCCTCAGGTGCTCTGACTGTCGTCGCGATGGACTCCCACGAACCCGGGGAGCCGGCGAGGCCCAGCTTCCTCACGTCGATGACGAACTCCGACGATCGTTCCACTGTCCACCTCCACCCGGTCTCGTTCGAACACAGCGCACCCTGAGATGACACGCAAGGACCCATCTTAGACCTTCTGCAGACCCCGCACAAACCGCAGCCCCGCACGTCCGCGGTGCCTCGCCACGGTCCCGAGACCAGCGCTCACGCCGGCGCTCAGACCAGCGCACACGTCAGCCGGACCAGCGCACACGTCAGCGCTGCGAGCGCGCCGCCCGCAGGTCATCGAGGGCGGCGAGCACGGCAGTCGGGACGAGGCCCTCGACATCCCCGCCGAGGGCGTGGACCTCGCGGATGAGGGAGGAGGACACGTGCTCGAACTGCGGGTCTCCCGGGATGAAGACGGTCTCCAGCTCCGTGAGGTGACGGTTCATGTGCGCCATCGGCAGCTCGTAGGCGAAGTCCGTGGCGGATCGCAGGCCCTTGAGGACCGCAGCGGCACCGATCCGGGTGCAGTAGTCGACCAGCAGGCCACCGGCAACATCATCGATGATCAGTCGGCCGTCCGCGAACGCCTGCGCCGTGCGCGGATCCTCTTCGAGACCCGCGCGGATCAGCTCGACGCGCTGCTGGACCGGGAAGGCCCCGGACTTGTTGGGGTTGTGGACGACGGCGGCGACGACCTGGTCCGCGAACCGGAGTCCACGGGCGAAGACATCGATGTGGCCGCTCGTCACAGGGTCGTATGAGCCCGGGCAGACGATCTTCATGGGACCGATCGTATCGGTGACCTCCCCCGCGGCGAACACCCCTCCGTGCAGTCGCTCCGCACCGCACTTCGCCGGGCACGCTCGTGCTCTCCTGGAGGTCCTCTCAATGTCACGAACCTGTAACCATCAGGGCCCCCCTGCGGAATGTCGCGGGGATTCACCTAGCGTGATGTGAAGTCGGTCATAGCGAACTGTCCCCTTGGGACGACGAGATACGGAGGAACCAGGTATGAGAACCACACGCATCGCACGCATCGCTGGATCGGCAGTCGCGGTCACAGCACTGGCCCTCACCGCAGGCTGCGGTGGCGACAGCGGCGGCGATGGCGGTGAGGAGGCCAGCACTCTGCAGGACGCGATCGATGCCGGCACCATCACTGTCGGGTTCGCCGGAGAGGCCCCCTACAGCTTCGAGGAGGGCGGCGAGCTCACCGGTGCCACCGTCGCACTGCACCGGGAGATCTTCTCCGAACTGGGCATCGACGAGGTCGAAGGCGTCAACGCTGACTTCGGCGCACTCATCCCGGGGCTCACGGCAGACCGGTTCGATGTCGTCTCCGCCGGCATGTCGATCCTGCCGGACCGCTGCGAGCAGGCCGCGTTCTCGAACCCCGAGTTCATGTACACGACGGCGCTCATGACTCCGGAGGGCAACCCGGAGGACCTCGCCACCATGGACGACCTGGTCGATACGGACCTCAACGTCGTCACCATGACCGGTGCGATCGAATCGGACTACGCGAGCACCCTGGGCCTCAGCAACCACAGCGAGGTCTCCACACCGCAGGACGGCATGGACGCCGTGAGCACCGGCCGCGCCGACGCCTTCGCGCTCACCGGCATCTCGCTGAACTGGATGGCGGACAACAACCCCGACTCCAGCGTCGAGGTGACCGAGTCCTTCGTCCAGGAGCTCGACGGCGTCCCGCAGGTGGGAGCAGGCGGCACCGTCTTCCGCACGGACGACGCGGAGCTGCAAGAGGCCTACAACGAGAAGCTCGACGCGATCATCGGCGATGAGGAGCGCTACCTGGACATCGTCGGCGACTTCGGCTTCACCGCGGAAGAGCGTCCCGACGGCTCCCTGACGACCGAGATGCTGTGCGAGGGCGACCTCCCCACCGGTGACGAGTGATCGGTTCCACCACCGCACTCCTTCCGCGCACACGCCCGGTCGACCGGATGCCCCGCCCTGCGGAGTCCCGGTCGACCGGGTGTGTGCGTGATTGAGAACGGATTTCCATGGGTGACAGATTCACACTTCTCATAGACTTCCTGCCCCAGCTGTGGGACGGGATCCTCATCACGCTCCAGCTCACGGTGGGCGGGGCGATCGGCACCGTCCTCATCGCGGTCGTACTGGGCCTCGGCATGTTGGCGCCCACGGGATGGATCTCCGTCCCCTGCCGCGTCATCGTCGAGTTCTTCCGCGGAACCTCGCTGCTCGTACAGCTCTTCTGGTTCTTCTACGTGCTGCCGCTCGTCCTGGACGTCGATCTGGGCCCGCTGACGTGCGGGATCCTCGCGCTCGCGCTGAACTACGGCGCGTATTCGGCCGAGGTCGTCCGCTCCTCGATCGCCCATGTCCCGAAGGGTCAGTGGGAGGCATCGATGGCGCTGAGCCTGTCGCCTGCCCGCCGGATGCTCCGCGTGATCTTCCCGCAGGGATGGGCGCTCATGATCCCGTCGCTCGCGACGCTGCAGATCCAGCTCCTCAAGGGCACCGCCGTCGCCTCGTTCATCACGCTGCAGGACCTCAACGAACGCATCGGCGTCCTCCGCCAGGCGACGGGTGACACGATGTTCTCCTACACCGTGGGGCTCCTCGTCTACTTCGTGCTGGCCTGGCTCATCCAGGTGGGCATGGACGCGCTCGAGCGCAGCGCCAAGAGGAGACTGGGCCGCGGCGACGGGAAGCAGGGCCTGTTCGCCCGGCTCACCGGGCGCACCGGTGCGAAGGCGGTGACGGCATGAGCTGGTGGAACTGGCAGAGCGCGCTGGACGCGCTCCCCCTCCTGCTGCAGGGCTTCGGCACGACTCTCGTGGCCACGATCGGCGGAACGGTGATCGCGATCTTCCTGGGTCTGCTCATCGCGGTGCTGCTGCGGTCGCTCCCCGCCTGGGTGAACTGGCTGCCGAAGCTCCTCGTGGCGTTCATCCGCAACACACCGCTGATCGTGCAGCTCGTCTTCATCTACACCCTGTTCTCGATGAACGAAGCGCTGATCCAGGTCCCTGCGCTCACCGTCGGCATCGTCGTGATCGGCATCCACTACTCGACCTACATGTCGGAGAGCTATCGCGCCGGGATCGACGCCGTGCCCCAGGGGCAGTGGGAGGCGATCAGCGCACTGTCGCTGCCGCCCGTCCGGTCCTTCCGGTCGATCGTGCTGCCGCAGGCGCTGCGTGCCACCGTCCCCTCACTGGGCAACTACGCGGTGGCGATGTTCAAGGACACACCGTTCCTCATGGCGATCTACGTGACGGAGCTGGTGCGCACTGCGGAGCAGATCGGTGGCCGCACCTTCGCCTACACGGAGGCTTTCACCCTGGCCGGCCTCATCTTCCTCGCCGCGAGCTACCCCACCTCGCTCCTGATCCGACGAATGGAGAAGTCTCTTGCCACCTACTGAATCAGGCGGTACGCCCGCCATAGAATTCCGGGACGTGGAGAAGCGGTTCGGCGACCACACGGTCCTCAAGGGTCTGAACTTCACGGTCAGCCCCGGTGAACGCGTCACCCTCATCGGCCCCAGCGGGTCGGGGAAGACGACGATCCTGCGCCTCATCATGACGCTGGAATCACTGACGGGCGGCTACATCGACGTCCACGGGGAACCACTCACCCACATGGAGCGCGGGGGCAAGCGGGTCGCTCTGCCCGGCAAGCAGGTGCGTGCGAACACCAAGCGGATCGGCATGGTCTTCCAGCACTTCAACCTGTTCCCGAACATGACCGTGATCGAGAACCTCGTCGAGGCTCCGGTGCACGTGCTGGGGATGAAGAAGGCGGAAGCCGTGGAGAAGGCCCGCGGCCTGCTGCAGAAGGTGGGCCTGTCCGACAAGGAGAACGAGCATCCCTCCCGGCTGTCAGGTGGTCAGCAGCAGCGCGTGGCGATCGCCCGTGCGCTCGCGATGGACCCGGACATCCTCCTGCTGGACGAGGTCACGAGTGCGCTGGATCCGGAGCTCGTCGACGATGTGCTGCAGGTGCTGCGCGACATCGCGGAGGAGACGGACATCACGATGCTGATCGTCACCCACGAGATGCAGTTCGCCCGCGACGTCTCGCAGCGGGTCATGATGTTCGACGGCGGCGTGATCCTCGAGGAGGGACATCCGGAGGACATCTTCACGAATCCCCGTGAGGAGCGCACCCGGAGGTTCCTCTCAGCCGTGCTCGACTGAGCAGCCCTCAGCCTCGTCCTCGCCCACCAGCTGAAGCAGCCACATCCGCGTCTCCCCATACGTGCGGTCGCGGTAGAGCTCGAGTCGGTCCGGCAGGGTGGGCTGCGGCGAACGGACCGACCGTTCGACGATCGCCAGCGCACTCAGGTCGCTCAGCAGCTCCCCGATGGAGACGAGCAGTCGACCCAGTTCGAGCTCCGCCATGGGGTACGGAGGATCCGCGAAGACCACGTCGAATCGCTGGTCCTCCTCGAGCAGCCGGTCCACGGCGGTCTGCGCGCGCTGGGACAGGACCTTCGTACTGCTCCCCTCCCCCAGTTCCGCGATGCTGCGCGCCAGCGCGCCCACCGATCCGGATGCCTGGTCCACGAACACCACGTCGTGCGCTCCCCGGCTCAGTGCTTCGAGCCCCAGCGATCCCGAACCCGCGAAGAGGTCCAGGACCCGGGCCCCCTCGAGGACGCCCATGCCCTCCAGCGAGGCGAACAGAGATTCCCGCACCCGGTCCGGAGTGGGGCGGGTGTCACGTCCTTTGGGCGCGTGGAGGGGACGCCCGCGATGGCGGCCTGCGATGATCCTCACGCGGTCACCCCCTGGTCGAGTGCAGCGTCCATCAGCTCGCCTCGATGAGGTCTTCGTCCGCGGTGGAGAAGATCCGGGCGATCAGCCGGGCCAGTGCTCGATTCCCGTCCAGTGCGGGGTCTGCGTCCAGCAGCCATGCCGCATCCTCCCGCGCATCCTTGATGATCGTCTCGTCTCGCAGCACCGACAGGTGGCGGAGGCTCGACCTGCCGCCCCACTGGGCACGACCCAGGACATCGCCCTCGCGACGGGTGCGGATGTCGTATTCGGCGAGCTCGAAGCCGTCGAGCGTCGAGGCCACCTTCTGCAGCCGGCCGTACGCCTCCGACTCCTCGGACGTGTGCGACAGGAGGAAGCAGAGTGAGGAGTCGCCGGCCCGTCCGACGCGACCTCGCAGCTGGTGGAGCTGAGCGACGCCGAACCGGTCTGCGTCGACGATCACCATGACGCGGGCGTTCGGGACGTCGATCCCCACCTCGATGACAGTCGTCGACACGAGGACATCGATGTCCCCCTCCGCGAACGCGCGCATCCGGTCGTCCTTGTCCTGCGCGGGCATCTGCCCGTGGAGGACCTCGATCCGGACGTCCGCCAGGGCCGGTGACCCGCGCAGGTGCTCCGCGTAGTCCTCGACGCCCGGCTGGGGAGCTCCGGTCGCCTCGTCCGGCGAGCTCGCCTCGATGCGAGGCAGCACGACGAAGGCCTGCTGACACCGTGCGGCGTGCTCCCCGATCACTTCGATGACGCGGTCCTCCCAGTGAGGATGCTGCCCCAGGGGCACGAGGTGCGTGGTGATCTCCCGGCGTCCGGACGGCATGTGGTCGAGCGTCGACACGTCGAGGTCGCCGAACACGGTCATCGCCGCCGTGCGCGGGATCGGTGTGGCCGTCATGACCAGAGTGTGGGGAGTCTTCCCCCCGGCCTTCTGCCGCAGGGCCTCGCGCTGCTCCACCCCGAAGCGGTGCTGCTCGTCGACGACGACCATCCCCAGGTGAGCGAAGATCGTCGTCTTCGACAGCAGCGCGTGGGTGCCGACGATCAGGTCGATGTCGCCGATCGCCAGATCGATGAGGATCCGTCTGCGCTCGGCCGTCGACAGCGATCCCGTGAGCAGCGCGACGACGACGCCGTTCTCCGGGCGCAGCAGCGCGGATTCGGCGGCGAACTCGCCCAGTGCCGCGGTGATCGAGCGGTAGTGCTGGGCGGCGAGGACCTCCGTCGGCGCGAGCAGTGCGGCCTGCGCGCCGGAATCGATGGCCTGGAGCATCCCCCGCACCGCGACGAGGGTCTTGCCCGAGCCCACATCGCCCTGCAGCAGCCGGTTCATCGGCACGTTCCCCGTGAGTTCCCCGCCGATGTCTATGCCCGCATGCTCCTGCGACAGCGTCAGCTCGAACGGCAGCGCCGCGTCGAATGCGGCGAGCACACCGTGGTCCTTCCCCTCGAGCGCCGACGCGCTGAGTGCTTCGTGCTCCCTGCGACGCTGCAGGAGCACTGTCTGGAGCGCGAGCGCCTCTTCATAGGCCCATCGTGGTGAGGCGCTGTGCACATCTGCCATGGTGGTCGGCCGATGCATCGCGTCATAGCCCGTCCGCAGGTCGACGAGCCCGCGCTCGTCGCGCAGAGGAGCGGGGATCGTGTCGACGAACCACTCGTCGGAGACGGTGTCGAGAGCCGTCGTGATGAGAGTGTGCATCCGCGTGCTCGTCACGCCGCCGACGGTGGGATAGACGGGTACCGGTCGCGAGGGTGAGAGCGTCGCGATGTCCCCGGTGCGCTCGTCCTCCGCGATCCTCCCGTCGCCCGTGAGCAGGGTGGGCGATGAGAGCTGCACACGACCCCGGTAGTGCTTGATGCGGGCGCTCACGAGGATCCGCGTCTCCGCCGTCAGGATCTTCCCGATCCACGGCTGGTTGAAGAAGACCACGTCGACGAAGCCGCCGGCGCTGTCGGTGACGGACACGGTGGAGATCGTGCCGCGCCTGCTCTGCATCCGCCGCGACGCGACCTCCACGACCGTCACGTGGAGGACGACGTCCGTGCCCTCCTCGAGCATCCCGAGTGCGCGGATGTCGGTGAACTCGCCCGGATCGACCCAGCGCCGCGGGAAGTGGCGCAGCAGTGAGTCGACATCGGTGATCCCGCCCTTCGCGAGCTTGGTCCGGTCGGCCGGCCGCGGGAGGATCGTGCGGAAGTCCTCGTCCCTGCGGAACCAGTCCGGCTCCGGGACCACGACGTCGTCACCGGTGTCGTCGTCACTCAACGCCCACCACCACCCAGGAGCCGTTCTGCCCCCCGTCGACTACCACCACGTCCGCGTCGGCGTGCTGGGTGTCGATGTGGGTGCGCAGTCGACCGATCGCGGCTTCGGGAGCACCCGCACCGGTGAGCAGGGTGACGAGGTCCCCGCCGGCTCCCAGCAGTCGATCGACGAGGTCACGTGCTGCACCCTCCGGGTCACCTCCCACTGCCCGGACACGACCGTCGATCACTGTCAGCGCGTCGCCGGCTGCGTACATGAGCGGTCCCTCACCGTGGTCCTCCCCCGCGGTCACGACCGCACCCACGCGCGTGCCCGCGGCGGCCTCCGCCATGTCCGCGTGGAGGTCGTCCCCCTCTGCCCAGGGGTCGAACACCGCTGCAGCCGCCACGACTGACGCGACATCGCGGGTCCGCAGCGTTTTCGCGCCGTGGAGGCCCGCGACGGCGTCCGCGGCGGCGGCGGAGTCCGGGAGGATGAACACAGGGCCCTCCGCCAGCGCGACGAGGCTGTCGACGGCCTCGCGCAGATCGGGGCGCTCGGAGTGGACGGCGACGGCTTCCGTCAGGGCGAGCGACAGCAGGAGGCCCGGCCCGTCTGCGAGTGCGATGAGTCCCACCGGATCCCCGTCAGGACGGCGCACGGACAGGTCCTCGATGCGCAGATCCACGACGCGATGGGTCGCCAGGGTGTCGAGGAGCCGCCGCGCGTCATCGATGCCGCCGCCGGCCGCCGTGTGGACGTGCACCATCGGCCAGTTCACGACGATGCTCGTCCCGCCTGCACGGGTCAGGGCGCGCTTGAGCGGACGCGTCCTGTCCTTCGTCTCGCCCAGGTGCGCCACGAGTTCCAGTCCGGTCTCCCCACCGCCCAGGTGGAGCGTCTCGAGAGGGCCGCGGTCGGCGGAGCCTTCGCGGCCCTCCTCATCGGACTCCGCAGCCGCGCTGTCGCGGCCAGTGGGGTCGCTGCCGGTGACTGTGAGATAGAGCAGGTCGAAGAGCTCGACGATGCCGGATGACCCTGCGTCGACGACGCTGTTCTCGCGGAGGATGGGAAGCTGTCCGGTCGTCTCGCGCAGAGCGCTCCGAGAGCGATCCCGCACTGCGCTCACGAGCCTGACCATGTCGTCTCCGGCGTCCGCTCGCTCCCGTGCCTCGTCCGCCATCGCATCGAGCACCGTCACCATCGTGCCGTCCACCGGTGCCACGATGGCTTCGCGTGCACGGGAGGCGGCGAGCTCGAGCGCTGCGGCGAAGGCCGCGGAGTCCAGCACTTCGACACCCACCAGTGCATCGGCGACGCCTCGCAGCGCCACAGAGAGGATGAGGCCCGAATTGCCGCGCGCACCGCGCTGGGCGCCGGTCGCCATCGCGTCGATGACATCCGGCAGCGTCACCGCACCGTCGAGCGATTCCACCGCGCGGTAGGCGGAGCGCACGGTGTGATAGAGATTCGTGCCCGTGTCCCCGTCCGGAACGGGGAACACGTTGATCGCGTTGATGCCGCCCCGTTCACGCCGCAGGCGGTCGACGGTGCGCTTGGCCCAGCGGGCGGCGAGCCGTCCATTGATGCGGACGTCCGCCCGCGGGTCACGCCCGGGCCCGTTCCTCCTGCGCACTCATTCCCCCACACCGCTGAAATGTCGGAAGCCGCCGTCCGGGTCCGCACGGACGAACCCCGAATCCGCCGGCGAGGCTCCGTCCACGCACACTCCCGGTGAGCCGACCGGATCGTCGCCGGTTCCGGCGACCGATCGCACTCGTCCGATCGTCGTCCACCCTAGCGGATCCGCACCTGCGGGGACCGCCGCGAGGAAGCCGTGGTCCTCTCCTCCCGTCAGCACCCACTGACGTGCCAGCGCCAGGGACCGGTCCCCGTCGATCGCTGCCGCATCGTCGTGCTCCACGTGCGACGCGCGGTCCCGCAGGTCGAGGACGTGGGCTGCGATCGGGATGAGGTCCTGGGCGAGTGCATCGAGTGCCGTCGGGTCGAGGTCGATCACCACGCCCGAGGCCCGGGCCATCCTGCCTGCGTCCGATGCCAGTCCGTCGGAGAGGTCGATGAGGGCTGCGCGGGTCCCCTCAGATCCCTGACCGGCGACGGCGCGCCCGTCGGCCGCTCCGAGCCTGTCCAGGCTGGCGCGGAGCTGATCCACGGAGTCGTAGTCCGGGCGGGGTGCCCGCTGCGCTTCGATGGCACGGGCATGGAGTGCAGGGACGTTGTCGGGGAGGGCTCCTCCGGATGCGAGGAGGAGGTCGAGACCTGCTGCGGCCCAGCCCGTCTGTCCGCCCAGCAGGACGTCGAAGCCGTCTTGAGCCGCAGAGCGGGTGAAGGGCTGCGCGTCCGCGGGGAGGCTCCCCAGAGCGGTCACGGCGAGAACGATCTGGGGAGCCTCGGAGAGATCGCCCCCCAGCACCGACGCACCTGCCCGTGCGGCTTCTTCGACGAGCCCGTCCACCAGTCCGTCCACGAATCCGGCGGCGGTGCACCCCGGAGCGGCCAGCGACAGCAGCAGACCGCTGGGCCGAGCACCCATCGCGCACACGTCCGCAAGATTCTGCGCCGCGGCCTTGACCCCGAGCCTGCGCGGGTCCAGCCAGCCGTGCAGGAAGTCCTCCCCCTCCACGAGCATGTCCGCGGTGCTCACGAGCCGCCCCGGCGCCTCCGACACCGCGGCGTCGTCACCCGGTCCGATGAGGACCCGATCCGAGGTGGGGATGCGCGCGAGGATCCGGGAGACGATGCGGTCCTCACCGAGGTCCGCGAAGGTGGGCTCTGTGCTCATTCCCCCAGTATGCCTGCAGCCGCGGACACGGGATCGACCACTGGCACGCGTGTATCCGCGCGGTGCGTACGCGGGATCGTCCGTCCCGTGCCGCGACACGACGGAACGGGGCTCTCTCGCGACCAGTATCCTGAGCACCATGCGTTTCCGTCCCCTCCGCTCGCCGTCCCGCCGCACACTCTTCAGGACAGCCGCCGGGGTCGCGGCGACGACGGCCCTCGTGTCCCTGTCGGGCTGCACGAGCATGCTCGTCGTCGACCCGGCGGAGGACGCGGCGAACCCCGACTGCGCCCTGCCGATGCTCCTCATGCCTGACGAGCTCAACGAGCTGTCGCAGCGGACCACGTCCTCCCAGGGCACGACCGCATGGGGGGAGCCCGCGAACGTGATCGTGCGCTGCGGGGTCGCCCCGCCCGCACCCACGACGGACCCCTGCGTCTCCGTCGACGGCATCGACTGGGTGCAGGTCCGCGCGGAGGAGGACACGTGGCAGTTCGTCACCTACGGCCGCACCCCCGCGGTCGAGGTGCTGGTCACCCCCTCGGAGGTCTCCGGAGCCACAGCACTCGCGTCGGTGTCCTCCGCAGTGAGTGGGATCGAGCAGACCGCGGCCTGCGTGTCCGTCGAGGATGCGGAGCAGGTGGACGGCGAGGTCCCCGCGGGGACCTGAGAAACCGGTCGGGAATCCGCCTGAGCAGGCGTCAGCCGGCCGCGCGATGGTCGCGCAGCGCGATGTCGACGAGGGTCTCGACGAGCTCGTCGTAGCGCAGGCCGCTGTGCTCCCAGAGGACCGGGAACATCGACGTGGGAGTGAAGCCGGGCAGCGTGTTGATCTCATTGACGAAGACGGCACCGGACTCCGTGACGAAGGTGTCGACACGTGCGAGACCGGAGCAGTCGAATGCATCGAACGTCCGGCGCGCGAGGTCCTGCACCGATGCCGAAGCCGTCGCGTCGATCTCCGCCGGACAGCTGATCCGCACGGCCTCCGCGTTCATGTACTTCGTGTCGAAGTCGTAGAAGTCCGCGCCCGTCACCTCGATCTCTCCGGGTACGGAGGCGCGCGGGCCCTCGTGGAAGCGCGTGCCGATCACGCCGCATTCGATCTCGCGTCCGACGAGCATCGGTTCGACGATCGCCGCGGAATCGTGGCTGAGCGCCTCCGCGAGCGCGGCGTCCAGCGCCGCCTCATCAGACGAGTCCGACACCTTCGTCACGCCCATCGACGACCCGGCGTTGGCCGGCTTCACGAACAGCGTGCCGCCCAGCGCACGCACCCGTTCCACGACCGCAGCCCGATCCGTCCGCAGCTGGCGCACCGTGACGGACTCCCAGGGGCTCGTGGGGATTCCCGCGTCGCGGAGCACAGCCTTCATGAATCGCTTGTCCATGCCGATAGCAGAGCTCAGGACCCCGCTGCCCACATACGGGACGTCCATGAGCTCGAAGACGCCCTGCACGGTGCCGTCCTCACCGAACGGACCGTGGAGGACGGGGAAGAAGACGTCGACGACGCCGAGGTCCTCCGTCCTGCCGTCCGCACCCCTGACGCGCAGCGGGCTGCGCCGCACATCGAGGGGGAAGACGATCTCCGTCCCGTCGTCGACGACCTCCGGCATCGCCTCCGGATCGAAGCGGAAGCCGGCGGCCTCCGCGACGATCCGGCAGACGCCGTCCCGGGTCATCCCGATCGGCAGCACCCGGTAGCGCTCGTCGTCCAGAGCGTTGAGGATGCCGGCCGCGGTGACACAGCTGACGGCGTGCTCGGACGAGCGTCCGCCGAACAGGACGGCGACGACGGGGCGGGGATCAGCAGGGTTCATGCGATGGTGTCATTTCGCTTCGTAGGTGGTCTCGATCCACGCACGGCCGATCGAGTGGAAGAACAGGTTGAAGCCGACGAATGCCGGCGTCGCGTCCGCGTCGACCTCCAGTGGGGCATCGAGCGCGTGGACGATGAAGAAGTACCTGTGCGGGCCGTGGCCGGCGGGCGGTGCCGCCCCCACGAACTCATGCGCGCCGGCGTCGTTGCGGACGGTGACCGCGCCCTCCGGCAGCAGGCCGCTGTCGGGAGTGCCGGCACCGGCGGGAAGGTCGGTCACATCGGCGGGGAGGTTCGTCACGGTCCAGTGCCAGAAGCCCGACCCGGTGGGGGCGTCCGGATCGAAGCACGTGACGGCGAAGGCCTTCGTGCCCTCGGGGAACCCGGACCACGACAGCTGGGGCGAGACGTCCTCGCCCCCGGGGACACCCATCTTCCCAGAGGTCTGCGGTGCAGCGAGGCCCTGCCCCTCCGCGATATCCGTGCTGGTCACGTCGAAGCGGGGAAGATCGTTGAGCTTGTGGAATGGGGAGTTCACAAATGGTCCTCTCGAGTGCGTCGCGCCGGACCGCTCAGCGGCCCGGACCTTCATGCTTGCGCTTTCGAGCCAACAGGAGAGGTCCCAGTTCGTCAACCCGCAGACGCCCGTCGATGACCGCACTGACGGCCTGGGTGATCGGCAGTTCGACACCGTTCGCCTCCCCGAGCGCCAGGACCGCGCTGGCAGACTTCACTCCCTCTGCGACCTGCTTCGTCTCCGCTGCCGCTTCGCCGACACTGAGACCGGTGCCCAGCAGACCGCCGAAGCTGCGATTGCGCGACAGCGGCGAGGCGCAGGTCGCGACCAGGTCGCCCAGCCCTGCCAGGCCGGACAGGGTGTGGGCCTCGGCGCCCATCGCCAGTGCCAGGCGCGTCGTCTCCGCGAGTCCGCGGGTGATGATCGAGGCCTTCGAGTTGTCGCCCAGTCCTTGTCCATCGCACATGCCCACGGCCAGTGCGATGACGTTCTTGACCGCACCGCCCAGCTCGACGCCCACCACGTCCGTGTTCGTGTACGGACGGAAGTAGGAGTTCGCGGTGAGCTCCGCGACGATCTCCGCAGTCCGGACGTCCGGAGCGGCGACGACCGTCGCAGTGGGCTGCTCCTGGGCGATCTCCTTCGCGAGGTTCGGACCGGACACCACCGCGATGCGGGACGGATCATGGCCGGTCGACTCCGCGATCACCTCGCTCATCCGCTTGCCCGTCGCCCGCTCGATGCCCTTCATGAGACTCACGATGACGGCATCCGGCGGAAGCGACTCCGCCACGGCCACGAGGTTGTCCCGGAGCGACTGCGCCGGCACAGCGAGCACGACGACGTCGGAATCCGCGACTGCTGCGGCGGCATCGGTCTGCGCGGAGACGCCGTGTCCCAGCGGGATGTCACCGAGATAGGCGCTGTTCGTCCCCTTCTCCGTGATCTCGCGTGCGACCTCTTCGCGTCGGGCCCACACCGTGACCGGATTGCCCGCGTCGCCGATCACCTTCGCGAACGTCGTGCCCCAGGAGCCTGCTCCCAGCACTGCAGTCCTCATCGCGCCTCCTCATCGCCCGCTGAGCCGGGATCCGTGCCGGTGTGCTCCCCTGTATCCGCCCTGTGGTCCGCATCCCAGGAATCGATCGTGTCCTGGAAGCGCTGCGGCAGAGCGACCCCGCGCAGCGCGGCGACGTCCTCCGCGATCCCCGCCGTCACCCGGTCCGCGAATCCGCGGGCCAGTGCGGACGACGTGTGCCCCGGGCCGCCGACGGGCGGCAGGAGCGGATCGCCGAAGTGCACGCGCACAGCGGTGAATGGACGCGGCGTGAGCTTCTTCGCGCCCACCGGCATGACGCGCTCCAGCCCCCAGTGGGCGATGGGGATCACCGGCGCGCCGGTCTCGATCGCGAGCCTGGAGACACCGGTCTTCGCCTGCTGCGGCCAGAGCTGCGGGTCCTTCGTGAGCGTGCCCTGCGGGTAGATGACGACGGTCTGACCCGCCGCGAGCGCGCGCTTCGCGTGGACCAGGGAATCCCCTGCCTTCGTCGACGCGCGCAAAACCGGGATCTGCCCCATCCTCACGAGCGCCCGCCCCATGAACCCTCCGAAGAGACTGGACTTGGCGAGGAAGTGCGGCAGGACCCCCTCCCGCCAGACCGCCATCGCGACGACCAGCGGATCGAGGGCGCTCGCGTGGAACGGGGCGAGGATGACCGGTCCGTGGCCGATCTTGTCCCCGCCGGTCACGGACAGTCGCGTGACGAATCGCAGCGTGAAGCGGATCGATTCCGCGGTCGGTCGCGCCCAGAACAGGTTCCGCTTGAGCGATGCCGCGTCGAATTCCGGGTAGCGGACCTCGGACGAGGGGACCGAACCCTCCGGCGCCTCGTCCGTCACGTCGACGCCACCAGCTCTGTTCGGGCACCCAGCCCATCGAGCTTGTCGAGGAAGCGCTCATAGCCGCGATTGATGACGTCGATCCCCGACACGTGCGAGGTGCCCTCCGCCGCGAGCGCGGCGACGATGTGGGAGAAGCCGCCGCGCAGGTCCGGAACGGTGAAGTCTGCCGCGATGAGCGGCGACGGGCCCGACACGATCGCGGAGTGCAGGAAGTTGCGGCGTCCGAATCTGCACGGCGTGCCGCCGAGGCACTCGCGATACACCTGGATCTTCGCGCCCATCGTGCGCAGTGCGTCGGTGAACCCGAACCTGTTCTCGTACACCGTCTCGTGGATGATCGACATGCCCGAAGCGCGCGTGAGGGCCACGACCAGTGGCTGCTGCCAGTCGGTCATGAAGCCCGGGTGGACATCCGTCTCGAGCACGATCGACTGGAGTTCGCCTCCCGGATGCCGGAAGCGGATTCCGTCCTCCAGCACGTCGAACTCCCCACCGATCTGTCGGAAGACGTTGAGGAAGGTGATCATGTCCTGCTGGCGGGCTCCCGCGACCGTGATGTCGCCACCCGTCGCAAGGGCCGCCGAGGCCCACGACGCCGCCTCGTTCCGGTCCGGCAGGCTCCTGTGCACGAATCCCTGGAGACGCTCGACGCCCTCGATCCGCAGGACCCGGGCCGGGTCCACGGTGATCGATGCGCCCATCTTCTGCAGGACCATGACGAGATCGATGATCTCCGGTTCGATCGCCGCGTTCCGCAGCTCCGTCACGCCTTCTGCACGCACTGCGGTGAGCAGCACCTGCTCCGTCGCACCCACCGAGGGGTACGGCAGCTTCACCTTGGTGCCGCGCAGCCGCTGAGGCGCGGAGAGCCGGATCCCGCCGGGCGTCTTGTCCACGATCGCACCGAACTTGCGCAGCACCTCGAGGTGGAAGTCGATCGGCCGGTCGCCGATCCGGCATCCCCCGAGGTCGGGGATGAAGGCCTCGCCCAACCGGTGCAGCAGGGGGCCGCAGAAGAGGATGGGGATGCGCGAGGAGCCGGCGTGCGCATCGATGTCGACGATCGATCCCTGTTCGACATCAGCAGGATCGAGCACGAGCTCGCCGTCGGGCTCGCCCTGGTCCGGTCCCTGCGTCACCCGCACTCCGTGAAGCCCGAGCAGGCCCGTGACGATCTCGACGTCGCTGATCGCCGGAACACCGCGCAGGGTCGAGGGAGAGTCCCCGAGCAGCGACGCGACCATGGCCTTCGGGACGAGGTTCTTCGCACCACGCACCTGCACGGTCCCGTTCAGCGGCACCCCGCCGTGGACGTTGAGCATTCAGGCTCCTCTGCAGTCAGGAACGGGCGTACGGACGGATACCGTATGCACACGGCCGCCCTGAGGGCGACCGTGTGCATGGTACCGGATCCGCGTCAGAGGATCGGGGACGCGCAGCGTCCCGCGGTCAGAGGACGGGAAGCGTCTTCGGCTTGTGCTCGGGACGCGCCCCCTCGAACTCCTCGATCACATCCGCGTGCTGCAGGGTGAGGCCGATGTCGTCCAGCCCCTCGAGCAGACGCCAGCGGGTGTAGTCGTCGATATGGAAGGGCACCGTGAGGGTGTCCGCCGACACGGTGCGTGCGACGAGGTCGACCGTGACCTCGGTTCCCGGATGGTTCTCGATCACCTTCCAGATGAGCTCGATGTCCGACTGCTCGACCTGCGCCGCCAGCAGTCCACCCTTGCCCGCGTTGCCGCGGAAGATGTCGCCGAAGCGACTCGAGAGGACTGCGCGGAAGCCGTAGTCGTGCAGGGCCCAGACTGCGTGCTCGCGGGAGGATCCGGTGCCGAAGTCAGGACCGGCCACCAGGACGGAGCCGTTCGCGTACGCCTCGTGGTTGAGGACGAACTCGGGCTCGTTCCTCCAGCGGGCGAAGAGTGCGTCCTCGAAGCCCGTGCGGGTCACCCGCTTGAGGTAGACCGCCGGGATGATCTGGTCCGTGTCGATGTTGGACCGGCGCAGCGGCACACCGACGCCGGTGTGGACTGACAGCTTCTCCATGGTCATGCCTCCTTGCCTGCGGATGCCGTGGGACGGGCGGCGCCCGGGGTGACGCTGAGCGGAATCTGTGCGGGGCGCGCCTTCGCCTCTGCGGCGGCGGCGGCCTCCGCCTCACGCGACGCGGCCACGGCCTCGGGATCGGCAGGGGGCAGGTCTGCCGGCGCGGCCAGAGTGCCGCGCACCGCCGTCGCCGCGGCGACGAGCGGGCTCACGAGGTGCGTGCGACCCCCCTTGCCCTGACGGCCCTCGAAGTTGCGGTTGGACGTCGACGCGCAGCGTTCGCCGTCGGCCAGCTGATCGGGGTTCATGCCGAGGCACATCGAGCAGCCCGCGAAGCGCCAGTCTCCGCCCGCTGCCTTGAAGACCTGGTCGAGGCCCTCCTCCTCAGCCTGGAGGCGCACGCGGGCGGAACCGGGCACCACCATGAAGCGGATGCCGTCCTTTGCCCGGCGTCCGCGCAGCACGTCCGCCGCAGCACGCAGGTCCTCGATGCGGGAGTTCGTGCAGGATCCCAGGAAGACCGTGTCGATGCCGATGTCGCGCAGCGGCGTGCCCGGCGTGAGCCCCATGTAGGCCAGCGCGTTCTCCGCCGCCTCACGATCGGTCTCGTCGACGAAGTCCGCCGGGTCCGGGACGTCGGCAGACAGGGGCAGACCCTGACCGGGGTTCGTGCCCCAGGTGACGAACGGTTCGAGGTCGGAGGCCTCGAGGACGACCTCGGCGTCGAATGCGGCGTCGTCATCGGTGCGCAGGGACTTCCAGTACTCGACCGCGGCGTCCCAGTCCTCTCCCCTCGGAGCGTGATCGCGTCCTTCGAGGTAGTCGAACGTGGTCTGGTCCGGAGCGATCATGCCGGCGCGGGCGCCCGCCTCGATGGACATGTTGCAGATGGTCATCCGCGCTTCCATCGAGAGGCTGCGGATCGCCTCACCGCGATACTCGAGCACGTAGCCCTGTCCCCCGCCGGTGCCGATCTTCGCGATGACGGCGAGGATGATGTCCTTCGCGGCAGAGCCCTCCGGCAGCGTTCCTTCGACGGTGATCGCCATCGTCTTGAACGGCTTGATGCTCAGCGTCTGGGTGGCGAGCACGTGCTCGACCTCGCTCGTGCCGATGCCGAAGGCCAGGGCGCCGAAGGCACCGTGCGTCGAAGTGTGCGAATCGCCGCAGACGACCGTGGTCCCCGGCTGCGTGAGACCCAGCTGGGGGCCGACGACGTGGACGATGCCCTGCTCCGCATCGCCCAAGGAGTGCAGACGGATGCCGAACTCCTCTGCATTCGTCCGCAGCGTCTCGATCTGCGTGCGTGACGTCGGGTCGGCGATCGGCTTGTCGATGTCCTGCGTCGGAGTGTTGTGGTCCTCCGTCGCCACGGTGAGATCCGGCCGGCGGACAGGACGGCCCGCGAGCCGCAGGCCCTCGAACGCCTGGGGACTCGTGACCTCGTGCACGAGGTGCAGGTCGATGTAGATGAGGTCCGGCGCGCCGCCCTCGCCCTGGCGGACGACATGATCGGCCCACACCTTCTCCGCGAGTGTCCTGCCCACTTTCAGGCCTCCTCTGTTTGATCTCCATTCCTGCTCACTGCGGGCGCGGGCGGTGGCCCGACTCGCCGCAGCGGGAAGGATGCGCGCCCGCAGTCTCACACTGCAGGACTGCCGAAGCGCGCTGTTCGTCCGCCAAGGATAGCGCTGCAGTCCTGCATTTCGGACTTGCATCTCGAATGGCAAGACGTCTAGATTGTGAGACATGACATCCACGAACAGCAGCAGCGGGGTCGGCGTCATCGACAAGGCCGCGCTCGTCCTCTCCGCCCTCGAGGCAGGGCCCGCGTCTCTTGCGGAACTCGTGTCGCTCACCGGACTCGCGCGTCCGACGGCCCACCGCCTGGCCGTTGCGCTGGAGTACCACCGGTTCGTCAACCGCGACCTCCAGGGCCGCTTCGTCCTGGGCCCGCGACTGGCCGAACTGTCCTCCGCCGCCGGTGAGGATCGCCTCCTCGCCGCGGCGGGCCCCGTGCTCGCGCACCTGCGCGATCGGACGGGCGAATCCGCGCAGCTCTTCCGGAGGCAGGGCGATCTGCGCCTGTGCGTGGCCGCCGCGGAACGGCCCGTGGGCCTGCGCGACTCCGTCCCGGTGGGTGCGACGCTCAGCATGCGGGCGGGCTCAGCGGCTCAGGTCCTCCTCGCGTGGGAGGAGCCGGACCGGCTGCATACGGGGCTGCGCGGCGCACGCTTCTCCGCCACGATGCTGTCGGGCGTCCGCCGTCGCGGCTGGGCCCAATCGATCGCAGAGCGCGAACGAGGCGTCGCCTCCGTGTCCGCTCCCGTCCGCGGCCCCAGCAACCGCGTGGTGGCCGCAGTGTCCATCAGCGGACCGGTCGATCGCCTCACGCGGCAGCCGGGCCGACTCCACGCGGAGTCCGTCATCGAGGCCGCGCGTGTACTGACCGACGCCCTCATCCGCGGCTGACGACGAAACGGCCGGGCACCGCTGCGACAGCGCGTCGTCGGCGCAGCGGCGACGCGAGAGGACAGAGCGGGGCAGACCGGTTAACGGGGCAGGCCGGGCCGAGGAGCGGGGCAGGCCGGGCCGAGGGCACGCAGCGTTTCCACGCTGTGGATACGATGCGAGTGACGGCGTTCACAGCGGGCGCCGACGCATGCCGATGAGAGGACTCCGGAATGTCTGCAGCGCCGCCCCCTCCTCCGCCTCCCGAACCCACGGGCCACCGCCCGTACGGCTCAGGACCGGTCCAGCCCCCACCTGCTCAGCCGACACCTGCTCAGCCGCCACCTTCCTCGCCCTCGCACCCCCAGTGGTCGCAGCCGTCGCAGGCCGCGGCAGCCGGACATCACGGACCCGCCGGTGCGCCACCCCACACCTCCCCGCACGGCTCGACCGGACCCGGTACGCACAGCCCTCCCGGCCCCGGACACTCCGGAGCTCCCGCGCACACCTCTCCCGATGCGTCGCGCGGGCCCGTCTCGACATTCCTCCGGGCACTCTTCGATCTGAAGTTCGAGCACTTCGTCACGCTCAAGTTCTCCGCGATCATCTACGTCCTGCTGATCGCGTACTTCGTACTCATCTGGCTGGGGTCGGTCCTCGTCGGCCTCATCGCCGTGTCGCAGGACTCCAGCGGGCTGGTCATCCTGCTGCCCGCCCTGCTCCTGGGCTGGATCCCTGCGCTCATCAGCATCCTGATGGTGCGGGTGTGCCTCGAGTTCTTATCAGCCGGGATCCGCACAGCCATCAACACGGGAAAGCTGGTGGAACAGCGATGACGGCGCCCCCTCCCCCTCCACAGCAGTTCGGCTCGCAGCCGGCAGGCGCACAACAATTCGGCGCGCAGCCTTTCGGCGCACAACCCGGGGTCCCAGGCGAGCCAGGGGCACCGCGCTCGTCGCGCGGTGGCTTCTTCGGCGCGCTCTTCGACCTGAGGTTCGAGCGGTTCATCACGCTGCGGTTCGCCGCGGTGATCTATGTGATCTGCATCGTCGTCGCGATCCTCAGCTGGCTGGGCACGATCCTCAGCGCGATCCTGGCCGCCACCGCGCAGTCGGCGCTCATGTCCTACGCGTCGTACTACAGCGGCATCGACGCGGGCATGGGAGCCGGCGGGGTCATCATGATCCTCGCGGCGATCCTCCTGGGCTGGATCCCCTCGCTGCTCATGGTGATGTGCTCCCGGATCGTCCTCGAGTTCATCGTCGCGAGCGTCCGCACAGCGACGAACACGCAGACGCTCGTCGATCGCGGCGTCCTCTGACTCGGGCAGCCGCCCACATGCCGTGAATGCGAGAAGCCCGGTTCTTCGTGATGAAGAACCGGGCTTCTCAACTGTACCCCCGAGCAGGTTCGAACTGCCGTTTCCGCCTTGAGAGGGCAGCGTCCTAGGCCACTAGACGACGGGGGCGCACGAAGTGATCGTATCACTCCATGAACGGCGCAAGCCATTCGCTGGGGTACCAGGACTCGAACCTAGACTAAATGTACCAGAAACACTCGTGCTGCCAATTACACCATACCCCACTGCTCGGAGAATCCCTGGGGATTCCCGGCAACGAGAGACAACATTACACGGGCCCTCAGGTTCACGCAAAACGACGAAGCGCCCCACGCACGTGATCATGGTCACGCAGCTGTGGGGCGCCCGTCGTCATGCCTGTCGCAGCGACGGCAGGGTGGCTACTGCGAGGCCAGATGGCCCTGGAGGGCGCGCAGGCGCACCAGCGTCGATTCCTTCCCGAGGATCTCCATCGACTCGAAGAGCGGAGGCGACACGCGACGACCGGAGACCGCGACGCGCAGCGGCCCGTAGGCGAACCGCGGCTTGATCTCCATGCGCTCGACGAGAGCCTCCTTGAGAACCTCCTCGAGGCGGTCGGTCGCCCATTCCCCCTCAGGCACGGACTCGAGGGCTTCCAGCGAGGCGGTCAGGACCTCGGGAGCGGACTCCTTCAGTGTCTTGAGCCCGTCCTCCGTGAGCTCGAGGTCCGCGTCTGCGGTGAAGAGGAACGAGACCAGATCCGGAGCCTCCCCCAGCAGGTTCATGCGGGTCTGCACGAGCGGAGCCGCCTGCTCCAGGGTCCGCGCCTGCTCCTGGGTCACGGGATCGGATACGACCCCCGCCGCCTGCAGGTACGGCACCAGGCGAGCGCGGAAGTCCGACTCGTCGAGCAGCCGGATGTGGTCGGCGTTGATCGCCGTCGCCTTCTTCACGTCGAAGCGGGCGGGGTTCGGGTTGACGTCCGCGACATCGAAGGCCTTGACGAACTCCGCCACGGAGAAGACGTCGCGGTCGGGGCCGATCGACCACCCCAGCAGTGCGAGGTAGTTGATGAGGCCCTCGCGGATGAAGCCGCGGTCGCGGTGGTGGAAGAGATTGGACTCCGGGTCGCGCTTCGACAGCTTCTTGTTGCCCTCGCCCATGACGTAGGGCAGGTGGCCGAACTGCGGGGTCTGCGCTGCGACGCCGATCTCCTTGAGCGCTTCGTAGAGCACGATCTGGCGGGGCGTCGACGACAGGATGTCCTCACCGCGCAGCACGTGCGTGATGCCCATGAGGGCGTCGTCGACGGGATTCACGAGCGTGTAGAGCGGCTGGCCGTTCGCGCGCACCACGACGAAGTCCGGGATCGAGCCCGCCTTGAACGTGATGTCGCCGCGCACCAGGTCCGTGAACGTGATCTCCTCATCCGGCATGCGCACGCGCAGCACCGGCTCGCGGCCGTCGGCGCGGAACGCCGCCTTCTGCTCATCCGTGAGGTCACGGTCGAAGCCGTCGTAGCCGAGCTTCGGATCGCGGCCGGCGGCGCGGTGCCGCTCCTCGACCTCTTCGTTGGTGGAGAAGGATTCGTAGACGTGGCCGCCGGCGACGAGCTTCTGGATGACGTCCTGGTAGATGTCGGCGCGCTCCGACTGGCGATAGGGGCCGTCCGGGCCGCCCACGTCGATCCCCTCATCCCAGTCGAGGCCCAGCCAGCGCATCGCGTCGAGCACCTGCTGGAAGCTCTCCTCGGAATCGCGCTGGGCGTCCGTGTCCTCGATGCGGAAGACGAACGTCCCACCGGTGTGGCGGGCGTACGCCCAGTTGAAGAGGGCCGTGCGGATCATGCCGACGTGCGGGGTGCCGGTGGGCGAGGGGCAGAAGCGAACCTTGGTGGTCACGAGGACGGGGTTCCTTTCAGATCTGTGCGAGGGGCGTGTGTGCGGCGTGCGTGCGGCGGCCGACCAGTGGGCGCGCACGCCGCGGTCCGGGTGGAGCGAGCGCTGTGCTCAGGCGTCCATGACCGGGTTCTCGAGGACTCCCAGTCCGTCGATGGCGAGGGTCATGCGGCTGCCCGCTTCGACCCTGCCGACGCCGGCGGGCGTCCCCGTGAGGATCACGTCGCCGGGCAGCAGCGTGATCGTTTCGGTGATGTGCTCGATGAGGGCGGGGATGTCGAAGACGAAGTCCTCCGTCGTCCCGTCCTGGCGGAGGTCCCCATCGATCCAGCTGCGCAGCCTCACGGCCTCCGGGTCGTACTCCGTCTCGATCCAGGGACCCAGCGGGCAGGACGTGTCGAAGCCCTTCGCCCGCGTCCACTGCCCGTCGGACTGCTGGAGGTCGCGCAGGGTCACGTCGTTGGCCGCGACGTATCCGAGCACATGGTCGTACGCCTTGTCCGCGGTCACGCCCTTCGCGACACGGCCGATGACGACTCCGAGCTCCGCCTCATAGGAGACGTGCTCGCTCACCGCCGGAAGGCGGACGGGTTCCCCGGGGCCCACGACTGCCGTGTTCGGCTTGAGGAACGTGAGGGGCGACACCGGCACCTCATCGCCCATCTCCGCTGCGTGGTCCGCGAAGTTCCGGCCGACGCCCACCACCTTGGAGCGGGGGATGATCGGAGCGAGCAGCCTCACGTCGTCAAACGCGAGCCGCTCCCCCGTCGACTGGGCGGGGGTGAAGAAGGGATCGGAGTCGAGGACCGCGATCGACAGCCCGGAGGTGTCGACGCTTCCGTCGTCGCCGAGCTCCGGCAGATCGCCTTCGACGACTCCGTACGTGGGTGCGTCCTTGTGGACGAATCGAACGATGCGCATGCGGACAGTCTAGGTCCGGGCATGGACTCACGCCCGCTCACGGGGCACATCGGTTCGCAGTGTCCGCGCCGGGTGGCACACTGACTCACGTGACAGTGCACCCCGCCTTCGACCTCGACCGGATCGGCGCCGGTCTGCCCGCCGGAGTCCTGGTGGATCAGATCGGAAGGCTCACGGCAGAGCGCCGCGGACTGCGCGCTGTCGTCGAGGCCCCGCCGGGGTCGGGGAAGACCACCGTCGTCCCGCCCGCTCTCGCCATGGCCCTGGCCACGACGCACACCGCCGCCGAGGACGCGGGCACCTGCGCCCGCATCCTCGTCTCCCAGCCCCGCCGGGTCGCCGCCCGCGCCGCGGCGCACCGGCTGGCGCACCTGTCGGGCCGGGAGGTGGGCGGCGCTGTCGGCTACACCGTGCGCGGTGAGCGTCGCACGGGCCAGGACACACGGGTCGAGTTCGCGACGACCGGGGTGATCCTGCGCCGGCTGCTGAACGACCCGGACCTTCCCGGAGTCGACGCCGTCGTGCTGGACGAGGTGCACGAGCGCAGCCTCGAGACCGACCTGACATTCGCGATGCTGCGCGAACTGGTCGACCTCCGGGATGACCTGTCTCTCATCGTCATGTCCGCCACACTCGACGCCGAGGACTGGGCGCGGCGGCTCGCGGAGTCCGACTCCGCCCCCGGCTCCGCCGTCTTCGGGGCCGGTCACCCAGCGCCGATCCTGCGCGTCGAGGCGCAGCCGCACCCGCTCACAGTGCGGTGGTCACCTCCGCCCCGGCGGGCGATGGACGAGCGGGGGGTGCGCCCGGACTTCCTCACCCACGTCGCTGGGACCGTGGATGACGCGCTCGCGGCCGGGCCGGGTGATGTGCTCGTCTTCGCCCCGGGACACCGCGAAGTCGACCGGATCGCGGACCAGGTGCGTTCGCGGCGATCAGGAGTCGAGGTCCTCACTCTCACGGGGTCCACCCCGCGCCGGGAGCAGAGCACCGTCCTCGCAGGCAGAGAGGATCCTGCAGGATCCGGTCGGCGTCGGGTCGTCGTCGCGACGTCCGTCGCAGAATCGGCTCTCACGGTGCCCGGAGTGCGGATCGTCGTCGATTCCTGCCTGGCGCGGGTCCCGCATTTCGACACGGGCCGCGGGGTCGGAGGCCTCACCACTGTGCGCGTGTCGAAGGCATCCGGCGACCAGCGTGCGGGTCGCGCGGCCCGCGAAGGGCCGGGGACCGTCTGGCGCTGCAGCTCGGAGGCCGAATGGGCCGCGTTCCCGGCCCACACGTCACCGGAGATCCTCACCGCTGATCTCACAGGTGCGGTGCTCGATCTCGCCGTGTGGGGATCGCCCGGCGGCACGGGCCTGCCACTCCCCACACCGCTTCCGGACCTGCCGCTCCGGGCCGCGACCAGGACGCTGCATGGACTGGACGCGCTCGAATCGCCGGCCCCTGCGGCGCGTGCGACAGCACGCGGGCGAGCGCTCGCGGCCGTCCCCGCAGATCCGAGGACCGCCCGGGGGCTGCTCCTCGCGGCTCCTGTGGTCGGCCCACGACAGGCGGCTGAGTGCGCCGCGCTCCTCTCGCTCGATGTCCGAGCCGACGACGGCGACCTCACCGCACTGCTCAGACGTGCGCGCGGCTCCCACGACGCCGCCCCCGCCGGGTGGCGGCGCGAGGTGCAGAGGCTCAGCCGCATCGCCCGCGCTCATGCAGACGCGGACATGAGCTCAGCGCCCCGCTTGGCGGGTTCGCCCGCAGCTCGCGACCTCGGCATCGTGCTCGCACTGTCGCGACCGGACATGATCGCGCGGCTGCGTGCGGGATCGGACTCCGACTATCTCCTGGCCTCGGGCACCGGAGCGCAGCTGCAGCGCGGGTCAGCACTGCACGGTGAGGAATGGATCGTCGTCGCGGACGCCGCAATGGTGGGCGGTCGCACGCTCGTCCGGGCGGGGGCGGTCATCGACGAGGCGACCGCACTGTGGGCCGGGTCGGGTCTGCGCAGCACCCACGACTCCGCCGACTGGCGTGACGGCAGGCTGCGCGGCCGCAGGATCGAGTCGCTCGGAGCGATCACGCTGACATCGACGCCGGTCGGCGTGACGGAGGATTCGGCGAGCGCCGGTATCGCAGACGCCGTGCGAGGCGCTCTGGGACGCCTGGCGGTCGGTGACCCGCCCGGCGCCGCGTTCGCTGGCCTGGCCGATGCGGGAGAGGCGGAATCGTTCGAGGCGCTGCGCGGTCGGCTGGGCCTGCTCCAGCAGGTGCGCGGCGAACCCTGGCCGGACGTCCGCTCAGAGGCGCTCGCCGGCACTCTCGACGACTGGCTGGGGCTGGAGATCCGACGCGCTGCACGGATGCTCGCCTCCGGAGGCACCGGGGGCGCGGGTTCCGGCGCGGGGCCCAAGCGCACTGTGCGGCTCCGCCTCTGCGAAGCACTCCAGGGACTCCTCCCCTGGCCCGAGGCCGTGGACCTCGACCGCATGGTGCCGCACAGGGTCACTGTGCCGTCCGGCTCGTCCGTGCGACTCGCCTATCCGCGCCCGGAGGAGCATGCGGCGGACGACGGACCACACACATCGCCGCCCGTCCTCGCTGTGAAGCTCCAGGAGATGTTCGGAGCGTCGGACGGCCCGGCCGTCGTCGACGGCCGGGTGCCCGTCCTCGTCCATCTCCTGTCCCCCGCACGCAGACCGCTGGCCGTCACTGCTGACCTCGCGAGCTTCTGGAACGGCGCCTACGCGCACGTCAGGGCGGAGAACCGCGGCAGGTACCCGAAGCACCCCTGGCCGGAGGACCCCCGGTCCGCACCGCCCACCAAGCACACGTCGAAGCGCTCGACGCGCGCCTGAGGCGCAGCACTCTCGCCTCGTCACTCCGCAAGGAGGCACACCAGCGGGGAACCGCATCTCCCTCGTACTCGCCATGGCCCCCGCCGCGCGGTGTCACACGTGATCTGCCACCGCGAGCACGTGGTCGCGGAGTCTGCGGGCGGGCACGCTGAGTGCACCCGAGGGCCACGCGAGCGCCACGGCCCGTGACGGTCCGCCGCTGATCGGCACCTCACACGTGCCGTCCACGGGCTGCGGCCTGCGCGGCAGGAGTGCGCAGCCCAGATCGAGCGCGACGAGCCTGCGCATCGTCCCGAACTCCGCCGCCTCGACGCCGATGGTCGACGCCTCGTCCACGCTGCGGAAGAGCTCGTCGGTGAGAGCACGCAGATGGAACTGCGGCGGATTCACGATGAGCGGCTCGCCCACCAGATCCTCCACACTGATCTCGCTGCGCCCGGCCAGTCGGTGGCCGTCCGGCAGCACCGCGACGATCTCCTGCTGCGCAACCACTGTGTGGGGCAGCTGGGTGGGCGGCGGGATGACGAGCGCGAGGTCCAGCGATCCTGTGAGGAGACGTTCGATCAGCGATGCCCCGTGCTCCTGCACGAGGTGGAGCTCCACACCCGGGAAGGCTCGTCTGAATCCCGCGACGACTCCCGGAACCGGTTCCTCTCCGAGGGTGAGGGGGAATCCGAAGCGCACAGTGCCATGATCCGCGTCCGTCTCCGCCGCCGCCTCGACGAGTGCACGGTCGATCTCTGCCAGGGGCTCCTCGAGTCGGTCGGTGAGCACCCTGGCACGCGGGGTCAGTGCGACGCGCCGCCCCTGCCGCACGACGAGGGGTACGCCCAGAGCGTCCTCGAACGCCCTGATCCGACGGCTCATCGTCGACTGCGGCACGCCCAGTGCGGTCGCCGCACCCGTCATGTGCCCGTCCTCCCGCGCCAAGGTCACGAGCGCACGGAGCTCCGGGGCGAAGCGCAGGGTCCACTCATCCATATATGGATGGTATCGGGCAGACCATTCATTGGACGCAGTCCGAGCCGGCGGCGGATGATGCGGGGTATCGCCACTCGAACGGGAGGACCGCCATGACTCGCACGATCGCCGTCACCGGAGCCGCAGGAAGCATCGCCTACTCGCTGCTCTTCCGGTTGGCCGCCGGAGCCGTCTACGGGCAGGAGCCTGTCCGACTGCGCCTGCTCGAGGTCCCACAGGCCGTCGAGCGCTTGCAGGGTGTGCTCATGGAGCTCGCCGACTGCGCATACCCGACTCTCCTCGAGGCCACTGCGACCACCGATCCGGATGAGGCCTTCGCCGATGCCGACGCGGCCCTCCTCATCGGTGCCGCGCCCCGGAAGGAGGGGATGGACCGCGCCGACCTGCTGCGCAGGAACGGCGAGGTGTTCCGTGCGCAGGGCGCCGCTCTGGGCCGCAGCGCCACGGCAGACGTGCGGGTCGTCGTCGTGGGGAATCCGGCGAACACGAATGCCCTCATCGCGGCCCATCACGCCTCCGTGCAGGAGCGCGCCGATGGAAGGCGGGTCGACCCGTCGCGCTTCACGGCCCTCACCCGACTCGACCACAACAGGGCTCTCGGCATGGTCGCGCAGAAGACCGGAGCACCGGTCGACACGATCGAGCGCGTGACGATCTGGGGCAATCACTCGAACACACAGGTGCCGGACCTCACCGATGCACTCATCGACGGACGATCGGCGCCGGCGGTGCTCGCCGACCTCTGCGGCGGTGCAGAGCGCGCGCGTGCATGGGTGACCGATGAGTTCATCCCGGCCGTGGCGGGCCGCGGTGCGGCGGTCATCTCTGCCAGGGGCGCCTCGTCGGCGGCGTCTGCGGCGGCGGCCGCACTCGACCACCTGCGGGACTGGACGTTCGGCACGAACGGAGCACGCGTGTCGATGGCGGTGCGCTCGACCGGGGAGTACGGAGTCCCCGCGGGGCTCGTCTCGTCCTTCCCCTGCACCGTCGACACGAGCGGCGCCTATCAGATCGTCGAGGGGCTGGTCCTCGACGACGCCCGTCGCTCCCTCCTCGACGACTCCGTCGCAGAGCTCACCGCCGAGCGCGAGGACGCAGCGGCGCTCGGATTCCTCTGAGGGCGACAGACCTATGAGACCGGAGCTCCTGTCCCACGCCGCCGCCGAGGCTCTGGCCGCGGTCCCGCTCTCGACCGACCTTCGCAGCGTCGACGGGGCGGTCCCACCCGGCCACCGGCGGCTGGTCACCTCGCGCCTGCTGACCCGACGCGACTTCGACGCCGCCGCCGACGCGCTCCTGTGCTGGGGCATGCACGCGGGTGCAGGACTGGGCGTCGCCGCGTCGAGCATTCCCGTGGAGAGCGGTGCGGTCGTGCAGCTGACCGTCGGACGGGCGGTGACCCCGGGTCTCACAGTGGCGTGCCGGGTGATCGATGTGTTCGACGAGGGGTGGTGTCGCGGATTCACCTACGCGACCCTTGCGGGGCACCTCGAATCGGGGATCCAGCGGTTCATGGTCTCGTCCGATGTGCACGGGCGGATCCGCGCCTCCGTCGTATCGGTCTCCGCGCCCGCTCACGGTGCCATGCGCTGGGCAGGACCCTTGTCGGTATGGGCGCAGCGGTTCGCAGCATCCCGCTACTGCGCCTCCCTGGACACGTGAACGGGACGACCCGCACGGCCCGCCCCTACACTTGAGCCGTGTCCACACCCGCAGTCCTGCCCTCGAGCGTCCTCTCCGCCTCCGCCGCCGCGCAGCTGGCCGCAGACCACGCCGCCTCCGTGCGCGAACGCACCGCCGCTCACCTCGACCGCCGCGCGCGAGGCGAGAAGCATCCGGTCGAGGACTTCCTCCACACCTACTACCCGTTCACCCCCGGGCAGCTGTCGACGTGGCATCCCGGCGCAGGGGTCACGGTCCAGCCCGACGGCTCCGGCTCCGCCTTCCTCACCGAGCTCTCCGGCCGGAAGTGGTATCGCACGGTCGATCCCGGCCCGGCCTCGGACGCGGGCTCGACCTCACCAGCCGGCCCGGCCTCGGCGTCGGCAGTGGCCGTCGACCTCGAGCGATGGCGGGCGGCCCGCGGCGACGGCGCGCAGTTCATCCGCGATCTGTTGGCGCGCACGCTCGAGCGGGAGGGCACCTTCGGCTGCTTCGGGCTCCACGAATGGGCGATGGTCTACCAGCAGTCCCCCGAGGAGCTCCGCCACGACCGGGTGCCGCTGCGACTCACCCACACGCAGACCGACGCCGTCGTCGAATCGCACCGTGTCCGCTGCTCCCACTTCGACGCGTTCCGGTTCTTCACCCCGGAGGCCCGGCCGCTCAACGAGCTCTCCCCGACCAGGGGCACGATGCGGGAGATGGAGCAGCCCGGCTGCCTGCACGGCGGCATGGACCTGTACAAGTGGGCGATGAAGCTGGGGCCCATCGTCCCGTCGGACGTCACTCTCACCGCGTTCGACCTCGCCCGCGACATCCGGACCCTCGACATGGAGGCGAGCCCCTACGACGTGCGCGACTGGGGATACGGAGTCGTCGCCATCGAGACGCCGGAGGGCAAGGCGGAGTACGTCCGCCGCCAGCGTGCCTTCGCGGACCGCGGCAACAACGTCCGCCGGCGCCTCATCACCTCCATCGACAGGGCCCTGGCCGATGACGTCGCCGTGGCGGACCCCGGACGCTGAGGGACGCACCACCCTCTAGACTCCGCTTCATGCGCGCAGTCCTCTACGAATCCTTCGGCCAGACTCCGTCCGTCCAGGACGTCGAGTCGCCCTCCGCTCCCGATCACGGTGTCGTCATCGCCGTCGAGGCCACCGGCGTGTGCCGATCGGACTGGCACGCGTGGGCCGGTCACGATGATTCGGTGTCCGTCCCCCACGTGCCCGGCCATGAGCTCGTGGGCCGCATCGTGCGGGCGGGCGACGCCGTTGCCCGCTTCTCCGCCGGCGACCGTGTGACGGTCCCGTTCGTCTGCGGTTGCGGAACGTGCGAGTTCTGCCGATCCGGGAACGCGCAGGTCTGCCCCACCCAGACGCAGCCCGGGTTCACCCACTGGGGCTCCTGGGCCGATGAGGTCGTCATCCACCACGCGGACACGAACCTGGTGACTGCCCCGGAGGAACTCCCCGCCGAGGCGGTACTCCCCCTGGGATGCCGGTTCGCCACCGCGTTCCGCGGGCTCCACGACCGTGCCCGGCTGAGCGCCGGCGAGGTCGTGGCCGTGTTCGGGTGCGGCGGCGTCGGCCTGTCCGCGATCATGATCGCCCGTGCGATCGGCGCACAGGTCATCGCCGTCGACATCTCTCCGGATGCGCTCGGACTGGCACGAACGATGGGAGCCGGCGCCTGCGTCGACTCCACCGGGCTCAGCGAGGCCGAGGTCGCCGCCGCTGTCCGTGACTCCGCGGCCGGGCTCGGCTCGGAGTCCGGCCCGCATGTGACGGTCGAGGCACTGGGCATCGAGAGCACCCTCAATGCGGCTCTCCAGTCGTTGCGGCCTCTGGGCCGCCACGTGCAGATCGGTCTGCTCTCCGGTCGCCCCACCACCGCTGTCCCGCAGGTGATCGGCCAGGAGCTCAGCCTGCTGGGGTCCCACGGGATGGCGGCTGCGGACTACGGGCCGCTGATCGCACTCGTCGTGGAGGGCCGTCTGCGTCCCCAGGACCTCGTGACACGCACGATCAGCCTCGCAGAGGCGCCGGCGGCGCTGGAGGAGATGGCGCAGTCCCGCTCCGCCGGACTCACGATCATCAGGCCGTGAGACTCGTCGGATTGTGAGGGTCGCGGGGCCGTGAGGGTCATCGGGCCGTGAGGGTCGAGGGGTCGTGACGCTGGTCAGGTCATGCCATTCACCAGCCCCTGCGCTCGGGGCACGTCACACGACGATGCGCGCGAGCGTCACCGGTGCCTTCTGACCGTCCCAGGTGGCGACGAGCTGCCCGGCATCGACCGACCACCCGCCGGGAACGCCTCCGCCTCCGTCGGCCGCGCGGTTCCCGAGGTCCAGGACGTCATAGACCTCGAGAGCGGCACCGCGCATGTGCACGAGCGTCTTGTCGTCGGCGTATCCGACGCCGGGCAGCGATGCTGCGGCGGTCCGATCCGACGTGCGTGCCCCCTCGGTGCCGGCTGCATCGCCCTCGTCCACGGCCGACCGGGAGGGGTCGATCCCGGGGCCGGTTCCGTGCACGTTCGCAAGGCCCTTCGTGAGGCGCGACCTGCTGCCGTCGTCCTCGACCCGGAACTGCTCCGCCGCGCCGCCGGCATCGGTGATCGAGAGGAGGAGCTCCGTCACGTAGACGGGGTCGTGCGCCGCCTCGTACACCCACCGCCTGCCCAGCACGGAATGCTCCATGGTCGTCACGAGTGCGTCAGCGGGCGCCCCGTCGAGCGGTGCACCGCGGTAGGTGAGCGGGACCTGCGCGACGACCTCGCCTGCATCCGGCAGCCTCACGGCGACGATGTGCGTCTCGCAGCCGACCTCGCCGGCCGGATCGTCGAAACGGAACGACGCGATCATCCGCAGGTCCGCAGCAGACAGATCCGCACCGAACCGTGCGGACAGCCGACGCGCGACGACCTCCGGCTTCTCAGGGTGCAGGTCTGCGGCGAAGATGTCGGACATGGCGGCTCACGCCTTTCTGGTCCCCGGGACCCAGGCGCCGTCCTCCACCGAGTAGTCGGCGAAGACTGCGGGCGCCTCGTCCTGCATGATCTCTGCGATCTTGCCGAAGACGAGGCGGATCTCCTCTTCGGCGCCCGGTGCGGTGCGCATCTCGATGACGTGGCGCAGCGACCGGAGGTTGGCGGTGTAGACGATGCCCGTCCCCAGCCCTTCGGGTGCGAACCGGCGCATGAATGACGTCATGTGCTTCTTGTGCGCGAACTTCGTCCCCTCCTCGTCCAGACCGAAGTGGGACGCCATCCACGCCTGGTGCTCTTCGAGGGTGTCGAGGACCTTGAGGGAGCGCTCCATGAGTTCCTCGTCCTCACGCGCCCATTCGGGGAACCAGAAGGGGAGCTCGTCCAGTCGGACGTAGCGCAGCGACTCCTGCGAGAAGGCGCAGCCTGCGCGGTGGCGGATGAGTTCGTGAGTCAGCACGCGGGAGACGTTGTGGAGGATGAACGTGTAGTTCGCGTGCTCGAGCACCGAACCGTGCTGCGAGCGGATGACGTTGCCGACGTACGCGGAGGAGTCGGTGCGCACGCGGGACACGTTCGGGTTGAGCCCCGGCTCCCAGGAGCGATAGCACATGCGACCGGAGAACTCGACGAGGTCCTCGCCATCGGGCGACTCGGACGGCTGGACACGGTCCGACCACACACGACCACCCACGTCGTCGAGGTAGGCGTTGACCGACTCCCAGTCGATCTGGGGCTTGGCGATGAGCGAGACTTCCGGTTCGACGTGGCGCACTTCTGTCCTTCTTCGCAGGGTCCGAGACGGGGCGGGGCGCAGCGATCACGATGCGCCTCACGGGTGACGACAGTCTCCCACAGTCGAACGCGACTCACCGAGCCCGAACAGGCCGCGCATCCTCACGGGACGCGGTGCGTCCACGTCTCCGTGCCGAACTTCGCATCCACGAGCGCCCGGGCAGCGTGCATCTCCTCGGCAGTGACGTCTCCGGTGCTGGCGCCGTACCTCGCGGTGAACGTCTCGATCATCGTCCGGATGATCTCCTCCCGGGACGCACCCGTCTGGCTGCGCACCGGATCGACGCGCTTCTTCGCGCTCGCGATGCCTTTGTCGGAGAGCTTCGCCTTGCCGATCCGCAGGACGTCGGTCATCGTGTCCGCATCGATGTCATAGCTCATCGTCGCGTGGTGGATGACCGCGTTCCTCGTCCGCTTCTGGGCGGCCCCGCCGATCTTGCCCTTCGACGAGGTGATGTCGTTGATCGGCACGTACCAGGCATTCACGCCGTGCTTCGCGAGTGCTTCGATCACCCACCGGTCCAGGTACGCGTAGGACTCCGTGTAGTCGAGCCCCGCCACGATCTCCCGCGGCGCGTAGAGGGAGTAGGTGATGCAGTTGCCGCCCTCCATGAACATCGCGCCGCCCCCGGTCACGCGGCGGACGACTTCCACGCCGTGCTCCTCGACCCCTTCGGGGTGGAGCTCATTCGTGTACGACTGGAAGGCGCCGATCACCACGGCACGGTCGTCCCACTCCCAGATCCTGAGCGTGGGCCCGCGACGGCCCGCATCGACCTCCGCCAGCAGCTGCTGATCGAGTGCGACGTTGAGCCGGGTCGGCAGCACAGGGGTGTGGACGACCTCCCACGAGTAGTCCGCGAAGTCCCGCGCGCCCGCCAGTGCACGACGCACGACCGTCCCGACGTCCTCGAGTGTGAAGCCCTGCAGATCGAGATCCTCGCCGAACGGCGCGAGTGCCGTCTCGAGCCGCCGCACGAGGGCCTCCTGGCCCTCCGTCGCCGAGGCCCCCACGAGTGCCGGCGCGAGCGCGTCGAAGGCGTCCTCCGGGTCGAGGAAGAAGTCGCCGGAGATCTTCGCCGCCGCGATCCGACCGCCTTCGGTTGCGAGATCCGCGACGACGAGCTTGCCGCCGGGGACCTTGTACTCGCCGTGGTGCTGCCGGCTGTTCGTGCTGGACTGCTTCGTGCTCGACTGCTTCGTGCTCGACTGATCCCTGCTCGTCATGCCTCCAATCTACTCCGTGCCGCAGGACCGTCTGCTCCCTGCGGCCCCCAACGCCTCCCCATGACTCCGCTGCGGCTCCCCACGGCACGGCTGCGCGTCTCGTGGAACCGCAGGCTCCGCGACCCTTGACTCCTGCCTCGGTTGAATGGTTACCTAGTCGAGTAATTAACCGATCCACCAGGGCAGGAGCTCGGATGTTCGATCAGGGTCGCCCCCTCTTCCTCCAGATCGCAGAATCGATCGAGGACTCGATCGTCGACGGCAGTCTCGAGGAGGAGTCCAAGGCACCTTCCACGAACGAACTCTCGACCTTCCACCGCATCAATCCGGCGACCGCGGCGAAGGGCGTCTCCGAACTCGTGGAGCGGGGAATCCTCTACAAGAAGCGAGGAATCGGAATGTTCGTCGCCACCGGGGCCCGCGAGCGGCTCGTCGATGAGCGCACACAGGGCTTCGCACACGCCTACATCTCCCCTCTGCTCGCCGAGGCCCGCCGGCTGCGACTGGGGCCGGATGACGTCATCCGGCTCATCACCGAACACGGGGATGCCTCGGACCGGGCCGAACCGGTCGCAGAGCAGACAGACCACACAGACCGCGCAGGCCCGGCGGCCCGGGATGACCAGGCAGCCCACCGTTCACCACAGGAGGCATGATGACCGCCGTCATCGACGTCGAGAACCTCACCAAGCGCTACCGCAGCACCACCGCAGTCGACGACCTGAGCTTCCGCATCGAAGAGCATGCGATCTACGGGTTCCTCGGCAGCAACGGCGCCGGCAAGACCACGACGATGTCCATGCTCACCGCGCAGAACTTCCCCACGTCGGGGAGCATTCGCGTGTTCGGCGAGCAGCCCTACGAGAACGCCCGGATCCTGTCCCGGATGTGCTTCGTCCGCGAGAGCCAGAAGTATCCGGACGATTTCACCCCGCAGCATGCGTTCCACTCCGCACGACTGTTCTTCCCGCACTGGGACGAGGACTTCGCGCAGTCGCTCATCTCCGACTTCCGTCTGCCCGTGAGGACCACGATCAAGAAGCTGTCCCGCGGTCAGCTCTCCGCGGTCGGGGTCATCATCGGTCTGGCGGCGCGGGCGGAGATCACGTTCTTCGACGAGCCGTATCTGGGCCTGGATGCCGTGGCCCGGACGCTCTTCTACGACAGGCTCATGGAGGACTACGCAGAGCACCCGCGAACGATCGTCCTGTCGTCGCACCTCATCGACGAGATCGCCGACCTGATCGAGCGAGTGCTCATCATCGACGACGGTCGTCTGCTCGTCGACGAGACGACCGATGATCTGCGGGGCCAGGCGGTGACGCTCACCGGCAGCGCCGACCAGGTGGACCGCTTCATCGTGGGGCGCGAGCTCCTGCACCGTCAGTCGCTCGGCAACGTCTCATCCGCCACGGTGCTCGGCACGCTGAGCGATGCGGAGCTGACGGATGCGCGGGAGGCGGGCCTCGAACGCACGCCGGTTCCGCTGCAGCAGCTCGTCGTCCACCTCACCCAGAAGAACCGGAACGGATCGTCCGGCACAGGATCAGGCGCAGAGTCCGGCGCAGGAACCCGCTCCATCGAATCGTCGGAGGCACGCACATGACCACCGCATCCAGGACGACCACCTCGACCGCTACAGGAGGCACGACCGTGACCACGACCGGCGACGCCCCCAGGGCAGCAGATCCGATCCGTGCCCGTGCTGCCGATCCTCCGACGGGCAGAACCGCGTCGACGGGCTCACGCATCCTCAACGTCGTGCGGCTTCAGTTCGTCAATCGCTACACGTTCCTGTGGATCCCGCTCATCATCATCGTGTCCGCGGTCATCCTCTCCCTGGCCATCTACTGGATGATCGGCTCCGACTCCCCCATGTACGGGGGCGGCGGTCAGGCTCCCCTCTGGTACTACCTGGTCGCGGGGATACAGGCGATGAGCCTCACCTTCCCGTTCTCGCAGGCCATGAGCCTCACACGGCGCGAGTTCTTCCTCGGCACGGTCCTCGCAGCCGCGATCTCCGCAGTCGTGCTCGCCGCCTTCTACGTCCTTCTGGGTCTCCTCGAGCAGGCGACGAGCGGGTACGGGATCAACGGCTACATCGTCTACCTCCCGTGGGTGTGGGAGAGCGGATGGGTGGGCACCGCCGCGGTCGTCGCCGCTCTCACGATGTTCTTCTTCCTCACCGGCTTCTGGTTCGCCACGATCTATCGGCGCGCCGGCACGATCGCCGTCACGCTCGCCACCGTCGGACTGGCAGTGGTGCTGCTCGCAGCGATCTTCGTCATCACGCGGATGGAGGCATGGATGTCCGTGCTGGAGTTCTTCACGACGCTGGGGCCACTCGGGCTGGCCGGCATTCTCGGGGGCCTGGCAGTCGTCGTGGGGACCGCCTCCTGGGTCACACTGCGCCGCTCGATGCACTGAGGACTCGTGGCACTGACGAGCTGAGCGGCTGAGCGGCTGACGCATCCCATCGCAGGATTCGTCAGCCGTTCAGCTGACGCATGAGGAACGCGTAGGACAGCGCCCGGGTCCTGGCGGCCTGCTCGTTGTCCGACGCGGCGGAGTGACCGCCCTCCCGGTCCTCGAAGAACCACACGCGCTCCGCACCTGCCCTCTGCATCCTCGCCGCCATCTTCCGTGCCTGCACCGGCCCCACGCGGTCGTCGGAGGTGGCCGTCCAGAAGAGGACAGGAGGATACGTCGTCCCGCCATCGACGTCGATGAGGTGGTACGGGGAGAACGTCCGGATGAACTCCCAATCCGCCGGGTCGTCCGGATCACCGTATTCGGCGGCCCAGGACGCACCGGCGGACAGCTTCGTGTAGCGGCGCATGTCCAGGAGCGGAACACCGCAGGAGACTGCTCCGAAGTCATCGGGGAACTGCGTGAGCATGTTGCCCACCAGCAGCCCGCCGTTGGAACCGCCCGAGCACGCGAGCTGCTGCGGCACCGTCACGCCGCGGGCGACGAGGTCGCGCGCCACGGCCACGAAGTCCTCGTAGGCGCGCTGACGGTTCTCCCGCAGGGCCGCCGTGTGCCAGCCTGGGCCGTACTCCCCGCCGCCGCGGATGTTCGCGACGACGTACGTGCCGCCCTTCTCCAGCCAGCCCAGCCCGATGGTCGGCGCGTAGCCGGGCAACCGGCTGAGCTCGAAGCCGCCGTACCCGTCGAGCATGACGGGCACGGGTGCTCCGTCCGCGCCCCCTGCTGCAGGGCCCACCTGGAAGTAGGGCACGCGCGTGCCGTCCGCGCTGCGGGTGAAGTGCTGAGTGACGCTCAGTCCGTTCGCATCGAAGAGCTCCGGGGCCTGCTTCACGAGCCCGGGTGCGACGTCCTGTTCACCGGGCGCACCCTCCGCACCGGCCGCCCCGAGCGACCCCCGCAGCAGGGTCGTCGGCGTGAGGTAGCCGCTCACGGTCATCCACACGTCGTTGGCCGTCGCATCGTCGTCGGGGTCGACTGCGCCCATGCCGACCGACAGCAGCGGATCGACGCCCGGCACTGCGCGGCCCGGAAGCACTCCGGGCGTCCCCGCGGGGACGCCGCCCGCCGCCTGCGACTCCGCGGGCCCTGCACCGCCGACCAGCAGCCGCCGGTCGACGACCCGCAGTTCCGAGCGCACGTCGGTGAGGAAGGAGAGCACGAGGTGATCCCGGGTGAGCGACCAGCCCTGCAGCGAGGTGCGCGGCTGAGGCCCCGCCTCCGGGGCGAACACGACCGTCGGCACGACACTGGCGGCGCCTCCTCCATGGACGACGTCGTCGTAGCGCGCGACGGCGAGCGCACCCGCCGGAACGGAGAACGACGAGCCGTCCGGTCCGGCCCCCTCCCAATCGGTGCGGGGCCGGAAGAGCACGAGGTCCCGGTCGACGTCGACGGACACGTCCGTCGGGACGTCGATGAGCGTCCAGCCTGCGATGAGGGCATCCGCTGCGGCGATCCCGTGGGCCGTGACCGGGAGGTCTCGGATCCAGGTGCGGGAGTTGAAGAAGTCGATCGCCTCGACGATGACGGCCCGCTCGAACCCGGGCGTGAGGTCGACGCCGGTGAAGATGGACAGGAGCTCGACCGGCACGGACATGATCTCGCGCGCGTCCTCGAGCGCTTCGCCGCGGCGCAGCAGGCGTGCGCTGCGCGGGTAGGTCGAGTCCGTGAGGGAGCCGGGGCCGAAATCCGTCGCGATGAGCAGGGTGTCGTCGTCGATCCAGCTCGCCTGCGCCTTCGCGGTCGGCAGGACGAAGCCGTCCGCCGGGTCCACGAACTCCTTCGTCTCGAGGTCGAATTCCCTGACCGTATGGGCGTCGCCGCCGTCCGGGGACAGCGAGACGAGCGCACGACGGCGGTCGGTGCGGCGGACACGGGCTCCGTGGAACACCCACTCCGTCCCGTCGGCGGCCGCCAGCGCGTCGACGTCGAGCAGCAGCTCCCACTCCGGGTCGTCCGTCACGTAGGACTCCCAGGTGGTGCGGCGCCACAGACCTTTGGGATGGTCCCGATCGCGCCAGAAGTTGAAGTAGAAATCTCCCAGCTTGCTCACACCGGGGATGCGGTCCTCCGAATCGAGGGCAGCACGGATCGCCTCCGAGGTCGCCTTCGCATCGTCATCGAAGAACTCCGCGAGGGTTGCGCGATTCTGCTCATCCACCCAGGTGAGTGCGTCTGCCCCCTCGATCTCCTCGAGCCACAGGAAATCGTCGTGGGGCATGGGAGAGGCACCGGACTGCGCAGACGTTTCGACCATGGACCCACCCTACGCACAGCGCGTCAGTCACACGCCCCGATCCTCTCGGGCTGCAGATCGAGCCTGCGCAGCAGCTGCGCGTTGAGCGCGACGACGACGGTCGACAGCGACATGAGGATCGCTCCGACGCTCATCGGCAGTACGAAGCCCACCGGCGCCAGGACGCCTGCCGCCAGGGGCACGGACAGCAGGTTGTACCCGGCGGCCCACCAGAGGTTCTGCACCATCTTCCGGTACGTCGCCCACGACAGGTCGATGACGGACAGGACGCTGCGCGGATCCGAGCCTGCGAGCACCACTCCCGCGGAGCCGATCGCCACGTCCGTGCCGGCACCGATCGCGAGTCCCACGTCCGCGCGTGCGAGCGCAGGGGCGTCGTTCACGCCGTCGCCCACCATCGCGGTGATGCGGCCCTCCTGCTGGAGGCGCGCGACGGCCGCCGCCTTGTCCTCCGGGCGCACATCCGCGAAGACGCGGTCGATGCCCAGTTCGACGGCCACGGTCCGCGCGACGGACTCCGCATCCCCGGTGATCATCGCGACCTCGACGCCGCGGGCATGGAGCGCTTCGATCGTCGCCTTCGATTCCGGACGCACCTCATCCTCGACGCGCAGCGCGCCGACGATCTCACCGTCTGCGAACACGTGCAGGACGGTCGCGCCTGCCTCCCGCCACGGGGCGGTCTCTGCGAGCGGTGCCCCTCCGAGCCGGGTCAGCAGGTGGGGGCCTCCGACATGGACCTCGGTGCCCTCGACGCGAGCGCTCACTCCTTCGGCAGGGTGCGAGGAGAAGTCGGCGGCCCGGGGCAGGGCGAGCTCCCGCTGTTCAGCCGCCCGGACGATCGCCCGGGCCAGCGGGTGCTCGCTGTCGGCTTCCGCCGCTGCGGCGAGCCGCAGGACCCGGTCCTCCCCCGCGTCCGAGGCGGAGGACTGCTCCCGCCGCAGCCTGTCGGCCGGGTCGTTCTGCTGGTTCCCGACCCCGGCCTCGGCGGCGGCCTTCGGCACATCGGCACTGCCGGCCGCCGCGACGACATCGCTGACGGCGGGTTCACCCCTGGTGAGGGTTCCGGTCTTGTCGAAGAGGACGACCTCGACCCGGCGCATCGACTCCAGCGCCAGTCGGTCCGTCACGAGCACGCCCGCGCGGGCGGCGCGCTCCGTGGCGATCGACACGACGAGTGGGATCGCCAGCCCCAGCGCGTGCGGACAGGCGATGACGAGCACGGTGATCGTGCGGACGACGGCGTCATCGGGGGCACCGAGCAGTCCCCACACGATCGCGGTGAGGATCGCAGCGACGAAGGCGAACCAGAAGAGCCAGGCCGCGGCCCGATCGGCGAGCCGCTGGGCACGGGAGCTCGAGGACTGGGCCTCCTCGACGAGGCGGCTGATGCCTGCGAGCGTCGTGTCGTCCCCCACCGCCGTCACCTCGACGCGCAGGCCGGAATCAGTGGCGATCGTGCCGGCGATGACGGGATCGCCCTCGGCACGGCGGACGGTCGTGGACTCGCCGGTGACCATCGACTCGTCCATGCTCGCAGACCCCTCGACGACCCGGCCGTCGGCTGGCACGGACGCACCGGGGCGGACGACGACGAGGTCCCTCACCAGGAGTTCGGACGGGTCCACCTGGACGGTCTCGCCGTCGCGGACCACTTCTGCGGTGTCCGGCAGGAGAGCGGCGAGCGCAGTGAGCGCGGACGCCGTCTGCGCGGTCGATCGCATCTCCACCCAGTGACCCAGCAGCATGATGACGACGAGGAGAGCGAGCTCCCACCAGAAGTCCAGATCAGCGCTCAGCACACCCAGAGTGGATCCCCAGGACGAGAGGAGCGCGACGGTGATCGCGAGCCCGATGAGGAGCATCATCCCAGGACGGCGGGCGCGGACCTCGTCGATCGCGCCGGCGAGGAAGGGGCGACCGCCCCACACGTACATGACGGTGCCGAGGACCGGCGCGACCCAGGTCAGCCAGCCGGACTCGGGAACCGGATAGCCGACGAGTCGCGCGAACATCGGAGCGAGCACGACGGTGGGCACCGCAAGGACGAGCATGATCCAGAAGAGGCGCCGGAACTGCTCCGCGTGAGCGGAATGGTCGTGGCCGGAACCGTGATCACCGGCGTGATCGTGACCGTGATCAGCATGGTCGTGGCCGGAACCGTGATCACCGGCGTGATCGTGACCGTGATCAGCATGGTCGTGGCCGCCGACACCGTGCTCCTGGTGGCCACTCTCATGCTCGCGGCGTTCCGCCTCAGAGGGGTGGTGTGGATGACGCGGCGAGTCAGTCATGCCCCATTTATACCCCCTGGGGGTATAGATGGCAAGACGCCGCCCTCAGTCCAGCTCGCGACCCGTCGTGTCGTGGGCGAGCACGGCCATGAGGATGACCGCGGTGACCACCAGCGCACCCGTCAGCGCGAAGGTCCACGTCAGACCGAGGACCGGCCACAGGAACGACCCGAACGCCAGCGGCGCGATGCCCGTCGCCCAGCGCGAGGCGCTCGACGCCCAGCCGAAGCCGGAGGCGCGCAGCGTCGTCGGATAGAGCTCGGAGACGTACGTGTAGAGGGTGGGGATCGCGATCTGGATGACGAACCCGAACACGAGGATGAGCGCCTGCGCCGTCGCGCTCAGATCGGCACCGGACGCTTCGAGCACCCACGCGAAGCCCACAAGGGCCACGACGCCGGCGAGCGATGACAGCGCCAACTGCCAGCGCCGGCCGATGTACTCGATCAGCAGCGCGGACGCGATGACACCGACGATGCCCACGGCTGTCATCTGCCCCGTCACGATGAAGGCCGCCTCGTCACCCAGCCCCTGCTCGCGCAGGATCTTCGGCAGCCACGTGAGCGCCGCGTAGTACAGGAGCAGGATCGACACGAACAGCGACCACGCCACGAGCGTGAGCGGCGTCGACCACTTCCACAGATCTGCGATCTGGCCGGTGACCGCCGCGATCCTGCCGGCCCATGTGCCGGGCGCCGCCGCAGGTGCTGCCACCTCCGCACGCCGCCATTCCGTCACGTCGGAACCGGTCGCCCTCACCAGTCGGCGAACGATGACGTCCGCCTCGTCATGGCGCCCGACGCTCGCCAGGTACATCGGGGATTCGGGGACGAAGAGTCGGATCCCGAACACCAGGAAGGCCGGCACGATCATGATGAGCATGACGGCACGCCAGTCGGTGAACGAGATCAGCCAGGCGGACACGAAGGCACACAGGGTCGCGCCGATCGGCCACCAGCCGTCCAGCGCCGTGAGCACCCTGCCGCGATGCTTCGCGGGAGAGAACTCGCCCACCAGCGCATAGTCGACCGGGATGCAGCCGCCCAGGCCGAATCCCGCGAAGAAGCGGAAGAGGCAGAAGATCCAGATGTTGGGGCTGAGCGCACCCAGCGCGGTGAAGACAGAGAAGCACAGCAGCGTGAGGGTGAACGCCTTCTTCCGTCCGATCCGGTCGGCTATGCCGCCCCAGACGAACGCACCGATGGCCATGCCGATCAGATTGACCGTCGCGATCCAGGCGGCCTGACCGACTGTCAGGCTCCAGTGGTCACTCAGCAGCGGGATGAGGAAGCCGTTGAGCGCGACGTCCCACGCGTCGAACATGAAGCCCAGGCCGCCCACCAGGAAGATGGCGCCCTGAGTCCTCCACCTCCAGGGGAGGCCGGCGATGACGTCTGCGGTCGTCGGAAGCTCAGCGCGCTGCGCGAGCGTGCCCGCATCACTGCGGGAGTCTGAAGAAGACATGGGGGAGACAGTACACCCGCTTTTTCGCCCTTCTGCGAAAAAGGTTCGACGTCGAGAATCATCGTGACTGTTTCGTAATATTCTCGGGTCAGCGCCTGCGCGGGAGCAGCCGGTCGGCCGCCAGCTGCGCGCGGACGGCGCCGCCGAGCATCGCCGAAGGTCCGCCGCTCCTCGACAGCCCCTCGAGCCGCACCACCGGCGGACTCTCGGCGTGCAGCTCGTCGGCTCCGCCGCCTGCCCCCATGCGTGCGATCGCCAGACGGATCGCCGCGAAGAGCGCTTCGACATGGGTGTCGAGAGCACTATGTCCGTGGTCCGGGACGGTGGCCAGCACCCCGCGAGGCGCCAGGTGCGCGATGCGCTCTGCGACGGGACGCGGGGTCCGCAGGTCGCGGTCCCCCGACAGAGCGACGACCGGGACGGTGAGCGACGGAAGCGCTGCGGCGAGGTGGAAGGGCTCAGCGCTGAACGGCGAGAACCTCTTCGCGACCTCGTGGAACGAGGCGCCGGTGTCGAAGAACGCCTCCGAGTCCGAATCAGCGAAGTCGAGTTCCCGGAACGCGATCTCTCCGACCCGATCGAACTCCATGTAGTACGGAAGCGATTCGTCGGTGTCCGACTGGCCGAGCCTCCCGAGGGTCGCGAGAGTGGTCCGGGCCCTCCCCACCGCGATCTGATTGAGCAGCGCGTCGAGCGTGTCCATCCCGGCGAACTCGTAGACGATGCGGACTGCGCGGGAGAGCTGCTCCGGTGACAGGAGACCGTCCCTCTCGATGTCCCGCACCTTGCGGGCCACCCTGCGGTGCGTCTCGTCGCCCAGGGTCCCGTCGTAGAGCAGTCCGTCCGCCCACGCGCGGACGTCCTGCTTGCCCGCCTCCAGCATCGGCGAGTCCAGGACGATCCCTGCCACCCGGTGGGGCAGGGTCACAGCGAGTGCGAGTGCGACGTACGAGCCGTAGGACGAGCCCACGACCGTCACGCGGCCGATGCCCTCGGCGTCGAGCACGGCACGGATGTCGTCGACGACGAGCGAGATGCGCATCGCCTCCAGCGGCAGATCCGACCCGTCCGCCGCACTGCGGGAGAGCCCGACACCGCGGTGTTCGAGCATGATGACGTCCAGCCCCCGCCTGACGGCCTTCTGCCGCAGCGCCCGATAGGGCACCGCAGACGCCAGCCCCGGCCCACCCGGGATGATGAGCACAGGAGGTCCGGATTCCGCTGTGGCCGGCTGCGTATCATCGCCCAGTCCGGGCGTCGTGCGGACATAGGCGAGGGAGAACGTCGCCGAGTCGCGCTCATCCGTGACGGGCCGTTCGATCCGATGCAGTCCGGGGGTGGCCTCAGCGGCCCTGCGCAGTCGCGTGCTCATATGCGGTCATCGTATGCGCCCGACACCCAGGCCGCATATCGGTCCGCCGATTCTGCGATGGCACGCGCTCCGCCGTGCATGAGACGCTGCCCGAAGCTGCCGTAGATCCGTTCGACGTCCAGGTCAGCGACCCGTGCGGCGATCATCCGGACCGCCTGTGCGGACAGCGGCAGATAGTTGGGGAATGAGCGCATGAAGGTCACCCACCCGTCGCGAGCGACCGGCGACACCGAGTCGCTTCCCAGCATCACCAGCGCTCCGTCGCCGGGCGCGCGCCACAGGGCCACGCAGCTGCCCGGGAAGTGCCCGCCCACCTGGCGCACGCGGATGCCGGAGAGGGGCTCCGCCTCCTCGTCGAAGAGCTCGATCGCGGATCCGTACCTCTGCACCCAGTCCGCGTCCTTCCGCGACACGAAGATCGGGGCATCGTCGAACGCACGGCTCCACTCGAGCTGCAGTCCGTACATGTGCGGATGGCTCGCAACGATCGCGCCCACTCCCCCGCGCGCCGACACCGCCTCGATCGCGGCGTCGTCGATGAAGGGCGGGACGTCGAAGAGCAGGCCGCCCGCGCCGTCGGACGCGGGAGAGCCCGCACCCGAGGCCGTCGCCAGATAGCAGGTCTGCCCGATGCCCGTGCGGGGCTGGGTGCGCAGTGAGTGCAGCCCCGGTTCGGCCTCTCGCACCTCGATCGAACGCCCTGAGTCGGCGAGCTCCCCCACCGTCGTCCATGCCTGCCCGTCGACGGGGACGAACTGACGTTCGTCGTCGCAGATCGGGCAGACCGGGGGCAGCGGATCCGCAGCCTCCACACCGCATGTCGCGCACAGCGTCAGGCGGGCGGGCAGCTGCACGCGTGCGCGGCCGGGGACCGCAGAGGGAGCCGGGGCCCTTTGATCGTCAGGCATCCCGACCCCCTCCTCACAGAAGCAGTGCGTGCAGTCGCTGCGGCGTGCGGCCGCTCAGGCGAGCTTGACCATCCAGCCTTCCGGCCCCTCGGCGCGGCCGTACTGGATGTCCAGCAGCGTCCTGCGCATCGTCATGGTCGTCTCCCCGGGCGTCTCCCCGTGGTCGACGCTCCAGTCGTCGCTGACGAGCTTCCCGATCGGCGTGATCGCCGCGGCGGTGCCACAGGCGAATGCCTCCACGATCGTGCCGTCCGCCGCGCCCGTGCGCCATTCGTCCACCGTGATGGGGCGCTCCTCCGGGGTCAGCCCCAGGCGGGGGGCGAGCTCCAGGACCGACCTGCGCGTGACTCCGTCCAGGATCGTCTGCGAGACCGGCGGAGTGAGCAGCTTCCCGTCCGCCGTGATCAGCATGAGGTTCATGCCGCCCAGCTCTTCGAGGTGAGTGCCGTCCACGGCGTCCGTGAACATGACCTGCTGACAGCCCTTCGAGTTCGCCTCGATCATCGCCGCCGTGGACGCCGCGTAGTTGCCGCCGGTCTTCGCGAAGCCGGTCCCTCCGGCGCCCGAGCGCTTGAGGTTCTGCGACAGCCAGATGCTCACCGGCTTGATGCCGCCGGAGAAGTACGCGGCCGCTGGAGAGGCGATGACGTAGTAGTCGGCCTGCTGCGTGGGGCGCAGCCCCAGGAAGCGCTCCGCAGAGATCATGAAGGGGCGCAGGTAGAGGCTCACCTCGTCTGCGTCGTCCTTCGGTGCGGGCACCCACGCCACGTCCTGCTCGACCAGCGCACGCAGCGAGTCGATGAAGTCGCTGCCGTCCATCTCCGGCAGCGCCATCCGGGCGGCGGAGGCGTTCATGCGGTCTGCGTTGCGGTCCGGGCGGAACGTCCAGACGGACCCGTCGGCGTGGCGGTAGGCCTTGAGCCCCTCGAAGATCTCCTGCGCATAGTGCAGGACTGCGGCCGCGGGGTCCAGGGAGAGAGGACCGTAGGGAACCACCTCGTGGTTGTGCCACCCCTGCTCTTCGGTGAACCGGATGTGGGCCATGTGGTCCGTGAACTGCGTCCCGAACACGGGGGCACCCAGAATCGCGTTTCGCACAGTCTCACTCTGCGGCTGCGGATTCTTCTGGAGTGCGAACGTCGTCATTGCGTACTTCTCTCTGGTGAGGATTCGGTTGTGTCTGCGGTCACTCTAACGCAGGGAGGACGAATGCCCCCACCCGATGGTGCACCTGACGTCGGAGTGCCGGGAAGGGGGTTCGACGTTCCGGCAGACCCGCCGGCGGATCGTACCGGTGGGCGCTCGGTTCATGCCAGCGAGGCCAGCCAGCGGGCCAGCCGGTCGGTCAGGACGGGACTGCGCGGTTCCTGCCGGTGTCAGGCTCGGACGAGCACAGTCCCGACCTGCCGGTCAGGCGAGGCGCGCCGCGATGGCGTCCCCGACCTCGGAGGTGGCCCGAGGTGCGGTCCCGCGGTCCGCGAGGTCGGCCTCGACGGCGGTCTGGATGGCCTCAGCGACCGCCGTGAGTCCCAGGTGCTCCGCCATGAGGGCGCCGGAGAGGATGCAGGCGGTCGGATCCGCCTTGCCCTGGCCCGCGATGTCCGGCGCAGAGCCGTGGATGGGCTCGAAGAGGCTGGGCGCCGTGCCCTGGACGTTGATGTTGCCGCTTGCGGCCAGCCCGATGCCGCCGGTCACGACGGCGGCGAGATCCGTCACGAGGTCGCCGAACAGGTTGTCGGTGACGATGACGTCGTACTGCGACGGGTTCGCGACCATGTAGATCATGGCGGCGTCGGTGTGCTGGTAGTCCACCTCGACGTCGGGGTACTCCTCGCTGATCACCTCGACCACGCGGCGCCACAGGTGACCCGCGTGGACCATCACGTTGGTCTTGTGGAGGTAGGTCAGCTTCTTCCGACGGGCGCGCGCCTGCTCGAATGCGAAGCGGACTGTGCGCTCGACGCCGTAGCGGGTGTTGACCGAGACCTCGGTCGCCAGTTCGTTCGCGGTGCCTTCGCGCAGCGTCCCGCCCTGACCGGTGTAGGACCCCTCCGTCCCTTCGCGGACGACCACGAAGTCGATGTCGCCGGGGTTCGCGAGCGGCGAGGTGGTGCCCGGGTACAGCTTCGACGGGCGGAGGTTCACCGCGTGCTCGAGGCCGAAGCGCATCTTGAGGATGATGCCGCGCTCCAGCACGCCCGACGGGACCGACGGATCGCCGCAGGCACCGAAGAAGATGGCGTCGAACGCCTGCAGGCGCGCCAGCTCGTCATCGGTGAGGGTCTCCCCCGTCTCGTGCCAACGACGGGCACTGGCCTCGAACTGCTCCGTGTCGAGGACGGCATCCGAGCCGGTGGCCTCGATCGCGCGGGTGAGGACCTTCAGGCCTTCGGGGACGACTTCCGTGCCGATGCCGTCACCGGGCATCACAGCGATCTTCAACGTTGTCATGGGAGGACAGTAGCGCGCGGGTCTCACCATTCGACTGGTCATCTTGAGAACTGAGACCGGCGTCGTGAGTCGTGTGTACGCCTGGCCGGTCCCGCTGTGCAGGACCTCTGTGCAGGTCTACTCGTGCCGGACCTCTGTGCAGGTCCACTGTGCAGATCCTCCGTGCAGGTCCTCTGCGCAGATCCACTGCGCAGGTCCACTGTTGCAGGCTGGTCGATTCCGACGGCCGCGGCCCATCCCCGGCGGGGTCCGTCCGGCGATAGGCTCGGGGTATGTCGACAACCCCCATTCGCAATGCTCGTGCTGCGGCGCTCCCTGCCAAGCTGTCCCGGACCTGGCTGCTCGTGAACGCGGCCAAACCAGACCTGTTCGAACCGGGGCAGCGGTCCGAGGCCGACTCGGTGATCTTCGACATGGAGGCGGCCGTCGCGGAGGACCAGAAGGATGCGGCGCGCGCGCACGTCGTCGAAGCCCTGTCCGACCGCGATTCTGCGACCGGAGAACCCCAGATGACCGCGTGGGTGCGGATCAACGGGACGCGGACCCGGCACTGGGAGGAGGACCTCGCGGCGCTCAACGGGCTGGCCGGCCTGCGCGGCATCATGCTTCCGAACACGGAGGCGCCGGAGCAGGTCACGTGGACGGCGATGAAGTCAGGGGCCGGCGTGCCGGTGCTGGCACTCATCGAGACCGCGAGCGGGGTGGAGAACGCGACGCAGATCGCGAACGCCCCCGGCACGTTCCGGCTGGCGCTGGGCACGAACGACCTCCGCAAGGACACCGGCATGTCCGACGACCCGCTGGCGCTCGCGTACGTGCGGTCGCGACTCGTCATCGCATCCCGGGTGGGCGGCCTGCCGGGCGCCATCGACGGGCCGTCGCCGGCCGGTGCCTCGAAGGAGCGCGTGCGCGAGGACTGCGCGTGGACCATCAAGATGGGCATGGCCGGCAAGCTCACACTCGCACCGGAGTCGGCGCCCGTCATCAACGACGCGCTGGCACCGTCCGAGGACGAGCGCCGCTGGGCGCGCGAGCTGCTGGAGGACGCGCAGAGCAGCGGCGGCGAGATCACCGACGGCTCGTACCTGCCGCGCCTGGCACGCGCGAAGAAGATCGTGGAGCTGGCCGACTCGTACGGTCTCTGGAACGCCTGATCCGCGGGACTCCGGGGCCGCCTCATCCTGAGCGTGTGCACGTCTGAGCGGGTGCACGTCCCCGAATGAGTGCAGCCGGCCACCCGCCCCCTACGCTCCGATCAGTCCGGAGATCGTCTCCACCATCTGGACGCCGGCCAGCGCTGTGAAGAGCACGAGGCACACGGTGAGCACGGTGTTCGACAGCCACCCGTTGCGCAGCTGCGGCACGACCGATCTGCGGTTCAGCAGCAGGAGCAGCACGATCGCGAGCACCGGCAGGATGAACGAGCTGATCGCCGCGTAGACCAGCACCAGCGTGACCGGGCGGTCGAAGCCCAGCACCTGCTCCACCGTCAGCACGCCCAGCGTGCAGGCGGTCAGCCAGATGAGGGCCGCTTTGAACTCCACGGCATCCGACGACATCGCGTATGCGGGGTCGTCCTGGTGCGGGTACCGGCGGATCACGCGCAGGCAGTCACCGGTCACGTAAGCGATGCCCTGGAATCCTCCCAGCAGGCTCGTGTAGGTCACGGCGAAGAACGACAGCAGGAACAGGATCCACGCCCAGCCTCCCAGTCGCTCGCCGATGAGCTCGCCCACCGTGAAGACTGCGTCGTTGCTCTCGATCGAGTGTCCCTGGCCGTAGAGCCAGAATGCGCCCACGACGGTCATCGAGACCGCGAAGATCCCCACGAGCACGTAGCTGAACGCGAGGTCGACGCGCACGACGCTCTTCCACGCCGGACCGCTCCAGCGCTTCTCCTGGACGAAGAACGTGTAGGCCATGACCCCCGTCGCACCCCCGACTCCGCCGACGAGCGACAGCACCGTGATGAGCGACGTATGCGGATAGATCGGCATGATCGTCTGGGCGGCGGTCGCCTGGGCGGCGCCGTCACCGGCAGAACTCATCGCCAGGGACACGATGCCCAGGAACATGAGGATCGCGAAGCCCATCATCGCCTTCTCGACGATGCCGTAGCGGCCCACCCAGAGGAGGACGACGGCGGACAGGACGAGCACCGCGAGTGTCGGCCAGAACGGCAGCCCGGGGAACAGCGTCTGGGCGATGAGCGTGGTGATCGCTGCGACGCCCGCGCCGAAGAACACGCCCACGAGCAGTTCCGCGACGAGCAGGATGACGGGGAACAGCCGTCCGCCCACGTCTGTGATGTGCGAGAAGAGCGACCGATCCGCCGTCAGCTGGAGGCGGGTGACCGCCTCGGACAGCCCGAACTTCAGCAGCAGGCCCAAGGTGAACACCCAGATGAGCGCGAGGCCGTATTCGGCTCCCGAGTTCAGCGTCGTCACCATGTCCGACGCGCCGACGCTGGCCAGCGCCAGTACGACGCCCGGGCCGAGCAGCCTCAGGTGCCCCTTCCACGAGCGTGGCGCAACAGGGCTGCCCTCCCCCGGCACCCCGGTCGGCCGCCCCGTGCCGGTCGGCCGCCCCGTGCCGGTCGGCTGCCCCGCCCCGGTCGACTGCCCCGTGCCGGTCGACTGCCCCGTGCTGGTCGACTGCCCGGCCCTGGTCGGCTGCCCCGTGCCGGATCCGCTGTTCTGCTCCATCGTGCTCGTCCTTCCGAAGAGGGTCTCGGACATACGAAGAGCGGCCGGGCTGCGAATCCCGACCGCTCCTCGTGGTGGTTCTGCGTCAGTCAGTCCTCTGTCAGATTGACGGCTGCGGCGTGCTCCGCATCGGCCGCCGCGGCGACCGTCTGCACGATCTCCGGCGTGACCGCGGTATCGACGGCGAGCACGGACAGCGCGCGGCCGCCCTCACCCGCACGCGACACCTGCATGCCGGCGATGTTGACGTTGTTGCGGCCCAGTGCCTGGCCGAAGACGCCGATGACGCCCGGACGGTCCACGTACTCGAAGATCAGCAGGTGGTCGGTCAGCGAGATCTCCAGCTCGAAGCCGTTCACCTCGACCAGCTTCTGCACCTGCTTGGGCCCGGTGAGCGTGCCGGACACGGACACCTGCGCCCCTGCCGAGGTCGTCGCCACCAGGGTGATGACGTTGCGGAACCCGTCGGCGACATCGCTGGTCTCGACCGAGACGTCCACGCCCCGCTCGTCCGCGAGCACGGGGGCGTTCACGTAGGAGACGGGCACGTCCACCCGGTCCTTGAAGAGTCCCTTGAGTGCCGCGAGCTTCAGTGCGCCCACGTCCTTCGACGCGATCTCGCCCTTCACCTCGAGCTTGAAGTGGGTGACGGTCTCCGTGAGTGCGGCGATGATCCGGCCCAGACGCTCCGTGAGCGGGATGCCGGGGCGGACGTCCTCGTCGATCTTGCCGCCGGCCACGTTCACAGCGTCCGGGACGAGCTCTCCGGCGAGCGCCAGGCGCACGGACTTCGCGACGGCGACTCCGGCCTTCTCCTGCGCCTCGTCGGTCGATGCGCCGAGGTGCGGCGTGACGTTCACCGCGTCGAGCTCCATGAGCTCCGAGTGCTCGGGCGGCTCCTGGGACCAGACGTCGATGCCGGCGCCGCCCACGCGGCCGGAGGCCACGGCCTCGGCGAGTGCCTCCTCATCGACGATCCCTCCGCGGGCCACATTCACGATGCGCACGCCCTGCTTCGCCTTCGCGAGCTGCTCGCGACCGATCATGCCGACCGTCTCCGGGGTCTTCGGCATGTGGACGGTGAGGAAGTCCGCCTGCTCGACGAGCTCGTCGAGCTCCATGACCTTCACACCCATCTGCGCTGCGCGCGATGCGGAGATGTAGGGGTCGTATCCGATGAGGTTCATGCCGAACGACTTGGCGCGCTCTGCGACGAGCCCGCCGATCCGGCCCAGGCCGATGATCCCCAGAGTCTTGTCGTAGAGCTCCACGCCCGTGAGGCGCTTGCGCTCCCAGCGACCCTCCTTGAGGGAGGCGTGGCCCGCGCCGAAGAAGCGGGCCGAGGCCAGCAGGTGCGTCATCGTGAGCTCCGCGGCGGAGATGATGTTCGAGGTCGGCGCATTCACGACCATGACTCCCGCAGTCGTCGCAGCGGGCACATCGACGTTGTCGAGTCCCACCCCGGCGCGGGCGATCACCTTGAGGCGCGGCGCAGCGGCGATGGCTTCGGCGTCCATGTGGGTGGCGGAGCGGACGAGCACGGCGTCCGCGTCTGCCAGGGCGGTCAGCAGTGCCGGGCGGTCGGTCCCGTCGGCCTGGCGGACATCGAAGTCGGGGCCGAGGGCCTCGACGGTGGCCGGTGAAAGGTTCTCAGCAAGCAGCACGACGGGCTTGGGCACAGTTCTCCTCCTGGGGAGCGTCTTCGCGGATCATGCCCACTGTAGTGACCGCGGCCGGGGTGTGCGCGGCCGGGTTCACATCGTGAGCAGTGTCGGGCCGCCGCACGATACATCGCCTCTTGTCATAGTGTGCGCCACACAGTATCGTGCATGCCATGGTTCCAGCCGATTCCCCCGACCCTCTCGCCCTGCATCTCCAGGAGGTGCGGCGCGGCACTGTGGTCCTTGCGTGCCTCACCGCGTGCAGGGAGCCCCAGTACGGCTATTCGCTGCTGGACACGCTCGCTGAGGCGGGGGTCCAGGTCGAGGCCAACACCCTCTATCCGCTCCTGCGCAGGCTCGACAAGCAGGGGCTGCTCACCGCCGAATGGAACACCGACGAACCGCGTCCGCGGAAGTACTACACGCTCACGGACGCAGGCGCCCGGATCGCCGACGACCTCCGCACCGAATGGCTCGCACTCACCGCGAGTCTCACAGCGCTCTGGAAGGACATCTGACATGCGCACGCTCACCGACAGATACGTGCACGCGGTCGTCCGCCGCGTCCCGGAGGCCATGCGGCCCGAGGTCACAGCGGACGTCACCGCGATGATCGCGGACATGGCCGAGGCCCGGCACGACGAGGTCGCGGCAGCCACCGAAGCCGCTGCCGAGGTCGAGGTCGCGACCGATGGCGGGGCTGATGCCGCCTCCGATGCAGATTCCGCTGCCGCTGCCGAGGTCGAGGTCGCCGTGCTCGAGGAGCTGGGCGATCCGGCGGTGCTGGCGCGGGAGTACTCGGACTCACCGCAGCACCTCATCGGCCCGCAGTACTTCCCCGTGTACAGGTGGCTGCTCACCTGGGTGCTGCCGGTGGCCCTCGTCGTGGCGCTGGTCTCGAACGGGCTCGCCTACACTCTCACCACTGCGGACGCGCACATCGGCGGGCTGCTCGGCACCGCGATCGGCAAGTCCGTCCCCGTGGTCTTCATCGCCTTCGCGGCGGTGACCATCCTCTTCGCGATCATCGAGCGAGCCACGCCCATGGGCACGCAGGCGAGCTCGGGTGATGCCGCCGACCGGGTCGGTGAGACGCTGCGTGCCGGCGCCGCGCGTCGTCCCCGGTGGACGGTGGCCGACCTCGACGAGGTTCCGCCCGGCGGCACATCCGTCCGCGCGGACGCGATCGTCTCACTGGTCTTCCTCGTGCTGCTGGCACTCGTGCCGTTCGTGCCCACGACGGCCGTCTACGTCGGCCACCTCAATGACGGGGAGACGTTCATCAACCCGGATCTGGGCGTCTTCTGGTTCGTCGGGTACTGGGTGCTGCTCGCACTCACGGCGGTCGGGGCGGTGTGGAGGATCCGTCGCAGGCGCCTGAGCACGGGTCCGGTCGCCCTGGACATGATCACCGACCTCGTCATGGCGGTATTCCTCACGGTCGCGATCCTCACCCAGGATGTCCTCCACCCGGCGATCGCCACGGCGAGCGCCCTGCCCGTGGCCGTCTGGGCGATCCCCCTCATCTGGGCGATCACGATCTGGGACCAGGTGAGCACGGTCCGCGCCTATCGCACCCACCTCGCCGCACAGAGCCGATCGTGACGAAGCCGATCGCGACCTCGGCAATCGTGACCACGGCCAGCGGGACGAAGCCGATCGTGACCACGGCGAGTATGACGACCGCGAACGCGATGGCGGCACACGCGACGACGGAGAACGTCACCACGTCGTACGCGGACGCGCCGGCCCTCACCGAGAATCATCCTTGAGGACGATGCTGGGACGGTCGCCCGCCGCTAGCGTGGCACGCATGCCCCTCTCCTCAGCTGCGTCACGCGTCCGGGCGGTCCTCAGCGCTCATCCGTGGATCACCGACGGCCTGCTGTGGGCGGCACCGGTGGCCTGGGCCAGTGTGAACTCGATCCTGAGCCGTGTGTGGGTCGACACGACGAGCACCACGCCGCAGTGGGTCCACGTCGCCATCGTCCTGCTCATGACGGTGCCGCTCGCGCTGCGCCGTCTGCGCCCCCTCGTGAGCTCGGTCCTCATCGCCGGCGGCTGCGTGCTCTCCCTGCTGACCGGGGCTGGTCCGTCCATGGCGGTCATAGCCGTACCTCTCACGGTCTTCTCCACTGCCAAATGGGGATCGCGGACGGACTCGCGGATCGTGCTCGGGCTGGGTCTGACCGGGTCCGTCGCGCTGGGGGTCTGGGCGTATATGACCGCTCTGCAGGACACCATGGGCCCCGGCGGTCAGCCGCTCGACGCGACTGCATATTCCGCGACGGGCGGGCTGATGATCCTGTGCGCGGCGATCGTGCTCTCCGCGTGGCTGCTGGGGATCCTCGCGCACCGCAGGCGCACCGCTGTCGAGGACATCCGCGAGCGCAACCGCCTCCTGGAGAAGGAGCGGGAATCGGAGTCGCGGCTGGCCGCGGACGCCGAGCGCATGCGGATCGCGCGGGAGATGCACGACATCATCGCCCATTCGCTGTCGGTCGTCATCGCGCAGGCGGACGGGGGCCGCTACGCGGCGAAGAACAATCCGGCCGCCGCCGAGGACGCGCTCACGACGATCGCTGCGACCGGACGGGACGCACTCGCCCAGACGCGCAATCTGCTGGGCGTCCTCCGCACGGATGCGCTCGCAGATGAGACGACCTCTCCGATGCCGGGACTCGCGTCGGTCCCCTCTCTGGTCGGCGACCTCCGAGCGGCAGGGCTCGCGGTGCGCATCGAGGGCTTCGACGCTCCCGAGGAGGCGGGCCGTCTGTCGGAGGGAGCCGGGCTCGCGGTCTACCGGATCGTGCAGGAGGCACTCACGAACGTCCTCAAGCACGCGGGTTCAGGAGCTCGGGCACACGTGTCGCTCTCGACGACGGACCAGAGTCTCACCGTCCGCATCAGCGACGACGGCGGCCCCGCCCGATCGCACGGTGACCGCACGCTGAGGGGACAGGGTGCCTTTGGGTCGGAGGGCTCCAGGTCGAGCGCCGCAGGCTCGGAGGGCGCCGGCAGTGGCATCGTCGGGATGCGCGAGCGCGCGACCCTGTACGGCGGGTCGCTCGAGGCGGGGCCTCGTCGCGGCGGCGAACGTGGGTTCACGGTGACCGCCCGATTCCCCTCCACGGGTCCCCCAGCCGCACATCGCCCAGCAGCAGGTTCCTCAGCCGAACATCCCCCAGCTGCAGGTTCCCCAGCCGCAGGTTCCCCAGCAGCGCAGACAGCACCGGCGGTCTCCGCGTCCTCGGCGACCGAGGTGCCGCCTGCACAGGCGAGCGCACAGCCGACGACTGCTGGGGTGACGAGCGGAAGGATGAACGGAGAGACGAGCGCTGGAGTGGCTGCTGAAGACCCCCCTGCTGCGGCGCGCACGCCGAGGAGCACGCACCATGGCTGACCCGGAGTACCCCTCGGCGGAAGACACAGCGCTTCCAGCGGGCACAGACACAGCGCTTCCAGCGGACACGGCTCACCCCGAGGACTCCCCCTCCCCCATCCGCGTCGTGCTCGTCGACGACCAGGCGCTCGTGCGTGCGGGGTTCTCGATGGTGATCGACTCGCAGAGTGACCTCGAGGTCGTGGGGCAGGCCGGGGACGGGGAGGAGGCGGTGGCGCTCGTCGCCCGCGTCCAGCCGGACGTCGTGCTCATGGACGTGCGCATGCCGCGGCTCGACGGCATCCAGGCGGCGGGCAGGATCCTCGCGCTCGCCGATGAGGGAGCGATCCGCACCCCGCGGATCATCGTCCTCACCACGTTCGACGAGGACGAGTACGCGCTCGCGGCTCTGCGCAGCGGGGCATCCGGTTTTCTGCTCAAGGACGTCCTGCCGGAGATCCTGCTGGATTCGATCCGTACGGTCGTCAACGGCGGCGCAGTGATCGCGCCGACGACGACCCGCCGACTGCTCGATGTCCACCTGGGGTCACGAGCAGCACAGGCTGACCACGCTCGCGGTCTCGGCCGCGAGACCCTCGACATCAGGGCTGACACCGGCACGACTGCCACCGACCAAGGATCCACCAGCAACTCTCCCACCAGCGTCGATCCCGCCAGCACCCCTCACACTCACGAGACTCCACCCACGCACGCCCTGCGGCCCCCGGCCGCACCCGCGCTCGACCCTGAACGGACCCGGATGCTCGCGTCTCTCACTCCGCGCGAGCGCGAGGTGCTCGGGCTCGTGGGCAGGGGCATGAGCAACGCCGAGATCGTCCAGGCCCTGGTCCTCGCGGAGCCCACCGTGAAGACCCATGTGGGGCGCATCCTCATGAAGCTGGGGGCCAGGGACCGCGTCCAGGCCGTCGTCTTCGCCTATGACGCGGGGATCGTCACGCCCGGACAGGAACCCACCTCTCTGCAGTAGGTCGCGCTGGCCTCGCGTGAGCCCCAGCGGAGCGTCAGCACCAGCGGCGCTCCAGCCCCGGCAGCACTCCAGTCCCAGCACTTCGGCACCAGCGGCGCCTCTCCCACGCCCAGTAGTACTCCGGTATGACACGGATCGTGCACCGTCATCCCGAGTCGTGCTGCACGCCACATCCAGGACCATCCTGCAGTCCGATGTGCTGGCCTTCACCGGCGACGAGGCTGGAGACATGCACACACCACAGCAGCCGCCTGCAGGAACATCGACCCGCGCAGCAGCCGTCGCAGCCGAAGCCCCCGGCTCCGCGCCCGCCGCCGAGCCCGCCATCCGCGCGATCCGCCTCGTGAAGACGTACGGCGACGGCGATGCACGCGTCCGTCCGCTGGACGGCCTCACGCTCGACATCGCCGCCGGCAGCTTCACCGCGATCATGGGGCCCTCCGGCTCCGGCAAGTCCACTCTGCTGAACATGCTCGCCGGACTCGATGTCCCCGATTCCGGCGATGTCGTCCTGGCCGGCACGCCGATCGCCGGCCTGAAGGACTCCCAGCTCACGGCCCTGCGCCGCGACCGGATCGGGTTCGTCTTCCAGGCCTTCAATCTGGTGCCCGCGATGACCGCGGAGGAGAACATCCTCCTGCCCTCTCAGCTGGCCGGGCGGAAGACAGACCGTCAGTTCTTCCGCCGTATCGTCGACCTCCTGGGCCTCGCGGACCGACTGCGGCACCGTCCGCACGAGCTGTCCGGCGGCCAGCAGCAGCGCGTCGCCGTCGCTCGTGCACTGGTCACCAGCCCCGAGGTCATCGTCGCCGACGAGCCGACCGGAAACCTCGACTCCGCGAGCGGTGCGGAGGTGCTGGGGCTGCTCCGGGCCTCGGTCGACGAGTTCGGCCAGACCGTCGTCATGGTCACCCACGACCCGCAGGCCGCCGCGCGGGCTGACCGTGTCGTCATGCTGGCCGACGGCCGGCTGGCCGGCGAGCTCCGGTCCCCCACCGCCGAGGCAGTCGCCACCGCACTCGCCCACGTCACCGATCGCACGGGTCCGGTCGGACCGACCGGCGCACACGCTGCGGCCGCACACACCAGCACTGCACACGACGGCACTGCACACGCGAGCGCTGCACACACCAGCACTGCACAGACCGGTGGTGCACACGCGAGCGCTGCACACACCAGCACTGCACAGACCGGTGGTGCACAGACCGGTGGTGCACGATGATCCGCATCGCACTGTCGAACCTCCGCAGCGCATCCGGCAGGCTCGTCGCCGCAGGAATCGCGGTCGCGGTGTCCGTCGCGTTCATGGTCGCCGCGCTGCTCTTCGCACAGGGCTTCGGCGACACGCTCGCCAACCAGGTCAGATCCTCCTGGGCCGGGGCGGATGTCGCAGTCCTCGTCGACGATCCCGAGGATCCGGCAGATGCCGCTGAGCCGGCCGAAGTCCTCACCGACGATCTCCTCGATGACGTCGCCGCGGTCGACGGCGTCGAGACGGCTCACCTCGAAGAGACCGGCTTCCTCATGGCGAGCGCGGGTGCCTCGAGCGTCTCCGCCTCCGTCACCGGGCTGCCGACGAACAACGACGACCCCGTCGCCGGGGCGCTGCCGGAAGCCGCCGACGAGCTCTCTCTGACCGAAGCAGACGCGGAGGCTCTCGGCGTGGCGGTGGGCGACACCGTGACGCTCGACGGGCATGCAGCCGCTGCGGGGACGGAAGGGCCCGAGTACACGGTCTCCGGTCTGCTGCCGGGATCCGCGTCCCTTCAGCTGACCCTGCACCTCACCGATAACGGCCTCGAGGCCGCTCCGACGGAGGCCGTCCCGACGGCGATCCGCGTGAGCGCCGCCGACGGCGCGGATCCGGCTGCGCTGTCCACAACGATTCACGACGCAACCGGCGCCGCGCCGGTCGCGGTGTCCACCGTCGAGGAGGTCGTCGAGCAGCAGATCCAGGACCTGTCCGGATCGACGAACATGCTCGCGACCATCGGGATCGCCTTCGGGCTGCTGTCCGTCGGCGTTGCGTCGCTCGTCATCTCGAACACCTTCCAGGTGCTCGTCGCCTCCCGCTCCCGCGTGCTCGCCCTCTACCGAGCGGTGGGAGCCACGGCGCGGCAGCTGCGCGGAGCAACCCTGCTCGAGGGGCTCGTCCTGGGCGTCGTGGGTGCTGCGGCCGGCGTGGTGCTGGGACTGCTCATCGGCTGGGGCCTGTCGGGACTGGTCCGCGCGATGTGGATGCCTGATTTCGCCCAGATCGCCCCCACACCCGCAGCACTGCTGGTCGGCCCTCTCGTCGGCATCACTGTCACGGTCCTCGCCGGAATGGTCCCGGCGTTCAAGGCCGGCGGCGTCTCCCCGATCGAAGCGCTGCGGCCCGCCGATGTCAGCCCCGCGCAGGCACGCTTCCCATGGGTCCGCATGCTCGTCGGCGGACTGCTGGGGGCGGGAGGCCTCGCGCTGTGCCTCCTCGCCGTGTCCATCCAGTCCGTCGTGGTCGGCATCGCCGGCTGCTTCACACTCTTCATCGCCGTGCTCGTCGCGGCTCGCGTCTTCGTGCCACCGCTCATCGGTGTCATGGGTCGCGCACTGTCCGCCGTCACCGGTCGGTCGCCGTCCATCCTGCTGGCGGGCCGATCCGCGAGTTCCGCCCCCGGACGCACCTCGTCGACGACTGCGGCCCTCCTGATCGGCATCACACTCGTGTCGGCCGTGCTCGTGGGCGCGGCGAGTCTCCAGCGCACGATCGAGCTGTCGACGGCGGAGGACACTCCGGTCGACCTGGTGGTGGACGGGTCCGGCGATGAGGTCGCAGCAGTGCTCGACGAGTCCACTGTCGTCGACGAACGCTCCGTCATCCCCGCGGCCCACGCGGAGGCGACGATCACGGGTGCGCCGGCCGGATCCTCGGGCGCGGATTCCGACGCCGAGGGGACGGGTGCCTGGACAGGCGACCTGACTGGCGACCTCACCGTCGCGAGTGCGCAGGCCGCAGATGATCCCGTCCTCCGCAGCGACGGCTTCGACATCGGACCGGGGACGATCCGCCTGGCTCCGGGCGAGCTCGGGGCCGAGGGTGCGACGGCCGACTACGAGGGGCTCGAGACCACGGTCGCCGTGGGTGGTGAGACCTTCACGTTCACTGTTGATCCGTCGCGGAACGTCCCCGCCGGCACGGCGCTGGTGAGCGGTGAGGACGCTGCGCGGATCGCGGACGCGGCCGGCGGCGACGCGGCTGAGCAGACGTGGGTGCGGCTCGCGGATGACGCGACGATCACGCAGATCGAATCGCTGACCTCGCAGCTGTCGGCGCTGGACGTCACGGCGGATGCGAACCCGTCGCTCATGCGCGCCCAGTACGCCGACATCTTCCAGGTCGCGATCACCATCGTCCTCGGGCTGCTCGCCGCAGCCGTCGTCATCGCCGTCATCGGTGTGAGCAACACACTCACACTGTCGGTCATCGACCGGAGGAGGGAAGGCGCGCTGCTCCGTGCACTCGGGTTCAGCCGAGGTGCACTGGGTCGGATGATCACGGTCGAGTCGCTGCTCATGACGGTCATAGCGCTGGTCGTGGGCGTGGGACTGGGGACGTTCTTCGGATGGGTGGGCACCGCCTCGCTCACCGGGGAGTCGATCGAGCCCACCCTGAGCGTGCCGCCTCTGCCTCTGGCACTCATCGGGATCGCAGCGGTCGCTGCTGCGGTCCTCGCGTCCGCTCTGCCGGCACGAACCATGTCCCGTGTGGCGCCGGCGGAGGGCATGAGCGAGGAGTGACGCGAGCAGCCTCGCCGGCCCGCATCCCGCGGGCCGGCGAGGCTGCGTCAGCAGTACTGCGTCCATCCGCAGCGGCGCACCAGCGCGCCCGTCAGCTGCGGCGAGTGCGTTCCGCCTTCCGCGCGAAGGCGAGGGCGAACTCCTTCCGGCTGTCGGCGATGGCGACCTGCTCGTGGGTATTGCGCCAGGTGCGGAAGAGGCGCTTCTGCTGGGCGATGACCGCACGGTCGGATTCCATCGTGTCGCGCAGGTAGCTCAGCGCTGTGGCACGGACCTCGGCCGACTCGACCAGCGCATTGAGGAAGCCGCAGCGGTCCATGTCCTGCGCGGTGAATCTGTTGGCGGTCATGATGAGCTCCGTCGCCTTCGTCCATCCCATGATCCTCCAGAGGTTCGCAGCGTCGAGGACGGAGGGGATGCCGATGCGAACCTCCGGCATCGAGTACCACGAGTCCGTGGCCGCGACGCGGTAGTCCGCCGCCGCGGCGATCTCGAGCGCTCCTCCGATGCAGTATCCGTGGATGGCCGCGGCAACGGGGAGGTCGCAGTTCTTCACCGCGTCACACACCTCACCCAGGCGGGTGATCGTCGCGTACGCCCGTTCTGAGTCTTCGTGCTCGAACTGGGCAGTGTCCATTCCGGCGGAGAATCCCCGATCCCCTGCGGAGGTGAGGAGGACTGCTCGCAGCGACTCGTCGACGGACGCGGCATGGAACGCGTCGATCAGCTGCGTGAGCATCTCCGGATTGAGGCTGTTCGCCTTCCGCTCATTGTCGATCGCAATCGTGAGGATGCGGTCTTCGCGGGTCTGGGTGATCACAGAGGGTCCTTCCGGATAGTTCGAGGTCACCATCACGTCGGGTGTGGGCGCACAATCACCCGGTGCGTGGTCACAACCACATTGGCACAGCTTCGTGCGCTTCGCACCGCATCCTGCGGACGCGCTCATGCACGGGGCGCACCGCGGGTGCTGTCTGATCGTGGTCAGATCGCGCAGCACGGCAAGTCGCAGCACGGCAGGTTGCAGCACGGCAGGTCGCAGCATGCCGGGTGAGGGCTCCAGAAGCGTCCTGCCGTCCACGTCGTCTCGGTCAGGATCTCCCTACTTCTCCCCCTCAGAAGGGTGGTGGAACGTCACCAGGCTCATCCACCTCCCCCGCCTCATCCTTCTCGACCGCACTCGTGAGAAGTGTGCTGGGATCAGCAGTTCGGTCACCGATCGCGACCGGGGGCGCGGTCCTCATTGCGCGCACGCCCATGGGCAGGACCCAGCATGCTTCATGCGGACCGAGCTTCTCGAGCCGAATCACGCCCTCCGTCTTGAGGCCGTGATGATGCTTGCACATCGGGTGGAGGTTCTCCATGACCGTGAGTCCACCGGTCGCAGGGTTCAGCTTCGAGAACCGACAGCAGTGCTCCATCTCGCACCACTGCGCCGGCTGACTGCACCCGGGGACAGTACAGGTCCTCCACTTCTGGCGAACTGTGCGCCGCATCGCTGCGGTGGGCTCGTACGTGTGCGCGACGTGATCGGTGACGATGCTGGTCGCCGGGTCCGTCAGAACCCGGAACCAGGAGGTCGCGTGCGCGGCCGCTTCACGGCACTGTTCTGCAGCGAGCGGAGCATCTCCGTTGACCAGGCCCGGGCTGTCGTCCAGCGACAGAACCGTGCTGATCGGGACCGTGATGGTGACAGCCGCCTGCTTGCGCAGCCAGTCCCCGTCCGTCGGGCAGAACACGTCGATGAGCTCCTCCGTCGAGGACGGCCCTGCTCCGCCCGGAGCGGCAGATGCCGCCTCGGCACCTGCCGCCTCGTCATCCGTCGCCTCTGCGGTCGCCCACGCGGCATCTGCCGACTCTGCGGACGCCGACTCGGCAGCCGCGTCCTCGGCGACCGCAGCCTCGGCGGCACCGTCCGGGGCCCTGTTCGATGGCGAACTCTTCACCCGCACCTGCGTGTGCGGGCGCGAGGCAGTCAGCAGATCGAACATCAGCTGCGCGATGGTCCGTTCATCGACCGTGCCCCGTTCGACGTGACGCGAATCGAGAACCCGCCCGAATGCGTCCGACTCCAACGACTCGAGCTGATTGCGACGTATCGACCGAGCCATCGCTCGCACGCGCTGATACAGTCCTTCCACCACGAGGATCGGACCGTGCAGCTCCAGGCGCGCCGTGCCGTCGTCGAATCGCTCGTATCGCACGCAGCGCTGCTTTCGCGGAGCCTCAGGATCAGCCGGTATCGGCGTGAGCGCTCGGATCCGCCGGCGAGCGAGCTTCTCGAACTGGTCCAGGGACAACTGCGGACTCAGGTCCGCAAGGAAGCCGTCCAGCTTCCGCACCTCGACAACCGGGAGCAGAGCGTCATCGATGCGACCGTGCAGCCGTTCAACCCGTTCGAACCGCACTCGGCCGGACGCCGCGGACTCGAGCAGGCCGTGCAGTCCGATGAACGCGACGACAGCGCGTGCTGCCGCACGGCGGGCGAAGTCCAATCGTGTGTTCAGCTTCGCCGCGACGAGGATCGCATCAGCCGGATCGAGCAGCGCCCGCGCCCGAGTCGACAAGCGGTCATCCTCGACCACCTCGACAGCAGACGTGTCCGATGACCCGACCTCTTCATCGGCAGCGCCCCCAGCCGTCGTCGCCAGGAAATCGCTCAGCTCCACGCCCCCATCCGGACGCGCAAGCACACGTGCGAGGACGAAGGCCCCCAGCCGAGCGACTTCAGACGCCCGCATCCGATCCGCGGCGCGAGAATTCGCGGCCCAGTCCTCCAGCAGGTCGAACGATGGAACTGCCTCACCGTCGACCACCGCCGATCGCCGCCCGGAACCGCTCTCATCCGCACACGCGGGACTCCGATCACCAGACGCAGCGACCGCGCCGAACTCACCGCGAGCGACCCGCACGATCGCTGCACGGACGTCTTCTGGAGTCCACTGCGGTGTCGTATGACCCGGCGGATCCGGGGCGGCATCGCCCGTGGACGTCGAATCAGTCCTCTCAGTCACGTTCCACACCTCCTCTCGTGTCGAACATGTGACCTGACGGTCACATCGATCAGGCGCCATTGCCCATCGATGTTCTACACACTATTCGGAGGCACGGACACAACTCCGCGAAGCACACGGTCGACATGCTCCAGGAGCGGCGGCCCGCGCAGACTGAACCGGCCGGCCACCGGGCTGGCTGGGGAGCCTCAACCAGCACCTCGCGGGGAGCACCCGCGACCACAGCAGAGGCTCAGGCCTCAAGCCGTGCAGCCACGGTCCCGCTCTCAGCAGCTCCGGGCTCGGCTCCAGATCCCGCTTCGGCCCCGGACACCGCGACCACTGTCTCCCTCGCGCCCGATCCCTCAGGAGGCACGGCTCCACCCTCACGCGGCACCGTCACCAGCAGCACCACCGCGAACAGCGCCGCGACGACGAGGAACAGGGCCAGCCCGGTGAGCCCGTACTGAGCCGCCCACCCCCAGTTGGCGACCAGCAGCGCTGTGAGGGCGACCGCCGCGCCCGCCGCTGCTGCCCCACGCGCACGTCGCCTCGCATCGCCGGTCACTCGCCACCTGCCCTCGAGCAGGCTCACGGACACCAGCGCGACCATGTTCACGATCATCCCGACCCACACGGGGTGGGTCCCCAGGTAGAACTCCGTGGCGCTGAAGCCGGACAGCGCGTACCACCCGAACCCGGCACCGAACCCGCCCAGCAGCGACGCCATCGCACCGGAGCGCGTGGCCACCGGCCAGAAGAACGCCGCGAGCACCGGGGCGAACGTCGCGCCGTTGCGCAGGGTCCAGGCCATGATGTTCCACCACGCCGATTCCTCAGCCCGGAGGATGCTGAACCCGATCATCACGACGGTGAGGACGACGAGCGCCACCCGCGTGTAGCGGACCAGCTGCTCCTGACTCGCCTGCGGGCGCAGCGCACTGCCCAGATCGCGCCCCAGCGAGGTCGCCCCGGAGAACTGGCACGGTCCCGCCCAGCCCAGCGCGCACGCCCACATGCCCAGGAAGAAGACGGCGGCGGCCCACGGCGGCAATGTCGTGGTGATGTACTCGGAGATCGCGATGAGCGGCAGTCCGTCGCCGGGCTCGACGCTCGCGGCTGCGATGCCGACGACGACGCCCAGGATGATGAGGGGCGCGCCGATCACCGCGGCGAGGAACAGGCCCCGCTGTCCGTCCTCGGGGGTGCGCGCGGACATCGACATCTGGAACGCCGCCTGCGCGAGCGGCACGTTCACGATGAAGGTTCCGAACCAGGCGACGATGAGTGACACTCCGGCGCTCGCCGGCTCGGTCATCTGCGGGTTCGCCTCTGCGAAGTCCCGCAGCCCGTCGATCCCCGGGGACGCCAGCAGCGCCCACACACCCACGATGAACATCGCCCCGATCACGATCACGTTCATCGTCTGGCTGAAGGCGACCGACCGCATCCCGCCGAACACCAGGAACGCGAAGAGCACCACGGCGGTCAGCGTGATCGACTGCCAGAGCGACACATCGGTGATGACGGTCAGTGCGGAGGCGAAGGCGATCGCCGTGGCGAGTGAGTACATGGGGAACGTGAAGCCCGTGATGACAGCGCTGACCCCCTGCGCCGCACGGCCGAACCGGTCACCGATGATTCCCGTGACCGTCACGACCAGCTTCCGGCGCAGCGGCTTCACGAGCAGCAGGGCGATGAGGATGATCTGGACCGTCTCTGCGACGCCGTACCAGATCGCGGAGATTCCCGTCCGATAGCTCAGCTCCACGATCGCGATGTACGACGACCCGGAGAACAGGCCGGTGATGCAGAACGCCACCGTCCACGGACTGAACGTGCGGCCGCTGACGAAGAAGTTCGCACCCTTCTCCTGCCGAGCGACGACCCATCGGCCCCCGACCACCAGCCACACCGTGTAGGCCAGAGCCAGACCCAGCGTCCACAGTCCCGCCGTCGTCATGCGCGGACTCCTGCTCCGTCGGCGTTCACCACGGTGAGGAACGGCCGAGGCTCTGTCACGCCCTGCGTCGGATAGCCCCACGCGGAGTTGCTGAGCGCCTCCGCCGCCCGGTCAGACGCCTCCGCGGTGAAGGACCACACCACCTCGAGCCCGGTGTGCGCGTCGCGCAGCAGGTTGATCGCGGGGCAGATGTGCTCGGCGTTCGCAGCGAAGCCGATGAGCTCCACCTCGTCCCGCTGCTCCGTCGTCACGACGATCTGGAGCCGGGAGGAGTAGAAGTACGGCTGGACGTCGGCGGACCCTCCGAGGCCCCGCGTATCCTGTTTGGCGAGCGTGTAGGTCTGCACATCGAACACGGGGAGTGCCCGCCGCTCAGCGAGCTGATCGATGACGACCGTGATGCAGCTATTGACCGCCCCGGCGAGGTACTCCATCGGCGTGGGGCCCTGGTCACGGCCGCCGATCGACTCCGGCTCGTCGGACACGAACGTGAAGTCCCGGACACGCACCTCCGTCTGCTGCGAACCGGTGCCGATCCCTGCGGCACGCAGGGTCTTCGCCTGCGCGGGCGAGGGCGCCTCCCGGAACCGCCGGTTCACGGGACGGCCCGCGGACGAGGCGGCGGGGGCACTCTCTGACGCGGCTGCGGAAGAACCCGCGGACGTGTCACCGGACGAGGTCACGGAGGGTGTGGATGTCGACATGGGACCGAGGCTAGGCGGTGTCGCCGCCGCGATCGTAAGCTGATGTCACATTCGTTCACGGACTGACACAGATCACCCCGCTCAACGCCACATGGGAGAAGGACACCGGTGGACGGGCACCGGCCCCAGCGACTCATGAAGCCTCCGGCCGACCGGTGGGGCTGGGCAGCCGGATGATCCACTGATCAGCCTCGGCGGCGTCTGCACCTGCGTTCGCATTCCGCGGGGTTCGGCACGAGGCCGTCGGTGACCACGACGGGTACGGCGGTGCGGCAGACCTCGGTCTCTCGTGAGACCGGTGCGGAGCAGTCCGGGGTCGTGGCCCCGCGGGACTCGTGCACGCACGTGTTCATGCGGGTGGCATCCTCCCGCTGCAGCAGCGGCCACGCCCGGATGCAGCGGGCACTTGCGACGAACGATTCGAGCAGACGAGAGCGTCCCATGGCGACCGCCTCAGAAGTCGTTCGGCGCGTACGGGGCGCGCTCGAGCAAGAAGAGGGCCCGCGCGCGGATCGCGGCGTCCTCCGATCGTTTGGAGATCCGCCCTGCCCTGTTCAGCACGACGGGATCGGCACCGCCCAGGTACAGCGACCCCAGCTCCGGAACCCCGAGGCTCAGGTCGGCGGCTCTCCCCTCCGCGGAGTCCGCGGATTCGGCGAGGCGCTCCACCGTGCCGTTCTCCCCGTCGGAGGTGAGCCGGAAGACACCCTCCGCATAGTCCATGTCGTCGTGGACTGCGAGGGTGATCGACCCCTCCACGGAGTACGGCCTGGCCTCCAGCGACTTCTTCACGTCGAGGATCCGGAGCCACATGCCGTCGCTCTGAGCCAGTACCCGCACACGCCGCGGATCGGTCAGCAGCCACGGCAGCGGCGACTGCTGCGAGGCGTATCCGAACTGCACGCGTTCCACGAGGTCGACTGCGCCGAGGAACGCCCACAGTGAGGAGTACGCCGCATCGCTCGCCGCGATGAGGTCGAGCACCTCCACGGTCGCGGGCTTCACGTCCCAGCCGGCGAACCGGTAGCTCACATACCCGTCAGGCTGGCCGTCTTCGTCGTAGTGGAGCGCCGCGCGCGTCGCGAGGTCCTCCTCGTCCGTCGACAGGTTCAGGTCGCCGGATGCGACATCGACGTACACGCGCTGCCTGCCGGAGGCGCCGGGCGTCATCTGCTGGAAGCGATCGTAGAGCTCCGGGCCCAGTTCCCGCAGCACGTGCGGGTCGACCATCTCGACGCGGCGATCCGGCTCCACCGCCATCTGGAAGCCTGCACGAGTGTCGACCTCGACCTCGTTGTACCAGGTGGCGGCACCGAAGCCGAAGCGCCGGTAGATGCTGCCCTCTGTCACAGTGAGAGCGGCGAACGGGTACCCGATCTCTGCGGCACGGGCCAGATTGCCCGTCATCATGCTCCGCAGCAGTCCGCGCCGACGATGAGTGGGCCGCACGGTCACCCAGGTGATGAGGTGCGCGGGGACCAGACGTCCTCCGCCCACGTTCACGGTCTTCTCGAAGTGGGCGAACGTCGCCACGGGGATCTCCGGCGGCAGCGCCAGCTGCGGCGCATTGTCCGCATAGACGGATGTGAACACCCGCTCATCCGTGATCGCCCGTTCGGTTCTGCGGCGGAGCTTCTCGCCCTCGACGCGCTTGTCGTGGAACCCCGCGCGTACTGCCTGCATGTACGCCGTCGTACGCGCATCAGGAGCGCCGTTCTCCAGGGCCGGTTCAAATGTCTCGAAGCGGTATTCGGTCACACGTCAACCCTATAGCACTCGACTGCCACCGCCGGGGGACCCGACACCGGGAACGTCCAGGCGCCCGTCCCACGATCACCCGGGCACCCACTCCGGAGGCGCCCGGGTGCCCGCTTCGGGATCGTCCGAGATTCCGGATCGGGCCGCGAGCGGCTAGCGCGCCGCGCGGTCCTCGCGCCTGCGCCGCCGCATCCAGCGAGGTGCCCACGGTGCGGGGATCGGCACCCCCAGCGTCCCCAGGATGCCCACCAGCAGGACGACGAAGAGCACGACGGCGAGCGGATCGAACAGCTCTCCCGGCATTGGGACACCCAGCGCGCCGAGCATCGACTGGACCGCCACGAGCAGGCAGAGGAACGCGAACGAGGGTATGAGATAGAGGAAGACGCGCGAGGCCACGGTGCCGTACCAGCTCTCCCCCACCCAGCGCGCCGGGTAGAACCAGGACCACCACACGGCGGCGACCGCGGCACAGCAGCCGATCGCACCTGGCACCGCATCCATGTGAACCCTCTCCCTGTGAAGAACTCCCGGTGAAGAACTCCCTGTGAAGAGCCTTCTTCGACGAACCCGCGGACACGAGAGGGCGGGGAGAGGGCATGTGGTCCTCTCCCCGCCCTGCTCAGCGCCTCCGCGCCTCAGCTGGCTCAGCGCCTCAGGTGACGCGTCGCCCAGGTGCCACGTCGCGTCAGCTGACGCATCGCCTCAGCTGGCCCGACCCTTCAGCCGGCTCGACGCCTCGGTGATCAGCGTGCTGCGGTGCCCTCGACGTAGTCGTCGTTCGAGTCCTTGAGCCATGCGAACATCTGTCGCAGCTCACGGCCGGTGGCCTCGATCGGGTGCTTCTCCTCCTTCGCACGCAGCTCCTTGAACTCCGGAGCGCCCGCGGCCTGGTCATCCATGAAGCGCTTCGCGAACGCACCGTTCTGGATGTCATCCAGGACAGCCTTCATGTTCTCCTTGACCTCCGGCGTGATCACGCGGGGGCCGGAGACGTAGTCGCCGTACTCGGCTGTGTCGGAGCAGGACCAGCGCTGCTTGGCGATGCCGCCCTCGACCATGAGGTCGACGATCAGCTTGAGCTCGTGCAGGACCTCGAAGTACGCGATCTCCGGCTGGTAGCCGGCTTCCGTCAGGACCTCGAAGCCGTACTGCACGAGGTGCGAAGCGCCGCCGCACAGGACCGTCTGCTCACCGAACAGGTCGGTCTCGGTCTCCTCCGTGAAGGTCGTCTTGATGCCGCCGGCACGCAGGCCGCCGATCGCCTTCGCGTAGGCCAGAGCCGTGGACCACGCCGAACCGGAAGCGTCCACCTCGACCGCGACGAGCACCGGCACACCGCGGCCGTCGACGTACTCACGACGCACGACGTGGCCCGGGCCCTTGGGCGCGACCATGACGACGTCCACGCCCTCCGGCGCCTGGATGTAGTCGTAGCGGATGTTGAAGCCGTGGATGAAGACGAGCGTCTTGCCCTCGGCCAGGTTGTCCTTGACGGACTCGTTGAAGATCTGCGCCTGGACCTGGTCCGGAGCGGCGATCGTGATGACGTCGGCCCATGCGGCGACCTCGGCCGGCGTGCCGACCGTCAGGCCCTCTGCCTCGGCCTTGTCGCGGCTCGACGAGCCCTCCTTGAGGCCGATGCGGACCTCGACACCGGAATCGCGCAGGCTCAGCGAGTGCGCGTGGCCCTGCGAGCCGTAGCCGATGACGGCGACCTTCTTGCCCTGGAGGACGGACAGGTCTGCGTCATCGTCGTAGAAGCGCTCTGCTGCCATGGGATTACTCCTTCTCGAAAGGTGGGATGCGGATGCCCGCAGCCCAGCGTAGTACGGGCCGAAGCGACCCGGAACTCTGTCTCAGTTCTGCTGCCCGCCGCCGGAACCGGAGGTCCCGAGGACGGCGGCCCGCCGCCGCCCGCAAGGGTGGTGCCGGTGACCGGTCGTGGCGACCGGGACCTCGGCGGCGGGACGGGTGTGTCGGTGGTTCAGCGGCCGGCGCGGTCAGTCATCGACTTCGACCCGCGACCGATCGCGAGCGTCCCGGACTGGACGATCTCCTTGATGCCGAACGGCTCGAGCACCCGGTGGAGTGCGTCGACCTTGTCCTGCTCGCCGGTCGCCTCGACGCTCACCGCATCGACGGCGACGTCCACGATGCGGGCGTCGAACATCTCGACGACGGCCGCAACCTGCACGCGGACCGCGGCATCAGCCCGGACCTTGAAGATCATGTGGGCGCGGCGGACCGAGGTCTCCGGTTCCAGCTCCACGATCTTGATGACGTTGACGAGCTTGTTGAGCTGCTTCGTCACCTGTTCCAGCGGTGTGTCGTCGACATCCACGACGACCGTGATCCGCGACAGCCCGTCGAGCTCCGTGGTGCCCACGGCGAGCGAGTGGATGTTGAACCCGCGGCGGGCGATGAGGCCGGTGAAGCGTGTCAGCACACCGGGCTTGTCCTCGACGAGGACGGACAGCGTATGGCGGCTCATGCCTCTTCACCTTCTTCGGATTCGCCGGAGAAGTCCGGGCGGATGTCACGGGCGTACTGGATGTGGTCGTTGCTCACACCGGCGGGCACCATCGGCCAGACCATCGCGTCCGCGGGGACCACGAAGTCGATGACGACCGGGCGGTCGTTGATGTCCAGCGCGCGCTGGACCGCTTCGTCGACATCCTCATTGCGGGTGACGCGGATGCCTTCGCAGCCGTACGCCTCCGCGAGCTTGACGAAGTCCGGCACCCGCACGGACTCGTGGCCCGTGTTGAGATCCGAGTGCGAGTAGCGGCCGTCGTAGAACAGCGTCTGCCACTGGCGGACCATCCCCAGCGACGAGTTGTTGATGATCGCCACCTTGATCGGGATGTTGTTGATGACGCAGGTCGCAAGCTCCTGGTTGGTCATCTGGAAGCATCCGTCGCCGTCGATCGCCCAGACCTGGCGGTCCGGCTCGCCGACCTTCGCACCCATCGCGGCGGGCACGGAGTACCCCATGGTGCCCAGGCCCCCGGAGTTCAGCCACGCCTTGGGCCGCTCGTACTCGACGAACTGCGCGGCCCACATCTGGTGCTGGCCGACGCCCGCGGCGTAGACGCCCTCGGGCCCGGTGAGCGAGGAGATGCGCTGGATGACGTGCTGCGGATCGCACAGCCCGTCGTCGTTCTTCTCGAATCCCAGCGGGAAGCTCTGCTTCCAGCCGTTGGCCAGCCCCCACCACGAGGACCGGTCGTCGGCGAGCGCGGCGGAATGGTTCGCCCGCAGCTCGGTCAGCAGCGCGTCGAGCACTTCTGCGGCGTCGCCCACGATCGGCACCTCCGCGATGCGGTTCTTGCCGATCTCCGCCGGGTCGATGTCCGCATGGATGACCCGGGCCCCGGGTGCGAAGCTCTCGAGCTCACCGGTGACCCGATCGTCGAAGCGGGAGCCGATCGCGATGAGCACGTCGGACTTCTGGATGGCGGCGACCGCGGGCACCGAGCCGTGCATGCCGGGCATTCCCAGGTGCTGCGGGTGGGAGTCCGGGAAGGCGCCGCGGGCCATGAGTGTCGTGGTGACGGGGATGTTCGTCGCCTCTGCGAGTGCGAGGAGCTCCTTGTGGGCGCCCGAGCGGATCACGCCGCCGCCCACGTAGAACACCGGACGCCGAGCCTCCGCCATGAGCACTGCCGCTTCACGGATCTGCTTGGCGTGCGGACGGTTCACCGGACGGTAGCCCGGCAGATCGAGCTCGTCGTCCCAGAAGTACTCGAGCTCCGCCTGCTGGGCGTCCTTCGTGACGTCGACCAGGACCGGGCCGGGTCGGCCGGTGCTCGCGATGTGGTGCGCAGAGCGGATCGCCTGCGGGATGTCCTGGGCGCTGGTCACGAGGAACGAGTGCTTCGTCACGGGCATCGTCATCCCGACGATGTCCGCTTCCTGGAAGGCGTCCGTTCCCAGCAGCTTGGACGACTGCTGGCCCGTGATCGCGAGCAGCGGCACGGAATCCATGTGCGCATCCGCGATCGGGGTGACGAGGTTCGTCGCGCCCGGACCGGAGGTCGCCATGCAGACGCCCACCCGGCCCGTCGCCGCCGCATAGCCGGTCGCCGCGTGCCCGGCGCCCTGCTCGTGGCGGACCAGCACGTGGTTGATCTGCTCCGAGTCGAGCAGTGGATCGTATGTGGGGAGGATCGTGCCGCCGGGGAGGCCGAAGACGGTGTCGACGCCCAGCTGCTCGAGGGTGCGGATGATCGCCTGAGCGCCGGTCATCACCTCCGGCTGCGAGCGCGAGCCGCGGACTGCGGCCCCGCCCGGAGCGGGCACGGGACTGGGAGTGGGGGTGGCGCGGGGTGTCTGCGCCGGTGCTGGGCCTGCCACGATGGGCTCCTTCGTGTGATCGATTCCCTGATGGACGCCTTGAGCGGCGCCCTCATGCCCCGCTTCCTCTTCACGCTCGGAGCCCCGGGGCGGAGCACCTCGCACAAAAAAACGCCCTTCCGTTCTGGAAAGGGCGCGCGGGACGTCGTCAGTCGACAGCTACGGGGTCACCGCGCGCTGGGTAATGACGACGAGAAGGACGTTCATGTGTGAGAGATTACAAGGTCGACCCTGCCTGTGTCGAATCGCGGCTCGGAGGGTCTCGCACGTCGAGACGGAGGTGTCTCGCTCGTCCCGCGTATCCTGGAGTGCGATGGTCACCCACCCTGCCGATCGCGCTGACGATCACGCTGCCAAGCACGCCGTCGATCACGCTGCCGATCATGCTGTCGCCGCTGATCCGCCCCCGCTCCCCTGCGCGCACTTCAATGCGGGCCGGTGCCGCTCGTGCACCCTGCTGCCTGTGCCCACCCTGCGGCGCCTCGACGACATGCAGAGCGAGATCGCCGCACTCCTCGATCCGCACGCGGCCCAGTCGAGTCCGGCTCGCACCGGTGCCGCACGCTCAGTGCTCCCCACCTACTGGCAGCCGCCGGTCCGCAGCCCCGAGGCCGGGTTCCGGAACAAGGCGAAGATGGTGGCGGGCGGCACCGCCGAGGCCCCGACGCTGGGGCTCATCGACGTCGAGGGCCACGGCGTGGATCTCTCCGACTGCCCCCTCTATCCGCCCGCGATCCATTCGGCCCTGGCCGCACTCCCCGCACTCATCCGCAGAGCCCAGGTCTCGCCCTATGACGTCGCCCGTCGCCGAGGCGAACTCAAGCACGTCCTCGTCACCGCCTCCCCTGATGGCGAGCTCATGGTCCGCTTCGTCCTGCGCACCTCACATCCGGCACCTCGCCTGCGGGAGCACCTCGCCCTGCTCACGGACCCGGTCGCCGCAGACGGCTACCGGGTGCGGGTCGTCACCGCGAACATCCAGCCCGAGCACGCCGCGCTCCTCGAGGGCCCCGAGGAGATCCACCTCCACGGGGACGAAGCGCTCACCGTCCGACAGGGCCGCGTCCCCCTGCACGTGCGTCCGCAGTCCTTCCTCCAGACCAACACCCACGTCGCCTCCCAGCTGTACGAACAGGTCGCGGCCTGGGTGGACGATCTCGCAGCCGAGTCGTCGGGCGCGCCTCGGCCGGACCCACCGATGACGGCTGGTCCCGACGGCACCTCCGCCGAGGCGGCCACCGCCTCCCAGCCCCGCACCCCGTTCGTCGTGTGGGACCTCTTCTGCGGCGTGGGCGGCTTCGCACTGCACTGCGCGAAGCCCGTCGGCGACACCTCCCGGAGGGTGATCGGGGTCGAGGTCTCCGAACACGCCATCGAATCCGCGACCCGCACGGCACAGGACCTGGGCCTCGACGTCGAGTTCACAACCGCCGATGCCGCACTGTTCGCCGCCGAGGGCACAGGGTCCGCTGGGGGCACAGGGTCCGCTGGGGGCACAGGTACTGCCGCAGATACAGGTACCGCCGCGGACACACGTACCGCTGGCAGCGCAGATTGCGGCAGCGCAGATCGCGGCAGCAGCGCAGCTTCCGCCGACGACGCACCGGCGCGGCACCCCGACCTGCTCATCGTGAATCCGCCGCGAAGGGGCCTCGGCGATGACCTCGCAGCCTGGATCGAGGACTCCGGCATCCGCGACGTCGTCTACTCCAGCTGCAACCCGACGACGCTCGCGGACGATCTGCGGACGATGACGTCGTACCGCGTCACCGCCGCGCGGCTGCTCGACATGTTCCCGCACACCGCGCACGCGGAGGTCGTCGTCCGCCTCAGACGCAGGTGACGGACCCGGCATAGGATTGAGACATCATGCGTGATCTCAGCAGATTCTGGCCGGACATCCGTCCCCGCGCATGGCGCTATGCGGTGAGCATCCTGCTCGCGCTCTTCTCCACGGGGATCGGGCTCGTCATCCCCGTCCTCACCGGTCGCGCCGTCGACGGGCCGATCGCCGAGCACGACCACCGCGGCCTCGTCGTCATCGTCCTCCTGGTCGTCGCCGTCGGCGTCGCGGAGTCACTCGCCCAGCTGATCCGCCGCATGATCACCGCCGGCATGACCGCCGACTGGGAAGTGCTGTGGCGCAGGCGCCTCTTCTCCCATCTGCAGCGTCTCGACATCACCCATCACGATGCGTGGGATTCGGGCCAGATGCTGTCCCGTGCCACCAACGACCTCACGCAGCTGCGCCGCTTCACCGCGTTCGGCCTGCCGTTCCTCGTGATCACACCGTTCCTGGTGGTCATCGGCGGCCTGATCCTGTCGTTCATCCAGCCGGTGTTCGTCGTCCTCCTCGTCGTCATGGCGCTGCCGACGATGGTGGGCGTCGCGTGGTTCAACTCCCGCTACAAGATCGCCGCGCGCGCTGCCCAGGACACGATGGGCGAGGTCTCCACGTCCGTCGAGGAATCGGTCCAGGGCATCCGCGTCCTGCTGGCGTTCGGGCGCAGCACCTGGGCCGCGCAGCGATTCCGGCTCATCGTCGAGCGCCTGCGCGGCCACGAGCTGGAGAAGGTCCGGCTCGATGCGTGGCTGTTCGGTGCGATCATGCTGCTGCCGCAGCTGGCCCTGGTCGCCTTCGCCGCCGTCGGCGCATGGGGCGTCGTCGTCGGCTGGGCGACGATCGGCCAGACGGTCGCCGCCATCACCCTCATGATGTACCTCCGCATGCCGATCGAGATGTTCGGGTTCCTCCTGGCCGATGCGCTCATGGCCGCCACTGCCGCCACCCGCTACTGGGAACTGATGGACCTCCAGCCCCGGATCACCGATCCCGAGGCGGCAGAGGCTCCCCGCACCGAGGAGGCCGCCGGAGCACCCGCCCGCCAGACTCCGGCGACCGGCATCCCGACCCCCGCGTCATCGTTCGACCCCGCTGACGGCGTGCTCGAGTTCGACCGCGTCGTCTTCCAGCACGAGGATGCGGAGGCGCCCCTGCTCGCAGGGGTGAACCTGCGGATCGCTCCCGGCGAGACACTCGCCCTCGTCGGCACGACCGGCACCGGGAAGACTGCGATGACGGCGCTCGTGCCCCGGCTCTTCGACGTGACGGCCGGTGCCGTGCGCGTCGACGGCTCTGACGTCCGGGACCTGGCGCTCGCGGACCTGCGCTCCCGCATGGGCGTCGCGTTCGAAGAGCCCATCCTGTTCTCCGCGTCCGTCCGGGAGAACGTCGCGATGGGCACGCAGTCCGTCGAGGGCGGCACCGCGATCGACGATGACGGCGTGTGGGAGGCGCTCGAGATCGCCCAGGCGGCCGACTTCGTCCGCGCACTGCCGGACGGCCTCGGCACCGAGGTGGGTGAGCAGGGCCTGTCGCTCTCCGGCGGGCAGCGACAGCGGATCGCGCTCGCACGTGCTGTCGCGGGACGCCCACGGTTCCTCGTCCTCGACGATCCCCTGTCCGCCGTCGACGTCGACACCGAGGACCGCGTCCAGGAGCGCCTGCGCACTGTGCTCGCGACGACCACCGCCCTCATCGTCGCCCACCGGCCCTCCACCGCGGCGCTGGCCGACCGCGTCGCCGTCATGGACGACGGACGGGTCCTCGCGGTGGGCGGCCACGAGGAGCTGCTGGGGACCTCGGCGGTCTACCGGAACCTCATGGGGGTGACCGCATGAGCGAGCATGCCCAGCAGCCCCAGCCCCAGCCCCAGCAGGACCAGCCGCAGCCGAACGCTGCTCAGCAGGACCAGCCCGAGCCCACCCGTTCCGGCTCGTCACAGAACCGTCGTGGCGCGCGCCGAAGCCCGCACGAACCGGACACCCTGCCGCCGGACATCGCACAGCGCGCCCGCAGGCTGCTGGTCGACCTCGCGCGGCCGGAGCTCACGGGCTACCTCGTGCTCGTCGCGATCCTGCTGGTGTTCGGGATCGGCAATGCGATCGGGCCGGCCTTCATCGCACAGGCGATGGACCACGGGATCCCCGCGGCGATCGCGGGCGACACGACGGCGCTGGTCATCCCGCTCGCCGCGTTCCTGCTGGTCACCCTGGCCACGGGAGTCGCAGACTTCTTCGGCACGAGGCTGACCGGTGCACTCGCGCAGCGGCTCATGGTCGCGCTGCGCCGGCGCCTGTTCGATCACGTCCAGCGCCTGGGCATCGCCTACCACGAACGGTCGACGTCCGGCAGGCTCGTGTCCCGCCAGACGTCCGACATGGAGAACATCCAGGTGTTCCTCACGGGCTCGCTGCAGGAGACGGTGATCGGACTGGTCGCGATGGGAGCCGTCGCGGTGATGCTCGTCGTCATGGACTGGCGGATGGCGATCATCGTGTTCCTGGGCTTCATCCCGCTGCTGTGGGTGTCGATCGTGGCGAACCGCGCGCAGCGCCGCAATCAGCGGCGCACCCGCACGGCCATCGCCAAGGTCATCGTCCACATCGTGGAGACGCTCGGCGGCATCCGCGCCGTCCAGTCGTTCCGCCGGGAGGACGTCAACGACCGCCGCATCGTCGCCGAGGACCAGGAGTTCCGCGATGCCACCGCCGCCAGCCTCCGCAACACCGCCTGGTTCGCGGCCGGCACTCGGCTCATCGGCAGCCTGTCGACGGCGGCCGTGCTGCTGGTCGGCGGCTGGCTGGTCATCGGCGACGCGCTGCAGATCGGCGTGCTCACCGCGTTCCTGCTCTACGTGCGCCGGTTCTACGGGCCGCTCGACCAGCTGGTCCAGGCTTTCACGATGTACCAGTCCGCGTCTGCCGCACTGGAGAAGGTCACCGCCGTCGTCGACGCCGCCCCCGAGGTCGTCGAGCCCACCAGCCCCGCACCGCTGCCGGTGGGGCCGGGAGACGGCCGGCGGGTGCGGTTCGACGAGGTCGCGTTCTCCTACAGCGACGGTGTGCCCGTGCTGCCGCAGTTCGACCTCGAGATCCCGGCGGGACAGACCATCGCGCTCGTCGGCAAGACCGGTGCTGGGAAGTCGACGCTCGTGAAGCTGCTGACCCGGTTCTACGACCCGACGCAGGGCGATGTCCGGATGGACGGCGTGAACCTGCGAGAGGTCGCGGACGCGGACCTTCGCGCAGCCGTCGTCATGGTGACGCAGGAGTCGTACCAGTTCGGCGGAACGGTCGCGGACAACATCCGCATCGGCAGGCCTGATGCGACGGATCAGCAGGTCAGGGACGCGGCAGACGCCGTGGGGCTCACTCCGTTCATCCGGCGGATGCCGGACGGCTTCGACACGGACGTGCGCAAGCGCGGCGGCCGACTGTCTTCAGGACAGCGGCAGCTGGTGAGCTTCGCGCGCGCGTTCCTCGCGGACCCGGACGTCCTGGTGCTCGATGAGGCCACCGCTCACCTCGACATCCCATCGGAGCGGCAGGTGCAGGAGGCGCTGGCGACAGTGCTGGAGGGACGGACCGCGGTGATCATCGCCCACCGACTCTCCACCGTGGAGATCGCGGACCGGGTCCTCGTCATGGACGACGGCCGCATCGTGGAGGATGACACTCCCGCCGCCCTCATCGCGTCCGGTGGGCGGTTCGCGGCGCTGCACGGGGCGTGGGAGGAGTCGCGGGCCTAGGCGCGTTCGTCGCCGGCCTTCTCCGCACGGACGATGAGTTCGCTGAGGCTGTCGCGCAGTGATGCCAGCTCGTCGATGTCCATGTCGAGGTCCGCGAGGATCGCTGCCGGTATCGCCTCCGCCTGCTTCCTGGCGGCACGTCCTTCCTCGGTGAGTCCGACCAGGCGGACGCGAGCATCCCCTGACGACGAGACCCGCTGGATGTAGCCGATCTTCTCCAGCCGGGTGAGCAGCGGCGACAGAGTCGCCGGTTCCAGACGCACCGTCCGTGCGAGCTCGCCCTGGTGCCGAGGGGCCTCCTCCCACAGCGCGAGCATGACGAGGTACTGCGGATGGGTGATGCCCAGCGGGGCCAGGTGCGGACCGTACATGGCCACCACCGTGCGAGACGCGACGGCGAGGGCGAAGCAGACCTGCTCGTCCAGGCGCAGCAGGTCGCGTTCGGCGGTGGGTCCCGGATCAGTGGTCACGCGTCGAGGCTACACCGCTGTGCTGCGGACCGGCAGGGGGCACGCGCCTGATATTATTAGCACACGAAGAATCATTGCTGCGACACCATTCCCACCCGGTAGCGGACAGCCCTGCTCGGCACAGCGAACACACGGCGCTCGCACGTCAGGCGGCGCACGCAGCCTCTCCGGACCGGGTCGCACTCGACGATCCACAGAGGAGATGCCACCCCATGCCAGACGACAAGCGTCCGCCCCTCAGCTCGAGCGCGACGAATGGCGGCAGCCCCGCAGAACCCTCAGCAGTGCATGACCCCGAAGGCACTCCTGAGCCCGAGACCCCGATGCAGAAGCCGCGCGGCGATGATGGATTCGGCCTCTGGTACCGCTTCTTCTTCCGGTTCCAGTACACGCTCCTCCACGTCATCGGCCCGCCGCGCTTGACCGCCAGCATGGACCCGCGCACGCGGCTCAAGCAGGACTACGACCGCCGGAAGGCGCTGAACCGTCAGTGGAAGGCCGCGAAGGCGAAGAGCTGAGCAGCCACTCCCCCGAGGCGGGCCGTCGATGGACCCGCACCACCGCTGGGATGATCACCACTCCCCGGGGTGTTCTCTCCTGAGACCGTGTGCCCACGATGCACCGTCGGCGGGCACACGCTCGGAAGGAGTGTGGTCACGATGGACAGCACGGGCACGGGTGCACACAGCGCATTCGACTACGTGATCGTCGGCGCGGGAGTCGCAGCGGCCTCGGCGGCGACGGCGATCCGGGCGCACGACGCGGACGGCACGCTGGCGATCCTCGGACGCGAACCGGACGGCCCCTACTATCGCCCCGACCTCTCGAAGACGCTGTGGCTGGATGACACAGCGCAGCTCGACGACGGATGGCTGCTCGACGGCGAAGCCGGCGCAGAGCTGCGGACCGGGGCATCGGTGACGGCGATCGATACGACCGCCCAGACTCTCACGCTGGCGGACACCTCCACGATCGGCTACGGGCACCTGCTGCTGGCAACGGGCTCACAGCCTCGGGAACTGGACCTGCCCGCCTCCGACCGCATCGTCTACCTCCGCACGGTCGAGGACTACCGCCACCTGCGGGACCGGGCGAAGCCCGGCAGCCGGGCCGTCGTCGTGGGCGGCGGGTACATCGGCGCGGAGATCGCCTCCGCACTCGCGCAGAACGACGTGGCGGTGACCATGCTCATGCGCGGGGCGGCGGTGCAGGGACACATGTTCCCCGCACGTCTGGCCGACGCCGTGACGCAGACGTACCGCGACCGCGGTGTCACGGTGGTGGGCGAATCCACCGCCTACGGAGTGAGCGATCACGATGACCACCTCATCGTCGCCGACGCCGCCGGAGACACCCACACCGCCGAGGTCGTGGTGGTCGGCGTCGGTGTCGCGCCGAACGATCAGGTCGCGCGGCAGGCAGGGATCACCGTCGATGACGGGATCATCGTCGACCGGAGGCTCGCGACGAATGCACCGCACGTGTGGGCGGCCGGCGACGTCGCCCGCTACGAGGACGCCCTGCTGGGCGACCGGCGGGTCGAGCACGTCGACAACGCCGAGCACATGGGCGCCGTGGCCGGACGGAACATGGCCGTCGCCCGCACCCGGACGGGCGATGCGGAGAGCTATACGTACACGCCGATCTTCTGGTCCGACCTCTTCGATCACGGCTACGAGGCGGTGGGCGAGCTCGACGCCGCGCTCGAGACGGTCGAGGACTTCACCGACGACGGCGGCGCCGGCGTGGTCTACTATCTCGATGCCGGCCAGGTGCGCGGCGTGCTGCTGTGGAACGTGTGGGACTCGACGGACACGGCGAAGCAGGTCATCGAGCAGTCGACCGCAGAGCCGCTGGACGCGGCGGAGCTGCAGGGACGGATCAGCCTGGGGTGAGTGGAACAGACAGGGCTGAGAGGAGCAGCCCGGGGACGTGCCGCCCAGCCAGGACCGGGCGGAACAGCCTGGACTGACGCTCGTGACTGACGCTCGTGGACAGCAGCCCGGCTCACCAGGTGAACACAGACGTGCGGTCAGGAGTGACCGGATTATGGTGTGCTGAGTCACACGTCGTGTCTGCGCCCGCTCCGGTTCGCAGCCCGCCATGGTCCACGAAAGGTCGCCCGTGTTCACCACCCCGGCAGAGATCTACGAGCACTCGTTCCGCATCCACAGCGCACTCACCGCGGTCCGAGAGGACGATCGTGAGTTCACCTACAGGGACCTGTGGCTGTGGTCGGACGCCGTCATGGAGCAGCTGCGCCAGCACAGCGCCTCCGCCGGTGATGTCGTCGGCATGTTCGCCGGCAACCGCGCCGAGTGGCTCGTCGTCGAATCGGCCGTCGCCCGCATGGGCCTCGTGCGCACGCCGGCGAACCACATGTCGGCCCTGGAGACGGTCGCGTACCAGTTGGCATATGCCGAGGCCGCGTTCCTGGTCACCGATTACGACCTCGGATCCGCACTCCTGGCCCACCTCGACCCGGAGGACCAGCCAGTCCTCCTGCAGCTGGAGGACCCCGCCGGCAGGACTCTTCCCGACGCGATACCCCTCGCGCCCCTGCCGCCTCCCGGCACGGATCCCGACCGCACGGAGCACAGTGTCGACCCGGAGTCGCGCGCAGGGATCTACTTCACCGGTGGGACGACAGGACGACCGAAGGCGGTCTCTCACTCCGCCCGATCGGTCGCCGCAGCCCTGTACATCCAGATGGTCGAGGCGGAGATCCGCCCCGGCGAGCGCATGCTCATCATGACGCCGCTCGCCCATGCCGGCGGTTCGCTCGCGGCAGCGGGGATCGGTCGCGGAGCGAACGTGCGCGTCGTCGACAGCTTCGACGCCCACCGCACCGTCGACCTGCTCCTCCATGATCGGACCACCTGGACGTTCATGGTCCCGACCATGATCTATCGCGTGCTCGACCTCCTCGACGCGCGTGCAGCTGACGGAGCGGCTCGCTCGGACGGACCGGGATCGGCTGCTGTGGACCTGGCGCTGAACACGATCGTCTACGGCGCGGCGCCGATGTCACCGACCCGGCTGGTCGATGGGCTCCGCCTCCTGGGCCCTGTGTTCATCCAGCTCTTCGGGCAGACAGAAGCACCCCAGTTCTGCACGCGCCTCTCCAAGCTGGACCACGATCCGAATCGCCCCGAACTGCTGGCCTCGTGTGGGAACGCCACGCTCTTCACCGACATCGCGGTCACCGACGACGCGGGGACGCACCTGCCCCCGGGAGAGTTCGGTGAGATCACGGTGCGGACACCCTTCGCGCTCACCGAATACATCGGCAATCCGGAGGCGACGGCAGAGAAGTTCTGGGACGGCTGGGTCCGCACCGGCGACATGGGGATCGTGGACGACGCCGGCTACGTCTACCTCAAGGACCGGAAGAACGACATGATCATCTCCGGCGGCTTCAACGTCTACTCACGCGAAGTCGAGGACGCGCTCTCGTCGCATCCGCTCGTCGCGCAGGTCGCAGTGATCGGCGTCCCGCACCACGACTGGGGCGAGGCGGTCCACGCGGTCGTGGTGAAGCGCAGCGCCGGCACGGACGGCGACGAACTCACGGACGAAGCCCTCAGGACGCATGCCTCCAGCGGACTCGCCCGGTATGCGCGCCCCAAGAGCATCGAGTTCACCGACTCGCTTCCGCAGACGCCGTTCGGGAAGGTCGACAAGAAGTCGCTCCGCGCACCGCACTGGGAGGGCGCCACCCGCCAGATCGGGTGAACCGCCCTCCTGCGCCCCGGGAGGCACCGACCTCCCTTCCACCTCGAACCGCTGACAGACGTTCAGCGGCTTCGTGCGACGCCGCACGACAGAACGTCCCACAACAAGGAGTCACTGATGACATCTGCTCGACCACTTCCCCTGGCAGCGGTGGCCGTCTGCGCCGCACTCACGCTGTCGTCATGCGCCGGTTCCGCGGGAGCCGGAGGATCCTCTGGCAGCGGAGCCGGAGAAGGCTTCGACTACGACGCAGACCAGTCAGCGGTCGACCAGGCACTCGCTGACCTGGAACCCGTCACCCTCACCTATCAGCCCGCAGCTGCTTCACCGGAATCGATCATGGCACCCGCTGCATACGCGTATCAGGAGTACATCGAAGAGCGGTCGGGAGGGAAGATCACACTGGAGCTCGTCTGGGGCCAGGCGATCGCGGGCTACTCGGAGGTCGATGACGCCCTGGCGGACGGTCGCCTCGACCTCTCCTACTCGCTGCCCATCTACAACCCGACCGACTACCCGTCGTTCGACGCGACCGCCTCCGCCCTGTCCGCACTGCCGATCTCCCCCGTGCGCGGCGAAGCGATCTACAACGCGGTCGCCGGCGAGATCGGATGGCAGAGCGAGACCCTCCTCGACGAGTACGAGGCGAAGGGCGTCACGCCGCTGACTCCGATGGTCGCCTCCGGCGGGTACTACCCGATCTGCAGCGCGGAGGGGAACGAACCGGACGACTGGCAGGGACGCCAGATCCGCGTCGCGAGCACCTCACACCTGAACGCGACACAGGAGCTGGGTGCGTCCCCCGTATCGATGGAGTACGTCGAGGTCTTCGAAGCCCTGCAGCGCGGCACCGTCGACTGCACGTTCGCGCAGCTCCTCCCCTCTGCGGAGAGCCAGCTGTTCGACGTGGCTCCCCACCTGTCGTACAGCACGGACGAGGCCAGCATGGCCTCACGGGCCGTGGGCGCAGAGCTCGCGGGCAGTTCGTTCGAGACGCTGCCCCTGGCGTACCAGCAGATCATCTTCGATGCGGCCCAGGCATCATACGCGGGATTCGTCCGCATCGTGGCGGACGGCAACGCGGAGAGCGTCCGCCAGGTGAAGGAGGCGGACGGCACGATCGAGCAGATCGACGAGGAGACGGAGTCCATCATCAGCGACGCGAACACCGCAGAGCTGGACCGGATCCTCGACGAGGGACTGCTTCGCGACGATGTGGACGCGAGGATCGACGACTCCACGGAGAAGTGGGCGGCTGCCGCAGATGAGCTGGGGATCGAGGACCAGGGCGACTTCGAATCCCTCGACGAGTGGTGGGAAGAAGGAGTCCTGGACTTCGCCCCGATGGGCAAGCGCGTCTACGAGGAGACCGGGCTCGCCCATCGTCCATCCTGAACCTCCTGCAGGGCTCCGGACAGGGACCCGGACAGGGAACCTGCCAGAGAGACGGCCAGTGACCCGGACAGGCGATGTTCAGTCTCCTTGACATTCACGTGTTAACCCTGCTTAACATGTGGATGTCAAGGAAACTGAACATCAGGGGGTGGAAATGCCGAACACAGCCCCGCCCGGAAGCGTCACCCACGACACCTCCGGACCACCAGAGCGCAGCGCATCGCCCATCCGCGCACTGCGCAGAGCCGCTGGGCTCACCCAGGGTGAGCTCGGCAAGCACGTCGGCGTGACTCGCCAGACGATCGCTGCGATGGAGAAGGGCGACTATGCGCCCAGCGTCTATCTCGCCCTGCGCATCAGCCGCTGCTTGGGCTCGACCGTCGAGGCCCTCTTCCCACTGGACAAGGAGCCGTTATGACGACACCCGACTCACGCCGCTTCACCGCCCTCGCCGACAGGCTCGCAGGCATCTCCGACCCGTCCATGGGGGACGAACGCGAGCGCGACATCGCCCTGCGAGCCGGAACCGCCGCGATGGTGGTCTCGATCTTCACCATCCAGCTGATCGGCGTCGCCCTCGCAGTGATCGGCGCGGGACTGGGGTCCGTCCTCGTCATCCTCGCCGCGCTGATACCCAGCGGCGTCTACAGCTGGTACTGCCGGAGCGCCGGGCTCGACATGACCCGCGTCTACTCGAAGGTCGCCCCGCGACGCAGGCGACTGGCGCTGCTCGCCGGCCTCGCAGTCGCCTGCGCGTGGATCACCGCAGTCGCCGTCCACGTGACGACGGGGGCGCCGCTCATCGACGTGGGCCTCGGCAGCACGGTCACCCCGGACGGCAGCACGGCGGCGGGCCTCATCACCGGCGGGATCGTGGGCGGCACGGTCGGTGCGATCGCCCTCCGCCTATCAGCGAAGCGAGGACGCAGGCGCGTGGTCGCTGACGAAGAAGCGGCCGACGAGGAGTGACATCGTGCGGGGGCGTGAGCGGATGCGCCCACGCCCCCGCACGATTCACACTCAGATGCGATTCACACTCAGACTGTCGTCGCGCCCACTGCGGCAGACTTCACGAGCTTCGCGTACTTGCCGAGGACGCCTGTCAGGCGGTGGTTCTCCGGAATCGCCCACTCCTTGGAACGCTCCTCGAGCTCCGCCTCCGACACGTCGAGCTCGATCGTCCGCGCTGCGATGTCGATGCTGATCCTGTCGCCGTCCTTCACGAACGCGATCGGTCCGCCGTCCACGGCCTCCGGCGCCACATGGCCGATGCACAGACCCGTCGAACCGCCGGAGAACCGGCCGTCCGTGATGAGCAGCACGTCCTTGCCGATGCCCGCGCCCTTGATCGCACCGGTGATCGCGAGCATCTCACGCATGCCCGGTCCGCCCTTGGGCCCTTCGTAGCGGATGACGACGACGTCGCCGGCTCGCAGCTCACCGTTCAGCACGGCGTCCATCGCGGGCTGTTCGCGGTCGAACACGCGTGCGGTCCCCTCGAAGACGTCCGCGTCGAAGCCTGCTGACTTCACGACCGCGCCCTCCGGGGCGAGCGAGCCCTTGAGCACCGTCAGGCCGCCCGTCGGGTGGATCGGATCGTTCAGCGCACGGAGGATCTTCCCATCCGGGTCCGGCGGATTGATCTTCTCGAGGTTCTCCGCGACCGTCTTGCCGGTGACCGTCATGCAGTCCCCGTGCAGCAGGCCCGCATCCAGCAGCGCGCGCATGACGACCGGCACGCCGCCGATCTTGAAGACATCGTTCATGACGTACTCGCCGAACGGCTTCACGTTGCCCAGATGGGGCACCTGGTCGCCGATCCGGTTGAAGTCGTCGAGCCTCAGGTCCACGCCTGCCTCGTGTGCGATCGCCATCATGTGCAGGACCGCGTTGGTCGACCCGCCGAACGCCATCGTCACGGCGATCGCGTTCTCCAGCGACTCCTTCGTGATGATGTCCTTCGTCGTGATGCCGCGACGCAGCAGGTTCACGACCGCGTCGCCGGACATGCGGGCGAACACGTTGCGGTTGCGGTGGATCGCCGGTGGGGCCGCGGAGCCGGGCAGGGACATGCCCATGGCCTCGGCGGCAGACGCCATCGTGTTCGCGGTGTACATGCCTCCGCACGCACCTTCACCGGGGCAGACGGCACGTTCGATCGCGTCGACGTCCGCCTCTGTCATCTTCCCGGCGCGGCAGGCGCCCACGGCCTCGAAGGCGTCGATGAGCGTGACTTCCTTCTCCGTGCCGTCGGAGAGCTTCGCGGTGCCCGGCATGATCGAGCCGTTGTAGAGGAAGACGCTGGAGAGCTCCAGGCGGGCCGCCGCCATGAGCATGCCCGGGATCGACTTGTCACAGCCGGCCAGCAGGACGGAGCCGTCCAGGCGCTCGCCGCCGAACACCGTCTCCACCGAGTCCGCGATGACCTCGCGGGACACGAGCGAGTAGTGCATGCCCTCGTGGCCCATGGAGATGCCGTCGGACACGGAGATCGTGCCGAACTCCAGCGGGTAGCCGCCGGCCGCGTGGACGCCCTCCTTGGCGAACCCGGCCAGGCGCTGGAGCGACAGGTTGCACGGCGTGATCTCGTTCCACGACGAGGCGACGCCGACCTGCGGCTTCTGCCAGTCGCCGTCGCCCATGCCGACCGCACGGAGCATTCCGCGGGCGGCCGCGCGCTCGATGCCGTCGGTGACGTCGCGCGACCGCGGCTTGATGTCGACGCCCGCATCGGGCTGGGCTGCTGACGAGGCGACTGCTGGACCGGGTTCCGTGATGCTCATGTCCCGCATCTTAGGACCGACGTCACACGGTGCCGCCACCGGCCCACATGGCGGACCGGACCACCGCGGCCGAGGTCCCCACCACCCGTGCGGCCGGACGGCACCTCGGCCGCGGTGCAGTCGAGATTCCAGCGTGCTCACCTGCACAGATGACGCGCGTCTAACCAGGTGGCTGCGCCCAGAATGCCGCACGCCACGGGAGTCCGCCCTCACCGCTCGTCTCATCAGCGAAGACGCGGGTGCCGCCGAGCCCAATACCGAATGCTTGTGTGCGCATAGTCGGGCCCTCCTGCCACAGCGGCAGCAGCAACAGCCCCAGCGTCACCAGCGTCGCCAACGGCAGCAGCGTCACCAGCAGCAGCACTCACGTGTCACTGCACGTGCGTCACTCCTGCGGCACGTCGACGACGTTCAGCAGCCCCTTGCCCACCTGCAGGCGGTGGAGCTGCTCGACGAGCAGCCGCTCGATGCGCGGGTGGAAGGCCGATGCGTCTCCGCCGACATGCGGGGTGAGCAGCGTGTTCGGGGCCTCCCACAGCGGATGCTTCGCAGGCAGCGGCTCCGGGTCGACGACGTCGAGAGCAGCGTGGATCCGACCGGTCTGCAGTTCAGCGAGCAGAGCGTCGGTGTCGACCACTCCCCCGCGCGCCACGTTCACGACGAGCGCCCCGTCCGGCAGCGCGGCGAGGAAGTCCTTGTCGACGAGCTTCGCCGTGCGATCGGTGAGCGGGGTGATGAGGACGACGATCTCGGCATCGGGAAGCAGCGAGGGCAGCTCGTCGATCGCGTGGATGTGGCCCCGATCGTCATCGCGCGCGGTCGTGGCGACACGCGTCTGCTCGACCTCGAACGGCGCGAAGCGGTCGAAGATCGCGTTGCCGATCCCGCCGGCACCCACGATGAGGATCTTCCGGTCCGCGAGCGACGGCAGCTGCTGGTGGTCCCACGTCTGGTGCGTCATGTCACGGGCTGCGACGTCGATGCCGCGCAGGCGGGCGAGCGTGAGTGCCACGGCGAGCTCCGCTGTCGCCGCCGCGTGCACACCCGAGGCCGTCGCCACCTGCACCTCCGGGCCGACCTTCCCGATCAGCGCGTCGTATCCGGTGGTCTGCAGCTGGACGAACCGGAGGTTCGGCAGCTCGTGGAGCCGGACGATCGTCGGGCCGTGGTCGGGATACGGGAGGATCACCGCGTCGATGTCGGACTTCCTGAGTCCGCGCGACTCCTCTTCCGCCGACCACACGACGAACTCCACACGGGACTGCTGGTGGTCCACGATGCGGGAGTCGACCTTCGACCGCAGTGCGTCGGTGGGGAATGCGACGGTCTTCACGAGTCCGGCCGGGGGCGTCTGGGCACCCGCAGTGCCCGTGCGTGCTTCTTCGCTCATGCGTCTAGTCTGGCACGCGTCGCACACGCGCGTCGGAGGCGCTCGCCTCAGCCCACGACCGCGGCCCTCATCCTGCCCATGATGCGAACCAGGTTGTCGATGTCGTCGGCGTCCAGCTGCGCGTCGAACACAGCACGGATCTGGGCGCGATGGTCGCGGCCGGCCGCGATCAGCGCGGCGGCCCCGGCCTCGGTGAGGGTGACGTTGTGGGCACGACGGTCCTCCGCGCACACTTCTTTCAGCACCCATCCGCGATCGACCAGCACTCCGATGCGATAGCTGAGCCGCGGGACCGAGAAGACGATCCTCTCTGCGAGCACCGTCATCCTCAGCGTGCGCTGGGGCGCTTCCGCGAGCACCATGAGGAGGTTGTAGTCCGCGAAGTCCATCCCCGCATCGTCCTTGAGGGCAGCCCCCAGCTGGGCCATCACCCGCTGCGAGGTCTCGAAGTAGAGGCGCCAGGCCTCCATCGTGCGGGTCTCGCCCAGCAGATCACGGCGCGACCCGCCGCCCAGGAGGTCGCGGCGGGACCCCGCAGCCGTCTCGTCGGCCGGCACGGCGCACGGCTGGTCGGGCAGCGACTGGTCGCCGCCCGGCCCGTCTGCCGGGAGACCCTGCACGTCGGCCATGCTGCTCACCCTCCCAGGAGGGCGGAGAACGGGGTCACCGATGCGGGGTCGAACTCGTCCCGGCCGCGCTCCTCACGCGCTCGGTCGCCCAGGCCGCGCGGCGTGATCGCCGACCGGCCCGACTCCTCCGCGGGCCCCGCGTACGGGATGTCGCGGGCGTAGGCGTCGGAGTCGGTCGCCGAGGCTTCGACGGCCGAGCCCTCCGCCTGCGGGGCACCGGTCGCCGAGGTTCCGGTCAGCCGGGCGCCGGAGGCGGCCTCGGCGACGGTGTCCTGCTGCGTGCCGACCGCGGCCGGGTTGAGCGCGAGCGCGAGCTCCGCCAGCTCGTCCGTCGCCTGGGTGATGCGGCGATCGAGGCCGGCCTGCTCGCCACCGCCCCAATCGTCGGTGGCCGCGAAGACGGAGGTGGGCAGCGCGTACCCCTTGAGGTAGGCGATCATCGGTCGCAGCGTGGACTCCGCGGCGAGCGAGTGGCGTGGCGTGCCGCCGGTCCCGCCCAGCAGCACCGGCGTGCCGGCCAGCGACGCATCGTCGATGAGCTGCCAGAACAGCGTGTGGATGCCGGCCGGCGCCGCCTTGTAGACGGGCGCCACCGTGATGACGGCAGAGGCGCGCTTGACCGCGGCGAACGCCTCCTCCAGCTCGCGGGCGGGGAAGCCGGACACCGTGAGGTCGACGAGCGCCTTCGCCAGGGTCCGCACGTTGATGTGGGTGGTCGTCACCTCTGCCCCACGGGCTGCGAACGCGCCCTCTGTGGAGGCCAGCATGCGCTGGGCCAGCCGCGTGGTGGTGGAGTCCTCGCTGAGGCCGGTCGACACTGCAACGATCTCGATCATGGTGGAATCCTCTCTGGAACGATGGGGAGCGGCGGGTCGATCACGCGGATGATCCGCGGCCGCGATCACGCGGTGCCGGGGTCGGCCTTCGCGCGCTCTGCCTCCTCTGCCGCGAGACGGTCCTCGTGCGCGCGGGATCCGGGTGCACCGCCGGGGACCGGAGCGCTGCCGTCACGCTGGCGGGCGACGAGCCATTCATGCGTGGGCGCGTCGGGGATGTCCGCCGGGCGCCCGGCCGCGAACTCCTTGCGGAGCTCGGGAACCACCTGCTCGCCGAGCATGTCGATCTGCTCGAGCACCGTCTTGAGCGGCAGACCCGCGTGGTCGACGAGGAACAGCTGACGCTGGTAGTCGCCGGCCCAGTCGCGGAAGCCCGCGTAGCGCTCGATGACCTCCTGGGGCGAGCCGACCGTGAGGGGCGTCTGCTCCGTGAAGTCCTCCATGCTGGGTCCGTGGCCGTAGACGGGGGCGTTGTCGAAGTAGGGGCGGAACCGGCGCTTCGCCTCCTGGGAATCCTTGTCCATGAAGACCTGACCGCCCAGACCGACGAACGCCTGGTCGGCGCGACCGTGGCCGTAGTACTCGTAGCGCTGGCGGTAGAGGTTCACCATGCGCGCGGTGTGGCTGGTGGGCCAGAAGATGTTGTTGTGGAAGAACCCGTCGCCGTAGTAGGCGGCCTGCTCCGCGATCTCCGGGCTGCGGATCGAGCCGTGCCACACGAACGGCGGCACCTCGTCCAGGGGCCACGGCGTGACGGTGAAGGAGTTGAGCGGTGCGCGGAAGTTTCCGTCCCAGTCGAGGTTCTTCTCGCGCCACAGGCGGTAGAGCAGGTTGTAGTTCTCCACTGCGAGCGGGATGCCCTGGCGGATGTCCTTGCCGAACCACGGGTAGACGGGGCCGGTGTTGCCGCGGCCCATCGTGAGGTCGACGCGTCCGCCGGCCAGGTGCTGCAGGTAGGAGTAGTCCTCCGCGATGCGCACGGGGTCCGTCGTCGTGATGAGCGTCGTGGCGGTCGAGAGCTGGATGCGCTCCGTCTGCGCCGCGATGTTCGCCAGCAGCACCGGCGGGTTCGCGGGTGCGACGAACGGCGGGTTGTGGTGCTGGCCGGTGGCGAAGACGTCGAGTCCCGCCTCCTCCGCGTGCTTGGCGATCGTGACGGTCGCCTTGATGCGCTCGGCCTCTGTGGGGGTGGTGCCGTTGGTCGGGTCGGTCGTGACGTCACCGATCGTGAAGATGCCGAATTCCATCGCTGCCTCCTGGCTCATGCTCCAGTCAAGTTGTTCAGTCCTCAACTACTTACTGAAAACTTTAACCTATAGGAGGCGAGTTTTGTTCCCGGGGGTGCGTGCGGTGGGTCACCGAGGACGTCGGCGAAGGTGTCGGCGAAGACGCCCACGGCCGTCCGTCCCTGTCGGAATCGGACGGCCGCGGGCCGTGTCTCTGAGAACTAGGCCTCTGCGACGACCGGTTCGTTGCCCGCGATCGCGGTCCATCCCAGGTAGCTGCCATCGAGCTCTGCGATGTCATACCCCTGCCGGCGCAGCGCGCTCGCCGCCACGCTGCTGCGGACCCCGCTCTGGCAGTAGGTGACGATCGTGCCGTCCTGCGGGAGTGCATCCATGTGCCACAGGACGCGACCGCCCGACAGCTGCTGCGCACCCGGAAGGTGTCCTGACGCGTACTCCGTCTTGTTCCGCACGTCGAGCAGCATGACCCGCTCGAGATCGTCCAGGTCCTGCGGCGCGACGAGGCGCGGCGGCACCAGATCCAGCCCCTCAAGCGAGCCGATCCACCCCTGGACCGTGTCGATGCCGACCCGCACAAGATGATCGCGCATGCGCTCGGCGCCCTCCGCCGAATCTGCCAGCAGCACGAGCGCCCGTGTCTCGGCCTCCGGGTTGTAGGCCCAGGCACCGAAGCTCGCGGTCTTCGCGGCACCCGGGATGTTGAGCGATCCGGGCACGGTGCCTTCGTGCACGAGGCTGTTGTGCCGGGTGTCGACCAGGATCATCCGGTCGGCCTCCAGCTCTGGTCGCAGGTCGTCGGCGGAGTACTCGACGAGGTCCGGTACGGCACCCAGCACTGCCGGCCCCTCCCGGTTCTGCCGCTTCATGCGACCGAAATACGCGTGCGCGTCCGGCTGTCCGTCCAGCAGTTCGTCGAGGAACCCCTGCTCGTCGTCCTCGCGGAGGTACGGCGCCCACCAGGCGAAGGTCCGCTCGTACCCGACGGTCGTCGTCGGGATCGCACCCAGCGCCTTGCCGCACGCGCTGCCCGCACCGTGGGCCGGGAGCACCTGCACGTAGTCCGGCAGGGCGAGGAAGCGGTCGCGCAGGCTGGCGAAGAGCTGCTTCCCGCCCCCGAAGCGTGTGTCCACTCCCCCGGCAGCCTCATCCAGGAGGTCAGGCCGGCCCAGGTCGCCGACGAAGACGAAGTCGCCCGTGAGCATGAAGCCCGGCGCATCGGCCTGCGCACCGTCCGTCACCAGCAGGGACATATGCTCCGGTGTGTGCCCGGGAGTGTGCACGGCCCGCACGGTGATCTTGCCGAACCGGATCTCGTGGCCGTCCTTCATCCGCACCGCGCCATCGAAATCGGACCCGTACGTCCAGTCCGGGCCGCCCTCGTCCGACACGTACACCGTCGCCCCGGTCGCCGCGGCGAGCTCACGGGTGCCGGAGAGATAGTCGGCGTGGATGTGCGTCTCCGTGACGCCGACGATCCGCATGCCGTTCGCCTCTGCGATGCGGAGGTAGTCGCCGAGGTCCCGGCGAGGATCGATGACGAGCGCCTCGCCTTCCGCCTGGCAGCCGATGATGTAGCTCGCGTGCGCGAGGTCTTCGTCGTAGATGCGTTCCAAGAGCATGGGAGTCTCCCTGAGATCGGCGGTACGAGTTCAGTCTCGGTGTTCAGTCGCGGCAGTGGCAGCGGTCCGCCTGCGGCACCCCGGCGAGCGCGTCTTCGATGTGGTCTCCGCATCCCATCCAGGTGGGCTTCTCACACGTGCGGCAGGTGACTCGTCGGCACATAGTTTCTCCTCTTCTCCTATTCCTCTACCCAGTGTGACCGCCGGACACCCCGTGGTCACCTCACAGCGACGACTGTCAGCGATTGAAGAGGCGCGCGAAGAACCCGCCCCGCTCCGCTCGTGCCGCGGACATCTCTGCGGGCGAATGCTTCCCGCCGCACCATTCGGCCGTCGGGACGACCTTCTTGACTTGGGCAACGTGCTGTCCGCACCCCGCCCACGTCGTCTTTCCGCAGGTGCGACACTTCGCAGCTCGGCACATCACGACACCTCTTCTCTCCGCATGACACATACCCTCACGGGTATCCAGCTGGAAGCACTATACCCCCACAGGTATGCTGAGAGCTACCCCCGACCCCTCCAACGAGCATAAGGACACAGGATGACTGCAGCCCGCGAGAACATGGCATTGCCAGAATCGATCGCTCACGATCCGGAGGCGAAGAAGAAGATTCTCAACCGCCTCAAGCGCGCGCAGGGTCAGCTGGCCGCGGTGATCGATTCGGTCGAAGACGATTCCCACTGCCGCGAAGTCGTCCAGCAGCTGTCCGCAGTGTCGAAGGCGCTCGATCGGGCAGGGTTCCTCGTGATCTCACACGCGATGCGGCAGTGCATGACGGACCCCGACGGAGACGGCGCAGAAAGCCCGGAGGAGCTCGAGAAGCTGTTCCTCTCCCTCGCCTGATCCAGCCTCACGCACGCCAACCGGATCCTCATGCCGTTACCAGCCGGCGCCTGCGTCCGGCGAGGAATGGTGCCGTCCCACCGGCAGCACGAGCGGCTTGCCCGAGACCGGGTCCTCGATGACCCGGGACGTGAGGCCGAAGACCCTCTGCACCGTCTCCTCGGTCAGCACGTCCTCCGGCAGACCGCGTGCGAACACTCCACCGTCGTGCACGGCGACAAGCCGGTCCGCATACCGGGCCGCCATGTTCAGATCGTGCAGCACCATCGCGATCGTCGTGCCCGACCTGCGGTTCAGATCCGTGAGGAGGTCGAGCACCTCGACCTGGTTCGCGACGTCGAGGAACGTGGTGGGCTCGTCGAGCAGCAGCAGATCGGCCCGCTGCGCGAGCACCATCGCGATCCACACGCGCTGGCGCTGCCCGCCGGACAGCTCGTCGACCGGACGCTCCGCCAGGTTCGCCGTGTTCGTCACCATGAGCGCCTCTGCGACCGCTCGGTCGTCGTCGCCGGACCAGCGGGCGAACATCCCCTGATGCGGGTGCCGGCCCCGGCCCACGAGGTCGGCCACGATGATGCCCTCCGGCGCGATCGGCGACTGCGCGAGCAGACCCAGCACCCGCGCGACCTCCTTCGTCGGCATCGAGTGGATGTCCTTGCCGTCGAGCACGACGCGTCCCGCCTGCGGAGTGAGCAGGCGCGCCATCGCCTTGAGCAGCGTCGACTTCCCGCAGCCGTTCGAGCCCACGATCGCGGTGATCTCCCCGGGCACCAGCTCGATGTCGAGGTCCTGGATGACGGCCCTGTCGCCGTATCCGAGCGAGACGTCCTGGGCTGAGAGCTGATGAGCGGTGGTCACTGCGCGCCTCCAGAACGGGTCGAGCGGACGAGGAGATAGATGAGGTACGGAGCGCCGAGCACCCCTGTGATGACCCCGACCGGGTAGCGGGTGCCGAACGCGAACTGGCCGACGAAGTCCGCCACGAGGATGAGGAGTGCACCCACCAGCGCCGCGGGGATGAGCGGCGACCCGGCGGATCCCGCCCTGCCCAGCAGCCGCAGCGAGATGGGGCCGGAGAGGAACGCGACGAACGCCACCGGTCCGGCCGCCGCCGTCGCGAACGCCAGGAGCGTGACGGCGAAGAGGATGAGGAGCAGCCGCGTGCGCTCGACGCTCACGCCCAGCGCGGCCGATGTCTCCTCCCCCAGGCGCAGCGTGTCGAGGCCCTTAGACAGCATCGTGAGGACGACCGCCCCGATGGCCACCACCACGATGAGAGGTGCGGCCTGCTCCATCGTCGCGCCGTTGAGGTTGCCGTTGAGCCACCGCATCGCGACCTGCAGGTCCCACTGCGCGGCCCGCGAGATGACGTACGAGACGACGGACTGGAGCATCGCGGCGATGCCGATGCCGATGAGGATCAGGCGCGTGCCCGACAGTCCGCCCTTGAAGGACAGGAGGTAGATGACCCCCGCGGTCACGAGCGCTGCGATCGTCGCGATGATCGACACGGCCGTCTCCGACAGCGACAGCATGACGATGCCGAACACCGCTGCCGCCGATGCCCCGGAACTGATCCCGATGATGTCCGGGCTGGCCAGGGGGTTGCGCAGCATGGTCTGGAAGGTGATGCCTGCCATGCCGAACGCGATGCCGGCCAGCAGGCCCACCAGCGCTCGCGGCAGGCGCAGCACGCCCACTGTGAACGACGCGCCGGACACCTGTTCGCCCAGGAGCACCCGGACCACGTCGCCGGGGCCGTAGAACTGACGACCGAACATGAGCGAGACGGCGAGCATCGCGAGGACGAGGACCGTGAGCGCAGCGCACACGACGAGGTAGCGGCGCCGGCGCGACCGCCGGCCTGCGGCGACGCGATCGACGACCGACCGGACCTCGGCGCCGGGGCCGGCCTCGACCTCGGCGGCGGTGCGGATCTGCCCGGCGGCAGCCCCGGCAGCGGTCTGCCCGGCCGAGCCCCACCCGTCCGACGCGGCGTGCTTCACAGTGCGCGCACCTTCATGCGACGGACGATGAGGATGAAGAAGGGGGCGCCGACGAGCGCGGTGACGATGCCGACCTCGAGCTCCTCCGGCCGGGCGATGACCCGACCGATGACGTCCGAAGCCGTGAGCAGCACCGCGCCGGCGCACGCCGACAGCGGGAGCAGCCAGCGGTGATCGGGACCGAAGAGCATGCGGCACACGTGAGGGACGACGAGGCCGATGAAGGCGATGGGGCCGGCCACCGCCGTCGCGCCGCCGCACAGCAGGACGGCCCCCACGCCGGCGACGATGCGCGTGCGCTCGACGTGGACGCCCAGCCCTCGTGCCATCTCATCGCCGAGCGCCAGTGAGTTGAGCCCGCGCGCACTCACGAGCGCCAGCACGAAGCCTGCGATGAGGAACGGCGCCACCCGTGCGATCGTGTCGAACGCTGCCCCGCCGACTCCGCCGATCTGCCAGAAGCGGAACGAGTCCATGACCTCGACGCGCGGGAGGATGACCGCGGAGACGAGCGAGCTCAGTGCGATCGACGTCGCGGCACCGGCGAGGGCGAGCTTGAGCGGGGTCGCTCCCCCGCGGCCCAGGGAGCCGACCAGGTAGACGAAGACCGCGGTCACGGCTGCTCCGGCCAGCGCGACCCAGATGAAGGAGTACTGGTTCGTCATGTTGAAGAACGTCATGCCGATGACGACGAAGAGCGCGGCACCGTTGTTGATGCCGAAGATGCCCGGGTCGGCCAGCGGATTGCGGCTGACGCCCTGCATCAGCGCCCCGGAGACTCCGAGAGCCGCGCCGACGACCAGGGCGAGCAGGGTGCGGGGGACGCGCTGGGAGACGGCGGCCTCGGCGAGGCTCTCCTGCGAACCGGAGACACCGGCCACGATGTCCGCCCAGGTCACCCCGCGAGCGCCGAAGGCGACGGAGGCGACGGCGACGAGCATCAGAGCGGCTGCGAGCGCGACGAGCGCGACCGCGCGCACCGACCACGACCGCTTCCGCCCGGTCAGGGCAGGAGGGGCCGGGGCGACGGCGGGCGGGGCGATCGGCGGTGCTGTGAGTGAGCTCATGAGGCGTCCGTAGGGGACTGTGCGTCCGTCGGGGACTCGAGGCTGCGGAGCCCGCCACCGGGTCGTCGCGCTGAGCGGCGACCCGACGGGCGGGGCGGCCGCCTCAGTCCTGCGCGGCCTTCGCGGCGGCCGCGTCGAGTGTCTCGAGGTAGCTGTCCATGTATTCGGTGTCGATGTTGAGCGGCGACGGGTTGGATGCGGCCGCCTCGGGGGCGTTCTCCGGCAGCCACGCGACGGAGTCGCGTGCGACCGCGGGGATCCTCGACAGCAGCGGGTCGTCCTGAAGGGTCGCCTTCTGGTCGTTGTCCTCGGCGACGATGAGGACGTCGGCGTCTGCGAACGTCTCTGCAGCGGTCTCCGAGCTCTCCGAGCCCATGAACGCCTCGTTGCCCTCGGAAGCCGTCGTCACGGACTCCGGGATCTCCATGCCGATCTCCGGGAGGAACTGCACGCGGGGGTCGCTGACCGTGAAGAAGCCGAAGCTGCTGGCATCCTGGGGATCCGCATACCCCCACATCGCCGAGGTCCCGGCGAGGTTCTCGTACTCCGCGACCTTCTCTGCGAGGACGGCTTCGTTCTCCTCGATGAGCGCCTGCCCCTCCGCTTCGAGGCCGAGGCCCTTCGCATCCTGCGTGATGGTGTCCTGCCAGGTGGAGCCCCACGGGGTCTCCGGGTAGGCGACGACGGGTGCGATCTGGGACAGCGTGTCGTACTCGTCCTGGGTCAGCCCCGAATAGCCGGCGAGGATGACGTCCGGCTCCGAGTCCGCGATCGCCTCGAAGTCGATGCCGTCGGTGAAGTCGTAGGTGGCGGGCAGCTCCTCGCCCATCTCCTCGACCTTGTCCTCGACCCACGGCAGGACGCCGTTTCCGTCGTCATCGCCGTAGGTGGCCTGCTCCATGATGACGGGCACGACGCCCAGCGCGAGAGCGGCCTCGTGGTTGCCCCATGCGACGGCGGCGACGCGCTCCGGCTTCTGCTCGATGACCGTTTCACCAAACGCGTGCTCGACGGTGATGGGGAAGGATCCGTCGCCGGATCCGCCTGAATCTGCGGCGGAGTCGGTATCGCCGCCTCCGCCGCAGGCGGAGAGGACGAGGGCGGCGGTGGCCGTGACGGCGGCGAGCGCAGAGCGCGTTGTGCGCATGGGCGGTGACTCCTCATGGACGGAATGCGGATGTGAGGACGGCCCGGATGCCCGGCCCGTCAGGGATCGGCGCGTGCTCGCGCACGCTCGACTCCGGAAGCATACCGCAATGAGATAGGAAGTCCTTACCTAATTCAGGTGATGCTGACCTGACATCGAGGGAAGCCGGCGGTCACCGCATACCGGCGTCGCGCAGCAGCCTCGACTCGCTGATGACGATGCGGTCGATCCGGTGGATCCACCGCGCGCGGGCCGGATCGCCTCAGTGGGGCGAGGTCAGCGACCGGTACTCTGGCGAACAGCACCGAGGAACGGAGCCTGCATGACACCCACAGTCGTCCTCACAGGAGGCAGCGACGGGATCGGCGCCGCAGCCGCGCGGATTCTCTCGACCCGGGCCGTGGACCTGGTGCTCGTCGGCAGGTCGGCGGACAAGACCCGGGCCGTCGCAGAGGAGACCGGCGCCGACTTCCACATCGCTGATTTCGCCCGTCTGGCGGACGTGGACCGGATCGCCACTCAGATCGCCGCAGACCACGGGCGCATCGATGTACTCGCGAACAATGCCGGCGGGCTCTTCCCCGGCCCCCGGATCACGGAGGACGGCTTCGAGAAGACGTTCCAGGTCGACCACCTCGCGCCGTTCCTCCTCACCCACCGGCTCCTGGATCCGCTCCTGGAGGGTGGAGGTGCCGTCGTGAACACTGCGAGCATCGGCGCAAGGATCTTCGGTCGCTTGGACCTGGAGGACATCCAGACGCTCACGACGTTCTCCGCCAACCGGGCGTACGGGAACGCGAAGCTGGCGAACATCCTCTTCACGAAGGGCTTGCACGAGCGGTTCGGAGCGCAGGGCCTCTCGTCCGTCGCGTTCCACCCGGGAGTCGTCGCGACGAGCTTCGCGTCTGACAGCGGCACCGTGATGAACCGCCTCTATCAGGGTGCGGCGAAGCGCCTGCTGACGTCGTCGCAGCAGGGCGGCGGCACACTGACGCACTTCATCTCCGGCACTCCGGGCAGGGAGTGGACGTCCGGCGAGTACTACTCCGACCGGCTGAAGGTCGCGCGCACGAACAGTGCCGCCTACGACCCGGAGGTCGTGAGGCGGCACTGGGAGCTCAGCGAGGAGCTGCTGCGTCGCAGAGGATGGCTGTGACGGGCATGCGGCCGAGCACTGCGCTCGGCCACATGCGTGCTTCTGCCCGCCGATATCAGTGGGCGAGGAGTCTCACCGGAAGCCCGCCGACGCGTCATCGAGCGCTGCCACCTCGTCAGCGGACAACGTCAGCTCGGCAGCCGCGAAGAGCTGGTCGAGCTGGGCGGTGCTGGTGGCGGCGGCGAGCGGTGCGGTGATCTTCCCATCCGCCATCGACCAGGCGAGAGCGACGGAGGCTGCGTCCGTGCTGTGCGCCGAAGCGACCACGTCCAGCGCGGAGACGACTGCCAGCCCTTCCGGGTTGAGGTAGCGTTCGACGGCACCGGCGCGCGCTCGACCGGCCAGGTCCGCCTCCGTCCGGTATTTGCCGGTGAGGAAGCCACCGGCCAGCACCTGGTACGGGAAGACGGACATGCCGTGTCTACGGGCCGCAGCCGCCATCTCGCCCTCATACTCCCGGGCGACCAGCGAGTACCGCGGCTGCAGGGCGACCGGCAGCGCGAAGCCGTTCTCCTCCGACACGCGGAACCACTCATCGATCGCCGCCGGAGTGAAGTTGGACAGCGCGATCGAGCGCACTGTGCCGGCCTGCACGAGGTCATTGAACGCCGCGGCGCTCTCGACGATCGGGGTCGCGTCGTCCTGGTAGTGCGCGTAGTACAGATCGATGCAGTCGGTCTGCAGGCGCTGGAGCGATTCGTCCGCGGCGAGCGCGATGTTCTGCGGAGACAGTCCCTCGCGTCCCGGCTTCGCAGCGACCTTCGTCGCGACAATGATGTCTTCGCGGTTCCCACGCGAGGCGAACCATTGACCGATGACCGATTCGGACTCACCGCCGGAGTTTCCGTCGACCCAGAACGAGTACATGTCCGCGGTGTCGAGGAAGTTCCCGCCGCGCTCGACGAAGCCATCGAGCACTCGGTGGAACTCTTGGGGCGAGCTGGGGTCGTTGAACGTGTTGGTGCCCAGCCCCAGGGGGTGGACGCGCAGGTCGGAGGACCCGATGGGCACGGATGTGCTGTTCGCGCTCGATGTCACGAAGAATCCCTTCTCAGTATCGGATGTGCCTGCGCCCCAGCGTAGTCCGAGCCCGCTGCGTCGCCCCCGGATCGCGCAGCCATCACTCGCCGGACTGCCTCTTGACGTTGTCGCGACGTCAAGGTGTTGGATGAAGGCATGAGGATCGGAGAAGTCGCCCGGCTGCTGGATGTCACGACACGGACCGTGCGCCACTACCACCGCAGTGGAGTGGTCCCTGAGCCTGCCAGGCGGGACAACGGATACCGCGACTACGGACTGCGCGATGTCGTCCTCCTCATGCGGGCGGTCAGGCTCGCAGCGGTGGGGCTCTCGCTCGACGAGGTGGCGGAGGCCGTGCGAGACGATGACATGTGCGACCTTCCAGACATGCTGCAGGAGCTCGAAGCGGATCTGGGCAGGCAGGAGCGGGATGTGCGCGCCAAGCGTGATGCGCTGCGGAACCTCCGTGAACGACTCCAGTCGTCGATCGGCGATGACAGCGCCGCCGGTGCATACCTCCCCGACGAAGCGCGCGCACTCTTCGCCTCGCTCCGGACGCACGGTGCAGAAGGGCAGAGCCTCGACGTCGACCGCCGGGCCATGAGTGCGCTGCCGGCGGAGTCGGTGCACGTGTGGGCGGAGACGATGTCAGACGTCGCGTCCGATCCGGCCGCGTCCGCACGACTGGCGGAGATCTACCGACGGTTCGACGACCTCGGGCGTGGGGACGCGGCCACGCGGACGGACGATCCGGGGCTCCCGCGTCTCGCACATGATCTGCTCGCGGTCATCCCGGAGCCGCTCCGCAGGCAGTTCCTCGACGCACCGGTCGACGAGATCCCGTTCCTGGATGCCGTCACGGACGACCTCTCCGCTGCGCAAGCAGCTGTGATCCGACACCTCCTCACGCTGAGGAGTCCGGAGTGATCACGGCACGGTGGACCTCACGCGCGGCGAGGGCCTCCGCGCCGGTCTCGCGAGGCCGCGCTACCGCGATCGTCCACGCAGCGCTCCTCGTCCTCGCCCCGATCGAGATCGCCACCGCCGTCCTGATCGCCACTGGAGTGCCACTGGCTGTGTGGATCCCGATCGTCGTCGGCGTCCTCCTCGTCGCGACGGTGGCCGCCGAGGTCGTGCTCGCCGCACGCGTCTACCTCCGGTCTCGCCGGGCCGGCTCATCGAGGAGGGATGCGGTCAGGCAGCTCGTCCGCGAATCGGTGCCGGCGCCGGTCGTGCGCTTCGCTCGGTTCGAGATCCTGCTGTGGGTCAGCGCGGGGCGGTGGGTGGCACGGCGGCCGTTGGTCCCGGCGGATGGACGGGGCGTCACCTTCCACCGCCACGAGATGCCGGTCCTCCTCGCCTTCGCCGGCCTGGGTGTCGTCGAGATCGTCGTGGCCCACTGGCTGCTTCCGTGGCCGGTCGCGCGCATCGCAGCCCTGCTGCTGGGCGTCATGGGGGTGCTCTGGGTTCTGGGGTTCATCGCGTCTCTGTCGACGCGGCCCCACTGGGTGACCGACAGGGTGCTCGGCGTCCGCGTGGACTCCGACACGATGATCCGCGTGGACCTGTCATCGATCGCCGTCGTGACTGTCGCGATGCACCACAGCGCCGAGAACGGGGTGCAGGTCGTGCCGTCCCCCTCGGGCAGGGGCGAGGCTGTCTCGGTCGCCCGGCACGGTCAGACGAACATCAGCGTCTCACTGGAGCACGGCACGGCGCTCGACGTGCCTGGCCACGGCGTCGTGGAGGTCACGAGACTCTCGTTCTGGGTCGATGAGCCCGAATCGCTGCTGGAGCTCCTGCCGCAGGGGCCGCGCGCCGCGTGACGGTGACGCACGAAGCGCCCGTGGGATTCCACAGGCGCTTCGTGCACTATGCTGCTCGACGGTTCAGACCACAGCAGTCACGTCAGATCCACAGTGCCGGATCCGTCAGCACACCATCCGGTGTCGGGTGACCTTCCGCGTCCAGCGGACGCGACTTCGGGAACTTCACCGTGGCGGGCACACCGACCGCGGTCCCGCCGGCGGCCACGTCCTTGACGACGACGGCGTTGGCCCCGACGGCGGCGTTCTCGCCGACTTCCACCGGCCCGATCAGCTTCGCGCCCGTGCCGACCACCACGTTGTCGCGCAGCGTCGGGTGGCGCTTCTCCTGCGCCATCGATCGACCGCCCAGTGTCACCTGGTGGTAGAGCATGACGTCGTCGCCGATCTCCGACGTCTCACCGATGACCACACCGTTCGCATGATCGATGAAGAAGCGCTTGCCGATCTGCGCCCCCGGGTGGATCTCCACACCGGTGAGCGTCCGCACCGCCTGCGACAGCAGACGGGCGGGCGCTTTCCCCACGTCGTACTGATTCAGCTTGTACAGACCCCGATGCGCCCAGATCGCGTGCAGACCGGGATACGACAGTGCGATCACCAGATCATTGCGAGCCGCAGGATCACGGCGACGAGCGGTATCGAGGTCTTCTCGCAGGGTGGCGCGCACGATCGGACGCGTCAGCCCGTAGGCCGCCGCGCCGACCGCGGCGGCTGCTCCGATCAGTCCGAGACGTCCGCGCATCAGGAATCCATGTACTCCGAGAACAGCGGTGTGGTGAGGTAGCGCTCTCCGAAGTCGGGAAGGATGACGACCACACGCTTGCCCTGGTTCTCCGGGCGGGAGGCCACGGCCTCGGCCGCGGAGATGGCAGCGCCGGAGGAGATGCCCACGAGCAGGCCCTCATCCTTGGCGACCTGGCGGGCGACGTCGAAGGCGACCTCGTTCTCCACCGTCTGGACCTCGTCGTAGACGTCGCGGTCCAGGACCTCCGGGATGAAGTTCGCACCCAGCCCCTGGATCATGTGCGGCCCGGCCTCGCCGGTGGACAGGATGGGCGACGCGGACGGCTCGACGGCGACGATCGTCGCCTCAACGCCCTCCTTCTTGAAAGCACGGCCCACTCCGGTGATGGTGCCACCGGTGCCGATGCCGGACACGAACACGTCGACCTTGCCGTCCGTGTCACGGATGATCTCTGGGCCGGTCGTCGACTCGTGGATCGCCGCGTTGGCCTCATTGGCGAACTGGCGGACGAGCACTGCGCCCTTGTCTGCGAGCGATTCCGCCTTCTCCACGGCGCCGCGCATGCCGTCGGCCTTGGGGGTGAGCTCGAGCGTCGCACCGAACGCGCGCAGCAGTGCACGGCGTTCCTTCGACATGGATTCCGGCATCGTGAGGACGACCTTGTAGCCGCGCGCAGCACCCACCATCGCGAGTGCGATGCCGGTGTTGCCGGACGTCGCCTCCACGACCGTGCCGCCGGGCTTCAGCTGGCCGGACTTCTCAGCAGCCTCGATCATCGCGACGCCGATCCGGTCCTTGACCGAGTTCGCGGGGTTCGCACCTTCGAGCTTCGCGACGATCTCTGCGCCGCTGCGCTCGCTCGCCTTGTTGAGGCGCACCAGCGGGGTGCCGCCGACGATCTTCGTGACATCGGAGTGAATGGTCATGTGTGCCCTTTCCGTTCCTGCTCGGGGAATCCGGCCTACGGTTCCGGGTCGATCGTTCGACGCCCCGAGCAACATTCTGCGGTTTGAACTGCGAGGAACGGTCAGCATCAGGCGTCGAGCTCCTCGCTCACACACCAGCCAATGGCTTCAGCTGCTGATTCGTTGCGGTATCAACGATCCTAACCGGGCTGAGGACCGGTTTTGTTCCCGCTGTCCGGAAGACGGACGTGTTGGGTGCGGGGGCACGAGCGCAGGGCCGCGGTCGACGAGGATGGTTGCCCGTGAGGGACGGGCCGCTGGTTCGACGGACAGGCGCGTACACCTGTCCGTCGACCTCTCCGCCCGCCCCTCACGATCAGAGTTCGCGCGTCACGCTCAGAGCTCGCGCCACGCGATCAGGGCTCGCGCTGCGCTCCGCCGATCAGGTCGCTGCAGACGTCACAGCATCACGTCGAGGATCACGACCACTCCCAGCACGCTCATGACGACGCCGGACACTCCCGTGACGACGGTGGCCGCGCGCGGTCGCGAGATGAGAATCGCGCCTGCGCCGAGTGACACCGCGAGGTAGATGATCCCGCAGGTGATGACATGCACGACCCCCAGCACGATCAGCTGCATCGCGTCAGACATCGGTGCTGCGTCCGAGACGAACTGCGGCACCAGCGCCAGGAACATGAGATACACCTTGGGGTTCAGCAGACTGACGCTCATCCCCTGCAGCGTGACAGTGCGCTTCGACGGCAGTGCGCGCACACGGGGCTTCACCGCCACTGCCGCCTCGCCGTCACTCCTTGCGCCGTCACTCCTTGCACCGCCTCCCACGTCGCCGCCGGGCGCCACCACCGGGTCGCCGTCGCACAGCACACCCGGACCGCTGACCTTCTGGCGCGGGCCCTCATCGTTGTGGCCGCGCTGCCTGTCACGGCTGCGCGACCTGCCATGGCTGCGCGGCCCTGAGCACCCGCGCGGCCCTGAGCACCCGCGCGGCTCTGAGCCGCCCCGCGACCCTGAGCAGCCGCACGGCACCTCGTCGACGCGATCGTCGCGATGGCCGCGATCGCCGCTGGGCACCGTCGCAGCCCTGCGCTCCCGCAGGAGACTCTGCAGGGCCGAGGTCCCCAGCCAGAGGAGGTAGAGGCCACCCACCACACTGATGACAGTGAGCATCCAGGCGTGCGTGGACACGACAGCCGCCAGCCCCAGCGCCACGGCCAGCGCGATCACACAATGTCCGACGACCATTCCGGAGACGGCCTGGACACCGCGACCACGGAGTCCCGCGGAGACCAGATAGGCCCAGTCGGCACCCGGGGTGCAGATCAGCAGAGCGGCGAGGCCCCAGAAGGCGAGGAGAAGCGAATAGTCCATGAGGGAAGACTATTGAGGACGTTTCCGAATGTGCTTCGCGATCTCTTGCCTTCCGCGAGGTCAATCGGGAGACTTATCGCCATGGATGCGATTGACCGGGAGATTCTTTCACTGCTGCACGATGACGGACGCGCGACGATGACGCAGGTAGCGGGGAAGGTGGGGCTGAGCCTCTCCGCGTGCCACAGACGCTTCCGCGATCTGGAGACCAGCGGAGTCATCCAGGGGTTCCGCGCCGAACTGGATTTCGAGAAGCTCGGCAAGCCGTTCGAGGCCCTGGTGTTCGTCACAATGGAGGCCGGCAATCACGCTGCGATGACGGCTTTCGAAGAGGCCGCCATGCAGGTCCCCCAGATCGTCCAGGCGCAGCGTCTGTTCGGAGCTCCGGATTACCAGCTCTATGTGGCGACCGCTTCGAAGCAGACGTACCAGGAGCTCTACGACTCCACACTCTTGCAGCTGCCGGGTGTACGACGCATGACCTCGACTCTCATCATGAAGACCGTGGTCGCCCACCGCGCACCGCTGTAGAACTGCCGCAGTCGTGCCTCAGGCGTGCCGCAGAGCTGCAAGGCCGCAGTCGGGCCGCAGTGCCGCTGATGCACCGCAGTCGTGCCTGCGTAACGGGCCTCACCTCGCCGCGTAGGCCGTTCGCAGTCCGGCCCCGATAGGATTCTGCCCATGACCATTCACCCCATCGTCGTCTATGGAGAGCCCGTCCTGCACCGCGCTGCGGACAGGGTGACGGAGTTCGACGACGAGCTGCGCACGCTCGTCGCTGACATGTTCGACACTCTTGCCGCATCCAACGGCGTGGGGCTGGCCGCCCCGCAGATCGGCGTCGGCAAGCAGATCTTCGTGTACGACGCGGAGGACGATGTCGCACAGGTGCGGCGCCGCGGCGTGTTCATCAACCCGGTGCTTGTGGGCTCCAAGGTGTCCGACGGCCGCCCGGACCCCGATGCCGAATCGGAAGGCTGCCTGTCCGTGCCGACGCTGGACTTCCCGCTCAAGCGCAGCGAGAAGGTGACGATCAACGGCAAGGACGAGAACGGGGAGACGATCTCACTGGTCGTCGAGGGCTGGTTCGCCCGGATCATGCAGCACGAGTACGACCACCTGCAGGGCACCCTCTACGTCGATCGCCTGCAGGACAAGTGGAAGCGCCGCTGGAAGCGCGAGCAGAAGGCGGAGGGCTACAACGTGCCGGGCGTCTCATGGCTTCCCGGCACGGATCCGGACCCGTTCGGCCATGGCGAGGACGACGAGGAAGACTGACAGGCGCCCCGCGCCAGCCTCCGAATACCCCCGCCACCTGCACTGTCTCCTGCTAGGCTCAGCGAACCGAGCCACTAGCCACGAGGCAGGGAGCGCTGTACGGGTTTCTTGTCTCACACCTGACTGCGGAAGGTGCGGAACATGTTGAACCGCCTCCATGACAGCCTGCGGCTGAGGACGACTCCGGTCATCTTCTTCGGTGCCGCGGGCATCATCCTCCTCTTCGTCATAGCGACGATCCTCTTCACCGATCCGCTCTCCTCGGCGACCGGTGTCGCTTCCCAATGGCTCATGGAGAACCTCGGCTGGTTCTACATCCTGGGAGTGACGCTCTTCCTGGTGTTCCTCATCTATATCGCCGCCAGCCGTTTCGGCCGCGTGAAGCTGGGGCCGGATGACGAGAAGCCGGAGCACTCCAACCTGACATGGTTCGGCATGCTCTTCGCTGCGGGCATCGGGACCATCCTCATGTTCTGGGGCGTGGCGGAACCCGTCAGCCACTTCGGTGCCCCACCGCGCGGTGAAGCACTGGGGATCCAGGCGGAGACCCAGGCTGCGGCGATGGAGGCCATCAACTTCTCCCTTTACCACTTCACCTTCCACACCTGGGCGATCTTCACCCTTCCGGCCCTGGGCTTCGCATACTTCATCCACAAGCGGAACCTGCCGCCGCGCGTCTCGTCGATCTTCCAGCCGATCCTGGGCCGTCGCATCCACGGACCGATCGGTAAGTTCATCGACATCGTCGCCATCATCGGCACGGTCTTCGGCGTGGCCGTCTCGATCGGCCTGGGCGTGCTGCAGATCAATGGCGGTCTGGAGCAGCTGGTCGGCATCCCGCAGAACGCCGGCTGGCAGCTCATCATCATCGGCGTCGTCACCGGCATCGCGATGATCTCCGTGGGCCTCGGCCTGGAGAAGGGGATCAAGGTCCTCGCCAACGTCAACATCATCTCCGCGATCGCGCTGATGCTCTTCGTGCTCGTCGCCGGCGGAGCGACGGTGTTCATGCTCAAGGGGACGATCGAGTCGTTCGGCTCCTACGTGATGAACCTGCCTGAGCTGGCACTGTGGAACGACACCTTCGCCGATACCGGCTGGCAGAACACCTGGACCGTCTTCTACTGGGCATGGACCATCACGTGGTCCCCGTTCGTGGGCATCTTCATCGCCCGCATCTCACGCGGCCGCACGATCCGCCAGTTCGTCGTGGGCGTGCTCGCCGTGCCGTCGCTGTTCTCCGTCGTGTGGTTCGGCATCTTCGGCTACGCCTCCATGGACATCGAGCTCAATGGTGACGGTGGACTGGTCGAACGGGTCGTGGACGATGGCGACATCCCCGGCGCCCTCTTCGAACTGCTGTCCCACTACCCCGCGGCATGGATCGTCTCCGTCTTCGCGATCGTGATCGTCATCATCTTCTTCATCACCTCGCTCGACTCCGCCGCGCTCGTGATCGACACGATGGCCAACGGCCACGAGGACTTCAACCCTCTGGGTCAGCGCCTGTTCTGGGCTCTGGCGGTGGGCCTCATCACCGCGACGCTGCTCGTGTTCTCGGGCGAGGGAGGCCTGGGCGCCCTCCAGTCCATCAGCATCCTCATCGGTCTGCCGTTCTTCATCATCGCGTTCTTCCAGATGTACGCGCTGCATCGCGCACTCAAGGAAGACGCCGGCGAGATGCCCGCCATGCGCACTCGTGAATGGCGCAAGGTGCTCACGCCGGAGGAGACGGTCCGCCGTATGCGGATCGAGGACGACAAGTACGACTACGAGGACCCTGTCAGCACGACGACTCGACCGCAGCCCGCGACCGAGGTCCCGGTCATGCAGGATCCTTACATCCGTCCCCCGACGGGTCGGGATGTCCGCCGCCACCGGCGCGATTCCACCCTGGCAGGCCGCACGGGCAGCCGGAAGCTGCCGAAGCCGAACGTCGACGGCTGAAGCGCGCTGAGCGCGACTCAGCCGGCCGACGGCTGACTGAGTCCTGAGTCCGAGCCGGTCCAAGATGGAGACCGGTCCGGACAGCCAGTGGCCGGGGCACCTCCTGCGAGGGGCCCCGGCCACTGGCTTATCTGACGGCTGGTCAGCACATCACGGCCTGGCGGGATCGGGCGGCTCATCCGGCGACTCACCGGAACCCTTCTCTGATGCCTGGTCGACCGCTCCTCCCATGTCGACGTACTCCTGCGAGGTCTGGAACTCCTCCGTGTCGAAGACTTCGCCTCCCAACGGGTCGGGTCCGCTGTCCGCGAGCACTGGTCGTCCGGTAGCGGGATCGAACTCGAGCATGTTCGACGGCACGGGACGATACGAGACGATGTCGGGATCGACCGTGCTCTCCTGGCCTTCACGGTTCCGCGGAAGCCCGCCCAACGATGCAGAGACCCCGCGCAGACCGTGCACCTCGCGGCGGAACCGTGCAGACAGCGGTTCCGCAGACTCCTCGGACTCAGCAGGCGTGAGCACCTGGATGTGCTCCGGCATCGTCGCCACGTCGTGACGGAACGCCCGGTACAGCGCGACACAGGCCAGGACGAGGATGACGGAGAAGGGCGCCGCGGTGGACACGGCGACCGTCTGCAGCGCGGTGAGGGCCGCATCGCCCCCGACCACCAGCAGGACTGCCGCGACGGCGCCTTCGAGGATCGCCCAGAACACGCGGGTGGACTTCGGCGTCTCGACCTTGCCGCCGCAGGCGAGCATGTCGATGACGAGCGATCCGGAGTCCGACGACGTGACGAAGAAGAACACCACGACGATGATCGCGACGACACTGAGGACCGCGCCGATGGGGAACAGGTCGAAGAACTGGAACAGCGACGCTGTGCTGTCGACTCCCTCACTGACATCGAGCTGACCGGCGTTCGCGTAGAACATCGAGCCGGATCCGAAGATCGTGAACCAGACGAGGCTCGCTGCCGTGGGGGCGATGAGCACTCCCAGCACGAACTCACGGATGGTGCGGCCACGCGAGATGCGCGCGATGAACATGCCGACGAAGGGTGCCCAGCTCGTCCACCAGCCCCAGTAGCCGATCGTCCATGCGGCCTCCCAGCCGTCCGTCGACCAGGCACCGGTGTGCAGCGCGTTGATCGGCAGCTGGCTCAGGTACGAACCTGCATTGAGCGGAATCGCCTGCAGCAGGAAGATCGTCGGCCCGATGAGGAAGACCACCAGCGCCAGCAGCGCCGCCAACGACATGTTGAAGTTCGACAGCCACTTCAGTCCCTTGTGCACACCGGAGAGCACCGACCAGAGCGCCACGGCCGTGACGACGGCGATCACGCCGACGATCAGACCCGAAGAGCTCTCCGCGATCCCCAGGAATTCCAGCCCGGCCATGATCTGGGTGACGCCGAAGCCGAACGACGTCGCGATGCCGAACAGCGTCCCGACGATCGCCACGGCGTCGATGGTGTGGCCCATCCATCCCTCGACGCGCTTGCGACCGATCAGCGGCTCGAGCAGCCACCGCACGGCCAGAGGACGGCCGCGGCGGAACGACATGTAGGCGATGCCCAGGCCCACCACCGCGTAGATCCCCCAGGGGTGAAGCCCCCACTGCAGCATCATGAGACCCACGGAGTCCTGCGCTGCTCCGATGGACATCGGAGCGTTCTCATGCGCTTCCGGAGGCAGCACGTAGTTGCTGAGCGGCTCTGCGACGCCGAAGAACACCAGACCGATGCCCATCCCGGCGCTGAAGAGCATCATGAACCAGGAGATCACGCTGAACTCCGGGCGCTCGTCGTCGCGCCCCAGGCGGATCCGACCGATCTTGGTGAACGCGCAGAACAGCACGAACACCAGGAAGACGTTGACGGCGATGACGTACCACCAGCCCACGCCGTCGGTGATCGCCTCGTTGAGCACGGCGGTGAGTTCCTCCGTCTGCTCGCGGAAGAGCAGGACGAGCGCGATCAGGGAGACGATCACGATCGCAGCCGGGATGAAGACCGGTCTGAGGATCGCCGAGCGGGCGGACAGCTCGGCCTCCGCCGCCTCATCCGTGGTGCCCGGGAGCTTCGCGTCGGCTGTCATGGTCCTCTGCTTTCATCAGAACTGGCCGGGCATGGTCCCACACCGCGGCGTCATCGGCGTCTGCGCAGATCACTCGGCGTCTGCGCAGCTGAACTGCGACATCCAGACAGTGTTGCACATCACCGCTCAGCAGTGTCGCAGATCACGGGCCTGCCCTGCGGGGTCCCGCCGTTCCGCGCTCCGCCTCACCGACCGCACGCAGACGCGGCTGCACACGACGAACACCGCCGCCGAGGCCGCTGCTGGGTCCCAGCTGCGGCCTCGGCGGCGGTGTTCGTGTGACGAGGAGGTGCGGCCCCTGCGTCAGTCACCCAGTGTGGCGGTCGAGGACCTCTGCACCTGCTTGGCGGTGATGAGCAGGCCGATCGCGGACAGTGCGCCGCCGATCGCGATGTAGAGGGAGATGCCGGCGCTGCCGTCGAAGGTGCCCAGCAGCGCCGTCGCGATCGTCGGGGAGAGTCCGCCGCCCAGCACGGCACCCAGGTTGTACGAGAGGGCGACGCCGGAGTAGCGGTACTCGGGCTTGAAGAGACTCACGTAGAAGGCGGCCATGGGTCCGAACACGAAGCTCAGACCGATGTAGGCGACGATCACCGCGAGGTAGATGAGGCCGACGCTGCGGCTGTCGAAGAGCCAGAAGTAGGGGAACGCCCAGAGGATCTGGAAGACGGCACCGGCCATCATGATGCGCAGCAGTCCGTACTTGTCCGCCAGCCAACCGGCTACGAACACGGCGATGAGCATGCCCACGGATCCGGCCATGCCGCTCAGCAGGATGACGCTGCGGTCCATCCCCAGCTGCTCCGTGCCGTAGGACATGCTGAACGAGTTGATGATGAAGATGAAGAGGTTGAAGCCCAGATTCACCAGCACGCCGCCGATGATCAGCGGCATCGCCGTGGCGATCACTCCCGCCAGCGGCAGGCGCGACACCTGGGGGCCGTCGGCCATCGTCTTGAAGACGGGGCTCTCCGAGATCCCCAGGCGCACGTAGATGCCGACGGCGATGAGGACGGCGGAGGCGAGGAACGGCACGCGCCAGCCCCAGTCGGTGAAGGCGGGGCCGGTGGCGACGGCCACGATGTTGAAGACGCCGATGCCCAGGATGCTGCCGATGGGCGAGCCTGCGGTGACGAAGGCGCCGAAGAACGACTTGCGGCCGCGCGGTGCGTGCTCGGTGACCATGAGGAACGCGCCGGACTGTTCACCACCCATGAAGAAGCCCTGCAGCACGCGCAGTGCGACGAGCAGGATCGGCGCGAGGACGCCGACCGCGGCATAGGTGGGGAGCAGACCCATCGCGACCGTGCAGGCGCCCGTGGCGACCAGCGAGATGACGAGCATCGTCTTGCGCGAGAACCGGTCGCCGAAGTGGCCGAACACGATGCCGCCCAGCGGCCGGGACAGGAAGCCCGCACCGAACGTCATGAACGACAGGAGTGAACCGATGAGGGGGTCCGACTCCGGGAAGAACAGCTGCGGGAACACGAGGCCCGCGGCGAGGCCGAAGATCAGGAAGTCATAGAGTTCGATGCCGGTGCCGATGGCGCTGGCCCCTGCGACGCGTCGCATCTCCTTCGGGGAGGTGGGCGCGCCCGGCCGGGCGGTCGCGGGAGTGGATGCGGGTTCGGGGGAACCTGCAGTCATCGCAGTCATGGAGTCTCCTCTGGTGATCGCCGGGTGCGGTCGGCGCCCGGGAATTCTCTCAGGGAGCGTTAAGAATCACCAGCATGTTCTCTTGGTGAGACGGGGAGCGGCCCCGGATGCGCGGAGTTCCCGCGCTTCCGGGGCCACTGCACCGACGTCACGTGCGGTGGGACGAAGGGTCAGACCTCCCTGCGCGCCAGCCTCGTCACCACGAGGCCCGCCACGATGAGAATGCTGCCCAGCGCGAGGGCGAGACCCACCTGTGTGCCCGTGCGAGGCAGGGTGCCGTCGTCCCCGCGGTCCGCGTTCTCGTCGTCATCGGACCCGTCGCGCGGGTCGTCCGACTCGTCGGGACGCGGGGCGTCCGGGGATTCGGAGTCCGTCGGCTCCGGGCTGCCCGGTTCGGTGGGCTCGCCCGTCGGATCGCCGGTCGGCTCGCCCGTCGGATCGCCCGTGGGATCGCTCGTCGGCTCCTGGGTCGGGTCGCCCGTGGGCTCACCCGTGGGCTCTCCCGTGGGATCGCTCGTGGGATCACTCGTCGGCTCCTGGGTCGGGTCGCCCGTGGGCTCATCTGTCGGCTCTCCCGTGGGGCCACCCGTCGGGTCACCCGTCGGCTCACCCGTCGGGTCGCCTGTCGGGTCAGGCCCGGGCTCCTCATCGCCGGCCACGACGACGGTGGTCTCCGCCGTCTGCCCGTTCACCGTGACGCTCACGGTCGCCGTTCCCGGCTGCACCGCGGTGATCTCTCCGGTGCGCGGGTTCACGCGGACGACGTCGGCGCCCGCCTCGAGCGCCTCGGCACCGCCGGCTGCGGCCCCCGCGGCGGGATCACCCTCAGCACCACCAGCCTGCGCATCCCGCGCGACAGCCGCTGCGGATGATCCGCCCACTGCCTGGTCGCCACCATCCACGATGACTCCATCGCCACCCCACTGCGAGGTGACCGGCCAGCCCACGGGCACGGTGCGGTCGTCCTGTGTGAACTCAGCAGAGACCTCGGCGGTCTGGCCCGGGTTCATCGCCTCCGGCGCATCGACGCTGATCTCGTCGACCCACGGACGCGTCTCCGCAGCCAGCCACGCGACACGGTCCGTCGTCGAGGGATTGCCGCCCACGGCGCCGAGGCCCGGGTCCACACCCAGCATCGTCCACCCGGTGAACCCACCGTTCGCAGCCGTCCCCGACGGGTTCTTGCCGGAGTTGCCGGTGATCATGTAGCTGACCCCGTCGACCGCGGAGCCGTGGAAGACGCCCACGTGCCCATTCACGACAGCGGCGGACTTGCCGCTGTCCTCGCGGAAGTCGCCCAGCAGCTCCTCGAGCTCCTCCGCCTCGCGACGGTCCGAGAGCTGGCTGGACTTCGACGGCAGCGGATCCTGCGGCGGGTGGTGGAAGAACACGGCGGCACCGGTGAGGTGATCGCTCTCCCCCACCTCCTCGAGCGCCTCTTCGAGCATCTGCAGCTGATCCGTGTCTCCGTCGCGCAGCGAGCCGGATGCGGTGTTCAGCGTGATCGCCTTCGTCCGTCCCAGTGAGCGGTCCGTCGCGGTCTGCCCGAACGCGTCCTCGAAGTTCGAGATCTCCCCGCCCATCACCTCGTGGTTGCCGGGCACGTAGACGTAGGGGATGTCCTCGGTCCACTCCTCGTCGAGGATCCGCTGGGCGAGCGCGAAGTCCTCCGCAGACGCCTCGTCGACGAAGTCGCCGTTGATGACGAGCATGTCCGGTCCGGCCTCCTGGATCTCGCGCAGCGTCCTCCGCGCACCGTCGACCGCCTCGCTGTCCGGGTTCGCCGCCACGAACTGGGCGTCGCTCATGACCGCGATGTTCTGCGGCCGATCCGCGACGCTGCCGGTGGCCAGCAGGGCCGGGTCGTGCACCGGCGTCTCCTCGGAGGGTGCGGCCTCGGGCGTGGAGACGGCCTGCAGCCCCGCCACGGCGATGTCACCCGAGTACTGCTCGCCCGGCCGGGTCTCCATGATGCGGATCCGTTCGAAGGTCAGCGGCTGCGCGAGCCCCGTCGGCACCTCGAAGCGGACCTTCTGCCAGCCCTCGAAGTCGAGGTGGTCGCCGTCCAGGTTCGTGACGACACCGTCCGCGCCGCGCACCTGCAGGCGCGGCCAGGCGCCCGTCCCGTCGCCGCGGACCATCATCTCGAAGGCCAGCGTGTTGCCGTCGACCTGAGCGGGCTCGTTGCTGATGAGGTAGTAGCCGCGAGTGGCCGACGACTGGGAGAAGTCGTACTCCATCGCGATGGACGGCTGCCCGTCCTCAGTCGGTTCGCCCGCAGAGAACGACCCGGTGGCGCGCGCTGTGCCGTCGGAGAACGCGCCGAGGTCACCGAAGTCCACGACATCCGTCACCTCCGTGCCGACGGTGACCGCGACCGAGGTCGTCGCGTCGCCCGCGCGGAACGTCACCGTGCCGCCTGCAGTCTCATCCGTCGCGGTGACGACGTAGTTCCCGAGCGCGTCGACGCTCACGTCGATGCCGTCGCTCGCCTCGACCTCCAGGTCGCGGGATTCGATTCGGGCGGAGCGGCCGTCGGAATCGAAGCCGTCGACCGTGAGCTCTGCGGTCTCACCGACCTCTGCGAGGTTGAGGGCACGGGAGCTGGTGCGCAGGCCGATCGCCTCGCCCAGCACGCGCAGGTCCTTCCGCGCGGTATGGCCCTCTGCGGAGTAGGACACGCGGGACGTGCCGGTCTCGTCACCGCGGACGGCTGCGGAGGAGCCGTCGGCCTCGGCGAGGGTGAGCCCGCCGTCGGCCTCGTAGGTGCCGGACACCTCGATCGGGTCGAGGTTCTCCCCCAGCCCGGTCCCGTCGAACGTGCGGTGCATGCCGCGCAGCACGGTGTCCTCACCCTCCAATGCGGTCTCCAGCTGGACGTCGCTCAGCTGTTCGGCCGGCGCGTCGGAGTAGAAGACGAGTGCGTTGGCGACGGTCCGCTGGTTACCGTCGGACGGCGAGTTCTGCACGGTGGGTGCATTGGCGCCGGCGGGGCGGGCGACCATCGTCGTGGACCCGCCGCCGTCCAGGTTCACCGCGTTGTGCGCGCCCAGGTCCTGGAAGAACTCGCCCATCTCCGGAAGGGTCATCCCGCGGGAGGCGCCGCTGCGGCCGTCGATCGTGGTGACGAACAGCTCCGAGCCGTCTTTGCTCATGCCGACTGCGGTGCGGGGGTGGACACCGGTGGCGAGGCTGCCGCTCATGTCCGGCACCTCGCCGTCGGTGAGGATCTGGTTGCTGCCCGCGATCGCGGCATCGACGTCCTGGGAGGGACCGATCTCCACGTCGACCTCGTCGCCCACGTCCAGCTCCGCCAGGGCGAGCGCGCCGTCCTCGCGGCCCAGCAGCACCTGGCCGCCTTCGGGAACCGCGGGGTCGCCCGCTTCCTCGACGAGGCCCGATGCGTCGACGACTTCCCCATCGACGACGGTCACGCGGGCGATGTCAGAAGCGAGCGCGTCCGGTCCGCCCACGGGCCGATCCAGCGAGTAGTCGCCCCATGCGGCGGTGTATACCCCGATCGTGTCGTCGGACAGCCGCGGGTTGTTGAGCCCGCCCAGCTCGTGCTGCTCGCCGTCCGCGGTGAGCGTGCCGGCCGCGGACAGCATCTGCACCGCCGCCTGCTGGCCGGCGATCGTGAGGCTGGGCATGGGCGTCTGCGTGCCGACGCGCAGCTCGCCCTGGGCCACGGAGCTGTAGATGGGGGCGTCGGAGTAGTTGATGTCGAAGAACGTGCCGTTCACGGCGGCGACGGCTTGACCGCCGTGCTCGCCGGAGGCCATCACTTCACTGGTCGTGGCGCTGCCGGCCACGACGCCGGTGTCCGCGACGTCGACGGAGAGGCTGTCCTCCGTGAGGTCCGCGGTCAGCACATTGCCGTTGTTCCAGCCGCCGTCCTCCATGCGGGAGAAGTTCGTCAGTTCGAGGCCGGGGGCCACGCGGCTGGTCTCCGAGGAGCGGAGGACGGAGCCGTCCGCGCCCAGCTGACCGTCCGTGGGGGCGGCCTGTGCCGGCGCCGAGGTCCCGGGCAGTCCCGGGACGAGCACAGCTCCCGGCGCCACGAGCGCGGTCGCCAGGGCCACCGTCGTGAGGAGTGAGCGTGTGGGTGAGGGTGACATGTTCTCTTTCCAGGACGTCGTGTGCAGGCTGAGGGTGGCGGGAACCACCTCGGAGACTGTGTCATCCCTGATCAGCAGTTGTGCGAACGCCGGGTAACCCTGGGTGAACCCTGACCGAAGGGGACGTGTCCGCAGCATCGAGGACGGATGCCTGGTGGCGGAACCGCAGGTCTCACACCCCCGCGGACCACGCACGGTCGGCCGCATTCCACGAAGCGCGCGAGCAGCGGCGGTGGTGGGGAGCGGGCACGACCGTGGAGGCGCGCCCGCATACCGCAGCCGCATACCGTAGGGGGCACGACGCACGAAACGGTTCGTGCGCTCACACCGATGGAGGCAGGTATGGCAGACATCAAGGACACCGCCCGCACGTTCGCCGAGGCGCATGAATCGGGAGATCTGCTCGTGCTCCCCACGGTGTGGGATGCGTGGTCGGCGCGGTTGGCCGAGTCCGCGGGATTCCCGGGCCTGACGATCGGCAGTCACCCGGTGGGCGACGCGCTGGGGCCGGGCGACGGCGAGGCGATGGACTTCGCCGACTACATGGAGGCCACGCGCCGCATCGTCGCCTCCGTGGAGGTCCCCGTCAGCGTCGACGTCGAATCCGGATACGGACTCACACCTGAGGCGCTGGTGGAGCAGGTGCTGGACGCCGGTGCGGTCGGCATCAACGTGGAGGACACCGTCCGGCGTGAGAACGGGCGGCTGCGTGAGCGCGCCGAGCACGCCGACTACATCGCAGGCGCGCGGGAGGCCGCCGATGCCGCCGGGGTCGACCTCGTCGTCAACGGCCGCACCGATGCGCTGATCCACGGCACCGCTCTGTTCGAGGATCCGCTGGCCGAGGCCGTCGCCCGCGTCGCGATGCTGGAGAAGGCGGGAGCCCGCAGCGTCTACCCCGTGGGCCTGCCGGACAGTGATGCGGCGAAGGCCGTCGTCGGTGCAGTGGGTGTTCCGGTCAATGTCACCGCCCACCCCGTGAACGGAGCGAAGGCCGGCAGCCTCGAGCAGCTGCGCGCGATCGGCGTGCGTCGGGTGTCGTTCGGCCCGCTGTGGCAGGCCGCCCTTGCGGAGGTCAGCACTCAGCAGCTCAGAGCGTGGAAGGACTGACACCCGGTCACGTGGACACCCGGCCACGCGGATCGGGGAGTCCAGTCTGCGAAACGGCGTGTGCCCCGGATCTGCGGATCCGGGGCACACGCCGTCTGCGAGGAATGGAGCGGACGACGGGGTTCGAACCCGCGACCTTCTGCTTGGGAAGCAGATGCTCTACCAGCTGAGCTACGTCCGCGAACGAGGATCACTATACCCGCTCCCCGCGGGGACGCGCGCCCCGGTCCCGTCGTGTCTGCGCGCGTCAGCTCTGCGGACCGCTCGCACCCGCCTCTCGCGCCTCGCGCGCTGAGGCGACGTCGTCGACCACACGGGCGACGTGGCGCAGGCTGGTGATGAGCGCGCCGTACAGGGGCCACGACTGCGTCGGAAGATCCGCATCGTCGGACAGATCGGCAGACAGCTGCACCAGCCGGGCGTCGATGGGTTCGACCTCGCGATCCGGGTCCGCGATCGCGTGACCGGTGTCCCGCATGATGGTCACCCATCGCTCGCGGAAGCGCGTATCCCACTCACCCGGCGCGTAGGCGGCCTCGCGCAGCGTGCGCACCAGGTGCCGCTGATGCGAGATCCCCTCATCCACGCGTTGGAGGATCTCGGCGTAGTCCGCCTGCTCCTCGGCCCGCTGCGCCCCCATCCTCCGCCGGCGCTGGCGCGGATTGGCGCGACGGCTCTCATGCGCCGTGCGCACAGACTGCCACGCTGAGCGCAGGTCCTCACCCATCGCTTCGATCTCGCGACTCCACTCGTCGACGTGGTCCGTGGTCCAGGACGATTCGAGCTCATCCGCCATGGTGACGAACACCGTGCCCATGCGCCGATTGATGTGGTCGACGTAGCGGGCCGCCTGCTGATCACGCAGGGGCGGGATCAGGATGAGGTTGACGATCAGGCCGACGGCCGCGCCGAGCGCCACCTCGGTGATGCGGTCGATCAGCACCGGCTGCTGCTCCGTGAACCCATCGCTCAGCACGAAGACCGCGGTCGTCGCGATCGCCACGCCCTCGTTCCGAATGCCGGGGATCCGCGAGGCGGCCATGCCGATGAGGATCGCCAGGGCGAAGGTCCACACGTCGACCCCCAGATACTGCCCGATCAGGAATGACACCCCCACACCCGCCCAGGACGCGACAGTCGTCTGCGCGCCGCGCAGCAGCGATTGGTAGACCGTGGGGTAGACGGTCAGCAGCGCGACCCACGGGGCGAGGAACGGCATGGACGTCCCCAGCACGGCCACCGCCAGCCACCAGGCAGCCGTTGCCGCGACAACGGTCTTGACGATCTGCAGCACGTCCGTCGTGAACTCGGGGCGTGCCACCGCGCGTCTGAGCCGCGCGCCGAACTGCCGCGTTCCACTGTCTGCCGTCTCGTCACGGGGTCGCGCGCTCACTCGCGGCTCCTCACCTGGTCACTGGGTCACCAACCTATCGCAAGGCTGCTTGATGAGTGTGCTCCGATCCACGGGCTCCCGCGCACGTGCTCCGGTACTGTGGTCACCGCCATCCGTGCAGCACCACCCCTACGCGCCCCGTGCAGGAGCCTCTCCATGAGCGACCATCGTCCGTCCGACGAGGAGACCGCCTCCGAAGCGGAGACTGCCTCTGAAGCGGAGACTGCCTCAGCTGAGACGTCCCCCTCCGAGGAGGAGAACCCCTGGGCCGCGATCACGCCGTGGGAGGGGAAGGCAGCGCGGCTGGACAAGATCCTCCTCGTGCTCATCATCGGCGTCCCCTTCATCTATCTGGGGCTCATGCCCTTCCGGCCGTGGATGCTCGTCAACGCTCCCGTGCTGCAGGAGTTCATCAACGGCGCGAAGACGGCGATCGTCGCGGGCGCCGCGTACGCGCGCGTGGGCGAGATCCCGCTGTGGCTGGTCGTCTTCGCAGGGTTCGTCGGCATGGCGAAGCTCGACTGGGCGTTCTGGCTGGCCGGCCGCCGGTGGGGTGACGGGATCCTGCGACTCTTCGCGCAGAACGAACGCCAGCGCAAACGCGTCGAGAAGCTCAAGCGGATCCCCGGCTGGGCACTCTTCCTCATGACCGTCATCGCCCGCTGTCCCGGCATTCCCGGCACACTCGTCTACCTGGTCGCCGGGTGGACCCGTATGCGCCTGGCGCCCTTCCTCATCGCAGACCTGCTGGGCTGTCTCCTCTTCACTCTCATCTGGACGGCGCTGGGCTACCAGCTGGGCGAGGCCGCCGTCGACGTGCTCGGAGTCATCGACAAGTACGCGCTCTGGCTGACGCTCGCGATCATCGTCGGCATCTTCGTGTGGACGTTCGCCAAGGAGTGGCGCAGGCAGCAGAAGGCGGGCTGAGAGCGGAAGGACGGGTGAGTTCAGAAGGACGGGTGACGGGTGAGCTCGCGTTCGGCAGAGACGTCACGTCCGGCAGACAGTCTGGGCCACTCGTCGCAGGGCCCCTCACTGACCGGTCGCGCGGGCACACCTGACGCCGGCACACCTGACGCCGGCACAACTGACCGGTCGCGCGGGCACACGAATCTTCGATTTTCTGTGCTCACGTGACCGGTCAGCTCTCGCTTCGGCTCAGCTCTCGCCTCGGGTCACCTCTCGCCCCGGGTGGACCCGTCGGATACCTGAACGGTGCCTGGCCGCCGATTCCCGGCCCCCAACCCCTGACTGCCGGAGGCGACCAGATGGTGGGGCACCGGCCCCCGGCGCCTCAGCGTCGGCGCAGCTTGGCCATCAGACGGCGAGCCTTCTCTTGATTCTGCGGCTTGGAGGCCTCGCGGCGGACGGCGCGTATAGCCGAACCAGCAACTCTGCCCCTGATGAGTCTGCCCAGGATTCCCATGTCCGACCTCATTCGTCGTGGCGTGCGATGTGCGATGTGCGATGTGCGATGCCACTATCGCAGACCGAGCCGAGAGTGAGCTGGATCCACGTCAACCCACCTTGCCTCGTTCTGCCCCGGGCCCTTGCTCCCTGAGAATTCGCCGGTAGCATCCTCCGTATGCACGGTACGGATGCACCCGCAGGACGCCTGTGCAGGACACGGGCACAGCTCCTCGGCAGACGTGCGTCCGCACTCAGCCGGCATTCCGCGATCATCGCGCCTCGCCCGTCCATCGGATACGCGAACGACTCCTGGACGACGGCCGCCATCGGCTGGTGCGGCAGCGAGCCCTGAGAGCTCGCCCGACTCCTCCGCATCCGCTCAGATCACCTCCCGCGCACAACCGACAGGAGCTGCATCAGCCATGGCTGACGATCAGCAGTCGACGAACGACGACACGTCCACCTCCCCCGCACGCAGCACCGCTCCCCGTCGCATCACGGACGATGCCAGGCGCGCCAGTCGTCGTGCGGGCGAACAGCTGGGACGCTTCGACTACCGGCGCCCCCGCTACCCGCACAACGACTATCCGCACGACATACATCCGGCGCTGGTCCCCGGGATCTCGATCGACGAGCAGCGCCGCACCTACACACTCGGCAAGACCGTCTTCGCGATCGCCGGCGCCCTCACCGTCGCGTTCGTCATCTGGGGAGTCACGGACCCTGAGAGCGTGGGCGTGGTGTCCGGCGCCGCCTATACGTGGGCGACGACGAACCTGGGCTGGCTGTTCAACCTCGTCGCGATCATCATCCTCGTCGCGATGATCGGCATCGCGCTGTCCCCGTACGGAAAGATCGTGCTGGGCACGGACGGCGAGAAGCCGGAGTTCTCCACGTTCGCCTGGGTCGCGATGCTCTTCGCCGCCGGAATCGGGATCGGCGTCCTGTTCTTCGGCCCCTCGGAGCCTCTCACGTACTTCGTCTCCCCTCCCCCGCTCACGAACGAGGCGGAGTCGACGCAGGCCCTCCACCACGCGATGGCACAGACGTACCTGCACTGGGGCTTCCACGCGTGGGCGATGTACGCGCTGGTGGGCGGCGCAGTCGCCTACGCCGCGTATCGCCGAGGCCGCGCCCTCCTCATGTCCTCCATCTTCCGCGCGCTGTTCGGCGACCGCCACACGGACGGGTTCGCCGGCAAGCTCGTCGACATCTTCGCGATCATCGCGACACTGTTCGGAACCGCCGCAGCGCTGGGCATCGCCGCGATGCAGATCGGCACCGGCGTGAGCCTGGTGTCCGGCGCCGGTCCGCTCACGAACAACATGACCGTCCTGCTCATCCTGGTCCTCACGATCGGCTTCGTCATCTCCGCGGTCTCCGGCGTCTCCCGCGGCATCCGATACCTCTCCAGCATCAATATCGTGCTGACCGTGGGCATCGTCGGCATCGTGCTGTTCGTCGGCCCCACGCTGTTCCTCCTCAACCTCCTGCCGTCGGGGATCATGGAGTACCTGGGGTCGATGTTCGACATGCTGGGCCGTTCCCTGTCGTGGGGCGAGGAGACCGTCGCCTTCCAGTCGGCCTGGACCGTCTACTACTGGGCGTGGTGGATCTCCTGGTCGCCGTTCGTGGGCATCTTCATCGCCCGCATCTCCCGCGGCCGCACGATCCGCCAGTTCCTGCTGGGCACGATCTTCATCCCGTCGACTCTGCTGTTCGTCGCCTACGGCATCATGGGCGGCACGTCGATCTGGATGTACACGAACGGCGCGGAGGGCTTCGGCAGCGAGATGGCGGCGCCCGAAGTCTTCTTCACCATGCTCGACAACCTCCCCAACATGGGCTGGCTGTCCGTGGTGAGCATCGCCGTGCTGTCGATCTTCTTCATCACGTCCGCGGACTCCGCGTCCGTCGTCATGGGCATGCTCACCTCCCGGGGCGACCAGGCGCCGCGTCGCTGGATCGTGGTCTTCTGGGGACTCGTGATGTCCGGCATCGCCGTCGTCATGCTGCTGCTGGGCGACGCGACCGCACTGCAGGGCCTGCAGCAGCTGGTCATCGTCACAGCGGTGCCCTTCGCGCTCATCATGCTGCTGGCGATCATCGCCTGGCTCCGCGACCTGCGCACGGACCCGCACACCCTCCGCCACACGTACGCGCAGACCGTCATGAGCAATGCGGTGGTCGACGGCGTGGACCGGTACGGCGACGACTTCGCCCTGCAGGTCATCGAGACCGAACCCGGCCTGGGCGCGGGTGCGGCCGTCGATTCGGAGAACGAGGACTACACCGGCTGGTACCAGCGCACCGATGAGGACGGCACGCCGGTCGGCTACGACTACACGACCGGCGAGTGGGCCGACGGCTGGACGCCGCCGGACGAGGGCGCATCGGCGACGAGCTCTTCGGACCCCGCCTCCTCGGACGACCCGGAACCCGCCGAGGACGCGGGGCGGTGAACCGGCGATGCGCGGTCCGCTGCTGCTCGGCTCAGCTCGTCGTCACCGCGAGCCGGAACCCCGTGTGCGCCAGCGAGCTGTCCGCGGTGACCGCGGTGCGGGCCGACGTCCGGTAGCGCCGGCAGTAGGACGCGTGGCACAGGAAGGACCCGCCGCGCACGACCGGCCGCGGGTCGTCCTCGCTGACGGTGCTCACCGTCCACTCCCACACGTTGCCCGTCGTGTTGTGGAGGCCGAAGCCGTTGGCCGCGAACGCGTCGGCAGCCACCGTTCCGACGTGCCCCGTGGGGCCGTCCGGGAACTGCCCCGGGAAGGTGTTCATGCGGATCTGCCCGCCGGGTTCGCGTTCCGCGCCCCACGGGTAGGGCTGCTGGTCGAGGCCGCCCCGGGCCGCGTACTCCCATTCGGTCTCCGTCGGCAGGCGGGCGCCCACCCACCCCGCGTAGGCGAGCGCGTCGCGCTGCGAGACGTGGGTGACAGGGTGGTCGGCACGGGCCGCGCCCGAGGCCCCGTGGGCGAGCACGCTCGAGCCGGGACCCTCCGGCTGGAACCAGGCCGCCCCGAGCACCTCCTGCCACCACGGGGTGGCGGCGACAGTGCGGGAGGCGGCCCGGACCTCGGCGGGCAGGAGGCCGGTGAAGACGAGCGAGGTGCCGTGGACCTCGGCGTCGGTGCGATGGCCGGTGTCCGCCACGAAGGCCGCGAACTGGGCGACGGTCACCGTCGTCGTCGCAAGCGCGAAGGGGGCGACGTGGGCGGTGCGGATCGGACCCTCGCCGTCCTCCGGGTAGGCGAGCGCGTCCTCGGCGCCCATGCGGAAGGCGCCACCGGGGAGTCCGGCGAACCGCAGCTCACTCCCCGCCTCCGCAGTCAGCCGGTCCAGCAGAGCGGCAGGCGGTCCGGCCGTCTCCCCCACAGCGGGCGCGCCGCCGGGCGCAGACCCCGACGCGCTTCGATCCGGCCCGCAGCACGCACCCACAGAACTCACCTCGTCTGTACTCTTCCGAAAGGACGTGACGCATCATGACGCCACCCAACATCGTAGTGATCCAGGCCGACCAGATGGCGGCGCAGGCGCTGGGAGCGTACGGCGATGCGGCCGCGCGCACTCCGCATATGGACGCGCTGGCGGCAGACGGTGCGGTGTTCGACCGTGCGTACTGCACCACTCCCCTGTGTGCGCCGTCGCGGGCATCGATGATGACGGGGAAGCTGCCGTCGGACCTGGGCTGCTTCGACAACGGCGATGACTTCGCGGCCTCGGAGCCGACCTTCGCACACAGGCTGCGGGCCCGGGGGTATCACACGGCGCTCGTGGGGCGGATGCACTTCATCGGGCCGGATCAGCACCACGGGTTCGAGCAGCGTCTCACGACGGACGTGTACCCGGCGGACATGGACATGGTGCCGGACTGGGAGCGGCCGCTGGAGGATCGTCTGCAGTGGTTCCACAACGCGGATCCCGTCTACGAGGCCGGAGTGTCGACGGCGAGCGTCCAGCAGGACTTCGACGACGAGGTGGGCTTCCACTCGCTGCGGCATCTGAACGATCGGGTGCGGGCGAACCAGGCGGCGGGTGAGGACCACCCCTTCCTCATGGTCACGTCGTTCATCCACCCGCATGACCCGTACGAGCCGCCGCGCGAGCACTGGGACCGGTTCTTCGACGGACAGATCCCAGACCCCGCGCATCCGCAGGTGCCGGCACCGGAGCAGGACCCGCACAGCCATCGTCTGCGGACGATGTGCGGGTTCGACGAGCGGGAGCCGACGATCGACGAGGTGCGCCGGGCACGGCACGCGTACTATGCGGCGGTCGCCTACATCGACGACCACGTGGGCCGGATCCGCCAGCGGCTGGAGGAGCTGGGACTCGCGGAGAACACCGTCGTGGTGGTGACCAGTGATCACGGGGACATGCTGGGCGAGAAGGGACTCTGGTACAAGATGTCGCCGTACGAGCAGTCGGCGCGGGTGCCGCTGATCATGTGGGGGCCGGAGGGGCTGGTGCCGCGCGGCCGGTTCGCGAATCCGGTCAGCCTGCTGGATCTGGGGGCGACGCTCGAGGAGCTGGCGGGTGGTGGTCCGGCTGGCAGCAGTCTGACGGGCGACGAACCTGCCCGCGGTTCGGCTCGCCATGGCCGGGCGCGTGACGAGGCCGCGACCGCGCGCGAGGCGGCTGTCGCCGAAGGACGGACCGGACTGTCGCTGTTCGAGTCGATGCGGCGAGAGTCCGCGGGCACGGCCGGGCCGGACGATCGTGACGTGGTCATCGAGTACCTGGCCGAGGGGACTCTCCGACCGCAGGTGACACTGGTGCGCGGCCAGCACAAGTTCGTCCTGTGCCCCGGTGACCCGGATCAGCTCTTCGACCTGGAGTCGGACCCGGACGAGCTGACGAACCGGGCCGCCGACCCGGAGTACGCCGAGGTGGCGGCCCGGATGCGCAGCCAGCTGCAGGGCCGCTACGACCTGGGCGCCCTCGAGTCGGTCGTCCTGGCGAGCCAGGACCGGCGCCGGCTGGTGGCCGAAGCGCTGCAAACCGGGGTGTCGCGACCGTGGGACTTCACGCCGGAGCCCCAGCAGCGCTACGTGCGCGGGGACTTCTGGGGCGCGCTCGAGTACGGGCAGATCAAGGACGGGTCGCGGTGACTGTCAGCTCTGACCGGTCGATGTCCGATTCCGTGCGAATCGCGCCGCTCGCTCCACATACCAGTCGAGGACTGCGGAGTCTTCGGCAGTCGTCCGATTCACACTGTGCGGATCAGCCCCCTGGAAGATCCGCTTGACCGGGACCTCCATGAGCTTTCCCGTCCGAGTGCGCGGGACACCGGGCGCTTCGATGATGTCATCCGGCACATAGCGGGGGGACACGCGCGATCGGATCCGCGCGACGATCGTCTCCTTCTGCTGCTCGGTCACGGCAGCCCCCGGATCCGGAACGACGAACAGCGGCATGTAGTAGTCGCCGCCCTCCAGCTCTGCCCCGATCACCATGGACGCGGCGACTCCCGGCACCGCGTCGACGACCTGGCAGATGTCGGCAGACCCCATGCGGATGCCACCGCGGTTGATGGTCGAATCCGACCTGCCGTGGATGACCCACCCGCCGTCGGTGATCCGGGTGGCCCAGTCCCCCTGCCGCCACAGTCCGTCGAAGGCAGCGAAGTACTCGCCCCGGTATCTGCTTCCGTCGGGGTCGTTCCAGAACTTCACCGGCATCGTGGGAAGCGGGGCGGCGATGACCAGTTCACCGACGTCGTCGCTGATTGCCACGCCCTCGGAATCGACAGTCCGTGCATCAACACCCAGGTACGGACTCTGCAGCTCGCCGCGGTATACGTCGGCCAGGGGATTCGCCCCCAGGATCCCGGAGGCGATGTCCGTCCCTCCTGAGTCGGAGGTCAGGCGCACGTCGGACTTCACCTGCTCGTACACCCAGTCCCAGCCAGAATCCGGCAGTGGCGACCCACTCGAGAAGATGGAGCGCAGGCAGCGCAGCGGGTAGTGCTCCTGCGGAGAGATCCCGGACTTCTCGATGAGTGTGAAGACTGCGGCTCCTGCCCCGAAGAACTCGACGTCCTCCGCGTCGCAGATCTCCAGCTGCCGGGCAGCGGTTCCGAAGACGGGAGAGCCGTCGTAGGTGATGATCGTGGCGCCGCGCATCATGGAATCAACCAGGAGATTCCACATCACCCACGTCGTGGAGGCGGCGAAGTACGTGCGTGTGCCGGGACGGATGTCGTAGTGGAAGGCATTCGCCTTGTTGGCCTCCAGCACGATGCCGCCGTGCGAGTGCACGATCCCCTTCGGCTTGCCGGTCGTCCCCGACGAGTACAGGACCCACAGGGGATGCGAGAACTCCACGGATTCGAAGACGGGTCGCCGCGGCTCGCTCACGATCCGTGAGTACCTCACGGTCGGCACGTCCACACCGGCGATCTCCGCGTCCGGAGCGATATGGGAGTCGATGAGGATGTGGTGTTCGACGGTGGGCAGAAGGTCGAGGAGCTCAGGCAGGCGCTCCAGCTGATCCCTGTACGTGCCGTTGAACTCGTACCCGTCGACCGTGAGCAGGACCGTGGGCTCGATCTGCGCGAAGCGATCCGCCACACCCTGTGGGCCGAAATCGGTGTTGACCACGGACCAGACGGCTCCGACTGAGGCCGTTGCCAGGAGAGCGACGACGGTTTCGGGGAGGCTCGGCAGCACTGCGCACACGGTGTCCCCGGGACGAACGCCCACGGCACGCAGGTGGTGGGCGAGCGCACCGACCCTGCCTTCGAGGTCCTGCCAGGTGACCGACGTGCGCGGTGAGGTCTCATGGAGACCGACGATGGCCTCGGCGTCCGCGAACTCGCCAGCCCAGCGCAGGATGTTCTCCGCGAAGTTCACCCGTGCCCCGGGGAACCAGGTGGTGGACGCGATGCCGTCGCCCTCGCGGACCGGCCCGTCTCCTCGCTCACCGACGATCTGGAAGTACTCCCAGACCGATTCCCAGAACGCGTCGATGTTCTCCACGCTCCAGGTGTGAAGCCCGCTGTACGTCTCAGGGGTGATGCCACGAGTGGCTTCGAGCCATCGCTGGTACCGGCGGAGCTCCGACTGGTCGATGCGGTCGGCGGACGGCTCCCAGAGCTTCACACGATCGGACATGGGCGGTTCCTTTCTTAGGGCTGCGGGGGCACGGTCACCAGCCGAGTACGGGGACGAGCAGGAAGATGGTTCCGCAGATGAGGAACAGCACCACCATGGCGGTCATGCAGTAGCCCCAGATGTCCTTGAGCCCCAGGCCGGACAGCCCCAGAGCCGGAAGGACGAAGAACGGCTGCAGGAGGTTCGTCGTCATGTCACCCACGGAGATCGCGTTGACCACGGTCGCCGGACTGATGTCCATGCCGCCGGTCGCCTCGAGCATCACCGGCCCCTGCACCTGCCACTGGCCGCCGGCGGACGGGACGAAGACATTCACGATCATGGCGGCGACGAAGGCGAAGAACGGGAACGTCGCCTCCGTGGCGAGCGAGCCGAACAGCTCGCCGATCATCACGATGAGACCGGCTCCTCCCATCATGCCGATGATTCCCGCGTAGAAAGGGAACTGCAGCACGATGCCCGACGCCGCGGGGATCCCGTCCGTGATGCACTTCGCATACTTCGCGGGGCTGCCGTGCAGTGCCATCCCGACGATCAGGAAGACGAAGTTGATGATGTTGAGCTCGAGGTTGAAGCCCTGAGCCGCGAAGTACAGGATGATGCCCACGAGACCGACGATCACGATCAGGTAATTGATGATCCGGCTGTTGTTGATCCGCTCGGAGACTGTCGTCTTCTCCGTCGCGACGGTGTTGCCGGTCTCTTCGGCCGCGAGGGCCAGCGAGGCGGGAGCCGGCTGTCCGACCGTCACATCGGAGGCTCGCGAATCGTCTGCATCCGACCCTGTGAAGGCCACGACGTCCTCCATCTTCGGAGCCATGAGGATGAAGGTGATGAGTACACCGAGGAATCCGAAGAGCGCAGCACTGATCATCGTGGGGCTGAAGAGGGTCTCCGTGACGGGGATGAGGCCTATCTGCTCCTCCAGCGAGTGGCCGGGGGTGTTCACCAGGAGTGGCGCGGTGAGTGCCAGGGAGACCGGCTGAGTGGCGATGACCGCGGCGTACGCGGCGGCGACGAGGAGCCTGAAGTCCGCTGCACGGACCCGCCGTGCGATCTCGATCGCCACGAGGGTGCCGCCTACGAATCCCAGACCCCAGCTGACGAAGCCCATGACGGCCGCCACGACCATGGTCATGACGAGTGCTGCCAGCTGGGTCTTCGGGATGCTCGCGAAGTGCGACAGGAGACGATTGACCAAGGGGGCCTTGGCCAAGGCGTAGCCGGTCACGAGGACGACGACCATCTGCATGCCGAACTCGAGGAACGCCCAGAACCCGCCGTACCAGTGGTTCGCCATGTCGGGCAGTGACTGTCCGCCCAGCATCATGCCGAGCGCGACGGTGATGAGGGTGAGGATGAGAGCGAAGAGGAATGCGTTCGGCAAGAACTTCTCAACGAAGATGTTGAGTGAGCGCGAGACTGCGCGCATGGGATTGCTCCTTTGCAAAGTGGAGACCACGGCGCGCCGCTTCGGATGCAGGCTGCGACCGCTCAGTCAGTACCCGGCCATTCTTCTGCATCCGCGCGCACAGGCCCTTGGGCTCGAGACAGAATCTGCCCGCGTGTCGTTTGTAGCCGAGTACAAAGACTACCGGTCGAGTCCTGCCGTCCCGTCCGCCGCAGCGGTGCCGTCGGACCTGGCACGTGCCTCGAACATCCACTCCAGAGACACCACCGTCTCCGTGTCATCGAGTCGCGCACCGGTGATCTCTTCGAAGCGTGCGATCCGGTACCGAAGGGTGTTCTGGTGGCAGTGCAGGGCAGCGGCGGCGGCACGGAAAGAGCGGTTGTGCAGCAGGACCTGCCGGACACTGGTGAGGATCATCGCGGCATTCACGGCAGACGCCTCCAGCGGCTCCACGAACCGCTTCTCGAAGTGCCGGGTGACCGGGCCTTCGGGCTCGACGGATACTCGCCACCCCGATTCGGCGATGTCATGGTTTCCCGATGCCAGCGCGACCGACGTCGCGGCCACCCGCTGGGCAGACGCGAACGAAGCGGAGATGTCCTCCAACGCCGATTCGTGGCCGTAGGAGATGGACAGCGCCGGAAGGACAGTGAACTCCTGTGCACAGACGCCGACGATCGTGCTGCCGCGGATCACGCCCAGCCCCTGGTGACCGATCAGCTGCGACTCCAGCATCACCATCAGCGCGTAGAGGTCGTGGTCCGCCTCCGCGGTGAGCCTCGCGATGAAGGCTCTGTAGGCGGTGCCTTCGCGCAGGTGGAAGCGCAGCCGTGCTTCCGTCAAGGCCGGTTCATCGATGGTCCCCGATCGCAGTCGCTCGATGAAATCCATCTTCAGTTCGTGATTGCGTGTGTCGAACTGGAGGCGATGCTGCCGATACACCTCGGCCAGCTGCGCGGTGTACACGTCCGTCACCGCCCAGATCCTCCGATATGCGTCGACCCCGCCCTGTGGAGAGCCCTGGTGCTCGGCGAGGAGGTCGGTGAGCTGGTCGGCGATGAGGCCGATGCTGAACCTGTAGGAACGGATCAGGTCGTCGATCGGCACCCCTGCCTCGAACCGTCGACGTGCGATCTGGGCGTAGGAGCGAAGCGGACCCTCTGCAGGATTCACCTCGCCCTGGACCGCAGTCACGCACATGTCGATGTTCTGGCGGAATGACCGTGCCAGCAGGTCGTCGGAGACGGATGCATACGTGGGGTACACGGCTCGCACGTGCTCGATGACGCGGGCGAGCAGATCGGGCTCGGCTTCGAACAGATCCCGCACCACGTCCGGCCACGGCTCTGCACTCGTCGCGTCGGTCTCACGTTTCCGCACCATCATGGGATTCTGCCATGAACCGCGGGGCGGTACCGGAAGGTACGTGACGAGCGCTTCGAACGCCTCGGCGGCTGCACGCTGACCCGAGCGGACCGACTCGTCCATGCACTGGGCACTGACTGCTCAACTCACTGACTGCTTCAACGGCCGCTTCTGCTCAACGACTGTTTCTGCCGACCTTCCTCATCGAAGTTCTCCGGCGCCAGCCACGCTTCGAACGCGTCCCGCATCCGCGGCCACTCACCGTCGATGATGGAGAACCACGCAGTGTCCCGACTGCGCCCCTTGTACACGACGGCCTGGCGGAACGTGCCCTCGTACGTGAAACCCAGGCGCCCTGCCGCCCTGCGTGACGGCTCATTGAGACTGTCGCACTTCCACTCATAGCGACGGCAGCCGAGCTCGTCGAAGACGTACTGCATCACGAGGTACTGCGCCTCTGTGGCAATCGGCGTCCGCTGTACCCTGCGCGAGTACATGATGTTGCCGATCTCGACGACGCCGTTCGCCGGGTCCTGCCGCATGAGCGACGCGGTCCCCAGCGCGTCGCCGGACTTACTGTCAATGACGACGTAGAAGCGCGGATCAGTGCTGGCCGCAGCGCCCTCCGCCCATTCCCGGTACGCCTCACGCGTGTCGAACGGACCCACCGACATATACGTCCAGTCACCCGGATCCGTCTTCGCGAACTCGGCGAACAGCTGGTCCGCATGACGTGTGGGATCGAGTGGCTCGATGCGGCAGTACCGCCCTTCCAGGGTCACAGGTCCGGGACGGCGCGCAGGCACCCACTCAGGCAGTGGGGGCCCGATGGGGCGTCCGTACTCGTCTGCGCGAGGCTCCGCTGCCGGCATGGTGCACTCCTTCCTTCGGGTATGCGATCCCGCATACTCCGCCCCCAAATATTCCACGAATCCACCGCGGCGAGGAGACCCGACTGCGCGCAGATCTCTCGCCACACGCACCCGTCATGTCGTCATATGACGTTTCGTGTTCATAGATTGCACGCTGTCGCGTGGGTCACGTTCGCATTCCCTAGCGTGCAGACAAGAGCCGACGTGGCACGATTCGAGACGATTGGACCCATCATGGCTGCAGCGCTGACGCAGACCGCACCGACCCACGGCACACTGACGGACCAGTTCGTCGCCGCCTTCCGAAATCACCCGGCGGGAGTCGCCCTGGTCACTGCCGATCCCGGCGACGGGCCTGTCGCGATGACGGCCACATCGGTGTGCTCAGTCGACGCGAACCCTCCCACCGTCGCGTTCTCCGCCTCCGGCCGCGCCTCGAGCACCCCTGCTCTGCTGCGCTCCTCCGCCGTGGTCGTCCACCTGCTGAGCGCCCATCAGGTCCACCTCGCGAAGCTCGGCGCCACCAGCGGGATCGACCGCTTCGCCGACACCAGCCTCTGGGACCGCCTGCCCACCGGCGAGGTCGTCTTCCGCGACGCCGCGGCCTGGATCCGCGGTCGGGTCATCGGAACGCTGCCGGCCAAGGGCGCGACTCTCTTCATGGTCGAAGGCGACGAGATCGGTGGACAGCACGCGGATCCGCAGAGGGACACCGAGCCCCCGCTCGTCTACCACAGCCGCGCCTGGCACACCCTCGGTTCCACGACGCAGCTTCCCGAGTAGGACGCCGAAGGGAGCCTCTGCACCGACCGAGGCCCCCTTCCACAGACCTGCGCCTACTTCCCCGTCCACTCCATCGGAGTCTTCGACAGGAACGCCTCCACGGCCGCAGCGAAGTCCTCGCTGCCATAGACCGCAGACACGACGTCCGCGTCGTCGACCTCTCCCCCGGCCTGCAGCCTCCGCAGGTTCTCCTTGATCGACCACTGCGTCAGCGGCGCCCCACCGGCGACACGTTCCACGAGCGTCTCCGCAGCCTCATCCAGGTCCTCAGCGACGTCCGTGAGGAATCCGCTCAGCAGCGCCTCCTGCGCATCCACGCGTCGCGCGGTCAGCAGCATCGACGCCGTCCGAGGCTCCCCGAACGCCCGCACCAGCCTCCGCAGGGTGTTCGCCGACAGTGTGTTGCCCAGCGTCTTCGCGATCGGCACGGAGAACGACGCATTCGGCGACGCCACACGGACATCTGCGCAGCTGGCGATCCCCAGTCCCCCGCCCACGCAGTGACCGTCGATCACCGCGATGACCGGCTTGTCCACGGCCGCCAACACGCCCAGCACTTCGTCGATCTTCTTCTCGTACTCGATGCCGTCCTCGCCGGTGAAGCCCCGGAACTGGGCGATGTCTGTCCCGGCGACGAACGCCCGCCCACCGGCCCCGCGCAGGACCAGCACTCGCAGCGCGGCATCAGCATCCACGCGCTCACACGCCTCGGCCAGTCCCTGGTACATCTCGAATGTCATCGCGTTGCGCGCTTCGGGACGGTTGAACGTCACGTGGAGCGCGGCGCCGCGGACCTCCGTGAGCAGGTGGTCGGTCATCCTCAGTCCTCTTTCGAATCGGCAGTCTTCCCAGCGATCTCCGCCAGCACCCGATCGGTGTCCGCGCCCAGTGCGGGACCGGCATTGCCCTGCGTCATCGCGGACCTGGAGAATCGCATCGGGTTCCCCAGCTGCGCCACCTCCCCCAGCTCCGGATGCTGCGACGTCCACACGTAGTCCCGTGCCTTCAGGTGCTCGTCGGTGAAGACCTGCGCGTAGTCGTTGATCGGAGCGACCGGAACGCCCACGCGGTTCATCTCCTCGACGACCTCGTCGACGGTCCGCTCCCGGAACCGGTCTTCGAGGACCGCGATGAGCGCCTCCCGGTTCTCCATCCGTAGTGCGGGCTCCTGAAACTTCGGGCGATCCTGCAGATCAGCCAGATCGAAGGCCTGGCAGAACCGCGTCCACGTCGCCGGCGTGTTCGCGCCGATCGTCACATGGCCATCCTTCGCCATGACCGCCTGGTACGGCGCCTGCGCCTGGTGCGCGGAGCCGTTCGGACGATTCACCGCCCCCGTGCCGAAATAGCTGCCCGCTTCCCACACCGCCAGCGACACCGCCGATTCGAACAGAGACACGTCCAGGTACTGCCCCTGTCCCGATTCCTTCCGCTCGTACAACGCGGACACGATGCCCATCGCCATGTAGAGCGCTGTCGTCAGGTCAGCGATCGGGACGCCCACCTTCGCCGGCGGCTGGTCGGGGAACCCGGTGATGCTCATGAGTCCCGACCGCGCCTGCGCCATGATGTCGAGTCCTGCCAGCGGCGACAGTGGACCGTCCTGGCCCCACCCCGACGCCGAGGCGTACACCAGTGACGGGAACTCCTCCTTGAGGTCGTCGTACCCGAACCCCATCTTCTTCAGCGAACCGGGCCGCAGGTTCTCCACGAAGACGTCGGCCTCCTTGAGCAGAGCACGCAGCGACGCTTGTCCGTCGTCGGACTTGAGGTCGAGGACGATGGATTCCTTGTTCCGATTGAGGCGGATGAATGGACTCGAATGCCCCTCGATGATCGGACCGGAGGCTCGCAGTGAGTCGCCGGTCCCCGGAGTCTCGATCTTGATGACCCGCGCGCCCATGTCCGCCAACTGCATCGTCGCGTACGGGCCGGCGATGAAGACCCCGACTTCCAGAACGGTGATCCCGGACAGCGGGCCGGGCGAGGCCGAGGCTGAGCTGCCCCTTCCCGAGGTCACGGTCGGATCCGGCTCTTCCGTCGGGTTCGCGCTCGTTGCGTTGTCGGGCATCCTCCACCTCACTGTGCGTCACGTCACCGTCGATTGTCGACAATAGATCACACCACGCACGCGCGCACACGCCGGGAAGGACGCCGGGGATGACGACAGCAGATGAGGTCCGCTCGGAGGCCCTCGTCGAGAGTCCCAGCCTGCCCGCGCTTGCGGAGAATCGGACCAGCGAGCTCATCGTCCGCGGGCAACTGGGACCGGGCGCTCCTCCCCGTGGCTCAGACAGAGCAGATAGCCTGCAGCGGCGACAGCCTCCGGCCGCGAGACGTCGCAGTTCCAGCTGACAATGTCACCGCTCTTGTCCCCAGGCGGCCCGAGACGCGAACCCGCATAGTGCAGACCGGCACCCACCATCCACTCCCGCGGCCCCAATTCCGTCTGCATCGGCTGCTCCTGCGGGTGGCCGACCTTGTTCGCTGAGTGCGTCACGACGGACGCGCGCACGCCACCATACCGTGATGTGGACCACACTTGACGGTCGCACGTCGACCACACATCGTTATGGCACTGGCGGTTTCGGCCGCCAGGCGGACGACCAGGCGCTCTTCGGAGCGCTGGGCTCTCCGGGCCTTTCCACCAGCTGATCAGGGGCAATGATGCACTCACGAACTCTCGTCGCACGCACCGTCATCGCAGGCACAGCGGCGCTGGCCGTCAGCCTCACCGGTTGTGCGGGGGCGGCCGGCAGTGGCGGGACCGGGGGCGGCGGCAGTGGCGACGGGTACGAGTACGGCGCCAGCACGGAGGAGATCCGGGCCGCGTTCGAAGACATCGATCCCATCACCATCTCCTATCAGCCGTCGGCACAGTCAGCAGAGGACATCACCTCCTATCGTTCGAAAGCGTTCATCGAAGACGTCGAAGAGCTCTCCGGAGGCGCAGTGACCGTCGAGACGACCTACGGTCAGGGCATCGCCGGATATACAGACCTAGCCGATGCACTCGTCGACGGTCGCGTGGATGTCGCGTACATGCTCCCCGTCTATCAGCCCGACCAGTTCCCGGTCTTCGCCGGCTTCGTCGCTGCGTCCACGTTGACAGGCACCTCGCCACTCGTGGACGAACTGGCGGCCAATGCCGCGCTCGGCGAGATGGCCTGGGGCAGTGAGGATCTGCTCAACGAGTATCGGGACCAGGGACTGCACCCCCTCAATCCGTTCAACGCGGCCGGGGCCATCATGGGACTGTGCTCCGACGAGGTCTCCACCCTCGACGAATGGAGCGGCAAGCAGGTTCGCATCTCGTCCGGCGCCCAGATCACGCAGCTCGAAGGCCTCGGCGGCAGTCCGACCTCCCTCGAGTACACGGAGACGTACGAAGCCCTGCAGCGGGGCACGGTGGACTGCACCCTGTCAGCTACGCTCCCAGCGACCACGTCCGGCTTCCTCGAGGTCGCGCCGAATGTCTCGTACACCGACGAGGTGACCTTCGCACGGGGCCCCGGTGCAACCGTGGCCGGCAGCGCCTTCGAGAGCTACCCGCTCGCCGTCAAACAGCTCCTCTTCGACGCCATGCTTCGGAACTTCAACACGTCCCGACGCGCAGACCTTGAGGGCAACAGCCAAGCGGCGCAGCAGGTGCGCGAGTTCGACGGCTCATTCCAGGCCATGGCTGAAGACGCCGAGGATTCGCTCAAGGAGGCCTCGCAGGGTGTCGTGCAGGCGGAAGTGGAGAAGGGTTCCCTTCCGGAGTCCGCCGAGCAGGACGTTGCCGATCTGATGGAGCGCTGGAGTGGAGTCGCCGAAGAACTCGGCTATGCCGACGACGAGGGCGAATTCGAGGACTATGACGAGTGGTACACCTCAGGCCAGGACTATCTGATGCCATACTCTCAGCGCTACTTCGACGAGGTCATGCTGCCTCACCGGCCCAGCTGATCGGCAGCTGCGCGAGACGATCGGCGCGAAGCCGCGATGGACGCATGTGCTACACATGCAGATATGGCCCGGATCTCAGTCGCAGAGGATAAGAACCCCCCGCGCGGTGCGGTGCGCCTGACCCTCGACCGGCAGTTCGGGGCCCTCTTCTGGGGCAAGCTGATCAGCGGGGTCGGCATCTGGATCCACAGCATCGTGGCTGCCGTCGTGGTCTATGCAGCCACTGGGTCGGCCCTGTGGGTCGGTCTCGTGTCCGTCGTCCAGTTCGCGCCGCAGATCTTCCTGACACCCCTCAGCGGCACCTGGGCCGATCGCGGCAACATCGGCAGGCAGATCGTTCTGGGCCGGGTGCTCTGCTTCCTGGGTTCCGGTGCGCTGGCAGCCTTCTGCTACGCCCGCGGAGACCTTGATGGTCGCCTTGACGCAGTCTTTGTGCTCGCGGCGACTCTGATCACCGGACTCGGATTCGTGGTGGGAGGGCCGGCGCAGCAGTCGATCGTCCCCCTGCTCATTCGCCGCAGCGAGTTCCCGACCGCAATGGCGCTGACTTCCCTTCCCATGACCCTCGCCCGGGTGGCCGGGCCAGCGGGAGGGACCTTCGTCGCCGCCCAGTACAGCCCGGCCCTCGCGTTCGCGCTCGCGGCGCTTTCCCACGCGATGTTCGTTGTCATGGTCCTGTTCGCTGCACTGCCCTCAGGAACCAAGCAGGCAGCCGGCACGGACTTCCGGGTCCGTGCCGCGCTGAGTTATGTACGACGTGATCGCACGATGCTCCTCCTGCTGATCGTGGTGGCTGCAGTCGGGTTCGGCTCCGAGCCCTCGATCACCCTCGCCCCGGTCATCGCCGACGAACTGGGAGGCGGGACACAGGTGGTCGGTCAGCTCACCGGCGCATTCGGACTAGGCGCCGTCGTGGGATTCTTCGGGTACCGACTCCTCAGCTGGCCGGCGCGGCAACCACGAGTCCTTCAGGTGGGCCTTGCAGCGATGATCGTCGGCACGACCCTTGTGGCAGTGGCACCCACTCCGGTGACCGCGATGTGCGCATTCGCTGTCGCAGGTGGCGGATTCATGATTGCCAACACCGCGGCGATGAACCTGGTCCAGCTGCGTGTCCCCCAGGTGATGCGTGGACGAGTGATGGCGCTGTGGATGGTCGGCTTCGTCGGCTCCCGACCACTGGCCTCGATCCTCGAAGGGGTCCTTGCGGATCTGGTGTCCCTTGAGGCCGCCCTCCTCGTGACGGCAGGCGTCATCCTCGCGGTGTTCATCGCCTTCCGCCCCAAGAAGCTGGACTTCACCGCGGACAGTGCGTGAGGTCAAGACCCGGCTTCGTTGCAGCTGAGCGGCTCGTCAGTTCTCGGGCTGCGGCATCTGCTGTCCGCCTTCCCGATATTCAGGCGGTGACAGGTCGATCTTCAGATGCTCCGCGTGAGGGCCCAGGTATCGGATGAGCTCCTCCTGTCGCGGTTGTCCCATGACGTAGCGATACGCACCGACCGTTCGTACAAGCGACGAGTACCGGCGGCTCTCCATGCTCAGCGGCATCGCCGGTACGTAGCGTTCAATAGTTGCGTCGCCGGTCCTGACCCAGTACGGATCCAGGAGTGAATCACCGGCAGGACGATCGGCCTCGGCGGCGTCGAACATCCTCGACCACGGGTCGCCGCACTCCCCCACCGCAGCGGGCCCGTACTCGTCCGCGATGTTCCTCCTCACCGCGTGGCCCTTGAACCGGTGGACGCGACCTTCCCGCTGTTCGAGGTCGACCGGGTTGGACGGCAGATTCCAATGCACGACCGCGTGACTGTACGTGTGGAAGTCGAGGCCTTCCTGCCCCACAGACGTGCTTGCGAGGACGAACGGCCAGAACGGAGAGTTGAACCCCTCACGCACTGTCGCTTCTCGTTCCGACGCTTCATCGCTCGTCGCGGCACGGCCGAATCGGGCCGCGATGTGAGACTTGAGATGGCGGACGTCCACCTGAGCCTTCCCTCGTCCCACGTCGAAGTCGTGGATGGCATTCTGCGACGTGCGGATCGATGCGGAGTCATGGATGTGCTCTCCGAGCGCTTCCGCCTGGACAGCGGGTGACTCGGTCTCCAGACCGGCATCCTTGAGCATGTGACAGTACTCGTCGAGCACAGCCTGGAGATTGCCGTCAAAGCAGTACTGGAGAACCTGTCGCCAGTACGAATCCACATCTGCGCCCGCATCGTCGGTCGCGCCGCGGACAATGGACACGACTGTCGGCCGGTTGAAGAGGTTCCGAAGGCCGGTCGCAGCGTGGAGCGCGTGGGCTCTCACCTCCGAGTCGTAGAGCGCCCCACCATCCTCTGCGGATCGTGTGACTGCGCGAAGGGCGCAGACTCCGGGGCTCGCAGCCGCGATGACCGTCAGCACGAGGGCGAGATCGGATGGTGGAGGACCGAGCGCTTCTTCCAGCTCAGCGATACTCTTCTCTGCCCAGCGTGCGTGGTCCGCGAGCCGAGAGCCCTCGTTCCGGTCGGACCAGGCCCGCATCGGCAATCCGGCGGTCCACCCTTCGTCCTCCGCGGCGAGGCGGTCGAGGAGCATGGGTGCCAGCCCGTACCAGCGCCGGCGGGAGCCGTCGCCGCCGCGCTGAGGTTCTATCCCAGCCCGCGCGAGCATTCCGTCGATGCGTTCATGCACGAGGGCCCCATATTTCTCGGGATCCAGCGGCAGCGATTCGCCGGCTTCCTGCGCGATCCGCAGAGGGTCCCCCGCTCGCGCGAGCGTCGCAGACGGATAGATGACGGACAGATTGGGCAGGTTTCTCGGCGCATCGCGTTCCGAATCCCATCCGAACGCCAACGGTGTCGAAGGCGAGCCGCTCCCGTACGTCTTCTCCCGCGCCGCCGCTGAGGGATCGGACCGCACCGCACGGCGCTCCATGTCGTAGCTCACCAGCGAAGCGATCGTCTTGGGCACGACGTTCCAAGCCGAGAAGATCAGCTTCTTCGTGAACCGACGGGCCCCCTCGCTCGCGTACACACCTGCAGGTTGGAGATACGGCAGTGACGGGCTGACCCAGACCAGCCGCCATCCGTCGTGCGCCGCCAAGTCGTCGATGAGGGCACGGAGCTTGGCATTGGCGGGGTCGACTTCCCCATACTCGTGGATCGTCTGCCACGGCAGCAGCGCTTTCCGATGCAGCCGGAGCGTCCGGGCCAGTTCCCTATCTCCGTGCTCCAGGCGATCGAGCAGCTTCTCCTGCAGCTTGTAGCCCCATGAGTCCATCATGTTGTGCGTGTACGGACCCGCTCGCCAGAACTCGAACGGACTGCCCACACCCAGTTCCTGGGCGATGTCGTCGAGAGCCCTCCACCCGCGGACGTCTGCCGGCGTCAGCGTGAGGGAACCGAGCTCTTTGGTCGTCAGCATCCCGTTCCGGTCCGCAGTGGCCGCCAACCGCTCAGTGCGGGACATCACCGAACGCAGTGCATCCTCCGCCTGCTCGCGGGCGGCGTCGGCACCGGCGACGCTGTCGGGTGTCCCCGTCATGATCCCGCGGCGCATCGTGCTCAGCCATCGGGTGATCTGCTGGGCGGGCTGCTTGCCGGCGAGGAATGCGATCGTGCTCGTGAAGTCGCGATAGTGGTCTTCGCCGTCGGCGTCGTCGGACAGCGTGTACATCTTGTACGGCGTAGCCGACAGCACCAGAGTCTTCGCACCGTCTCTGCTGATGACCTGCTGGGCGAGCTTCTGCGCGTCGGTGAGGGTGATCGTGCTGTCATCGGCGAAGAGGTCTTTGAATCGCTGGAACTCATCGAGGATCACGAGGTCCGGTCTCAGCAGATCGATGGACGCGTGGGCCATGGCGATCCGCATCCGGGAGATGAGCATCTTCCGCAGTGCTACAGCCTCGTCGTCCGGCACCGAGCCCTCAGCCCATGCCCGCTGGTTCTGCAGCAGCTCCGCGAGGAGCCCCTCACCTCCGGGACCAGACTGCGCGAGCAGGTGCTCCCGGAACTGCCGAACGAGGCCTTCGGGCAGATCGCGCTCTTTCTCGAACTCGGCCACCCTCGCGGCGAAGCGCTCTTCCGAAGCCCCCACCGCCAGATAGCTGATCCACGACGGATCCGTGAAGTCATCGGCGGGGAACGCCTGTGTGAGCATCCGCTTGAGGAGCGCCCGCTCTTCCAGCTTCCCCGTCGCACGGCCCAGCTCCAGCGACGTCCCGGGGGTGAAGGCGATGACCTGCACCCTCCGGCCCTCGACCTCGCGCAGGGACAGCGGAAGAAGCGTGAGGCGGTCGGCATTGGACTGGACGACACCGTCGGTCAGCTGCGAGAGGCGGGCGAGGTTCTGTCGCGCGATCTGGTGGTTCGAGCAGATGTAGACGATCGTGATCGGTCGGCCGGCGTCCTCAGCGCTTTTCCACAGGTGATCGATGGCCTTCGCCGCGACGCCTTTAGCCACGAGCGTCTTCCCCAGCCCGACCTCGTCTGCGACGAGGAAGCGGTCGACGGTGTCACCGTCGCCCCAGAGCCGCGCGAAGACGTGCTCGACGGTCGCCAGCTGGAAGGGCTTCAGTCCGCTGAGGATCTGCCCGAGGTCGGGACGTTCGTCTGTCATGGCGCACCTTTCGGGCGGACTGTTGCGAGGACGACGTCCCACATATCGAGGAACTCCTGCGGAATCCGCTCTTCCGCACCGGGCATGGCACGCAGTTCGTCGATCTGACCTGCAACCGTCGCCAGCTGCTTCGGATCCCTCGTCGCGTGCATGAGGGGTTCGAAGAGGACGATGGGAGGAAGCCCCGCACCTGGCGACTCCCCGCTTGCCGCGGTCAGGGAGGCGTCTGCTGAACCGTCCCCCTGAGCGTCTGCGGCGAGGACTGCATCGTTCGGATCGAGCCCCAGAAGCATCGCGAGATAGAGCAGGACGCTTCGAGGACTGGACAGGATCGCTGCCAGAGCAGCACGACGCCGATCGATCGGGTCTCCTGAGAGCGCGCAGGTGAGGATGCAGCGCCGCGTCACCGCAGTCCCGTCGACGTCTGCGGTCGTCTCCACAGCGAGGAACCTCGTGACGTTTACCGGTGCGACCGTCCACACTCCCTCGCTCTCCAGTCCTCGCGCCGTGGCTGCCACGGACTGCAGCCAGACGGTGGTGTTCGCACTGAGTGCGTCGTCCGGCACGTCGAGGTCCAACCTGACCGAGATCGTGCTGTCACCGAGGATCGCCACATCGAGGACCGGCCGTCGGCGCGCCAGCTGACGGTGGAAGTGCTCGATCCGATAGCGCACGGCACGTTCGGCGTCCGTCTCCGGCTCCTCGTGCTCTGGTGTGAATGGCTCGGTGATGGAGCGGAGACCGATGGGGGCGCCCCCTCCGTCCAGGACTGCGTCGACTCCGGTCGTCGCCGTCGGTCCCCAGAGGATCACGTCGAACTCGACATTCCGAGTCCATGCTGACTGCGTGATGTTCGCGCTGCCGGTCACGGTGATGGATTCTCCGTCCGCGCCGTCCAGAACGACGGTCTTCGCGTGCAGACCGGTCTCCATAAGTGCTGGGGACGTTCCATCGCTGTCCATCTCTGCGTCGTCGTCGGTCCCTTCCGCCGCGGCGTGGAGAACTCGGGTGTCCCATGCGCTCAGTGCATGCCCACCGAGCGCATTCATCGAGTCCGCCCGTGAGATGAGTGTCGCGTCCTCCGCACTTGATCGGACTGCGTCCAGCTGACCCGCCGCGAGGAATGGGCTGACGACGAGCGCCTTCTCCGCACTCTGGGGAAAGGGCCACTCAACCTCGCCCAGCCCCATCGGCAGCAAGGAGCCATCCGTATACGGAGCGGGCAAGGCGAACCTGGCGGTCGCAAGCGAATCCGCGAGGCCTTCCACCCGCCGGGCTCGTTCCCCGCCGTTCTCATCCGTGGGCCGGGTCGCCAGATCGGGCAACCTCCGGACGAAGTCAGCGGCGGGTCGCCCGTCGATCGGTCCGTCCGCAGATTCGTCGAGGACGAGGATCGTGTCCCAGGACGAGTCCTGTGTGAGGTTCCGGCTCGTGATGATCAGGCGGTGGTGCGGCGGGTGGTCATCGGCTCCGTAGCGGACTGCCCACACCTTGGGGTGGAAGGATCCCGTCCGGTCCGGTGGCTCCACTTCGACGATGCTGTCTTCGAGGAACGTCAGGATGCGACTGTGGGACGCGGGGATATGGATGCCACCGGACTGGACGAACACCGTCGTGAGGTCGATATACCTCTGGACGGCATCCAGCACTTCGACGGTGTCTCCCTCAGATCCCTGAGGAAGAACGTCGCCGTGGGACATCGCGAACGACATCGGTGCCACGAGAACAGACTCGACGGTGAGTGAGTACGTGGTCGCGACCGCGCACTCGACGTCGAAGCCGACCGGTGGACGCAGTGCGTCGGTGAGGAGCAGCTGGTCGTCGGGGCTGAGCATCAGGAGGCGGCCTCCGCGTCGTAGAGGTCCTGCAGGTGATCTCGGACGATGCCCCAGCGGAACGTGTTGCGGCCGGTGCCGGCGGCGCCGGTCCATGCGTCCAGCGCTTGGCGGTTGCTCGGGTTGAGCCGCGCCCGAGGTCCCTTCTTCTCCTGCTCCCGGTTCGCCACGCGCGTCGCAAGACTCTGGCTGTGGATGAGGTCCTCTGCCGAGGTCGCGTCCACGACGGCCGCGCACCAACCTTCGACGAAGCTCCTTGTCGACGGGGACAGCGCGCGCCCTGTCGAGGTGACCATCATCCAGATTCGGCGGAGGTCTTCCGCATCCGGTAACCCGACGGATCTGGCCTCGTCGAACCATTCGCGTATCCACGCCTCATAGTGCTCGCCGTACGTGCTCCCGTCGTCACGCTTGCGGTGTGTCCGGCTGGCCAGGACGAGGTTGTAGAGCAGGTTCGCCCCGTGGATGGCGACGGAGTATCTGTACGCGCGATCGACCTCGCTGTGGAGCTCGAGCGGCAGATCGCGCATGACCTCTGGGGAGGCGAACGACTCTGGGGCCGAGTCCCGATCCGTCCATCCGTCCGGTTTGTTCTGCACCAGGTGCGCCAGCAGCGAATCAGGGGCGCTGTAGGTGATCGACTCACGCAGGAACCGCGCGTCCTCCGGCCGCAGAGTGAAGTCCGTCGACGTGAGCAGGTCAGGAGGAGCAGACGGCAGTCCTTCGTGGAGACCGGTCGGAGTCAGCTCCCACACGGCTTCTGGGTCGTCCGCCCGAGGCTGTGTACGCGCTTGCATCCGGCGCAGGAGGACCCGCTCGAAGTACTGACGAAGAGTGAATCCTCGCGAGATCACACCCCAGGACGAGAGCATGCCCCAATAGACGACGGAAGCGGTCCGCTTGAGATCGGCACCGGCGACTCTGCCGATCACTCCTGTGACTTCGCGTCCCTCCAGTAATGCCGTCGTCAGCTGGAATTCGCTGCGCGCGAAGGCTGCGGACATCTCAGAGACGCTCGACCGACGATCAGCCGCCAGCTGCATGAGCCACGGGACGAAGAGGGCGTAGCGGATGCGGGTGTGCAGTGTGGACGTGCCGGGGAAGAGGGTGTCTGCGAACGCATCGCGTATTCCGCCGAGGCCCAGGTCGTCGATGGTCGTCGAGTCCCGGAACTGATCGACGAGCCCCGTCATCCGCCGACGCTGCTCCGCGTCCGTCGCTACCCATCCGAAAACCGAGGTCATGGAACCATCCTCGCTGATGAGAACTCCTCTCGTCATTCAGACGCGCGGACGACACATATTTCGCTTGTATCGCGTGAGACCTTTGCGAGAGACGACCGTTTCAGCGGCATATGCGAGACTCACCGAGATAGAAAGATGGAACGGCCACGTTGCGAATCGAAGACAGCAACGCTGGAGCAGACGCGAAGGTCCTCCAGTTGAAGTCGTTGTTGGCCAGAAACGCACTAAATGTTGAGCAACTAGATGTTGTGGGTCATGACGTTGTAGTCACCGATCGGGGATGAAGGAACGGGTCCCTGGACTGCACGATGGGTGGTGTCGAAGCAACCATCCAGCAGAAAGAGACCCGTTCCAATGACCCACGCTAACGCGCCGCTGACGCCTGCCGGAAGACAGCGTCTCGTTGACCGCGTCCTCGACTACGGCCGACCGCTGTCCCACGTCGCAGCCGAAGCCGGCATCGCCAGAGCAACACTGACGAAATGGGTCGCCCGCTACCACGCTGATGGCCCCGATGCGCTCGAGGATCGCTCCAGCGCACCAGCCCGGCGTCCGCACCGGCTTGCACTCGAGGCGATCGAACTGATCGATCGGTGGCGGCGTGACTACAAATGGTCCGCCCGACGCATCACCCTCGAACTCGTCGAGCAGGGGCACCACTGCTGCGTACGAACAGTCTCTCGCTGGTTGAAGCGCCTCGGGATCGCCCGCCGTCGCGATCTGGACCCGACCGGGGAGAACAACCGGCAGCCCGGGCGGATCACGGCGAGGTTTCCGGGACACATGATCCACCTCGACGTGAAGAAGGTCGGCAAGATCCCCGATGGCGGCGGCTGGTGGGCTCACGGCCGCGGCAGCAAGCCAGCGCTGGCCAGCAAGCGGGCGCACAAGCAGAAAGTCGGCTACACCTACCTGCACTCCGCGATCGATGACTTCTCACGGCTGGCGTACACCGAGTCTCTTGAGGACGAGACCGCGGCGACTACAGTCGGGTTCTTCGCTCGCGCTCGTGCCTACTTCGCTGTCCACGGCATCACCCGCTGCGTGCGCGTAGTCACGGACAACGGAACCAACTACCGAGCCGCAGCTTTCGCCCGCTCCGCTAAGTCACTGGCGTCGCGGCACCAGCGCACTCGCGCGTACACGCCCAGGCATAACGGCAAGGTCGAGCGCTACCAGCGACTGCTGACCGAGGAATGCCTCTACGCCCGTGTCTACGCCTCTGAACAGGCCCGCCGGAACGCGATTGGCGTATGGGTCCATCACTACAACTACCATCGGCCTCACACCGCTTGTGCAGACCTGCCTCCCGCTAGCCGAGTCCACGACCGTGTCGACAACGTCGTGACCTCATACACCTAGAAGCTCGAGAAGCTCCTGCCACTCGTAGGGCAAGTAGGCGAAGTCGTCGAATAGCTCGATCGAGGCGACACCGAGTGGCCAGGTATCGGAATCGGACACCGCGGCGAGTTCACGGAGCACGGTGAGAATCTCACGGAGGTCGTCGACGGATCCGGGCGCGAGAGTGGCGCGCGGGTCCGAGCAGGTCCGACGGTGATGCGGGATTCGATAGCGCTGAGGGCTGAGGGCTGAGAGCCGGGAGGGTGTGGCGTCTGCCGCTGCGCGTCCTGCGCTGATCGCGGCGTCGCGCAGCGCGAGCACTTGTCGTGCGGTGTTCCACGGATCCTTTGCGAAGGACTCCCGGTACCACGGGTGGTCGGCCCGCTCCATGAGTGCAGGGACTGCGCAACGCGAGCCGGGAGGGTGCCTCTTGGACGTGTGAGCCCCAGCCGTGTTTGCAGAAGGGAAAGCAACTGAAGTGGGCCGAGGACGGCACGGTTCCAGCCGTCGTCGTCCCCCGCAGCATCGCCACTCGCACCCTAACCAAAACGAATATCCATGGAGTCCTCACACTCTGTCGACGACCGTCTTCAGGTTCTTGCACACGCGCCTGCTCGATCATTCTCCGAGATGCGTGCTTCTACACTCGGATCTCAAGAAACGGTTGCGCCGCAGAGCCCATCTTGCCAACAGGCTGTCAGCGCTCCTCTAGACGAAAGTCGTCCACTGTGGCCTACGAGTCTCGCCACAATACATCACGAAGGGTCGTTTCTCGCCAATACTTCCGCCTGTTCAAGAACCAGCTCAATAGCTGTCTTCTCCGCGTCTGGCGGATAGTCGTACTTCGCAAGAAGCCGCCGTACCTTCGATCGCATCTCTGCGCGAACACTTTCCTTCTGATCCCAGTCGATGACGACACTTGTTCGCACGGCCGAAACAAGATCAACTGCGATCTTTTTCAGCGTTTCGTCACCGAGCTCAAGCACAGCAGCATCATTCTGTGCAATTGCGTCGTACAGAGCGATCTCGGCAACCGAGAGACCGAGCTCCTCATGACGCTGCTGAGCATCGCGCATCTGCTTGGCGAGCTTGACGAGTTCAGCGATGATCTCGGCGGTTGTCAACGAGCGGTTCGTGTACCGGTTCACTGCCTCGTCGAGCATCTCCGAGAACTTCCGGCACTGCACAAGGTTCGTGCGCTGCACAGTGCGGATCTGATCGTTCAGGAGACGGCGCAGCAGACCCATCTGGAGGTTGGGCTTCTCCCTATCGGCAAGCGAATCGAGGAACTCATCGCTGAGGATCGAGATCTCAGGCGTCTCCACGCCAGCGAGCTTGAACACGTCGACGACCTGGTCCGCGGCAACGGCCTCGTTGAGCAGCTGGCCGAGGGCCGTGTCGATCTCCACGGCGCCGGATCCGCCTTTCCCGGAGTCCGGGTTCTGGATCTTCAGAATTGCCGCGCGGACATCCGTGAACAGCCGCACGTCGTTCCTGATCGCCGCGGCCTCATCGCGAGCGCCCGCCAGGGCAAATGCTTTCGCCAACGCGAGTACCTGGTCGTTGAATCGCGAGGTGCGGTCGGGATCGGCCATGACGAAGTCGAGGACCTTGGCGTACTCGTTCAGCCGCTGCGACGCCGTCAGCTCCGGTGAGGAGTCGTACTTGACGCCGTGCAGGAGCCCGCGGACGATATCGTGCTTCTCCAGCATGACCTGGACCATCTCGTCTATCGGCACGCCTGCCTGATCGCGGTCCGATGGCGAGTACTCGGCCAGCGCCGACTGAAGGTTGGCGAATACGCCGATGTAGTCGACGATCAGCCCACCAGGCTTGTCCCGGAAGGTCCTGTTCACGCGTGCGATCGCCTGCATGAGCCCCGCACCCTGCATGGTCTTGTCGACGTACATGGTGTGCATCGACGGCGCATCGAACCCGGTCAGCCACATATCGCGGACGATCACTAGCTCCAGCGGATCGTCTGCGTTCTTCGCCCGCAGCTTGAGGTCCTTGCGTACATCCTTCGGGTGGATGTGCGGCTGGAACTCCGTGGGATCAGCTGCGGACCCTGTCATGACGACCTTGATCTTGCCCTCGGCAGGATCGTCCGAGTGCCAGTCTGGCCGCAATGCGACAATCTTCTCGTAGAGCCGGACAGCGATGCGCCGGCTCATGGTCACGATCATGCCCTTTCCGAACAGCGACTCGCGACGCTTCTCCCAGTGCTCGACGATGTCCTGCGCAACGAGATCCAGCCGAGACTCGGCACCGACGATCGCTTCCAGCCTCGACCATCGAGACTTGGCCGCCGTGGCCGTGTCTTCTTCGACGGTCTCGGTAATCTCGTCAGCGAGATCGTCCAACGTTGCGAGGTCAGACTCAGACAGGTCGATCTTAGCCAGGCGGGATTCGTAGAAGATCCGCACCGTCGCGCCGTCCTCGACCGCCCTGGTGAGGTCGTACACGTCGACGTAGTCGCCGAACACGGACCGGGTGGACTTGTCATTCGACTCAATCGGCGTGCCAGTGAAGCCGAGGTACGTTGCGCCGGGCAGCGAGTCGCGCATGTGCTTGGCAAGGCCGGCCTTCAGCCGTCCATGCCGGTCAAGCTTCTCCCCAAACCCGTACTGGCTGCGATGCGCCTCGTCCGCAATGACGACGACGTTCCGCCGATCCGTGAGCACGGGGTTGGTGTCGCCGTCCTCGCCGGGCGCGAACTTCTGCAAGGTCGTGAACACGATGCCGCCGGACACCCGCTTGAGCTTCGCGCGGAGGTCAGAGCGCGTCGAAGCCTGCACGGGCGTCTCGGGCAAGATCTGGGCCGGGGCAAAGGTCTCGCCGAAAAGCTGGTCGTCGAGGTCGTTGCGGTCGGTGATGAACACCAGCGTCGGGTTGGCCATGCGAGGGTCGCGCATGACCTTCGCGGCGTAGAACACCATCTCGAAGCTCTTGCCCGAGCCCTGCGTGTGCCACACGACGCCACCACGACGGTCGCCCTGGGGGCTGGACGCCTGCACCGTGGACTCGACGGCAGCATTAACCGCCCAGTACTGGTGATACTTCGCCACGCGCTTCACGAGAGACCTCGTCGGCTGCCCGGTCGCTTTGTCGGTGACTGTCTCGTCGCTGAACACGATGAAGTTCTTCAGCAGGTCGAGGAAGCGACTCTTCTCGAACACGCCCTTGATCAGGACCTCAAGCGCAGGACGGTCGCTGATGACCTCGCGCCCGTCGATCGTCTTCCAGGGCGCAAAGTGCTCGAAGGAGCCCGAGTAGCTGCTCATCGCAGCCGAGGTGCCGTCAGAGATCACCGTGAGCGCATTCGGCACGAACACCGACGGAGTGTCGTGCCGGTACGTCTGCACCTGGTTCCACGCCGACTTCAGCGTCGCGTGCTCAGCACCAGGGTTCTTGAGCTCCAGCAACGCGAGAGGAAGTCCGTTGACCATCACGAGCACATCGGGACGACGGTTCTTGCCGTTCTCAACGATGGTGAACTGGTTGACCGCCACCCAGTCGTTGTTGTCTGGGTTCTTGAAGTCCACCAGCCACAGGCGGGTCGTCCGCAGCAGACCGTCATCGCCACGATGCTCGACCGGCACTCCCTCGGTGATGAGCTGGTGCAGGCGAGCATTCTCATCGATCGGACTCTGCGACTCGGCACGCTGAACGGTCTTCACAGCCTCCCCGACCAACGAAGCGTCCGTGCCCGGGTTGATCCGCCGGAACGCCCCACGTAGCCGCTCCCACAAAACGACGTCCACGTACGATTCCCGCTCCGCGCTGGGCTCTCCTGGTGCGATGTCGGGGCCGTGCACGCGTCGGTAGCCCAGCTCCGCGAAGTATTCCAGAGCGGCCTGCTCGACGATGTTCTCGTTGAACGTAGTCATGCCGCAGCTTCTTCGGCAGGGACACGGATTCGACCGGAGAGCAGTTCAGGGAGGAGCGAGTCGCGCAGAGCAATAAGCGTCTGCGTCTCGAACAACTGGTCGCGGATTTGTTCAATCAAGGCGAACGTGAGTTCCTCGAAAGCTCCCAATGCCGATGGATCCGGTATCAGGACCGGCATCTCGGCCAGTGCCCCGTCCCAAACCGCATACGGCATGGTTGAGCCTTTTGAAGTGGCCTCCGCGTATGCGATAGTATCATCGCTGTCACAGGTGAGCAGACAGTAAGCAAGACTCTGCGCCAACCTCGGTCGCAAGACGAACGTGGTATTGCGAGTGATGCCTGGAAACGGAGCAAGCGCAACTCGATGAAAATAGACTCTCATGGCGCCTACCAGAATGTCATTCTTCTCGAATGCGAAAAGGCTGCTACGTGCTTCGTCGTTAGGGCGGGCCCCATCAAGGCCGACAGAGTTCATCGGGATCGCATCAATGGGTATGTACGGACGATCTGCATACACTCCAGGCTTAATAGATTCTCGGACGGCGTCGACAACGTCCCGTAGCTTGCCTTCTTGCCAGCTTTTCGGAGCTCTTCCGCCCCAAGGTGAGTATTTGGAGAACCAGGATCGGTATTGCGCTCTGAGGAGTTCCTGCGCCAATTGCGTCTTACGCCGGTTCGACTCGATCTTGTCGTCGAGTGCGCCGAGCGTCGCGGCGATCGCACGCTGTTCAGAAACCGGAGGCACGTTGACTTCGATGTTGGCAAGGTAGTTGCGGTTCAGAGATGGCTGAGCGCTTCCGGAGTTGAATGCGGTGAAGTCAATTGAATCGAGCAGGTAAAAGGCCCATCTTGGATCACTACTTTTGAAGTCTTTGACGAAGAGCGCTGTGTTCAGTGGCCAGTAGTCATCTTCTACGTATGTTGCGACTCCGATGGAGGCCCCACTTCGTCCAATCGCGACTCCTGGGCCCTTGTACTTGGGAACGTCGTGAAAACCGGTCACGCCGAACGAGCCGATCACCGGTACTTGCCCTTTCCCGCGGCTTGCCGCGGGCAAGTCGTGCCCGCGCTGGAGGGTGACAACGTCGGCGAGAGTGCTTCGAGTCCAGCCGCTCATGATCCCAAGCCCCCGAGTCGCTGCCGAATCTCGTCTTCCAACCCACGTCCGCGCGCGAACTCCGCGAACAGTTCCTTCGTGAGACGCTCGATCTTCTCGTCGATCGGTTCGTCGTCGACCTCTGCCTCAGCGGCGCCGACGTAACGGCCTGGAGTGAGGACGAAGTCATGCTTATCGACCTCGTCGATCGTCGCAGACTTCGCGAAGCCGGGTACGTCCTTGTAGCCGCCGTCGTGGTTGCGCCATGCGTGGTACGTGCCCGCGATCTCTTCGATGTCCCCGTCTGAAAGCACGCGCAGCCGGCGTGACTCCATCGTGCCGAGCTTGCGGGCGTCGATGAACAGCACCTCGTCGCGCCGCTGGCGATGCCCGTTGCCCGCGCGTCCTTTCGAGACGAACCACAGTGCCACAGGGATTCCGGTATTGAAGAAGAGTTTGTCGGGCATCGCGACGACGCAGTCGACGAGACCAGCCTCGACCAGCTTGCGTCGGATCTCGCCCTCGCCACCGGTCTTCGAGGACAGTGACCCGTTAGCGAGCACGAAACCTGCGGTGCCGTTTGGTGCGAGGTGGTAGATGAAGTGCTGCACCCAACCGAAGTTCGCGTTCCCCTTCGGCGGCGTGCCGTACTTCCATCGGGGGTCATCGCCGAGCTTCGCGTCCCACCAGTCAGAGACGTTGAACGGCGGGTTCGCAATCACGTAGTCAGCACGAAGGTCCGGGTGGAGATCCTCGGTGAACGAGTCCGCAGAGTGCGACCCCATATCCGCCTCGATGCCTCGCAGCGCGAGGTTCATCTTCGCGAGCTTCCACGTCGTATCGGTGTACTCCTGGCCGTAGACGGAAATGTCCGTGCGCTTGCCCCCGTGCGCCTTCACGAACTCCGCCGACTGCACGAACATGCCGCCAGAACCTGCGGCGGGGTCGTACACGCGACCCTTGTAGGGCTCCAACATCTCGACGAGGGTCTTGACCACGGATCGGGGCGTGTAGAACGCCCCGGCGTCCTTGCCCGTCTCCTTGCCCGCGAACTGGCCGAGGAAGTACTCGTACACCCGACCGAGGACGTCGTCCGCACCGTGGTCGTCGGTCTCGGTGAAGCCGATGGAGCCGATCAAGTCGACAAGCTCGCCGAGGCGCCTCTTGTCGAGGCCGTCGCGGCCGTAGTTGCGAGGCAGCACGCCGCTCAGGGAAGGATTCTCCTTCTCGATGAGGTCCATCGCGTTGTCGATGATCTCGCCGACCTGAGGGTGCTTCGCGGAGTCCTGGACCGAGCTCCAGCGAGCCTTCGCCGGCACCCAGAAAACGTTATGACTGGTGTACTCGTCGCGCTCTTCGAGGAACGAGTCGATCCGCTCAGGTTTGATGCCTTCGACAGCGAGTTCGCCCTTGAGCTGCTCCCGCCGCTCCACGAACTGATCGGACACGTACTTCAGGAAGACTAGTCCAAGCACGACGTGCTTGTACTCGCTGGGCTCCTGGTTGCCGCGCAGCTTGTCGGCGGTCTCCCACAGCGTTTGCTCCAGGGTCTTCGCTGGCTTCGGCTTCGCTACACGTCTGGCCATTTGCTGTCGCTCCTCCGCGCGGGAAACGCGCCTCAATGTGTATCCACCTGCGTTTTTGATACTACCTACGTGTGCCTACATAACTAGTCGACCGACGTTCGCGGGCTTGCCGCGCCGCGGAACGACACCGGTGACGAGCTGATGGGATGCTCCTGTGGGAAGCAAGCACAGAGGCAACGATGACAGATCGCGATCCAGAGTGTTCAAGCTAACTCGCCCCCATACCTACCTACAACGGTTTCCGCGTACGGGCCCCGTTGGCGGCGACTTCGGAATACTCCAGCGCGAGATGCTCTTCGTCCCAGGCCCCGCAGCCAGACAGTTGAACTCCGCCTACAAGGGCGGGTTGATCGGCCGTCAGGACTGGGACGGTCTTGTCGACGACGTGCCTGGACTTCGTGCTGGGTCGGATAGTCCGTCTCGCGTCGGCTGGATTTCGGGCTCGGCTACCGACCACGGGTGGCAGATCGCGGGATATGCTCGGTCTGGTGACAGCCCTAAATCCTCCCAACGACGAGCACCCGCCAAGCCGAGCAGCAGTGGGCGTCCCGAAGCAAGAAGTAGTCTTGCACAGAGCTATGCAACGTGATGCGTTGCGCCTGATGCGCCCAGGACTGGGACGTAGTACGTTCCTGCTACTTGAGCCGAGCCTCGAGTTTGGAAGACCGGACGGAGTACTAATTACCGCGTCCTCATCTGCACTACGATCGTTCAAGCGCAAAGGCTTACGCCTACCTAGTTTGACTGCCGCAAAGAGCCTAATGGGCGCGCCCACGAATGTGACAAGTCGGCGAGAGCGCTCGCTTGCGAATGAACTCCGGCGCCAAGGATGGAACGAACATTACATGACGAGTTCCGCGAGGATCGTGCATGACTCGATTGCGCTCGAAGCGAAGATGGCCGATTGGAGAAAAGCTGTAAGGCAGGCAACCCAGTACCGACTCGGCACCGCACGAACCGCGATCATCGTCCCGAACCGCGTGAGCAGAAGTATTCCGGATCATATCATGGAAATCAATTGTGTCGGACTAATCGCAGAACGCCAGGGAAGGCTAGAATGGCGGCTTCCTGCGCCAGGGAGGGAAACCAGTCCCAGCCACGACGCATGGCTAATAGAGTTACTGATCCGCGGATTAGCCAACAACTCAGCTCACAGGGCCACCTGAGCAACGAACGAATTCAGGCCATCACGCAACGAAACCACGCGATTACGATAGCTTGGGTCAACTATCAGCCCGCTCCCACTCACCTGATCCCATAGTTCTATTGCGCGTTCAAGACTCCCTTGCACAACGCGCACCCTCTCCGAAATTGAAGGCTCGCTACTCAGGAGATTCGACCTAACAGCGAGACCTTCAAGAAAGTCAACCTGAGCAGCACTCCGAGTCAACGCGTCAAATGAAGTGTTATCGAAACGTGCAACTTCTGCGGGCGTAAAAACGACGCCCTTAAACTCCGAATTGAACAGTATAGCTGATTCCGACTCCGCCTTCGGAAGAGACCACATTCGACTCAAATGAGTGCGCACAGTGGCGGGCCGCCCTCCAGTGGCTGGATTCATCCATTTTGCAGAACTAAATTGTCTAAGCGTGTAAGACCAACCCGACGCTGCCACCGACCCCCCGACGGCAATCGACAGGATGCCCTCGAACTCCGTGAACCCAAGAATCACCTTAAAATCATTTAACGTGCCTAGAGCGTGCACTAGACGTAGAAGGTTGGACAATTTCGCGGGTGCCCATGGAAGCGGGGGGTAGTTCGTACTGGGTCGACTGACCAGTATGTAGAAGCCGCTGACGGGAAGTGTAGTTACTACATCGAGCCACCGCTCAACAGATCCCCAATCCGCCAAAGCCGATTCGTCAATGGCAACTGTTGCGATCGTCCTATCCGCTCCCCATTGATGCCCTGCGGTCCGTGCAAACTGGACAGCGAGAGGCGTCCATACGTCTGCAAGGGTATCTTGCAACGGAGCCGGAGCAATCCATTCGCCATTTGAATTGAGCCGACTATTTAACCGGCCGACCGCTGCAATGAATCTCGAAACTGAGTCCGCATCTTCCGCCCATGTGAGTCCGCCGAAATCAAGGCCGTGAACATCGTGCTTCCGACCGGCGCCAGGCGGTCTAGTGGAATAGCGATACGTCTGTGGATCTATGAACACTTTAAGATCATTCTCTGAACACCATTTTGCAGTTTCACTCAAGGCGTCCTCGTCCTCATCACCTGGACTGAGGATGACTCCCGCCACGCGAGTACGATTATGGAGGTCACTAATCTTTTGAGCTTTCCCGTAACCATGCTGAACCATGAAAGACATTATGCAGCTCCAAGCAATTCGAGAGGAATATTTGGGCTCCGATACCTGCCGTATGAACGACGGGATAACATGCGGCCGATAACTTCACGAACGTCCGAGTCTAGTTGGAAACTTTCGAGGATTGATGGGTCGAAATTTTCCAATGCGCGAAAGTACTCAGCCTCTCGCATGCCAGTTTGATAAATTGGGTGCGCGCCGATCGCTGCTTCAAGGACCGTGAGGGCGATCGAGTATTGGTCCGTCCTGAAATCTATCTGGACGTTCCGCCGCAGTTCGAATTGCTCGGGTGCTGCATACAACGGCGTTCTCGGCGACTCATGATCAGTCGCAGTGATAGCCGACATCCCTCCAAATAACGCGATGCCGAGATCGAGGAGAACTGGCTCACCTGCTTCGTCAAACGCAACGTTACTCGGCTTAATATCGCGATGGACGATCTCGCCAGAGTCCCACAAAGCTTTGGAAGCACGCAAGAGCCCCACCATTAACCGCCGCACTTCCTTTCGATCCATCACGTCACCAGCCAACCTCTGGTCTAACGTACTGCCGCCGTAAAACGGCTCTTCATACGCTAGATAGCGCGCGCTACCGATTTGCCGGAGAACTGGCTTAGATTTCAAACGCACAACATTTGGACAATCGATAGAGCTCATGCCTGCGATTTCTCGCGCGATTCGTTCCGGCGCATGCTCCAAGTCGAACTCGCCAATCTCCCTTTCCAGAGGATGTGCATATATTATCTTCAAGACCAGAGGTTCGTCGCAGTCGAATGCTTTAAATGCAACCTTAAAAGCACCCTGCCCCAAATGTGGAACGACGACGCACAGTTCTGGAAACGCAGCTTCGACATCTCCACTGTTGAACGGAATAGCAGGTAACATCACTGACTACACCAGCCTTCTTGGGGCTGGGTCAAGGAACGACTCCGACCATAATCTGCTCCGTTGACATATGCTTCGGTCATGAGCCTAGGTTACCCCTTCTTTAGATTCTTGTTTCTCCACTTCGCCTCGCATCTGAGTGAGGGGACACGCCTCATAATGGCATAGTTTCAGGTGGAAGCGCACCACGCTGAGTCACCCGACTCTGACAACCTCAACGCCCAAACACGGTGCAACACCGGTTGCGACGTCGCGGTCGTCTCGTATGCGAGCAACCACGTAACCAGCGTTTCACGACCGTCCAGGGCGCAGTCGAGCTCACACGCTTCACAGAGTCATCGTTGTCTAGTAGCCGCAACTGAATTAGTGGATGGCTCGCCGAAATCTCGCGCGCTTCTTCAGAGCGGGTGAATCATCTGGGGCATCCGAATGCAATGCGTATCTCGGGTCGTCCGAAAGCGCGGATCACTTGCGAGCATGCGACGAGACGGAGGTATGACGGGCTGTCCGACCAATCCACGGTACGTTTTTCAGCGGCAAGTTCTCGGAAGACAGTGCGTCGGAGAGCGACGAGGCGGTCGTGCACCGAGCATAAGGCAAGAACCTCGTATGACGCTTGCGCTCCTAGCCAATTGCACACACGGTGAGTATCCGCGGAGACCCACCTCGCATGCTTCTACCCACATGCGTCGTTGTTCCGACACCTAGGTGTTGCGGGCGATGGCGGCGGGATCCCGCCGTACCCCGCGATGAATGGCAGACATGGGCGCAATCGTGATCGACCAGTTCAAGACCTTCGCGTCCCTCAAGGACGTCGAGAAACCCGAGCCGGGATCACGCCCACATTCAGCTCCGGCGCCGTCTCCGGCCGTTCCTCCTCCGGGAACTCGTGCACGATCTGATCGACCATCGGCTGTAGGAACAGCTGCCCCAGCTGCCGGACCATGACCGCGACCACCTGCTCGACGCGGTGTCGTTCCGTCGACGCCTGGCCGGCCTCGCGCATCGTGTCCACGCTCTCCCGCGTCAGCAGCACCAGCCGTGAGATGAGCGCGCCGTCACCGTCCAGCTGCAGGATCTCCCGGCGCAGATAGTCGACGACCAGCGGGTTCTCCTGCAGCATCCGCGCGACCGCTGCGTTGCGCTCGCGCGTGCCCGCCACCTGTTCATCGGACTCCGCATCCGCGTCCTCGATGGCAGAGGCGAATAGGCTGACGATCCATCGCTCCACCCCGTCCCGCATCCCATCCTTCGACCCGAAGTAGTGCGGGATCAGCCCCACAGTCACACCGGCATCCTCCGCGATCGCCCGCAGCGTCGTACCCGCGAACCCGTGCGCCGCGAATCGGCTGAGCGCCGAGTTGCGGATGCGCGCTCGGCGCGTGAGATCGCCATCCCGATCATGCTCGGTGTCCTGGTCATCTTTCACCGCTGCCCCCTGTGCCACAGCACTCCCTCCCTGGACGCTCTTCGATCCATCGGCCTCTGCCAGATCCTGCCACCCACCCTATTGAACAACTCTTCAAAGTTCTATACATTCGTTCAAGACGGTGACGACGCCGTAGCCCGACCGCAAGGAGACAGCGTGGACGACTCAGCAGCACTGACAGGCATCACGGTCATCACGCTTGCCGTCAACCTGCCGGGGCCACTCGCCGCAGCCCGCCTGACCGCGATGGGTGCGCGTGTCATCAAAGTCGAACCACCGTCCGGCGATCCGCTGCAGCACGCGGCGCCCCAGTACTACCGCGAGCTGGCCGCCCACCAAGAGGTCATGGTGCTCGACCTCAAGACGGACTCAGACAGAGCGACACTCGACAGCCTTGCGGCCGGTGCCCACGTCCTCCTCACCTCGATGCGCCCGCGTGCAGCAGAATCCCTCGGTCTCCCCTCGCTCGTCGAACGCCACGGCCTGGTCCACGTCGAGATCGTCGGCTTCAACGGCGACCGCGCAGACGTCCCCGGCCACGACCTCACCTACCAGGCCGCCCACGGCTCCCTGGTGCCCGGCACGATGCCGACAGTCCCGATCGCAGACATCCTGGGAGGCGAGCGCGCGGTCACCGCAGGCCTGGCAGGACTGCGTCAACGAGAGCAGGACCCGGCGGGCACCTCGGGCGGCATCGTTCAGCGCGTGGCACTCGACGATGCCGCGCACTGGGCAGCTGGGATGGCACGACACGGCCTCACCTCCCCCGGCGCGCACCTGGGCGGCGGCTCACCCTTCTACCAGACCTATGCGACTGCCGACGGGCACATCGCGATCGGCGCCGTCGAACCGCACTTCGCATCGACAGTCGGCCAGATGATCGGCTCCGACCACGACACTCTGACCCGGGCCTTCGCAGCCCGCCCCACGCAGACGTGGATGGAGCTGGCACACACCCACGACCTCCCCATCGAACCCATCCTCAATCCCTCCGCCCCCCGCCTAGATCACCCGGGCGCGACCAGCTGAACAAGCCCTCGACGAAGGAGTCGACATGCCCACCCTCCCCGGAATCCTCCGCACCACCGCCCACACCTACCCCGACCGCCCCGCGCTCACCTTCGAGGGCCGCACCACCACGTACCGCGAGCTCGACTCCCGCGTGGACCGGCTCGCCGCTGAACTCGCCTCACGTGGTCTGCGACCCGGCGACCGCCTCGTCGTCCTGTCCGGCAACTCCGACAGCTTCGGGGTCGGCGTCTACGGCGGTCTGCGAGCCAGCGCGATCGTCGCACCGGTCAACCCCAAGTCCGCCGCCGCAGAGGTCGAGCACTTCATCACGGACACCGGCGCGAACATCCTCCTCGTGGGGCCCGAATGCGCGGACGCCGTCGCCGCCTGGATCGCCGCACACCCGGAGACCGCCGCGACGACCACCGTGCTGTCGCTGGGGCCTGCTGGTGACCTCGAAGACGTCCTCGCGGCTGCCGATGCCCGTCCGGACAACGAGTTCACCCTGGAGATCCGGGAGGACGACGACGCGCTCATCATCTATACCTCCGGCACGACGGGGAAGCCCAAGGGCGCCCTCTTCGACCACCACCGCGTCATCTGGGTGGGAGTGAACGCGGGCATCGCGTTCGGTCTGCGCCTGCACGACCGGATCCTCCAGGTCGCACCCCTCTACCATTCGGCCGCGCTGAACCTGCTGTTCTTCCCCGGAGTGATGATCGGCGCGCACCAAGTGATCCACTCCGCGTTCCACCCGGTGACCACCGTCGACGCGATCCAGGAGCACCGCATCCAGGTCTTCTTCGGCGTCCCCACGATGTACGCGTTCATGCTGCGCGTCCCGGATCTGGCCGACCGCGACCTCTCCAGCCTCCGCATCGCCTTCTACGGCGCAGCCCCCATGCCCGGATCGATGGCGGAGAAGCTCTTCGCCGCGTTCCCGGACACGGAGATCAATCAGGCGTGCGGCCAGACGGAGGGCGGCCCCGGCGGCATCATCCTCACCCACGAGGACGTGAAGAGGAAGCCCACCACCTCCGGTCGCTTCCCCATCCCCAACACGGAGATCCGCGTCGTCGACGCGAACGGCGACGATGTGGCCCCCGGCGAGGTGGGCGAGATGATCATGCGCGGCGAGACGATGATGAAGGGCTACTGGAACCGCCCGGACGCCACCGCCCAGACCGTCGTCGACGGCTGGGTGCACACCGGCGACCTCACCCACGTCGATGACGAGGGCTTCATGACGATCGTCGACCGCCTCAAGGACATGATCATCACCGGCGGCAAGAACGTGTACTCCGCAGAGGTCGAGAACGCACTGGCCGCCTACCCGGAGATCGCCGACCTCGCGATCATCTCCCGCCCTCACGAGGAGTTCGGCGAGACCGTCGTCGCCGTCGTCACCCCCGCTGAGGGCGGCAACCCCACGCTCGAGGGCCTGCGGGAGTTCGCCGCACCGCTGCTGTCCGAGTACAAGATCCCGCGGGAGCTCCTCATCAACGAGATCCCGCGCAACCCGTCCGGCAAGATCCAGAAGCACAAGCTGAGGGAGACGATCTCCGCATGAACGCACCCGCACCCCAGGCCGTCATCGTCGACGCGGTCCGCACGCCCGTCGGCAAGCGCGGTGGAGCGCTGCGCGAGCACCACCCGGTAGATCTCATGGCCACGACGATCGGCCACCTCGTCGAGCGCTCCGGAGTGGACCAGGAGCTGCTGGACGACGCGATCGTGGGGGTCGGCCTGCAGCGCGGCGAGCAGACCGGCAACGTCGCCCGCAACGCCGTCCTGGGCGCGGGTCTGCCCGTCGCACTGCCGGGCACCACTATCGACCGCCAATGCGGATCCGGCCAGCAGGCCGTGCAGTTCGCCGCCCAGGCCGTGCGCGCCGGCGACTACCGGTTCGCGCTGGCAGGCGGCGTCGAATCGATGAGCCGCACGGACCTCGGGCCGCTCTTCGACCCGGCCGGCCCGCAGGGAGAGTGGTACGGCACGCAGGCGCTGGCCCGCTTCGACGGCGACCTGCCCTCGCAAGGCCGCTCGATCGACCTCGTCGTGAAGGAGTACGGCTTCACTCGCGAGGAGATGGACGCCTTCGCGATCCGCAGCCACCACCGCGCGGCCGCCGCGACGGAGGCCGGGCGGTTCACGCACGACCTCGTCCCGCTGAACGGGCTCACGAAGGACGGCGCCGAGGTCGCACTCACCGCTGATGAAGGCATCCGTCCCAGTGTGGACCCGGCCAAGGTCGCCTCGCTGGCCCCGGTCTTCTCCCCCGACGGGAAGGTGACCGCCGGCAACTCCTCGCAGATCTCCGACGGGGCAGCGGCGCTGCTCATCGCGGATCGGGATGCGGCGGAGTCAGCGGGGCTGCGGCCTCGGGCGCGGATCGTCGCGAGCGTCGCCCGTGCGGCGGATCCGGTCCTGCAGTTCACCGCGATCCTGCCTGCCTCCCATCTGGCGCTTGCCAAGGCGGGGCTGACGATCGGCGACATGGACCTCATCGAGGTCAACGAGGCGTTCGCGCCCGTGCCCCTGCTGTTCCAGCGGGAGTTCGGGGTCTCCGACGACATCCTCAACGTCAACGGCGGCTCGATCGCGATCGGCCACCCGATCGGTTCCACCGGCGCCCGTCTGCTGACGGGACTCGTGTCCGAACTGGAGCGCCGCGACGCACGCTACGGCCTGCTGACCATCTGCGAGGGCGGCGGCATGGCCAACGCCACCATCATCGAAAGGCTCTGAGCAATGACGCACACGACCTCCTCCGTATCCCCCACCCAGCGACCGCGTCGGGTCACGGGCGCACCGTCGACGATGGGCGACGACGTCCAGCTCAACACGACGACCATGATCCGGCACGCGGCCCGCACCTACCCGGAGCAGCCGATCGTCTACCGCACCCCGGACGACGGCTGGACCGAGTATTCATACGCGGACGCCTACGCGCGCATCCAGCGCGGCGCGAACATGCTGACCGACCTCGGTGTGGTGCCCGGCGGCAAGGTGGGTGTCCTCGACTGGAACTCCCGCCGCCACTTCGAGCTCTACTGGTCCATCCCCGGCATCGGCGCGGTCATGGTGCAGCTGAACCTGCGCCTGGGGCCGGAGGACATGGCCTACGTCCTCAAGGACTCGGGCACTACCGTGGTGTGCGTCGACGAGACCCTCCTGCCGATCGCCGAGGCCGTCGCCCCGCACGTCCCCCACGTCCGCACGTGGGTCGTCATGACGGACAAGCCTTTGGCGGAGGTTTCCACGACGCTGGAGAACGCCGTCCACTTCGAGGACCTGCTCGCCGCTGCGGACGAGAAGTTCGACTGGCCGGAGATCGACGAGTCCAGTGCCTTCGCCGCCTGCTACACCACCGGCACGACGGGCAAGCCCAAGGGCGTCTTCTACTCCCACCGCTCGATCTACCTGCACACGACGGCGATCACCCAGGGCGTGGGCATGGGCGTCGACGACTGCGTCATGCTCATCACCCCGATGTTCCACGGCTCCGGCTGGGGACTTCCGCAGGGTGCGGTCTACAACGCGGCGAAGATCGTCCTGCCGGGCCGCTACCGCGCGGAGGACACCGAACCGCTGGTCGACGCGATGATCCGCGAGGGCGTCACCGTCGCGAACGGGGCGCCTGCGATCTTCAATCCCATGCTCGACTACATCCGCACGATGGAGGAGAAGCCGGACTTCAGCCGGGCGCGATTCATGTCCGGGGCGACGGAGCCGTCGCTCACCCTCATGCAGGGGCTGCGGGAGCTCACCGGCGCCGAGGTCGTCCACGCCTACGGAGCCACGGAGACCAGCCCGCTGGTCACACTGAACCGGTTCAAGCCCAGCGTCCGCGCGGCTCTGGACGACGAGGAGCTGTTCGCGCTCAAGCGCAAGCAGGGCCTGCCCGTGTCAGGCGTGGACATCGTGCTGCTGGACGGGATCGGCAACGCGGTCCCCCACGACGGGACGACTCAGGGTGAGATCTGCGTGCGCGGCCCCTGGATCACCGCGACCTACAACGGGATGGACGAGCACGACCTGGAGGGCCGGTTCGTCGACGGGTACTGGCGCTCCGGCGACGTCGGCACGATCGATGCGAACGGCTACCTGAAGGTCACCGACCGCATCAAGGACGTCATCAAGTCCGGAGGCGAATGGATCTCCTCCATCGACATGGAGAACCTGCTGCTGAGCCACGAGGCGATCGCGGACGCTGTCGTCGTGGGGCTCTCCCATCCGAAGTGGCAGGAGCGGCCCTTCGTGCTGGCCGTGCCGAAGCCGGGACGGACGATCGAGCGGGAGTCGGTGCACGCCCACCTGTCGCAGGCATTCGCGAACTGGCAGATGCCCGAAGCGGTCGAAGTCGTTGCGGAGATCCCGCGGACCACCGTCGGCAAGTTCGACAAGAAGCGCATCCGTTCCGAGTACGCGGACTTCTACGAGAGGACCACCCACAGTGAGTGAACAGACCAATCCGACGCCGGCCTCGGCGGCTGCCGCAGGTGACGAGGTATTCGTCCAAGTGGAGGATCGCGGCGGAGTCCGTGTGCTGACCCTCGACCGGCCGAAGGCCCTCAACGCGCTGTCCGTCGACCTCGTCGCCCAGCTGACAGCGGCGCTGACGGATGCGGAGTCGACCGATTCCGTCCGGGCGATCGTGCTGACCGGTTCGGACAAGGCGTTCTGCGCCGGTGCGGACATCACGCAGATCCCGCAGATGCAGAAGGCCGCGCCGCTGGACAAGCTCGCGTTCGACGGGCTCTTCAGCACGATCGCCCGTCTCAACAAGCCGACGATCGCTGCAGTCCGCGGCATGGCCTTCGGCGGCGGCTGCGAGATCGCGCTGGCCTGCGACATGGCTATCGCCGGGGAATCCGCGCAGTTCGGTGTGCCCGAGGTGAAGCTGGGCGTCCTGCCCGGCGCCGGCGGCACCCAGCGGCTCGTCCACGCCCTCGGCAAGGCGAAGGCGATGCGGATGCTGCTCACGGGTGAGCCGGTCACGGCTACGTGGGCGGAATCGGCAGGGCTGGTCGCCGAGGTCGTCGCGGACGTGGACGTGCTCGATACCGCAGTCGGCATCGGGGAGACGATCGCGGGCAACGCACCGTTGGCTGTGCGCCTCACCGCCGACGCGGCCAGGCACGCGGAGGAACTGGGGCTGAGCCGGGGTCTGGATCTGGAACGACGGAACTTCCTTCTGCTCCTGGGCACGGAGGACGCGGCGGAAGGCATCTCCGCCTTCGCAGAGCGCCGTACAGCTGACTTCAAGGGAGCGTGAGACATGATTCTCGACGGATACAGGGCTGCGTGGGAGACGGAGGAGACGGACGACCTGCGGGCGTTGGCTCGCGAGTTCATCGCCAACGAGGTGACGCCCCACCAGGATCGGTGGGCGGCCGAGCACCAGGTCGACCGCGACCTGTGGAACAAGGCCGGCGATACGGGTCTTCTGTGCGTCTCCATCCCGGAGGAGTACGGCGGGGGCGGCGGCACGTTCGCCCATGAGGCGATCATCCTGCAGGAGCAGGGATTCGCCGGGGACACCTCGTGGGCCAACAGCGTCCACTCGACGATCATCGCCCACTACATCAACGCCGTGGGCACGGAGGAGCAGAAGAAGCGATGGCTGCCGGGCATGGCCTCGGGCGACATCGTCGCAGCGATCGCGATGACGGAGCCCGGCACCGGATCGGACCTGCAGGCGGTGAAGACGAAGGCCGTGCGCGACGGGGACGACTATGTCATCAACGGGGCGAAGACGTTCATCTCGAACGGCACGCACTGCGACATCGTCGTCATCGTCGCCCGCACCAGTAACGCACCGGGCGCGAAGGGTCTGTCGCTGATCGTCGCAGAGGTGAACGATCTTCCCGGGTTCTCCCGTGGTCGCGTGCTCGACAAGGTGGGGCTGCACGGCCAGGACACGCGTGAGCTGTTCTTCGAGGAGATGCGCGTGCCCGTCGCCAACCTGCTAGGCGCTGTGGAGGGCAAGGGCTTCATCCAGCTCATGCAGCAGCTGCCGCAGGAGCGGCTCACCATCGCCGTGGGCGGTGCGGCGACAGCGGAGACCGCAGTGCGGGAGACGATCGCGTACGCGAAGGAGCGCGAGGCGTTCGGGCAGCCGATTCTGGGCTTCCAGAACACGAAGTTCGTGCTGGCGGAATGTGCGACGGAGGCGTTCGCCGCACGTACGTTCGCAGATCATCTGACCAGCCTGCACATCGACGGGAGGCTGACGACGGAGCAGGCATCGGCCGGCAAGTACTGGGCGACGGATGCGCAGAACCGCGTGGTCGACCGCTGCCTGCAGGTGTTCGGCGGTTACGGCTACATGAACGAGTACCCGATCGCCCGCATGTTCGCGGACGCCCGCGTGCAGAAGATCTACGGCGGGACGAACGAGATCATGAAGGAGCTGATCTCGCGGGGTTTGTGACAAGAGCGCAGTTACCGCGCGCCCCGTCGCCGCTTCAACGCGTTGAACCGAACTTTCGCCACTGGAACAATGTCCGGCGTTCGACCCGATAGCAGAAGTTCGAGTCACTGCGATACGCAGAGTAGTCCCATTTCGTTGACTAATCGTACAGACCACTTTCCGCTCGGCATCACCTCGCGGTTTGGCAGTGAAGCTCGCTTCAGACACCGCGCGGAGTGATCTCAAGCACACAAGCCTGCACGTTTATCACGAAAGACGTACGGTAGACTGAGAACCGCCCTTCCTGCCGTAATGAGCCCCGGGATGCCCCCGGACTCAAAAGACGTGCCAGGTAGCCCCGTTATGGAATGAGGCTCGTTGAACAAGTTGCTTATTGCTCCGATTGCTGCGGTCGCGCTCGCAATCAGCGGCTGTGGCGCCGCCCCCGCATCCGACCAAACGACAAACACCAGCGAGTCAAAGAACCCGGTCGCGGAGGCACAGGCACCCGCTCCCTCCAGTGCGGTAGATGAATACTTCGAAGCCTTCTCTGTTGACACCCCGAGTCAGTTCGAATACGCAGCGAGCCTCGCCGCTCCTGGTTCGATCGCAGAAGAATATGCTTCATATAGCGCACTCGTTAGCTCTGCACTGTCGGACAACGGATACTCCTCAAGCCCCTCGAACTTCAGCCCTCGTGAAAGCGACGTAGAACTATGCGACCAAGACGACGTATGCACCATCTTCGCTGACTTTGAGTTCGACGACGAAAAGCTGGCAAGTTATACAGTGAACGGACTTTCCATCGACGATCGCCTGCTACCCGGACGGGGCGAAACCACAAAGTTCGAAGACGTCGCGGGGTTTGAAATCTTAGGCTCGTACCAAGCGACATCGAACGACGCCCTGCAAGCGGTGATTCGCTTTGAAGCCTACGAACGACCAATTAGCGCGAGTTACGTTATTACATATCGCGACCCTACCGGCCGACAGGTCGACGAGGAGTTCTCGCTTAAACCATCGTTGGTTGCCAGCGATTCCAACCAGCTCGGGTATGCAATCATCCCCAACGCAGAAGTCGGCGGAGAGTTTCTACTGAAGTTTGCTACTGACGACGACGAGCCTCTGGTGGTAGAAACGGTCACAGTCCCAACGAAATGATCGGGTTGCACGTACGCCCGTGAGACCGACTTCGCTAGAGCTTTCAGCTACATGAACAAGCACCCAATCGTCCGCATGTTCGCAGACTCCCGCGTGCAGAAGATCTACGGCGGCGCGAATGAGATCATGAAGGAGCTAATCTCGCGGGGCTGGCCACAACGCGCCGCTAAGTCTCAATGCGTTGACCCGAACTTCCGCTACTGGGGCGAGCGCAGGACGTTGCACCAGTGACGCAAGTTCGGGTCAACGCCATTCAGCCTTGGCCCTTCATCTATTCACCAGACGGTGGCGTGTCCGTCACTCCGTTGTCAGGCTTTCGAGCCCCTCCCGGAGAGTTCGCTCACATGCTCTTATAAACGATCGCGCATGTTCCTAGAGTGGGGAGTGCACGGAGGGTTCTCGCCGGCTCTCTGTTCGAAAGGCAGTGATCATGCGCGCAATCGTGTTCGAGAACTTCAAGACTTTCCCCTCGCTGAAGGACGTCGACAAGCCCACCCCCGGACCCGGCGAGGTCCTCCTCAAGGTCGCGGGCGCAGGTGCCTGCCACTCCGACGTCGCCATCTACGACACGTTCGAAGAAGGCAGCCCCGGTGCGCAGAAGCCGCCGTTCGTGCTGGGCCACGAGAACTCCGGCTGGGTCGAGGAAGTCGGTGAGGGAGTCGAGGGCTTCACGAAGGGCGACGCCTACCTCGTCTACGGGCCCATCGGCTGCCAGCGCTGCCGAGCCTGCTCCCGCGGCCAGGACACCTACTGCGAGAACGCAGCAACGAATCCCTACATGGGCATCGGCCTGGGACGGGACGGCGGTATGGCGGAGTACGTCTCCGTGCCCGCCCGCAACCTCGTGCCGCTCGGCGACGCAGACCCCATCGCAGCCGCACCGCTGTCTGACGCCGGTCTCACCCCGTATCACGCGATCAAGCTGGCGCTTCCCCAGCTGGCAGGCGGCGGCAAGTACGCACTCGTCATCGGCCTCGGCGGACTGGGCCAGCTGGGCGTCCAGATCCTCACAGCCCTCACCGGTGCCACGATCATCGCAACGGATATGAAAGAGGACGCGATGGCCACGGCAGAAGCGGCCGGCGCCATCACCGTCCCGGGCGGCCCCGATCAGGTCGAGCAGATCCGCGAGATCACCGGCGGCAAGGGCGTCGACGCCGCCTTCGACTTCGTCGGCGTCAGCGGCACCATCGACGCCGCGATGCGCTCGATGGCGCTGCAGGGCCGGTGCACCATCGTCGGCATCGCCGGCGGTACCTTCGAATGGTCGTTCTTCACAAACCCCTACGAGGCGACGCTGACGAACACCTATTGGGGCACGATCGAGGAGCTCCACGAAGTCGTCGACCTCTACCGCGCCGGCCAGATCGAGCCGGAGGTCGAGCGCTTCAGCCTGGAGAACGGCCTCGACGCGTATCGCAAGATGGAGGCCGGCGAGCTGACCGGCCGCGCGGTGGTCGTGCCCCACGAGGCCTGACCCCACCCGAGGCACTGCGTGGGTTCTGTCTGCCGGGTACAAAGCGTGCAGCGTCGCTGGTCGCGCGTGCACCTTCGTAGTCGGCCGCCGGGCCCTGGGCACCTCAGTCGACTGACTCATCGTCGCGACACGACTGCGCGACTGCGTCGAGGTCTCGCGCAACTCCCTTTCGGTGCCCGGCCTATTCGCGAACCAACTGCGCGGTAGTTGTCAGCCTCACGACGCATCAGCGAGACGAGGAGATCGCAAAGCTGTTCGCCTCGGTCGCAGCAAGGTTCACTGCACGGTAACTGTGCGGACTCGCAGGCCCGCGCTTTTCAATCTTATTGAACGTTCGTATTGTGGCGATGGGCAGATTGATCTACCGTGAAAAGCGACCCTCGGCCATTCCTGCGACGCGGCAGGGTCCGGGGCACCACCGTCGGCATACATCACAGGAGATCACCATGCTCAGAACGCGCTTCACCGAACTGCTCGGTATCGACCACCCCGTCGTCCAGGGCGGCATGCAGTGGGTCGGCCGTGCTCCCCTCGCCGCAGCCGTCTCGAACGCCGGCGGGCTGGGCATCCTCACGGCACTCACCCAGCCCACGCCGGAAGACCTCCGCACGGAGATCCGCAAGACGCGGGAACTGACGAGCAAGCCGATCGGCGTGAACCTCACGATCCTCCCCACCATCAACCCGGTCCCCTATGACGAGTACGTCAAGGTCGCCGTGGAAGAGGGGATCACCGTCATCGAGACTGCCGGCGCCAACCCGGAGCCGTACATGCCACTGTTCAAGGAGCACGGCGTCAAGGTGGTCCACAAGTGCACGGCCGTGCGTCACGCGCTGAAGGCCGAAAAGGTCGGAGTCGATGCGGTGAGCATCGACGGCTTCGAATGCGCCGGCCACCCCGGCGAGGACGACATTCCCGGACTGGTGCTGATCCCGGCAGCGGCAGACAAGCTGTCGATCCCCTTCATCGCGTCCGGCGGGTTCGGCGACGGCCGCGGACTCGCTGCAGCACTGGCGCTGGGCGCGGATGGCATCAACATGGGATCTCGCTTCATGGCGACAGAGGAAGCACCCATCCACGACAACGTGAAGCAGGCGATCGTCGACGGAACCGAACTCGAAACGATCCTGAACTTCCGTCCGCTGCGCAACACCGTGCGCGTCCGCAAGAACGGCGTCTCCACCGAATCGGTCGAGATCCTGAACAAGGGCGGGAAGTTCGAAGACGTGCAGCACCTGGTCGCAGGGGCCCGTGGCCGCAAGGTCTTCGAAGACGGTGACATCGAAGCAGGCCAGTGGACGGTCGGCATGGTGCAGGGCATCATCGACGACGTGCCCTCGGCAGCAGACCTCGTCAACCGCATCGTCGCAGACGCAGAGGAGATCATCACCGGACGGCTGGCCGGGCTGGTGAACCAGCCAGTCAACGCGTAACACCCTGGAGTGCGTCGGCGCCCTGAGCCGCGCCGAACCGCACGTCACCGGATCGCCGGTGGATGAGACAGGTGGGGCCCGGACATCGTCCGGGCCCCACCTGTCTTCGGCTCAGCCGCGCTGAGCCGCGCCGTCCGGTCTCAGTGCTTGCGACCGGAGCGCTTCTTCAGCCGCGCCTCCATCTGCCGGCCGTCCGTGCGGTGGTCGAGGTACGGCTGCTCAGAGACGAGGTCGCTGAGCTTGCTGTGGCCGAAGTCGCGCGGGTCGAAGTCCGCGTGCGTGCGGCTCAGGTGCTGACCCAGCAGGCTGAGGTTCGCCCACCCGTCGTCTCCGCTGGTGGCGTTGATCGCCTTGGTGAGGGCGCTCTGCAGGTTGATGCGGGACGCAGGCTCGTTCGAGACGGCATCCGAGAACGTCACGGAGGTCTGCACGGTGGCGGCAGGGGCCGGTTCTGACGCGGGCTTAGGCGACTCGGGAGCGGGGGCCGCGCTCTCAGCGGGAGCCTCGACCTCCTTGGACGTCTCGCCGTCGCTGTCGTCACCGCCGAGCAGTTCGAGGTAGATGAACTGATCGACGGCATTGCGCAGCGAGATCGGTGTCTTGCGCCGGCCCAGACCGATGACCTTCTTCCCCGACTCGCGCAGGCGCGTAGCCAGACGGGTGAAGTCGGAGTCCGAGGAGACGATCGCGAAGGACTCCACGTTGCCCATCCACATCAGGTCCATCGCATCGATGATGAGTGCGGAATCTGTGGAGTTCTTCCCCACGGTGTAGGCGAACTGCTGCACCGGCTGGATCGCCCACCGGTTGAGCTCCTTCTTCCACCCATTCAGCTGTGACGTCGTCCAGTCGCCGTAGGCGCGCTTGATCGTCGGGGTGCCGTAGGAGGCGAGCTCCTCGAGCACTGCTCCCGCGTGAGTGGGCGAGACGTTGTCGCAGTCGATGAGGACCGCGATGCGCGTGTCGTCGTGAGAGGGAGTGGAGTGGGGCGTCATGTGCCCAGCGTACTGGCGCTGCGCGGAACGACGCGTGTTGAACGATCGTTCAAATTGCGCTAGACATGTGTGCGGAACCACTTTCGACGGCGCAAGCCGGAAACGAGGCACAACGCATGCAGTTCCAGGACAAGACCTTCATCGTCACCGGCGGGGCCTCCGGGCTGGGCGCCGCGACGACCACAGCGCTCCTCGAGCGCGGCGCTCAGGTGATCGTCGCGGACGTCAAGGGGGAGGCACCCGCGGGCGCGACCTTCGTCCAGACCGACGTCACGGACGAGGACAGCGTCGCCGCGATGGTCGAGCAGGCGAACGCGAACGGCACGCTGGCGGGCGTCGTCAACTGCGCCGGCATCGGTGTCGCGCAGAAGACGGCCGGCAAGCAGGGCCCGCACGACCTCGGCGACTTCAGCAAGGTCGTCGGTGTGAACCTCATCGGCACGTTCAACGTCATCCGCCTTGCGGCAGCCGCGATGCAGAAGAACGAGCCGGGCGAGGACGGCGAGCGCGGAGTCGTCATCAACACGGCGTCCGTCGCCGCGTACGACGGTCAGATCGGTCAGGCCGCGTATTCCGCCTCCAAGGGCGGCATCGTGGGCATGACCCTGCCGATCGCCCGTGACCTGGCGAGCTCCGGCATCCGCGTCGTGACGATCGCGCCGGGCCTGTTCCTCACACCGATGATGGCCGGACTACCGGAGAAGGCCCAGGATTCGCTGGGCCAGCAGGTGCCGTTCCCGTCCCGTCTGGGCCAGCCGTCGGAGTACGCGGAGCTCGTCGGCTCGATCGTGTCGAACCGCATGCTCAACGGCGAGGTCATCCGCCTGGACGGCGCGATCCGCATGGCGCCGCGCTGATCGCGGAACCCTTCCCGCACGCCGACAGCACGTGAGCGTGAGACCGCCCCGGTGCTTCTTGTTCGTCAGAAGGAAGCGCCGGGGCGGTTCGCTGTTCTCAGCCCTGCTCAGTGGCTCTTCGGCCGACGCATGTCCACGACGAGTTCGGGCGCGCTCGCAGGTCGGCTTTCGCGCGGGAGGGCGTCGATGACCTGATCGACCATCGGCTGCAGGAACAGCGCGCCCAGCTGCCGCACCATGGCAGCCACGACTTGATCGGTGCGATCGCGGCTGGACGACGCGAAGCCGCGCTCCCGCATATCGTCCACACTGGCGGCGATGAGGTCGGTCAGCTGATTCAGCAGCGTGCCACCGGGGTATGGGTGCAGGAACTCGCGGCGCATGTAGTCCTTGATGTGCGGATTCTTCTCCAGCATGGCATCGACATGCACCTGCCGGTCGCGCGCATCGGCGCCCTTCTCCCCCGCCGCTGCGTTCGCCTGCGCAAGAGCGTCGGCGAACTGGAGGACGATCCAGCGTTCAAGGTCATCGCGCAGCCCGTTCTTGGACCCGAAGTGGTGAGGTATGAGGCCAACGGTGACCTGGGACTCGGCGGCGATGGCGCGCAGGGGCGTCGATGACACGCCCTGTGTCGCGAACAGGCGGAGTGCCGCCTGGCGGATCCGTCCCACACTGGCCAGGTCACCGTCGTGCGACACATCCTCGCGCGAAATCTCGACCACCGTGCACCCCTTCCTCTGCCACGCAATGCTCCGAGCGATTCTGCCACGTGTCACACGTGCCAGCGGTCGCGTACTGCACAGATGTTCAGCATACCCCTGCGAAGGGTCCGGCGGTCGGACTGCACAGCAGTCCGTGCTGAGACCCCCTCCACCGCGCGCAGGGCACGCGATGGAAGGGGCACAGGGATCACATCAGGATGGCGATGAGAGCCACGATGATGATCAGTCCGACGATGCCGCCTGGAATCCACAGCTTCATGGTTGCCCCCTTCAGAGGATCTTGCGCGCCCACGGGAGTGGCCACGTGCGCCAATGGTACGCAAACCCAGGGTGCCTTGCTCGAACTTGCCGATGTGGGGATTCCGGGCGTGTCCTCAGTTCGCCCGCCGCCTCCCCGTCGACAGCCACACCAGCACCATGCACGCCAGTGCTGCGATGGCGCCGAACGCGAAGGTGGTGAGGAAGCCTGCGAGGACCGGGACCTCGGCGCCGTCGACGACGACCACCTGGGAGGCGAGCACCATCCCGGTCACCGTCGCCCCGGAGCTCGTGCCGACGCTGCGCATGAGCGCGTTCACGCCGACCGCGGAACCCGTCGCGGTGCGCGGCACCTCCGCCATGATGAGTGTGGGGATCGCGGCGTAGGCGATCGCCACCCCCACACTGGAGATCGTGCTGGCGAGGATGAAGTGCCACACCGCGTCATACCAGAACAGTGTGACGACGTAGCCCGCCGCGCCGATGAACGCGCCCAGGCAAGCGGAGATGCGTGCTCCGTAGCGGTTCGTGATGCGCGCTCCCACGGGCGCCGCGGCCATCATCGCGAGCGAGGCGGGGACCAGCGCCATGCTCGCGTCGATCATGGAGAGCCCGAGGCCCGCCTCCGTGTGCGCGGGCAGCTCGAGGATCTGGAGGTAGGCGACCTCCATGACGAAGAAGGAGAAACCCAGTGCCGTGGCGCCCAGATTGGTGAACAGGACCGGGCGCAGCGCGAACTGCCGCAGGTCGACGATGGGCTCGTCGACTCGCAGCTCGAAGACCACCCACACGCCGAGCACGAGCACCCCGCCCAGCACCACGAGGAGTGTCGTCGGCGAGTCCCAGCCCCAGACGGGCCCCTGGGAGATCGCGATGAGGATTCCGGACAGCCCGACACCGAGGCCCAGGGCACCGATGACGTCGACGTGCCGTCCCGTGCCGGGCGAGTGGGGAACCGTCAGCCACACGACGACGAGGTTGAGGACACCCAGGACTGCCGTCGACCAGAACAGGGTCTTCCAGTCCCCCACCTGCACGATCCATGCCGCCAGCGGCAGGCCCAGGGCACCGCCGAATCCCAGGCTCGCGCTCACGATCGCGATACCCATGACGCTGAGCCTGCGATCGGGCAGATCGCCCAGCACGGAGATCCCCACGGCGATGACACCCATGCTCACGCCCTGGAGAGCACGGCCGACCAGCATCCACCACAGTCCCTGCGAGAGCGCGGCGATGAGAGAGCCGACGATGAGGAGGATGACGAGGACGAGCAGGACCCGGCGCTTGCCCCACAGATCCGCGAGCCTGCCGGAGATGGGCGTGGTGACGGCTGCGGCGACGAGCGAGATCGTCAGCACCCAGGCGGTGGCGCTGCGGGTGGAGTCGAGCAGCTCCGGCAGGTGGTTCTGGATGGGGACGACCAGCGTCTGCATGAAGGAGACGCTGGTCGCGGCGAGGCTGAGCGCGACGACGACAGCCCAGGGGCTGGGGGTGCTGGGAGCGCCGGGGATGATTCGGGGTTCACGCACGAAGCATCGTCACCTGCGCGTCTTCGACTCCCATACGAGGAGCCTATAGGGGTTGGCTCCCGAACGTGATCGACCCTCCGTGCCGGTATGACATGGAGGGCCGGGGCACGGAGGGTCGGGGGCTCGCGACAGTCAGCTCATGTGCTTGCTGAGGTCGGGGTAGCCGGTGATCTCCCAGCCGCCGTCGACCACGAGCGAGGTGCCGGTGATGTAGGCGGCTCAAGGGAGTGGTCACCAGGCCCGGGAGGATCGCATTGACGCGGATCCCCTTGCCACCCAGCTCGAGGGCCGCGTTCTTGGTGAAGCCCTCTGCTCCCGCCTTGCCCGCCACATAGGCTGCGCCCAACCACATCGGCACGTGCGCGTTCAGGCTTGCGACGTTCACGATGGCGCCGCCACCGGACATGGCCCGCGCCTCGTGCTTGACGGACAGGAAGATGCCCTTGAGCACGAGGTCGACCGTGAAGTCCCAGTCACCCTCGGACATCTCCTCGATGGGTGCCGACTTGGACGCGCCGGCGACGTTGAACGGTGGTGGGGCGTTCACTCAGCATGACGGGTGGAAGTCGAAATGCACTACCAGTGAGGCGGCACGTCCGCCGTCATGAGCGCAGGACGTGCAGTCGTCGCCTGCAGCGCGGCTCACCTGCTGGTCCGACCCTTGTAGCCTGAACGAACGGTCGTTAGAGTCCAGATATGACTACGGACACAGACGTTGCGCCGCACAGTGCGCCGGAGGCCACTCGCTACGATGCGAACTACGACCAGGTGGTCCTGGGACGTCGCACCATCCGCGGCTACACCCCGGACCCGGTACCGCGAGAGACCATCACGGAGATCATTGAGCTCGCGCTGCAGTCCCCGTCGTCGCTCAACAGCCAGCCCTGGAACTTCTACGTGGTCACCGGCGACGCACTGGAGCGGATCCGGCACGGCAATGTCGAGCGCAACCTGTCCGGGGTCCCCGAATCGCGCGAATTCAGGGCGGGCCACAAGTACGAGGGCGTGCACAGGGACCGCCAGGTCGCAGTGGCCAAGCAGCTGTTCGCCGCCATGGGCATCGCTCGCGAAGACAAGGCCGCGCGCCAGGACTGGGTGCTGCGCGGCTTCCGACAGTTCGACGCACCGGTGGCCGTCGTCGTCACCTACGACAAAGAGCTGCACGGCGGCGATATCCCAGTCTTCGACTGCGGTGCGGTCACCACGGCGCTGGTGAATGCCGCGTGGTCCCGCGGGCTGGGCTGCTGCATCAACTCGCAGGGGATCATGCAGTCGCCCGTGGTCCGCGAGCATGCCGGGATCGCTGATGAGCACGTCATCATGATCTGTGTGGCCATGGGCTATCCCGACGAGAGCTTCCCCGCCAACCACGTCGTGTCAGCCCGCAAGCCGGTCGACGAGGCGGCACGCTTCGTCGGTTTCGACTAGAGTCGCGCGCCGTTCGTTCGCGGCAGCAGTCGTCCGAGTGACCCGGCGGTCCGGCCGACGCGGCCCGGGTGCCGCCAGGCTCTCCGGCCCCGATCCACACCTCGGGTCGCGGCTCTTCACCCCGTCGGACGGAGCCCCCGCCGAGGCCATTGCAGCGTTGCCGCCTGGTCGGTGAGGTGAACACGAACATTCTCCGCCCCGCACAGAACCCGGACGCCCCCAACCCATAGAACGAGTGACCACTATGTCTGCACCCACTGACGCGACTCCCCTGCCTCATCGGGTCGAGCTCGAACGCCACGACCACGTCCTGGTCATCCACCTGGACCGCACGGACAAGCGCAACGCAATCGACTCGCACATGACGAGCGCCCTGGACGCCGCCCTCAATGAGGCGGATGACGATCCCGAGGTCCGGTGCATCATCCTCACAGGCGGCGAGCGCGCGTTCTCCGCCGGCACGGACCTGGCCGATGGTGCGGGCACACCGACCGAACGCGGCGGCCCCTACGGAGTCATCCGACGCAGTCGCCGGACCCCGCTGATCGCCGCTGTCGAGGGAATCGCCTACGGAGGCGGGTTCGAAGTCGTGCTGGCCTGCGACATGGTCGTCGCGCACAGGACGGCGCGCTTCGGTCTGCCCGAAGTCGCCCGCGGCGTGATCCCCACCTGCGGCGGTCTGTTCCGCGGGTGGCACAGTCTCCCCGTGACCGTCGCGAAGCAGATGGTTCTGACCGGCAGGCCGCTGAGCGCGCAGCGAGCGTACGAACTGGGCATCGTCAACGAGCTCGCCGACGACGGCGAGGTGCTCACCACAGCCCTGGACCTGGCCGCGCAGGTCAGTGAGAACTCGCCTCTGTCCGTGGCGGAGAGCCTCACCGTCATGAACGACGTGCTCGGAATGCCCGAGGAGCTCGGCTGGTCCCGCACGGACGAGGCCACCACGACGGTGAAGTCGTCGGAGGACTACCGGGAAGGCGTCGCCGCGTTCCTGGAGAAGCGCTCCCCGCAGTGGAAGGGACGCTGAGGCACACTGCGCCGGCGCACACAGCACTGCTCACCACTGCACGGCATGACCACCGACCGACGCGACAGCTCGTCGGCACCACGTAGGGAGCGCCCGTGGTACTGAGCATCGTCGCGGAGGCAGCAAGGTTATCGTCCTTGGTGCGGGTGGATGAATCGACGTGGCGGCCATTGCCATGGCGCGAAGTCAGGTCTCCGTCGTCGCTGTCGCACCGCCCGGTGGGAAGCGGGCCCTCGCGAGACCGACCGGAACCGCAGTGGCGGTTGAATACGAGGACGTCAATAGAACCGGATCCGCGAGGAGACGGGCGGCGAAGCGGACATCATTTTCGCGGCTCTTCACGAACGAGGGTGTAGTCGAGGTCTGAAGCCGCCGGCTTCGAGCAGACTCCTGGCGATGTAGTGCCTCAGGTTCCGGAACCCAAGCGCGATCCCGCGCAGATGCTCGAGTCGGCCATTG
>NZ_FXZM01000022.1 GCF_900169175.1 Brevibacterium jeotgali | reverse complement strand
AAAGTAGGGTGGGACATGTCGAGGTCTTCCGGATGGGCAGTGTAGGAACTTCCATCTTCAGGGAGACCTCGACTCCTACACGGACAGCGACGCGCTCAACGGACTACACCCTCGTTCGAGAAGAGCCACTAATGCGGCACGACTCAGGCCGGACTCACGCCAGTGACGTGGCGTTCTGGCACCTCGATCCGCGGGGACCATCCCTGCGGAAGGGCAAAACAGTGCTTAGAATCGCGTTGATCCTCTCGGCGTTCGCCGGGCTGAAGGGCCCCGTCTCCCACGCACTACAACCACAAACAAGCCGAGAAGAAGAAGCACAATCAAGCGCTCATCGCCCTCGCCAGACGCCGCTGCGTGTTCTCCGCAATGCTCCTCGACTGCGCGTTGTACTCCCCGCCGATCGTCTCGAAGCTCGCGGCAGCACCGCCCCCTGCCGCGAGCTCCAGCATGCCCTCGCCCCAGCGCCTGACCCAGCAAGAGACTCTCCGTTCCTTCCGTCAAGGACATAGCGACCCCAGCATGCCTACGAACTGCGGAACTCCGGTCCGTTTGCTCAACACGTGTGCAGTATCAGCGATCCGTCACTCTGCGACGAAGTCTTCCGGCCGGTCCACTTGCGCTAGAAACTTCCACTTTATTGCCGCCACCGCACGGGAGGCAGCATTTCCATCTCCGTATGGGTTCACCGCGTTGGCCATCCCCGCATACGCTTCTGGGGAGTCCAGCAAGATAGAAACCTCGTCCACCATTCGCGACTGGTCGGTGCCGATTAGCTTGACCGTGCCGGCAACCACCGCCTCTGGACGCTCGGTATTCTCACGCATGACTAGCACCGGCTTGCCTAGGCTGGGTGCTTCTTCCTGGACACCCCCAGAGTCGGTGAGCACCAGATCCGCGAGACTCAGCACGCGGGTAAACTCGGCGTATGTCAACGGCTCCGCCAGCAACACGTTCTCTAAGTTCTCGACAGCGGGAAGTATCGCTTCGCGTACTCTGGGGTTCCTGTGGATTGGAAAAACGATGGTGAGCTCCAGGTACTTCTGCGCCAGTTCCGCTACTGCGGCCCCGATGGACTCCATCGTAGTGCCCAGGTTCTCCCGCCTATGTGCAGTCACCAGCAACACCCGGCCTGCCGTACCAGCCGTTCTGGCACGTTGCAGAGTTTCCAGGCGCTCCTCGTCGAAGCTCACCTCCAAACTTTCCGTCACATACATGAGTGCATCAATCACACTGTTGCCAGTGACTACGACGTCAGCTTCAGGGACATCTTCCCGCGTGAGGTTAGCCTTCGAAGTTTCGGTGGGCGCTAGGTGCAGCCCAGTCACTTGACTGGTGAGCTTGCGATTCGCTTCCTCTGGGAATGGCGAATTGATGTCACGAGAGCGCAACCCTGCTTCCAGGTGGATGACTGGCACCTGCCGGTTGAACGCCGCAACTGCGGCCCCCATGACTGTAGAAGTGTCGCCCTGCACGAGAACCACATCCGGCGCTTCGTCCGCAAGGATTTCATCGACTCCGGTTACTACCTTCGCCACGATGCCGTTTAGCGTCTGGCCTGCGCTCATGATGGTGAGATCGTGGTCGGGTTTGATATTGAAAATCGCATTCACCTGATCGAGCATCTCGCGATGCTGTCCAGTGGAGACGATAATATTCTCCAGATCTGGATCGGCCTCGATGGCCTTGATAATCGGTGCGACCTTGATGGCCTCAGGTCGGGTACCATAGATCGTCATAATCCTTAAAGCCATTAACTTGTCCCTCTCAGGGGTATCGCTGGACTGGCGCAGCCTTCACACCATCGTCCATCCGCTACTTGTGGCGCAACACTTTTCGCACGTCCCTACTAAGCGACCGATAGTCGTTGTCCGAGTAATGATAAGGACCGATTCCCCACCTGTGCGACTTATTCATGCGTACGTCGTCAGACACTCGACTAATCGTCACTGTCGCGTAGTCGCGGGCCACGGAAACGTACCGCTCGAACTTTTCATTCGCTTCACGGGCGATGCGCACATACTCGTCTCCCGGCGATCTCGGGGCTGAACGGAATCCGTCGATGCCCGATCGCAACGTTCGTTCACGTCGAAAAGCGCGGACCGCTCCACGAAGCCCCCGTTGACCGCGGCGACTGACGCTGGAGACCCGAGACATGATTCGGCGCGGCGGCATCTGTCCTTCGAACACCTCTGCCCACGCTACGTTCAGCAGCACAATGGGTACGCCGCTTGATGTGATGTGCTCGGCGACGCTGGCGAAACCCCTCTTCCATAAGTCGAAGTGTTCATCCGTGCCGAACGGGATCAGCCTAGCGCCCAGACCATCGGCCCACTCATCGACTCCAGTCCTATATGCTTCCACGGAATTGGTCAGAAACGTATTATCGCGGAACTGCCACACTCCGCGCCGCTCATCAACGAGGTCCACGAGCACTACGGAAGACCCGGGTTGACCGACGCGTTCTTTCGCATTCGATACCGTGTCGCCCGTGAGCATGCGGCGTTGAAACTCCGATTCCAGGCTGTCGATTGGCACGGGTAGATCAATGGCTGGCGACAAAGAGACGATAGCGGACTGCCGTGCGACGTAGGCGCCGACTTCCACGTCGGGCATGAACTCGAGCGTGTCTCGACTCACGCACGATCCCCAAATATCGATACGGGGCGGGTCATTCTGCAAGGCCACGTCAGTTCCTCAGAACGTCACGGGCGCGACGAGGCTGAGGCACCTGTTCCAACCGGACATCGGTGACGACGGGCAGCATGTCGGTTTCGAAAGTGCGCTCGACTGGGACGTCCAACCCTGGCCAGGTCGTCTGCGGACGCCGGTACTCTTCGACTTCCGTCCTGCCGCGCCGCGCGTGCCGGGGGTCCGTGTCCTTCAGCGCCAGATCGTCGACGACGCGCACTTCCTGCATCTCGCCTTTTTCGACCGCGTCCTCGAGGAGCTTCTGAGCGGTGACGAGCTCGCCCTGCGCAACATTCCACGACCACCAGCGGTACTTCTCTGCGACTTCCTCAGCATCACCATCCATGATGACCTTGCCGTCATGCATCCAGATCGCACGGTCGCACATCTCCTGAATGACCTTCGCCGCATGATTCACGAGGAATACCGTCCCCGCTTCACTCAACATCGCGTTCATCGCCTCTTCACTGCGCGCTGCGAAGGTCGCGTCGCCCGTCGACAGCGCCTCGTCGATGAGGAGGATCTTCGGCCGCGCAGCGACCGCGATCGCGAAGCGAAGACGTGACGACATGCCCGACGAGTATCCGCCCATCGGCCGATTGATGGCGTCACCCAGTGCGGAGAGTCTCACCACCTCGTTCTTCACGCTCTCAGCCTGTTCGGGAGTCATGCCCATAGCCAGGCAGCCAAGACGCACATTCGCGGCTCCGGACAGTGCAGGCTGCAGGGCAGCATTTACCCCCAACAGAGTCGGCTGGCGCTGTGCCAGGATAATCCCGTGGTCGGGTCGCTCGACGCCCGCAATGAGTCGCAGAAGCGTGGATTTGCCAGAGCCGTTCGCACCGATTACGCCGATGAACTCGCCTTGACGCGCCATGAGAGAGACGCCGCGCAGCGCCTCCACCTTCTCCATCGTTCCCAGGTTGAGCCGGTTGAGCACCCGCGCGGGAAGACTGCGTCCCTTGGGTTTGGAGGTACGCACCGTGTAGCCCATGTGCACGTCTTCGACGACGACGGCCGGCGCACGGTAATCCGTCGTTTCACTGCGCCTTTCCATAGGACTCCTCTCCGCGGTAGAAGAACATGAAACCAAAGATCACGAAGACGAACGCCCAGCCCACTGCCAGCATCCACATCCACAGCGGAGAATCCACGCCGTATAGAATCGAGTTCCGGTAGATCTGTAGGTAGCCGTACATCGGGTTCACCTTCATCGCCGCCTGCAAAACTGGTTGCTCCACGAAACGCTCGATCGAGAAGAATACGCCTGACGCATAGAGCCAGAACCTGGCGAACACGTTCACGACGTTACTGATATCGGGCAGGAGGTGGCCCAGTCGCGCCAAGAAGAACGCGCAGCCCAGAACGAAGAGCGTCTGACACAGGAAGGCGGGGATCACGAGCACGACCCGCCACGTGAGGTTCTCCGCAGGCGGCAGGACGGACAGAACCACTGCGAGCACCAGGAACGTCGGCATGAAGTTCATGACTTCCCGGACGACGACCGTGATGGGCAATGCGGCGCGTGGAAACGCGAACGCTCGGATCATCGCCTGACCACTGCGGATCGCCTGCGTCCCACCGGTGACGCAGCGCATCGACAGCTGGAAGAAGAAGACCCCGATCATGAGGTACCCGACGAAGTTGTCGATACCCCTCGACGTATTGAGGATCAGCCCGAAGATGACGTAGAAACCAAGTCCCATGAGAAGGGGGTTGAGCACCAGCCAGCCGTACCCCAGCAGGTTCCGGTTCGCGGTCCCGGCGACCTTCGACCGCGCTTCCTCACGAATGAAGTACCTGCGACGCCAGAGCTGACGCAGATACGTGTCGAGCGGCGGCCGACGGCCCACCTGTCCGAGAGACCAGGAGGCTACCGCGACGGGCTCTTTCGAACCCGTGGAGGTCGACGTATTCGTCGTGCTCATACATGACCGCCCTTCACTCGTACTCCCAGATCCTCATACATCCTCCGGTACCGTTCGCCTAATACCTTCCAAGTGCGATTCTCCTCCACGAACAGCCGTGCCGCCGACCCCAGTCGCTGCCGCTCATCGGGATCGTCCGCGAGAGCGACGAGCACTCGCGCCAACTCGTCGACCTGCTCAGCTGGGAACACTGTACGCGCCCCTTCCGGCAAGGCTTCAGCCAGCGCCGGCAGATCGCTCAGGACCACTGTGCGACCCAGCCCGCCAGCTTCTACGGGTTTGAGAGGAGTGATCTTACGGCACACGTCGACGTTCTTCCGTGGAACAGCGAAGGTGTCCAGCGCGAGGACATACTGCTGTGCGCGTTCCGGAGGCACACGCCCTGTGAAGACCGCGGCGTCTCCGAGCGTCGCCGCGCGTTCTCTCAGCGCGGGGAGCTCGACCCCGTCACCAACGATGAGCATCCGCAGATCCACACCGGCGCCGCGCGCGTGCGTCACGGCGTCTACGAGCACGTCGAGGCCTTCGTATCCCACGATCGACGCGGCAGTCCCCACCCACACTCCCCCGCGCGGCAGCCCCAAGGCTTCGCGCACTGAGGCAGGGTCCTCACGCCAATCCGCAGACAGCAGCCCCTCCGAGACGGAATTGGGAGCGACCAGAATACGGCTGCCGTCGACGCCTCTGTCGACCAACTCGTCGGCCATGGTCCGTCCGAGCGTGATCACCGCGTCAGCGCTGCGTGCGACGTCCGTCTCCCGCTGTCGGAAGAGTCGGAACCGCTCACTCCGGCGCGCCGCGAGTTCATCGTTCTCGTCTCCACGTGAGGAGGCCCAGGTGTCCTCGAGAGAGCCTCGCACCTCGTAGACCCACGGGAGGCCGAGTTCACGCGCGGCAGCGCGCGCGACCAGTCCGTTCGTGAAGTGAGTCGTCGTGTGGATGGCCTGCGCCCGGGAGCCGCGTGCAGTCCGCATGAGAAAGCTCGTCTGCTGCTCCAGGCGCTTGTCGAGTGTGTTCCCCAGTCTGGTGGGAATGTCGAAGAGGTAGTCGATGCCCTCGATCTGCACACGGTCCCGCCGGACCGGTCGTCCGATGTCTGTGGGATATCCGGTCCTATCCGCCGCCATCACCGGTACGCCGGCATCTCGCACAGCTGTGAGGACAGCGTGGCTGCGGAGTGTGTAGCCCGACTGAGTGTGTGGAAGAGAGTTCGTCAAGGAGAACAGGACTGATGCGTGCGGCAGGTCCCGCGGTGTGGGTGCGGCTCCGGCGGCGGATGTCCTGGGCTCCCACTCCGGTTGGAACACTCGCAGCTCTGCGGCGAGGCGGTCCTTCATCCTGCCGGCGGGAGCGCTGGCGACCGCATCGCTCATGCGACCCCCGTGCCATCGGATGCGTGCTTCCAGCAGCTGGCCCCCGTGCGTTCCCGCGACGTCTCGTGCGCGTTCGATCGCTGTACGCCTGTCACCCATCGAAAGCGCCAGTTCACCCATAACGCGCGACTGGAACCGACCAGCCGGTCGAGCCGTCACGTACTCGCGCGCACGGCTCACGTCACCGGTCAACCAGCTCGCAGCGGCCGCTGCGGCGGTTCCCGGGACCACAGTCAACAGCGCTCCTGCTGCGCGCGAGGCGCCAGCTGGAAGCCGTCTGAAAATCTGGATGCCGAAGACCACCGGATCGTGGGTCACATGATCAGCGACGACACGGCACAGTGTTATCGCCTGCCGGGCGAGAATCGGAGTGCTCATCTGCGTACCTCTCCGAGCAGGTTGAGATACATGGCCGCTGCGGCCCGGGGCGAGGCATGGTCTCGCAGCCATGTGAGCGGGCGATCGTCGACCAGAGTCGAGTCCGGATCGTCCCGAAGGGCAGTGAGCAGTCGACGAAGTTGGCCCGCATCACCGGGATGAGACACAGACCCTCCGCTGGACGTGCGAATTATCGAAGCCGCCTCACCCGCCACGACTCCCGTGACGTGTACCCGCCGAGCCATCACAGAGACAAGCTTGGATGGCACAGTGCGTTCGAAGGAGGGAACGTCCGCCAAACTGACGAGCCCGGTGTGCGCCCACGTCCAGTGCGATTCCAGTGCTGCTCCGGTCGTCTGCGGGAAGAACTCGATCCGATCAGTCAGAGTCGACGCAAGGTCGCGCAGCTCCTCCCACTGTGCACCGGCACCCACGATCCTCAAGTGCACGCCGGTGACATCCGCGACCGCACGGACCACCGACTCCAGGTCCTGCGAGCGTCCGACGGTCCCGACGTAGAGGATGTGAAGATCGGTCCCGACGCGGCGCCGCGCTGCGCGGGGGGGCCATGCGCTCACGTCGCTTGTGTTGCGCACGACGGTGACCGGTGGCATATCGCGTCCGCGCAGTGCGGCGGCGAAGGACTCTGTCGTCGCCACGAGCGCATCCGCGCTGCGCAGTGCACTGTGGAAGACGGCGGGAAGAGCACTCGATTCCAGCCACTGGGCAGCGCCTGCCGGCAGCCGGCCTCCGAGGGCGCGGCGCACCAACGAGGAATCCGCGATGAGATCGGGCCAGGCATCTCGAACCTCCGCGATATGCGGTATCCGCAGAGCAGATGCCACCGCCGATGCGGCGAACGGCATCGGCAGCCCCGGTGTCGTCGATATGAGGACATCCGGACGGATCCGCCGCATCGTCACCGCGGCGAGAGCAGATGCGAGCGAGGACACCGATTGGTCGATCAGCTGGCCGGGAAGGGTGCCCGACGATGGGACGTAGGGCACTCGGAGAACACTCTCACCGTGCCGACCATCGGTCCATCGCCACACCGGCGGGCGCTCCACGGCGAGAGCGTCCGCCCGGCGATGCGGGTAATGCGCAACGGGAGCACACACTGCGACCTCATGACCGTGCTCGACGAACTCTCGCACCAGTCCACGCCAGCGGCGCTGCGGGGCGCCGATCTCAGGCTCGTAGTAGTGGGTGAACAGGAGTATTCTCACGCGGGCTTCCGACTCTGACGCCGACTGACGATGGTGGGCATGGCCGTGTAGCCGATGATTAGACCGGACCACACGGCTACTGCGATCAACGGATCGTACACCGGCGCTGCGAAGAGAACTGGCAGTGCCGCGGTGACGCAGACGCCTGTGGCGAGCAGGTGCACTGCCGACACCTGCTCGTGAGACAGACCCGCGGTCTGCAGCTTCTGGTAGATGTGTGTGCGATGTGCTGTGAAGAGGTTCTCGCGGCGATAGATGCGCCTGCCCAGGGTGTACAGAACGTCGAACATCGGGATCACGAAGGGCGCGAACAGCGCGGTCGCCGGTGCGCCGTCACTCCACAGCACCCAAGCTCCGACACTGAGGAACCCACCGATCGCATAGCTGCCGACGTCCCCGAGGAACGAGCGGGCGGGCGTCGCATTCAACGGCAGGAAACCGGCGAGCGCAGCAGTCAAGGCAATGGTGGCGATCGCGAGCAGTTCGCTGCCGACTCCCAGAGCCAGCACTCCGAACCACAGCCCAGTCCCAGCACCCCACGCCGGGACGAGGGTGTTCAGCCCATCCATGAAGTTCGTTCCGTTGACGACGACGATGATGCTCAGGACGACCGCCACTGTGGCGAACACCCCGACTCCCGTCACCATCAGAACGGCTACGGCGAACGCGCCTGCCAGGACCAGCTGGGTCACGAGACGACTCGCAGCCGACAGGGAATTGAGATCGTCGATCAGGCCCACGAGTCCGAACAGGGCTGCCGCCGCGAGCGGCAGTAGCGAACGGATGACTTCAGATCCTGGCTCCACCCCTTGGGCGGAGACCGCTTGCGCGACCAGGGCTGTGGCACACCCGGCCACGAGGCCCGCGAACACCGCGATGCCCCCACCGCGGGCAACGGGCTCATCGTGCGATGACCGTGCTGTGGGATGGTCCAGGACTCCTCGTCGCTGCAGGATCGGAATCACCGCGAAGCGAGCCGACAGGTACGACACCGCGGCAGCCAACGCGCATGCAAGAGCAATGATCAGCATCATGAGGCGGAGCCCTTCTCCCCCGCCTCATCGAGTATCGCTGCGATATTCACAGGGGCAGTACTACTAGACGGTTCGGTCGCGGGGCGCTTCCCAGCGTGACCGTTCTGCGTCGACCCGGGTAAGTCTCGAGTGCTGCCTGGCGCGCCGACGATTTGACGCAGCCCCTCGACGAGTTCCCGATTCCGTCTGTGACCGGAGATGCGAGCGCTCACAATCAGTCCGCGTACACGAGCGAGGTCCACAGGGGGTACGGAGACCTGCGAGATCAGCGGATGGTTCGGACGCACGTCGGTCTCCGATGCGCTCAACCGCGCCTCTTCGAGCTTCTCGCCCTCCCGCAGGCCCGTGTAGCAGATCTCCACATCGTCACGGCCGCTCAGCGCGATCACGCGCCGCGCCAGATCCTCGATCCGCACCGGCTCTCCCATGTCAAGCACCAGAGTCTCGCCCGGATGCCCGATGGCTCCCGCTTGGAGAACTAGCTCGCACGCTTCATCGGCAGACATGAAGTAGCGCTTGACGCCCGGCGCGGTGACAGTGACCGGTCCGCCGGCCTGCGCTTGGGCGACGAAGGTGCCCAGGACAGATCCCCGCGAACCAAGGACGTTGCCGAACCGCACAGACATGTACGACAGGCCGGTCTCCGCCGCTACCGCGGCGATCGACCTCTCAGTCAGGTACTTCGACCCGCCGAGCACCGACGTCGGATCCGCGGCCTTGTCCGTCGAGATGTGCACGAACTGCGGAACCCCCGTCTCCACTGCAGCGTCGAGAAGGCTCATGCTGGCGCCGAGGTTCGTCATGATCGCCTCGTCCGGGAAGCGCTCCAGGAACGTCAGGTGCTTCAGCGCTGCCGCGTGGAAGATGATGTCAGGCTTCACATCAGCGACCAGCGACCGGACGAAGCCGGAGTCCCGCAGGTCCCCGAGCACCAGATCGTCACTGGTCAGCATGGCTGAACCTTCGAGCACCAATTGAGTCGTATGGAGGCCCGATTCGTCCCGGTCGGTCATCACCACGCGACCGGGAGAGAACCGGGCGAGCTGCTTGCACAGATGGGACCCGATCGAACCGCCGGCTCCCGTGACGAGGATGGTCTTCCCATCCAGATACCCCGCGATCGCTTGGACGTCGGTCGAGATGGGGCTCCTGCCGATGAGATCGTCGATCTCGATCGGGCGGAACGACGCAGGTCTGGTGGCGATGGCGGACCCCGCGGAGGCTCCTCGCTCCCGGAGGTCGTACACATCGAGTTCGGGCAGGACCCTCACTTCGGCGCCCGCCTGCTTCGTCGTCTCGACGATGAGATCCAACTGCTCGGGCGGCAGTCCGCGGATGGCGATGATCACGACGTCGACGGGCTTCTCCTCGAGCACACGGGGCAGATCGCCCAGTGCGCCGAGCAGCCGGGCGCCTTGGATGCGGAGGTATCGTTTGCTGGGGTCGTCGTCGAGGAACCCCACTGCCACGTGCTCGCTCTGAGGGTCGTCGGTGATGAGCCTGTACGCGGTGAGGCCGTGACTGCCCGCGCCGATGATCAGGGCACGTTTGCTGATCCCCCCGCGGGTGTGCCTCAGAGCACGCAGACGGCTGCGCAGCCACTCACTCAGACCGATGACGACGATCGCGAGGGCGGATGCGGTCACCGGCACACTCATCGGCACGAACACCGAATCCCTGGAGAACGCGTTGAGCACGTACATGCCCGCGCTGGCGAGCGCGAGGACGCCTCCGACGGCTATGAGCTCGTCTCCGGACCCCTTCCAGAATCGTCCGCGGTAGATGAACGTCGGCCCCAGTACGAGGAAAGCGGCTAGTCCGACCGCCGAGCACAGACCGATGCCCAGGAAGTTCGGTTCGGACAGTGAGAAGTCGTAGCGCACGAGGGAGGCCGTCCAGATGCACGCGGCGTAGATCAGCCCGGCATTCAGGGAGCGCAGGAACGCAGCCGTCAGCGCTCCGTTCGTCGTCCGCGATCGCAGAGGGGCACGCGATGAGTCAGTCTCAGATGAGGTCATCGTCGTCTGTACCGTGCACGCCTTTCATCTGCGATCACTCAACTGCTGGGCCATGGTTTCCTGTGAAAGAAGGGTTCGATCATTGTGAGTATAGTTAAAGGGCTCTTCAGAGTTGAGTGTGGGTTGAGGCATCCAGCCCGCCGGCGATTAGGAGCATGCGGAGTCGATAGTGATCGAAGTTGCGGAATCCGCGAGCGATACGCCGACCGAGCTCGATGAGCCCGTT
>NZ_FXZM01000041.1 GCF_900169175.1 Brevibacterium jeotgali | reverse complement strand
CTGAACGAACCGAGGATCACTGCGTCAGACGACGCCCTGCGCACTCATGGCGCGGGCCACGCGGAGGAAGCCCGCGATGTTCGCCCCGGCGACGTAGTCACCCGGCGCGTCGTACTCTTCGGCCGCTTCCGCACACGCTGTGTGGATCCCGGACATGATCTCGTCCAGTCGCGCGTCGGTCTGCCCGAAGGACCACGAGTCACGAGAGGCGTTCTGCTGCATCTCGAGAGCTGATGTCGCCACACCACCGGCGTTCGCGGCCTTGCCCGGGCCGAACAGTACGTCGTTCTCACCGAACACCTTGATGGCGTCCGGCGTGCACGGCATGTTCGCACCCTCTGCCACCACGGATATGCCGTTCTGCACCAGGTCTGCTGCGGCGTCGTGGTCCAGTTCGTTCTGCGTGGCGCAGGGCAGGGCGATATCCGCCTCCAGCGACCAGACGCTTCCGCCATGGTGGAACGTTGCCGAACTCCGTTCAGCCGCGTACTCGCTGATCCTCGCACCGCGCTCAAGCTTCACGTCCTTGAGCAGCCCGATGTCGATGCCGGCGGGGTCGTGGACGAAGCCGCCGGAGTCGGAGGCAGAGATGACCGTGGCACCGAGCTCCTGAGCCTTGAGCGCCGCGTGGATCGCAACATTGCCGGACCCGGAGACGATGACCCTCTTGCCATCGAACGACTTGCCGGCCGCGGCGAGCATCTCGCGGACGAAGTACACCAGACCGAAGCCCGTCGCCTCGGTCCGCACCATGGATCCTCCGTAGTCCAGGCCCTTGCCGGTGAGCACTCCCGCTTCGAACCGGTTCGTGATCCTCTTGTACTGCCCGAACAGGAAGCCCACCTCGCGGCTGCCGACACCCACGTCGCCGGCTGGGACGTCCGTGTGCTCGCCGAGGTGCCGATACATCTCCGTCATGAACGACTGACAGAAGCGCATGATCTCGACGTCGCTCTTGCCCTTGGGGTCGAAGTCCGATCCGCCCTTGCCACCACCGATCGGCATACCGGTCAGAGCATTCTTGAAGATCTGCTCGAAGCCGAGGAACTTCACGATGCCGAGGTAGACGGTCGGGTGGAAGCGCAGACCGCCCTTGTACGGCCCCAGGGCCGAGTTGTACTCGACGCGGAACGCGCGGTTGATCTGGGCCTTGCCGTGATCATCCGTCCACGGCACCCGGAAGATGATCTGCCGTTCAGGCTCGCAGAGGCGCTCGATCACGCCCGACTCCACGAGGTCGGGATGGCGGTCCGCCACGGCGCCCAGGCTGTAGAACACCTCGAGCACGGCCTGGTGGAATTCGGACTCCCCAGGGTTCCTGTGCAGGACAGTGTCGTACATGGGCTGGAGGGCAGGGTGAAGACTCATGGTGAGAACTATATAGGTGACACAAGGATCGAGCGCGCAGTTCTGAATAGCGAGAAGGAATTGCGCATGCGCTGCGTTTATGTTCGCACCACGAGGCCGGGATGTACAGCCCCTGCTGCGGAGGTCCACCGGGTTCCCGGCATCACACGCAGGGCCACCCTCGCCCGAATACACACCTGCTCACCGGGCGCGACCGGGAATCCATACCCTGGGTGTTCGGGCGTCAACACTCCTGTGTGGGAATGCGCACCTCTGTTCGGGAATCGACACCCCCCCCGGGGGTGAATGAGGAAGAGCCCGAAGGTGAGCAATGCTCAAACCTTCGGGCTCTAACCCCTAAAAAGAATTGCGGCGGTGTCTTACTCTCCCACACCCTATCGAGTGCAGTACCATCAGCGCTGGCAGGCTTAGCTTCCGGGTTCGGAATGGGACCGGGCGTTTCCCTACCG
>NZ_FXZM01000020.1 GCF_900169175.1 Brevibacterium jeotgali | reverse complement strand
TCCGCAACCCTCGCGATCAACGGCACTACGCAGACCTTCCCACCCCACGTCTCCGAGGACCTGACCCGCGTCCTCGAAGCCATCCGGACCGGAGAGCCCACGCACTAACGAAATGAGCCAAGTCAGGATGCCGGGATCAGCGAAGGGCACGTCGTCGAGGACGGCAGCAAATAGCGATGGGTAAGGGACGGAAGCGGAAGCGCTGCTCGACCAAAGTCTGATCACAACGGCGGGCTCTCATCCACCATGGTGGGTGAGAGCCCGCCGTTGTTGTGCGGGGGCGGTTGAGGTCTGCCGCGGTCAGGGCAGAGACTTCAGCAGGTCAGCGCAGGCCTGTGCGCACCGGCGGCATGCCTCAGCGCAGATCCGGCAATGTTCGTGCATCTGCGCGTGCTGTTCACATTCCTCAGCACAGGTCTCGCACACCGTCTGGCACGTCTCCAGCACCGACCTGATCACAGCAGGATCGGCCCGCGTCAGCCGCGAGAGCACCTTCCCCGTCGCAAGACAGATGTCGGCGCAGTCCTGGTTCGTGCGGATGCAGGACGTCAGCTCAGCAACCATGTCTTCTGCCAGACACGCATCGGCACACGCGGTGCAGGTCTGCGCGCACTCGAAGCAGGCCGCGATACAGGCAGCGAGCTTGTCCGTGTCCACCTCGCCCAGGTCCTTCGGATAGGTCTCGATCATCGAACTCACATGCGACACGATTCTCACCTTTCACGTCTTCAGGTGAACCGGCGGACCCGGCACCATACTCCCGACGCTAGCCCTGTCGCGACGCGAGTAGAACCCAACCTGCCTTGAAGATTGTGTAAAGAAGCGTCAGGTGCGGGCCGCGCGACTGCGGCCTTCTCTGCTGTTAGGAGCGGGCCGGGGTTGAGGAGCGGTCGAGGATTCTGTCGGTGCTCGCTTCGGGAGTGAGGTCGAGCCGACGCAGCAGCTGGGCGTTGAGCGCGACGACGACGGTGGAGGCGGACATCAAGATTGCTCCGATGCTCATCGGCAGCACGAATCCAATCGGTGCGAGCACACCGGCGGCCAACGGGACGGCGGCGAGGTTGTAGCCGGCGGCCCACCAGAGGTTCTGCTTCATCTTCCGGTATGCCGCCCGGGAGAGCTCGAAGACGGACAGCACCGAGCGCGGATCGGAACTGGCGAGGATGACTCCGGCTGAGCCGATGGCAACATCGGTGCCCGCACCGATGGCGATGCCCACATCGGACTGAGCCAGGGCCGGGGCGTCATTGACGCCATCACCGACCATCGCGACCTTCTTGCCCTCGGCCTGGAGTGCCGCGACCTTGGCTGCCTTGTCTTCGGGACGGACCCCGGCGAAGACCCGGTCGATTCCCAGTTCTTTGGCGACGGTGTCGGCTACAGCCTGGGCATCGCCGGTGATCATCACGACTTGCACATCATGGGCGTGCAGAGCATCGACGGCGTCCCGAGACTCGGGCCGGATCTCATCAGCTAACCGCAGCGCCCCGATGACCTTCCCCTCAGCGAGGACGTGCAGGATGATCGCACCTTCGTCGCGCCACTGATCGGCGATTGAAAGCTCGGCCTGATCCCGTTGTTCCAGGAGGTAGGGGCCGCCGACTTCGATCACAGTCCCCTCCACGCTGGCTTTGACGCCGACGGCAGGAGAAGAGGAGAAATCTGTCGCCTTCGACACGTCGAGATCGCGCGTGCTGGCAGCTGCGAGGATCGCGCGGGCCAGTGGATGCTCGCTGTCGGACTCAGCAGCGGCGGCCAAGGCCAGCACATCGTCTTCGTGGTGTTCTCCGACGGGGTGCACACCGGTCACGGTGGGCTCGCCCTTGGTCAGGGTGCCGGTCTTGTCGAAGAGCACCGAGTCGACGGTGCGCATGGATTCCAGTGCGAGGCGGTCTTTGATCAGGACGCCACCGCGGGCGGCGCGCTCGGTGGCGATGGACACCACCAGTGGAATCGCCAGCCCCAAGGCGTGGGGGCAGGCGATGACCAGCACAGTGATGGTGCGCACGACGGAGGCATCCGGCATGCCGAGCAACGACCAGGTGACGGCGGTGATCAGGGCAGCGCCCAAGGCGAACCAGAACAACCAGGCCGCGGCGGTGTCGGCAATCCTCTGTGCGCGAGACGAAGACGCCTGGGCATCAGAGACCAGTTTCTGGATACCCGCGAGGGCCGTGTCATCACCGATGGCGGTGACTTCCACGCGCAGCCCGGAGTCGGTGGCGACCGTGCCTGCCACAATCTGTTCTCCGGTCTCGCGGCGCACCGTCTTGGACTCGCCGGTGACCATCGACTCGTCCATGGAAGCACTACCGTCGATGATCCTGCCATCGGCCGGCACCGAAGAACCGGGACGCACGATCACCACGTCGCCGACAGTTAGAGCAGCCGGGGCGACCTTGATGATGTCATCGCCGTCGATTTTCTCGGCCTCATCGGGCAACAGGGCTGCCAAGGAGTCCAGTGCTGAGGTGGTCTGGGCCAGGGACCGCATCTCGATCCAGTGACCCAGCAGCATGATCACCACCAACAGGGCCAGCTCCCACCAGAAATTCAGCTCGTGATCGAGGAGGCCCAGGGTCGCTCCCCAGGAGGCGATGAAAGCCACCGTGATGCCCAACCCGATCAGGAGCATCATCCCGGGCTGACGAGAACGGATCTCTGAAATGGCGCCGGTCAGGAACGGCTGACCACCCCAGAAGTAGATGATCGTCCCCAGGACGGGGGAGACCCACCACACCCATGCGGCGTCGGGGAGTGGGTAGCCGACCAGATGGGCAAACATCGGGTTGAGCCCCACCACGGGGATTGCCAGGATCAGCATGATCCAGAACAGTCGCCGGAACTGGCCGACATGGTCTCCATGATCGCCGTGCCCGTGTCCTGCATGGCCACCGTGTGCTTCGTGACCTGCGTGGTGCTGGCCTTCGTGCCCGTGACCCTCGTGTTCGGCGTGGTGATGGTCCATCTCGTGATCAGCTTGTGGATGCTGGGAACTCATACTGGGTTTCTCCTTCGTGGGTGCTCCCGCTAGTCGCAAGGGAGTGCCGCAGGCGCATCGTTCGGGACACGCTGGGTGGTCAGTGGTGGGCTACACAGCTCCTTCGACACCGAGGAACATATGGTGCGGGTCGCTGTCATTCAGGAGCGGACGAGCCGGGCAATGGCCTCGGAGGCTTCCTTGATCTTGTCCTCGGCGGTCTGGCCGCCCGTTTTCGCCGCGTCGACGACGCAGTGCTTGAGGTGGTCGTCGAGCAGCCCCAGCGCCACTCCTTGGAGCGCGCTGGTTAAGGCGCTGATCTGGGTGAGGACATCGATGCAGTACTTCTCCTCGTCGACCATGCGGTGGATGCCGCGGGCTTGGCCCTCGATGCGTTTAAGCCGGGCGAGGTAGCGGTCTTTGTCGGAGATGTAGCCGTGGTGGGTGCTCTGGCAGTCAGAACCCTCAGGTTCCGTGACGCTTTCGGGATCGGTTGGGGCCTGAGGTGCAGTGGTCATCGTGGACTCCTGAGTGATGTGGCCTGCGGTCCCGACCGGCATGTTCGGTCCGGGACCGCAGATCGAATAATTTGGCAGGGATGCAAGGTCAGTCGGCGGCACGGGCGTACGTGGCGGGATCGGCATCGAAGCGTGGGCCGCAGCCTGCGCAGCACAGCCAGTATCGCTGCCCCTCGTAGTCGCGGAACAGGCCGGCAGCCTCGGCGGTGGCCTTGTTCACCACGGTGCCGGGCATCACGGGACACTCGGTGGCGTGGTCACTGGTGGGGGCGGTGGTCGCGAGGAGGTCGGTGTGCCCCTCAGGAGCGGGGGTGTGGCAGCAGCTGGAGGTGGCGTGGGTGTTGGTCATGGCGGGTTCCGTTTCCTTTGTCTGAGATGTGGTCAGGCTGTGGCGTGCTGAAGCGCGCGGTTACCCGGTGTGGGTGTCGGTGCGGCTGGCTGGTCGGCCTGGCTCGTGAAGGAGCGCAGGCGCAGACTGTTGCCGACGACGAAGACGCTGGAGAAGGCCATTGCCGCGCCGGCGAGCATGGGGTTGAGCAGACCGAACGCGGCCAGTGGGATTGCCGCGGTGTTGTAGGCGAAGGCCCAGAACAGGTTGGTCTTGATCGTGCCCAGTGTCCTGCGCGAGAGGCGGATCGCGTCAGCTGCACTGCGGAGGTCCCCGCGGACCAGGGTGATGTCGGCTGCTTCGATCGCGACGTCGGTGCCGGTACCCATCGCCAGACCGAGGTCGGCCTGCGCGAGGGCAGGAGCGTCGTTGACGCCGTCGCCGACCATTGCCACGACTTTGCCCTCGGTCTGTAGCTGGGAGATGACGTCGACCTTGTCCTTGGGCAGGACTTCAGCGATGACGTTCTCGATGCCCACCTCGACGGCGATCTGCTCGGCGACGGTCTGGTTGTCGCCGGTCAGCAGCACGGGCGTCAGGCCGAGGCTCTTGAGTCGGCGGATGGCTTCGGTGCTGGTGGGCTTGACGGTGTCGGCTACGACCAGCACACCGCGGGCGTGTCCGTCCCAGCCGACGGCGACGGCGGTCTTACCCTGCGCTTCGGCGCGGGCCTTGGCCTCGGCCAGGTCTGGGTTGAGGTGTTGCGACCAATCAGCTAGCAGTGATTCCCGGCCCACGACGACGCCGCGACCGTCGACGATCCCGTGGACGCCCTTGCCTTCGACATTGGTGAAATCCTCTGGGTCGGGCAGGTCGCCGACTTCTTGGGTGGCGCCCTTGGCGATGGCCTGGGCGATCGGATGTTCGGAGGCGTTCTCCAGTGCGCCGGCCAGCCGCAGCAGCTCGGTGCGGTCGACGCCGGCAGCAGGGATGACCTCAGCGAGGGTCATCTTGCCGGTCGTCACGGTGCCGGTCTTGTCCAGCACCACGGTGTCGACCTTGCGGGTGGATTCTAGGACCTCTGGACCCTTGATGAGGATGCCCAGCTGAGCGCCACGTCCGGTACCCACGAGCAGCGCGGTGGGGGTGGCCAGTCCCAGCGCGCAGGGGCAGGCAATGATCAGCACCGCCACCGCGGCGGTGAATGCGGCGCTTAAGGGGAAGCCGGCACCGATCCACGCACCCAGGGCGGCGACGGCAATCGCGATCGCGACGGGCACGAAGATGCCCGAGACTTTGTCAGCCAGGCGCTGGACCTCGGCCTTGCCAGACTGGGCATCCTCGACCATTCTGGCCATCTGCGCCAGCTGTGTGTCTCCACCGACCCGGGTCGCTCGCACCACGAGACGGCCGCCGGCGTTGACGGTGGCACCGGTGACCGGGTCTGATTCGGTGACCTCGACAGGCACCGACTCACCGGTAAGCATTGAGGCATCCACTGCCGAGGTGCCGGCGGTGATTACCCCGTCGGTGGCGATCTTCTCTCCGGGGCGGACGACGAACTCGTCGCCTACTGCCAGCTCGGAGGTCGGGATGCGTGTCTCGATGCCGTTGCGCAGCACGGCGACGTCTTTGGCTCCCATTTCGAGCAGGGCGCGTAGCGCTGCACCGGCCTGCCGCTTGGACCGCTTCTCGAAATAGCGGCCCAGCAGGATGAACATCGTCACTCCTGCGGCAACCTCAAGATAGATGTTGGCGGCGCCATCACTGGGTGCAACGGTCAGCTCGAACGGATGCGTCATCCCCGGTACCCCGGCGGTGCCGAAGAACAAGGCGTACAACGACCACAGAAACGCCGCGGTCGTGCCCACCGAGACCAACGTGTCCATCGTTGCCGCGCCGTGACGCAGATTGGTCCATGCCGCCTTGTGGAACGGCCAGGCCGCCCACACAATCACCGGCCCGGCCAAGGCGAGGGAGGCCCATTGCCAGTAGGTGAACTGTAGCGCCGGGATCATCGCCATCGCGATGATCGGCACTGAGAGCACCACCGAGCCGATCAGCCGCTGGCGCAGCGAGACCAGCTCCGCATCCGGCTCCTCACCAGCCTCAGCTTGGCCAGCCTCAGCATCCTCGGCCGGTGGGAGAACCGCGGAATATCCGGTCTTCTCGACCTCCGCGATCAGTGTTGCCACATCTGTTCCGGCCGGGGCATCGACCCGCGCCTTCTCAGTGGCGTAGTTCACTGTGGCAGACACTCCGTCGAGCTTGTTGAGTTTCTTCTCCACGCGCATCGCGCACGAAGCGCAGGTCATACCGCCGATCATGAGCTCGATGGGCATGGCCTCTGGCTGCTGCTGGGCCGCAGGTGCAGACATGGTCAGAACTTCCTTCCCGCGCCTCAGGCGCGGATCACGATCAGTCATGGGTGTCGTCGTGGCCGACGTCGTCGACCTGCTGAGTCCACGACTCCACCGCCTCTTCGGGGACCACGGCGCCGGCGACAGCGGCAGAGGCCGCGAAGACCACCACCAGGCCCGCGCCGTACACACCGAGGCGAACGGAAACCTTCATCAGACCCGCTCCGCTTGGTATCCGGCCTCCCGCACAGCGGCCAACACGGCCGTATCCTCGACCGACGGCAGCGTGTTCACCACGAGCTTGCCCGTCTCGGCACTGACCTCGATCCCTTCCACGCCGACAATCTGCTCGACCTCTTCACGCACCGACATCTCGCAGTGCCCGCACGTCATGCCCACTACCTGGTAACCGCGCTGTTCCATGATCATCCCTTCACTTGACGTATACCCCCTACAGGTATTCGATCAAACGATATACCCATAGGGGGTATAAGTGTCAATGGCTAGGCTGGCCGAAAGGCGGGAGCAGAACCCGCTCACCGACACCCGGGCGCCAGAACGCGCTGCATGTCACGTCAACGAACGCCTGTGGCATCGATGCTGTCGACCCAACAGCAGGCATCCGAGCTATGGGTATACCTCTAATGACAGTTGGCCATGAGCATGCATCGAGCTTGTGACTCTTCGCCTGACAGTCCGACTGCCGCCGATGATCAGGATGAGCACACAGCTAACAAGCAAGTGTCTTTAACGGTCGTTTCTGATCCATGTTCTGCCGATTTTCGTATCATCTGGTTGTGGCTTCGTTCGCTTGGTGGCGGGGTTTTTGCAGCGCTCCGTGGCGGTCTTGTTGCCGCGATCACGCAGGACTGGCTGCAGGTAGGTGTCGCGGTCTGAACCGAGAGGGGTGCGCCCGGTCGGGGCCGTTTGGATCGCTGCCGCTACGTCAGAGTCCGAAGGCTCCGCCGCTGACGAGGATCACGATGCCGAGGCCGATGAGAACGATGGGGAAGAGGATGTGCTCCCAGCGTTCGAGCACTTCGGCGATCGGGGGGCGGGTGGCGACGAACTTTGCCAGGGCCACCAGGACCGCGACGAGCGCGAGGAAGACGATGCAGTAGGCGACTACTGCGAGAGGTTCCACGCTGAGGAAGACAGGGGTGTAGACGCCGATGTTGTCGCCGCCGTTGGCAAGGGTGACGCCTGCGACTGTCCACACGCCGACCTTCTTGCCGGCAACCTTGGCCTCGTCGTCATCGTCGTCATCGTCTCCGCGCCAGGCCTGCCATACGGCCCAGAGGCCGAGGCCCAGAGGGATGAGACCGAAGTACGGGATGGCTGCCGAGGGCAGGAATGCTCCGGCACCGATGGTCACCAGGACCGCGGCACCGAGGATGCCGGCGAATCCGAGGTACTGGCCGGCCAGAATGCGGGCGGTAGTGCCGCGCTGGCCTGCCCCTCGCGCGAAGAAGAGGGAGAGCACGATGATGTCGTCGATGTTGGTCGCTGCGAACAGGCCCATCGCCTGCAAGACCGAGGTGAGGATCATGCGCCCTCCCCAGCTGCGTCGCATCCGGGAAGCGAGCAGGCGGGATCGATGCACGGGGCGTCTTCGTCCACTGCCAGGGTGGCATCGACCAGTGCCGTCAGCGCCTGCGCCAGGTGCGAATCGGCGATCTCATATCGTGTCCGACGACCCTCGGGCTCGGAGACGACGATCCCGCAATCGCGCAGGCATGCCAGGTGGTTGGACACGTTCGGGCGTGTCAGGTCCAGATCTCGGGCCAGTTCCGCCGGGTAAGCGGGATGGTCGAGCAGGGTCAAGATGATCCGGGATCGAGTGGGGTCGGCCAGTGCACGACCCAGGCGGTTCATCACGTCGAGACGCGAAGCAATAGTCAGCATGGGCTGAACTATACAGCGCGCACTGAACACTCGGTCACAGGCGTCAGCCCAGATCGCATGCCCGTAAGGGGAACCCCCACCGGAAACACCAGGAGCCGACTTGGATGAACGGCGGCACGCCTCTAGGGGCATCCCGTATGACCCGTCCGGTGGCCGGTCCCGCGGCGGGGCGCCATACGGCACGCCCTGGGCGGGCCTCACGGCGTCAAAGTCCGCGACCGACTTCCGCGCCGCCGACCGTTGACTAGCAGCGACCGTCCCAGTTCCTTGGTTCTGGGACACCGAACACGAGCATCCGGATCGATCGGCACTGCCCAGCAATTCTCGTCCCACAAGTACGGCCCAGATTGATGTCCCAACTATTCCGTACAGATTCTGCTTTTGGTACGCTTGATCCATGGAGTTAGGCTACGCGCGGGTTTCGACGGTCAAGCAAGACCTGGATCGGCAGATCGATGCTCTGCGCCAGACCGGCATCGCAGCCGAACGAATCTACGTGGACAAGAAGTCCGGATCTACGGTTGACCGCCCCGGCCTGCGCGCAGTTCTGGAATACGCCCGCGACGGCGACGTAATCGTGGTGCACACCCTGGACCGGCTTGGGCGCACGGTGCGCGACACGCTGAACCTGATCCATGACCTCTCCGAACGCAACATCGGGGTGCGTAACCTCGCCGACCCCATCAGGGTGGACTCGTCAAACCCCGAGGACCCGATGGCCCAACTGTCCGTAGTGCTGCTGGCGCTGTTCGGACAGATGGAACGCACCTACACCCTCGAACGTGCCGCCCACGCCCGAGCGGTAGCGACCGCAAAAGGCCGACGTGTCGGGCGGCCCTCCGTGGTGGATCCGGACAAGCTGGCCTACGCGGACCACCTGCGCGCGACCGGGCACACCATGGCCGAGATCGTGGCCAAGACCGGCATCACGCGCACCAGCCTGTACCGCCACCTGCCACCGCGGCCTGCTGAATCGGTGACAGCCGGACCGGTGACCGCGGCCGACCCGGGCCCCGAGTCGTGAAACCACGCAGGTGATCGCGATGGCGCAGCTGAGACCGCAGGATAAGGCGATGCTGCTGCGCCAGCACGAGGACGGTGTCCCATGGACACAGATCGCCGCGGAATCCGGCGTCCCGGTGCGGACACTTACCCGGTGGTCTGCGCAGCACCGCGCGGACCCGACATCTCGTGGCCTGCAACGTCAGCGCCGCACCGATCGCGGGAGGCGGCGCATCCCGTCCGAGCTTGTGGAGATGATCGAAGCACTGGCACTTCGCTGCCCCGAGCCCACAGCTGCGTTCATCCATCGTCGCGTGGGCGACATCGCCAGCGATCGAGGACTGACTGCCCCAAGCTATTCCAGCGTCCGGGCGATCATCGCTGCCATCGATCCGGGCCTGCGCACACTCGCCCAGCACGGCGATGCCGCGTACCGAGACCAGTTCGAATTGATTCTCCGCCGCACCGCAGCGGGCCCGAACGAGCAGTGGCAGGCAGATCACACGCTCCTCGACGTCGCGGTCCTCGACCCGTCCGGCACCCCGGCCCGGCCGTGGTTAACCGTCTTGCTCGATGACTACTCCCGAGCCGTCGCCGGCTACACCCTCTTTCTCGGCGCCCCGACGGCCGAGCAGACAGCGTTGGCTCTGCATCAAGCCGTCCACCACAAGACGAATCCTGCCTGGCCCGTCTGCGGTCTGCCCGATGTGCTCTACTCCGATCACGGAGCGGACTTCACTTCCGCCCGTCTCGAGCGCGTCTGTCTGGACACGCGGATCCAGCTCGTCCACTCCCGAATCGGCATCCCGCAGGGGCGCGGGAAGATCGAACGGTTCTACGGATCCCTCACCACCGAGCTCCTGCCACATCTACCCGGGCATATCCCCCACGGAACGAACGGCGAGCCCCTCACGGATCCGACGCTGAGTCTTGAACAGCTCGACGCGATCCTGGAACAGTTCATCGTCACCGAGTACCACCAGCGCCCTCACTCCGAAACCAGTGAAGCGCCCGCCGACCATTGGGGAGCCTCCGGATTTATCCCGCGGGCCCCGGCCCGCCCCGAGGACCTGGACCTCCTCCTGCTGACTGCAGCGACCACGCGGAAGGTCCAACGCGACGGGATCCAATTCGCCTCCACCCGGTACGTGTCCCCAGTGCTGGCCGCCTACGTCGGCGAACATGTCACCGTCCGGTTCAACCCGCGCGACGTCGGCGAGATCCGCGTCTACTTCAACGACGGGTTCCTCTGCCGGGCGATCGCTCCCGAACTCGCCGCCGAGTCCATCTCGCTGCGGGAGCTACAGGCTGCCCGGTCGCAACGACGCCGCGACCTCAAGCGACAGTTGCGCCACCGCCGCAGTCTCGCCGACGCGCTGCCCACCGATACCCGGTACGTCCTGCCTGAGACTCCCGAGGCGGAACCGGTCAGCGTCGACGAAGTCCCACCACGACATGGGTTGCGTCTCTATGCCACCGACTGACTCCGAACATAGTCTCCGCAAAAAGGGGGATGACGGACGCCGATTCCTTCTCGGCGACTTCGGCGAGGTCAACGCCAGCGCCCCGCCACGGCCCGATTTGCCACCGTTCCAGACGACTCATGAACATCGACGCTTCGTCGAGTTCGCCGACGCCGTTCGCACCCACCGCTATATCGGCCTGTGCTGGGGACCACCTGGGGTAGGCAAGACTCTCTCTGCCCGGCACTACGCCGGTGCCGATGACTGGGAACAATGGGACTCCATCTTCACCGACACCCTCGGCCCCGTACCGGAACGGGTGCTCGATGCCCGCACCGCGTTCTTCACACCCACTGTCGCCACGACGCCGCGTCAGATCGACCGGGGGCTGCCGCGTGCTTGCCAACGCATCTCATTTGCCGTGGATTTCGCCGAACATGGCGTCGTGGACCCCTACGTCCATACCGAGTCCCGCTCCAGCGGGCGCACCGAGCTGCTCATCATCGATGAAGCTGACCGCCTCAAGGCCACCGGCCTTGAGCAAGTTCGCGACTACTTCGACCATCACCACATGGGCGTCATCCTCATCGGGATGCCCGGGATTGAGAAGCGCCTCGCTCGCTACCCGCAGCTCTACAGTCGCATCGGCTTCGCCCACGAGTACCGCCACCTGTCCCCGGACGAACTCACTGCAGTCCTGGCCAGACGGCTCCCCGCGGCAGGCGACGCAGCGGACGGCGGCGTCGCCCACGCGACCGCCATCGCGACCATCGTCAGGATCACTGCCGGCAACTTCCGCCTCGTCGACCGACTACTCACCCAGATCGAACGCGTGCAAACAGTGAACGACCTCGATGTGCTGACACCCGAGGTTGTTGAAGCCGCGCGTCAGGCCCTTCTCATCGGCCACTAAGCGCTGCAAAAACCACGCCACTTACCGCTGCGACTCACAATCATGACCAACGAGCCCCTACTGGGTGCCGAACGGCGGTTCGGCGATGTCGATATCACCAACGAACCCGGGCATACCGGACCTGCAGAAGTGCCGGGCTACCAGCGTGAAGTGCTGATAGATGACGACTACATGATCGTTCTTCCACTCGATCATCCCTTGGTCGAGCAGAATGAGGTGGCGGTTGCTCAGTTGGCAGGAGAGCCGATGGTCGATCTCGCCATCCTCGGGAGTCCGACCGGTGCGGTCATCGACCGCGCCACCCAGGCGGCAGGTTTCATCCCCAACTATGTCGCCCGTGCCGACGACCATTACGGGCTCTTCACGAACGAGGGTGTAGTCGAGGTCTGAAGCCGCCGGCTTCGAGCAGACTCCTGGCGATGTAGTGCCTCAGGTTCCGGAACCCAAGCGCGATCCCGCGCAGATGCTCGAGTCGGCCATTG
>NZ_FXZM01000031.1 GCF_900169175.1 Brevibacterium jeotgali | reverse complement strand
CTGATGAACGCCACCCGACGAGCCTAGAGCACCCCGATTAGTGCGTGAAACACACCCCCAGGCCCAACATCACCCCAGGTCACAGAGCTACGGAACGCGCCAACCCGCAGACGTGAGCCAAGTCAGGTCTACCAGCGTCAGCGCGAGCAGATCATCGCGCAGCTGCCGGAGTTCGGCCGCATCCTCGCATCGACGACCGGTGCGGGGCTGTCCGTGCAGACCGCGCTCGCGATCGCCGGTGACGAACTGGCGGACCCCGCAGGCCGCGAGATCGCGCACATGTCGCGGGAGCTGGACCTCGGGACGCCCTTGGACGCCGCGTTCGAACGCCTGCAGGAGCGGATCCCGGGGCGCGACCTGAGTGTCCTCGTCTCCACCCTCGTCATCTCCCATCGCTCCGGAGGTTCCCTCATCACGGCGCTGCGCGACCTGTCGTTCACGCTGGAGGAGCGGAAGGAGACTGCTCGAGAGGTCCGCACCCTCGTCGCGGAGTCCAGCTACACCGGATACATGGTCGCCGGGATGGGCATCGTCCTCCTCTGCCTGCTCATGTTCATGAACGACCAGGTGCTCCACAGCATGACATCGACCGTCGTCGGCCAGCTCGCACTGCTGATCGCGGGAGTGGGATACGCGGTGGGGATCGTCCTCATCAACCGGATGACGAGGGTGAAGCTGTGATCGCATTCGCGTTCGGACTCGGAGCACTCGCCGTCGCCTTCGCCGGTGTGCATGGCGTGCGGCTCCTGCGTGCGGATCCCCTGGATGCACTGACCGCTCAGGATCGTGGCCTGATCCACCGGTCCGTGCAGGCCAAGAAGACGGACGTGGGGCCGATCGGGCGCATGGCACAGTCGCTCGCGCGTGAACTCGGTCCGCTGATGGGCGACGCGTATCGCCGCTTCATGACCCGGAAGATCATCGAATCCGGGCGCGCCGACTACGCGGACTTCGCGCAGTTCATGACGATGAAGTCGAAGCTCGTGATCCTGGGCGCGGTGCCCACGCTGCTCATCTGCCTGTACCTCAACTTCTGGGTCGCCGGCGTCGCCTTCATCCTCGCCCTCTTCTTGATCCCGGACATCGCGCTGTGGTCCAAGGCGTCGGAGCGCCAGGAGGAGATCGAGGACGAGCTGCCGGACTTCCTGGACGTCCTGGCCGTCACCGTGTCCGCCGGGCTCTCGTTCCGCGGAGCGCTGGAGAGGGTCATCGAACGGTCCGATGGGCCGCTGTCGGAGGAGATGCTCCTCACGCTGCGACAGATGGACGTGGGCCAGTCGCGGACAGAGGCCTTCGAGGACCTGCGCAGGCGCACGACGTCGGAATCCCTCGAATCCTTCATCACCGCGCTCCTCCAGTCGGAGGAGCTGGGGTCGCCCCTCACCGACGCCCTCAACCAGATAGCGCTCGACATGCGGCGTGTGACGGCACAGCGCGCGCGGCAGAAGGCGGCGCGCGCCAATCCGAAGATCTCCGCGGTCGTGTCCCTCGTGATGGTGCCGGCCACGATGATCCTCATCGGAGTGGGGATGTTCTTCGCCGTCGACATCGACTTCGGCCAGCTGTTCGGGAACCTCCGGCAATGACGTGGGCACCCGGCCAAGTCCTCATGCAGGCGGGGAAGGTCGTCCTCTTCATGCGACTCCTGTGCAGCCTGCCGGTCGTCCTCGCGTGGAGCGACCAGGCTCCCACCGCGTTCCAGATCACCATCGTCTCCACGACGACCGGGGTGAGCCTCGTGCTCATCCTCGCGTGGTCCAGAGTCGTCCCGTTCATCATGCGCCATCCCGCCACCGTGATCGTCGATGTGGGCCTCTCCACCGGTCTCATCGCCGCTGCGGGAGTGGACTCCCCCTACGTCGCCTACCTGTTCTGCGGGGCACTGCTCGTGGGCATGCTGTTCGCTCCCGGGGCTCGCACGATCCTCTCCACGCTCATCATCTCCGCGTTCCTGGCGGAGTCGATCGTCCAGGCGGACCTCGCACAGGCACCGATCGGGATCGGGGCGGTGTCCGTCTCGGCCACGATCATCACAGTGCTGGTGTGCGTCCACATGGGCGCGACGCTTCGGACACTGCAGTGGCGTGTCGATTCGGCGCTGGAAGTCGCGGCGCGGAACGCGCGGGACGCGGCCCTGGGTGAGGAGCGCTCGCGCTTGGCGCGCGAACTCCACGATTCCCTCACCAAGACCCTCGTGGGCATCGGGCTGCAGGCGGCCGCTCTGCGGCTCAGGCACCCGGAGTCGACGGAGACCGCGAGTCGGATCAGTGCGGCCGCGAACGATGCGGTCGATCAGTCGCGGGCCATCCTCACCGACCTGCGCGAGGGGTCCGGCGCGTGCGTCGCAGAATCGCTGCGCAGCTCACTGGCGGAGGTCGGGACGCTCTATGGGATCCACGTCCGCAGCGACATCAGCGACCAGAGCGCCTTCGTCTCGGATCCCGCCGTCTACGTCGTCCGGAAGATCACGGAGGAGGCGGTCATCAACGCGGCGAAGCACGCGAGGGTCGACACCGTGGACGTCACCGTGCGCACACTCCCCGGATGGATCGTCGCGACCGTCGCCGACGAGGGGACGGGGATGCGCCACCGCGAGTCGTCCGACGGGGTGGGCCACTACGGGCTCACCGGTATGAAGGAGCGGGCCGCCGCGATCAACGGGCGGGTCGGCATCGAATCGAAGCCCGGAGCGGGCACCACCATCACCATCACAGCACCTTTGGAAGGAGCAGAACAGCATGGCTGAGACGCTGCGCATCCTCATCGCGGACGACAACTCCGTCGTCCGCGTAGGACTCGAGCACATCATCGAGTCGCTCGACGGCTTCGAACTCGTCGCGACTGCCTCGGACGGCGCGGAGGCGATGGAGAAGGCGCGCGAGACGTCTCCGGACGTCTGCCTCCTGGATGTGCGGATGCCCGGGACGGACGGGATCGTGGCGGCCCGGGAACTGTCCCGGACCAGCACCGTCGTCATGCTCACCCACAGTGAGGAGGCGGAGGTCATCCAGGCCGCGCTGGACGCCGGGGCCCGGGGCTACGTCGTCTACAGCGAGCTGGAGGTCGACAACCTCGTTCACAACCTGCGGTCTGTCATCGGCGGCTCGCTCCTGGTGTCGCAGACCGCGGCCGGAGCGCTCCTCGCCGACCGACGGGCGCTGCACGCAGGACACCGGGCCGGCAGTGCGACCGCAGCCGCGCCGGTTCCGTCGCCCACGATCGCGGAACACGTCGACGACCCGCCGATCACGAGCACCACCGGCAGTCCCGGACCGGAGACCGCGACGGGCCGCGTGAGCGCCCACGCCGCCACGGGCACGGGCGGTCTGGCACCGTACAGTCTGTCTGCGCGGGAGCGCGAGATCATGGAGCTCATCGCGGAGGGGCTCACGAACCGCGTCATCGCGGACTCCCTCTTCCTCAGCGAGAAGACGGTGAAGAACCACGTCAACCACATCTTCGCGAAGTTGAGCGTCGCATCCCGGGCCGAGGCCGTGAGCATCTGGCTGCGCACCGTCGCCCTCCCGCGGTGAGGGTGCCGAACATAGGCCCGAGTGCCCTGTCCGCGCGACGCGACGCCCGCGAAGGTGGAGGAGACCGCACCGCGCCCCGGCGCCGTGCTGCGACGACACGAAGGGATGACTGGTGAGAACTCTGCGCGTACATGTCGGTCAGCTGCGGCAGCGGACCCGCGAGGACGGTGAGACCGGACAGGTGGCGATCGGTGTGCTCCTCACAACGGTCGTCGTGATCGCCGCGACGTTCGCCTTCATGGTCTTCGCGGAAGCGGTGGATCTGCGGTCCAGCACGCAGAAGGGCGCTGATGCCGCTGCGACGTCCGCAGCAGAGACCGCGCGCTCCACATGGATCGAGGCCTGGCTGCGTGCGCAGAAGGCGAGCCCCCAGGAGCTGCCATCGGACGATTCGGGCGACAACGACCGGACCGACGACGAGGACGAGGGAGACGAGGACGAGGACGAGGAGGAGTTCCAGCTCGATCACGTGTACTCCCCTCCGGAGCCGTTCTGGGCTGGGTCCGTGGCCGCGGCCATGCCCGCTGCCGCGGACTACGCCGCGAAGAACGACGGAGGCACCCTCACGCGCTACCTCCCCGAACACGGGAACAGGATCTCCGTCGACGTGCACAGGAGCAAGGAGACGTCCAGCCGCCAGGGCAGCAGGTTCGTGCCGTCGATCGGCGGCGATTCGTCCGCGACCGCGCAGGTCGTCACTCCGGCGGGACTCACGTGTGCTCCCCTGCCGGGCGGGATGATCGAGGCGTGGACGCTGCAGTGCACCAGCGCAAAGGGATCCGCCCGCGCGTACTACACCGGCAATGTCCTGGTGAGCTGGGAGGAGTCCGCCTTCGAGAGGATGTACACCATCCGCCTGGACCGCTGAGCTGCCCTCCACGGCCCCCGGCGAGTCGTCGCAGCGGTGGGCACACCATGCGGCCCGCGGGCCCTGTCGCAGGGGCGCGGCCGCCGGAAGAGTAGAGATCACAAGGTTCGGACAACCACACGGGCCGCTCACCACAGCGAAGGGAATCACCATGAACAAGCT